>CP011210.1 GCA_001029675.1 Candidatus Beckwithbacteria bacterium GW2011_GWC1_49_16
TTAGCTTTAAAGCGGATAGGGTTTTCCTGACACCGTCGGCAGCCCAGGTACTTGTGATTCACCTTCGGGGGTAGGTGAGGGCTTAGGACTAGAGCTGCCCCCAGAACCGCTGAGACAACGTCCGTCGACGATAATCTGACCCTTGGGACAGCAAAAGGCAAGAACTCCTCCACTAGTTGAGCAGCGAGAGGCTCCTTGAGGTTTCTTAGAAGGATCAAAGGAGCAATACAAGCCGTTACCACAAAGACTTTCGCAAGTTCCTTCACCTGGGCCTGCGCCTGGCGTTTGGGCACAGATTTGGGACGAGGGACACTCAATTTGGTCGTTACAGTATCCTCCCGGAGTCGCAACGCGACACTTGTCTGAATTATTGACGCAGGAGTAAATATCTTTATCCCCTTCCTGTTTAACCTGACACTCTTGTCCCGGATTACAACCGGCAGCACTGCCGCACATCCCCTCAGAACCTACAAAGCACTCTCCAGTGGTTTCTCGAGGACAAAACGCGTCACGTATACAGTAATAAATCTGATTAGGAAAGATGATGCTTTTATAACCTTTACATCGATAGCCTGGAAAACAACCGCCAACCGTACCGCATTGACCAATCGTTCCTGTAGTGCCGCATTTAAGATCACTTTTTGCCTCGCTGCCAACCCTTTGAGAATTTTGTGCCTGAATTACCGCTAACCCGAGAACCGCGACCAAAAACCCTAAGCCTAAAAGCGGTTTAAGCTTTTTATTCTTCTTAAAAAATTTCTTTAAGAATTTCACTGGTTTCATGGTAGGCTTTATGAAGTTGTTTTGTCAAGAGTTATTTACCCAAATTCTGCTGCTGTTTGGCGTACCAGTCGAGCACTTTATCAAGCTGCCCGGCGTCAAAGTCGGGGAATAAGGTGGCGGTAAAGTAGAGCTGGGCGTAGGCGGCTTGGTAAAGCATGAAGCCGGAAAAGCGCGAGTGGCCGCCGGGGCGGATGAGAAGGTCCGGGTCGGGGAGGTCATGGGTGTCGAGGAAATTAGAGAAATTTTCTTCCGAAAATTTCTCTAGTTCGTAGTTCGTAGTTCGTAGTTCGTTGACAAATTTTTTGATGGCGCGCAAGATTTCATCTCTGCCGCCATAGTTGATGGCAATGGTGACGGTAATTTTCTGATTATCTTTTGATTTTTGACGCCAATCTTCCAAAGATTTTTTGATGTCAGGTGGGAGCTTGGTAAGATCGCCGATTAAATTGAGCTTGGCACCCTTTTTTTGGTACTTGTCGACGTTTTCGTTAAAAAAACTTCGCAGTAATTTGAAGTATCTATCGACCCAAGTTTTACCGCGGCGCCAGTTTTCGGTAGAAAAGACCCAGAAAGTAAGATAGGGAATTTTTAAATCAATGCAGCGGTCGACCAAAGACTCCATGGTGACGCGGACAGCGTGTTCGTGGCCGGAAAACTCGGGCAAGTTTTTTAGTTTGGCCCAACGGCGGTTGCCGTCGGCGATGATGGCGATGTGCCGGGGAAGAGTCATAGCTAAAAGATGTTGATGGCCAGGGTGGCCTCAAGCAGCTGGATGATCCAGTAAGAAGCAAAGATGACCAAGAAGCCAACTAAGGCATTGACCAGCATACCCTGGCCTTTTTTGATTTTTTCCGGATTGCCGGCAGAGGTAAAAATGGTAAAGCCGCCGGCGACGATCATCCCCAGAAGAATAATGCCGGCGATGACAAAAACAAAAGGAATAACCAGGTTAATGATTTCTGCTGGGGTGGGTTTGTTGCCAAAATTCCAGCCGGAGCCGAAGATGCTCGAGTCGCCTTCGTCTATTTGGCCGATTCCTCCGGGGAATTGTAGAGCTAGTTTGGTCATTTGATAAACTCTGGTATTTGGAGGACGTCGACACCGATAAAGCGGAGAAGAAAAATTGAAAAAACAATGATCAGTAAACCGGAAAGGGCCGAGCCGATGATTTGTTTGCCGTCGTTGATTTTTTCCGGGTTGCCGGCGGCCAGGATGATGGTAATGCCGCCCCAGAGAGATAGGATGAAGGCAATGCCGCCGCCGGCCAAGATACCCCAGTATAAGAACCACTTGACCAAAGCGGCCGGGTCGTCTGTCGGGATACAACCTAGAGCGGTGGAAACGCCGTCACCTCCACCGGCCGCAGGACAAGGAGGAGGGGCGGTGCTGGTGCCGGGGGTAGTGCCTCCGCCGCCGGGAGAGGGGCTCGAGGCAGAACGACAGCCCCAATCACTGGGGTTGGTAATATCTCCCCCGATAAACTGGCAGGAGAAGCCCGAAGAGCAGCCACCAGGGCAAGCGCCGCTAGGAGCGGGGGCGGTACACCACGAACATGTATCGCAAAGACCAATGGTACAATCACCAGACATACAGGTTGGAGAACAGGCTGCAAAAGCCTGCTTGGCAAAAAATAACGGGACAATTAACACCAAGCTACCTAAAAGCAGAGTTAGCAACTTTCTCATTACCTCAAGTTTAGCATAAGAAAGACGATTGTTGATACAATAGAGAGGTGATGGGTAAATCGATAGTTAAAACCATAGTTAAAACGATAGCTTTGGTGGCAGTGTTGGCAGTAGTGGTAGTGGGGGTAAGGGCGATTGACCCGATTGACGATTTACAGCAGCAGATTAATCAGTTGTCAAGGGCGCGGGAGCAAAGCATTGCCGCTACCAAACCCTTGGAGGGCGAGCTGGCCCGGTTGACAGAGCAGCTAAACAGTATCAGGGCCGGGATCGAGCAGGCCAAGGGGCAGTTACGGGGCCTTGAGGCCAGCATTGCCGCGCGGGAAGCAGATTTTGCGGTCCAGTACGCCTTACTCTCCGAGCGGGTGGTGTCTTTTTACAAGGCCAGCCGGGCGCCGTCGGGACTGGTGCTTTTGTTGACCGGCGGGACGTCGTCAAACTTGATTTCGGACCTATTTTACCGGCAAACGGTGACTGACCAGGACAAACAGATTATCGCCCAGATTACGGCGGATTTGTTGCAGCTGGAAAAAGACAAACAAAAAGTCGAGGCGGATAGAGTCAGGTTGGCGGATTTACAGGCAAAGCTTGATAAAGAGGCGGAGTTTTTTGAGGGGGAGATTGCCGGGGCCAAGTCTTATCAGGCAAAATTGTCGCAACAGATCGCCTCACTGACGGCGCAGCAGCAGCAGATTATTGCCGCCAAACTGGGCAGTCTCAATTTGCCCCAGTCTTTGGGGGCGGGGCCTTTGTATTGTACCGACGACCGAAAACTTGACCCTGGGTTTGGCAGCGCCTTTGCTTTTTATACTTATGGTATTCCCCACAGGGTGGGGATGAACCAGTACGGGGCTTATGGCCGGTCCAAGGTAGGGCAGGATTACAGAGCGATTTTGAACGCCTACTTTAACAGTATTAGTTTTGAGGCAGGCAAGGAAAATATTCAGATTCAGGTTCAGGGGCAGGGGTCGATGCCGTTGGACGAATATTTACTGGGGATTTACGAGATGCCGGAAAGTTGGCCCTTGGAGGCGTTGAAGGCCCAGGCGGTGGCGGCCAGAAGCTATGCTTTGGCTTATACCGACAACGGCGCCAAAGAGATTTGCACCACCCAAGCGTGCCAGGTGTGGAAGCCGGAGAAGAAAACGGGTGCTTGGAAAACGGCGGTGGAGGCGACGCGGGGAGAGATTATGGTGAGCGGCGGCCAGACGGTGACGGGTTGGTATTCTTCGACCGACGGCGGTTACACCTTTTACAACAGCGACGTTTGGGGCGGGAGCCAGCGGCCGTGGACCAAAAGAATGAGGGACACTTCGGGCGACGTCGGCGGTTTTGGCGATCTTAATGAGCGGGCTTACGACAAAGAGTCTCCGTGTTTTTATGCGGCGCAAGGTTGGAGAAATGAATACGGCAAGTCGGCCTGGCTTAAGGGTGAGGAGGTGGCCGACATTGCCAACGTGATTTTGCTGGCGAGAGCCGATTCGTCGGTACGAGCCCATCTTTATCAGGTAGACAAACCTAACCCCGAAGGCACCGATACCTGGGACGCGGCTCGCGTCAGGCAAGAGTTGTCCAGTCGAGGGGTAACGCCTTTAAGCGGAGGAGCGGGCAGTGTAGCGATCGGAGCCGATTTTGGCGAAGGCAGAACCACCCAGGTGACGGTCGACGGGGTGGCTTTTACCGGATCGGAGTTTAAAGACTGGTTTAACCTTAGGGCGCCGGCGAACATCCAGATTGTCGGGCCGCTGTATAACGTTGAAAGGAGATAATGGTAGACATCTTTGTGTCGGGAAAAAAGAAAGTCACCAGCAAGGTTGAACCCTCCTTCGCTGCAGCTCAGGTAAATAGCGCCAAAGGCGCTTCCCAGAAAGGGTTCAACCTTAAAAAGCCAGTGGAGCAAAAGCCAGGCTTGGGGGCAAAGTACGTGACGGTGGAGGAGAGGCTCAAAGGGGAGAGGAGTAAACACCAGGCTCTAAGCGCTTTTTGCATTTTGCCCAGGGGGGTTAAGTTTGAAACCCAGGAAGTTAAAGAAAAGATTATTTTGCTTTTGCGCCAGCATTGGTTTACCCAGGTCGGTTGGCTGTTGACGGCACTAGCGATGGTGTTTTTGCCGGCTGCGTTGAGGGTAGTGCCGGTCATCGATTTTTTGCCGGCAAATTTCCAGTTTATGGCCATTGTTATCTGGTATCTGATCGTGATTGCTTTTGTCTATGAGAAGTTTATTTCCTGGTATTTCCATGTGTTTATCGTTACCGACGAGCGGGTGATCGACATTGATTTTTATAACTTACTTTACAAAGAGGTGAGTGAGGCCAAGATCGACAACATCGAGGATGTGACTTACACCCAAGGCGGGGTGGCCAGAGCCGTGTTTGACTTTGGCGATGTGGCGATGCAGACGGCGGGGGAGAAGCGTGAGTTTACCATCGAGAGCGTGCCCCAGCCTAACCGGGTGGTAAAGATTTTGAATGAATTAAAGCTCGAAGAAGAGCACGAGAAAATTATGGGGAGGGCGAGATGACGCCTTTTGACAAATTCATCGAGTTTATTACCCGGCAGGGAATGATTGAGTTGGAGGCGGTCATACTGGGCAAGGCGGCGGTGATCCTGTTGCTGCTACTTTACCTGGCCTTTTCTTTGGTGGTGGTGCGGCAGGTGAATTTGATGAACAAAACCATTAACGGTTTAATGGAAAAGAGGCTTTTGGTGGCGGCCAAAGCCTTGGTGGGGCTGGCAATGGTAGTATTAATCTTAGGACTAATAGTGTTATGAAATTTAACGTGGCCAAAATTGTCGGGACGGTGAACCAAACCACTTGGTCGCAGGTGCACGTGTTTTTGCCGGAAGGGGAGAAACTTTCTAGCCATGGTCAGTTGATCGCGGCTTTGAGTTTTGCGGCCAAAAAGGAGATCGAGATTGCCTCATTCGGTAAAGAGATAATTGTCAGACTCCAGGAGATTTATTATTCCAACGAGGCGGAAAGCAGGCTTAAAAAAGTATCCCAGAGTATGGAGAGTTTGGCGGCCGAGTTTTACAACGAGGTGGAGCTTAATATGGCGCTGGCGGTAATCGTGCCATTGGGGGAGAAAAAGCTGGTTTATGCCGGAAGAAGAGGCGGCGGGCAGGTGTATCTTAAAAGGGACGAGGCGGTGGTGGGGTTGTTGGCCGCCGAGGAAAACCAGCAGGTGGTTTCGGGCGAACTTAAGGCTTTCGACAAGCTGGTGGTGGGGACTAGTCAGTTTTTCAAGATTGTGCCGGAGAGCCATTTGGAGATGGCTTTAAAAGAGGATCGGGCCGAGGCGGCGGTGGAGAGTCTCGGGGCGCTGGTTCACGGCAGAGAGGAAAACAGCCAGGCAGCGGCAGCGGTGGTGATGCCCATTCGACAAGGCTTCGGCGGTGAGCTCAGCCCAACCGCTCAGGGTAAAGGGGTTGAGCCTGCCGACGTAAAAAGTCTATCAGCGGTGTCAAGGTTGACGGCGCTGGCGAGTTCGGCGGGGCAGAGATTTAGGGGATTAATTAAGCAAGCCGTGGAGAGAGTCAGTAAAAGAGGTGGGGCGGAAGTGTTTGTGAGACCGGGGGCGAGCCGGGGCAAAAAGTCGACGGCAACGGTGATGATCGTTTTGGTGGTGATTTTTGGCTTGAGCCTGGTGTTAGCGGGCAGGAAGCGCCAAGTTAGAGTCAGAGAGGAAAAATATCAAGCAGTGGTGGAGGAGGTAAGTTACAAGGTGGATGAAGGGGAAGGACTTTTGGAGCTTAATCCGCTTCGGGCCCGGTCGCTTTTAAGCGAAGCCCAGGGTTTGATTGACAACTACAAATCCGAGAACGAGGGGGAGGTGAGCGGGGAGCTTTCCGATCTTGAAAAGAGGCTTGGCGATTTGTTGGCCCAGGCGCAAAGAGAGTACGCGGTAGAGTCGGCTGACGAGTGGTTTGATTTTGGTTTGGTCAAGGAAGGGTTTAAGGCGACGGCTTGGGCGAGCGACGAGGGCAAGGTGTTGATCTGGGGAGAAGGAGAGAGGACGGTGGTGGAGCTTGATTTGACCAGTAAGTCGAGCGAAATTGTGGCCGGGGGAGACGAGGTGGGGTCGGGGAACTTAATCGCTTTGACCGGAGAGCGGGGGATGGTGGTAGGGAAGGATAAAATGGTGGTGGTTGATGTCAGCGGCGGTGAGGTGGCGGCCGAGGTGGCGGCAGACGGCTGGGGCAGGATCGTGAGCGCGGTCGGCTTTGGGGGGAACCTGTATCTTCTTGACGCGGTTGATGGGGGGCAGATTTGGAAGTATTTTGGGGTGGAGGCTGGCCTGTCTGATAAGCGAGAGTATTTGGCCGGCGAAGCTTATGATTTAAGCGCGGCAGTGGCGATGGCGATCGACGCTTCTATCTATGTGTTGTTTGACGACGGGACGATTGTTAAATACACCAGAGGGGCTAAGGACGCTTTTGCGGTCACCGGGCTTAATGAACCGTTTGGCGAGCCGGTGGGTATTTTTACCGCCAGCGACCAGGACAATATCTACGTTTTGGACAGAGCCAAAACCAGAGTGGTGGTGGTAGACAAAAGCGGCGAGTACCAGGCCGAGTACCGCTGGCCGGGGATTGCCGGAGTGAAAGATTTGGTGGTGAACGAGGAGTTAGGCAAGATCTTTTTGTTGGCGGATGAAAAGGTGTTTACGCTTGATTTGAATAAATGAAAGTTATCAACAGAAAAGCCAGGTTTAATTACGAGCTTTCCGAACGGGTGGAGGCGGGAGTGGTGCTTTCTGGGGCGGAAGTGAAAAGCGCCAAACAGGGCAAAGTGAGCCTTAATGAGAGTTTTGCCCGGGTGGATGATAAGGGGGAGTTGTGGCTTCATAACGCCCACATTCATCCTTACCAGTTTGCCGACAACAGAAACTATGAGCCAACCAGGTCCAGAAAGCTTTTGTTAAAGAAAAAAGAGATTTTGAGTTTGGCCAAGAAGATTGAGGGGAAGAGTTTGGCTTTGGTGCCGACGGCGATGTATGTTAAAAAAGGCAGAATCAAGGTGGAGGTAGCTATTGGCCGGGGTAAGAAAAAGTGGGACAAACGCGAGGCGATTAAAAAGCGCGAGCAGCGCCGGGAGTTGGCGCGCACGATCAGAGGAAAAGTGGTATAATATTGACTCTCGGGGATGATTTGATTCGACGAGATTGGCTCTTTGACACCTGCAAGCAGACTTTGGTCAGTAGTCTTAAAACATCGACCAAAAAACAGCTGTCAACACAATTGCCAGCAAAGTAAAGACTTTCATTGCGGAAGCATTTGAAGTTTTTACTCCTTCTCGCTTAGCTTTGGCTGTAGCGTAAGGCATTCTGGCCCACTTTGTTTGCGGAGTCGGGTCAGGGTGTAAACAAACACAAACCGTAAGCTAGCAGTTGACTCGGGCTAGCCCAAATTAAGAGTCAAACTTTTCTCCCACGAAGCCTCGGCGGAGTGGGATAAGCTTGTAGACGGTTAAAAGACTTTTTCTCGGACGAGGGCTCATTACCCTCCATCTCCACCCCGTTTTATAATAAAACACCTGCCACTGGCAGGTGTATTATTTTATGTCTAGTGAGAGAATTAAAGTAGGTAAAAATGAGTTGGGGCCTGGGGGAAGATTTTACTGCGAAAGCGTATCTTTTGATAGAGGTGGAGAGACTAGACAGGTAGTTGGAGGGATAGTTGAGGACGTCAGGGGCGGAGGGTTTTATGGACGAACGTTGTTACTGCCTAATGCGGTGGTAAAAACGGCAGAGCCGGACAGTTGGCATTTATTTTGGAGAAACCTTAATTGGGGTTTAAAACCTTTTCCTTCTCAAAGTAGTGAGTTAGCGGCTCAATTAGATCATTTAGCCACCAAAATTATTCATAGAATTGTCCCAGTGGCCACTGACGGAGAGGTGGTTACACCAGACTCATTAGGTTACGCCGATTTGGGCAGGTTGGGTTACGGCCAAGTATTAGAGAGAATGAGGGGGAGAGGGGTGAGGTTTGATGTCGCAAACGGGGAAAACGTTAAATTTGCCAGAACAAGAAGGACTGTTTGGAATTTATCATCGGTTTTGGGTATAGAACACGGGTCTCAAGTTCACCCTGATAACCCTTTTGGTAAGCAAAATATGTGGATTAATGAAGGGGGACAGATGATTTGGCTTGATGTTTTGCCGGCAATAAAGCACACGGGATTTGTATTGCCGGCTTTTTACTTCCGGTTTCATAATGATGTTAAGCGGAACATAATGAGTGAAGAGAAGACGTTTAATAAGTTAAACACGAGTCGCCTCAGAGACTTTGTGGACGGTCGTTTGGATCAAATTGCCGGAGATGATAAACGGGAGTTGACTTTTTACTTAGATAGTTATGATGGGGTTTCAGAGAAGTTTAAGCAGGAAATGAAGAGAGGGGCTAGAGACTTAGTGATAGAAGACGCCTATAAAAGAGGAATAGTTTCGCAAAGCGAAGCACTAAGTTTAAATGAGTCTAATTTTGCTTACTATACATTTTTGGCCGAAAGGATTGTTAGCCCGGCCGCTAGAGCGTTTTGGGAGGCGGTGGAGATAAGCGATGAGTTTAAGAGAGATGTGAGAAGATTTTTAATCGACCCAAGCTTTAGAAAGGAAAAGATAGTGGAACATACGACTCTGGCAGGGCTGAAAAGAGCCTTTGATTTGGGTTTAGTTGATGGGCCAGATTGGCAGGAAGCAAAGGAGTTGCTTGTAGAGCCCTTAATGTCTGGAGTAGAGAAGAGGCGGTTGGCGGCTACTTATTTTGGAATGCAGCTTTGGTATACAGCTTATGGCTGGGCTAATAACCTTGTGGCCTGGTCCACCATAGGAAGTACGCCTTTTTCCGAAAATCCTGGAGCGCGATTAGCCCTAGGGTTGTTTTTTGAGCTAGCCCTACCGAGCATTGTAAGGGGGGTTTCGACAAGGTTAGTTAATGCCTTAACTGAGGATGATTTAAGCACAATGGTTAAAGTAGCAGTTTTGCCTAAGCTGGGAGGATATTTAGCAGTGCCGGCAGATTTGGCAAAACGTTACGGCGACAGGTCAGAACAAATTTGGCATTATACGAAGAGGGGTTTGGTGGCTTCTTTTTCTAAAGTACTGCAGCCATGGGGAGGGTGGAATAGCGATTTAGAGGAAAGGCTTTGGGGAGTTTTAAAAGGTGACAGGTGGTAGTTGGTTATAATTTAATTTGATGGGCTTTTGGGACCTACTTTATCCTAGGCGCTGCGTCGGTTGCGGCAGAGAGGGGCAGTATTTTTGTGATCGGTGTTTGGCTGAAACCAGTCTTGAGACCGGCTGGCGCTGTCCGGAGTGCAACCGGGCATCAGTCGGCGGGGTAACCCACTTTGGCTGCAGAAAAAAGCATGGGCTTGACGGTTTGGTGACACTAGCCAGCTATCGAGGCTTGGTGCGTTTAGGCATTCATGAATTAAAATACCGGTTTTTGACGGACATGGAGAAAGAGATGAGGGGTTTGGCGGCCTTGAGATTAAAAGAGGGGCTAAAAAGCCGGCAAGGGTTGGAGCTTAGAAACCTAGTCAAAACCAAGCCGGCGGTAGTGCCGGTACCGCTTTATTGGCGGCGAAAAAACTGGCGCGGGTTTAACCAGGCAGAGTTTATAGCCAAAATAGTGGCCGACGAGCTTAATCTGCCGCTTAAAACAGATTTTTTAGTGAGGAGCAAACCGACCAAGCCGCAGGTGGAGATGGCGAGAAAAGAGAGAATAAAGAATGTTAAAAGGGTTTTTGGGGTGGAGGCGGAAAAGTTACCTGAAAAAGCGCTTTTGGTCGACGATGTCTGGACGACCGGGGCGACGATGCGGGCGGCGGGGGCGGCGCTCAAGCGGGCAGGGGTGAAGGTAGTTTGGGGGCTGGCTTTGTCTAGATAAACTTTTGGATAAAGCGGGCGGCTTTGGCTTTGGCGCGTTCAGTGACTTTGATATAGACCAGGCCTTGGTGGGGTTGGCCATAAATGACGACGCTGGTTAGGGGAGCGAGCAACACCGCCGGTAAAACCGCCAGGTCCTCTTCGCCGTCCACCAAGATGACCCGGTGTCCCGGTTGGTAAGTTAACTGTTCAAGCGACTCAAGTAGTTTTTGGGTCAGCCTCCAGGTAATTGACCCCGGCGGATTGGCGGCCGTCAGCCTGGGCCAGGAGTTTAAGCCTAAAGAGGCGAGGCTGGTAAAAATTTGCTGCCTTTGGGTTTTAAGATCGACCACGGTCAGGTTGGGTTTGAAACCGTGGGAAATAAGCGACATGGTGGCAATGTCGCCGACGCTTATGGTCAAAAACGGCCGGGAGGCGGTAAGTTTCAGTCTGACCTGGCGGCTGGTTAAAAGCCGGCTGAAGGGTTTTTTAAGGCTAGGCCGTAAGTTTTTGGGTAAGTAAAGCGGCCGGCGGCTGAAAATCTGGCCGTAAGCGAGTCCAGCCCGGCTGACTTGACCCTGGCGGATGCGGCTGGAGGAGAGAATTTTTTTGTCGCTGCTTTTAACCAAATCGATGATGACGGGTTTTAAGGATTTGAGGTGGCGCTGGCGGCGCAGCCCGTTGATAATTTCTACCTGGTTGGCGGTGTCGGTCGAGGCGATGATGGCGTCAAAGTTGCCAGAAGCGGCCGGTTCGAGTTCGTCTTTTAAGTCAAAAATAGTGTAGCGGTTGGTAAGACGAGTAAGAAAACGGGAGAGAGTTTGGCGGCGGGAGGCGGGAGTTTGAATCAGGCCGGCGAGAAATTTTTGCTGGGAAAGCTTGCTTTCCGTCAGGCCGCAAGAAACCAAGTTGGCGTTTTCGGCCGCGGCTGAAAGCAGCCTTTGGTGGCCGAGGTGAAGGTGGTCAAAGGTGCCGGCGACGACGGCATGGCGAAAGCGCATAATGTATAATTCTACCAGATTACCCTTCGGTACTTCAGGGTAAAGGAGAGGTGGGGTGCTCCGAATCGGTTAAGGAACCGGTCTTGAAAACCGGCGCCCGCAAGGGCTTGTGAGTTCGAGTCTCACCCCCACCGCTAGAATTGTCTTTAAGAGCGGAAGCCAATCTCGGAAATTTCAATTGGGTTGGACTCAAGTTTGTAAGGCCGATCTTTGGCAAAATCTACCATGTCAGGCGATCTGTAAAGCTGATAGCCTTCTTTTATAAACAGCCCAACAACCTCAATAGGAGTAATCTGAGGGGTGTAGAAAGTTCTGTCGGACAGTGAATAAGCCCAAATGAAAGAATCTCTCATTTGGTGGAGACGGGCACCTTTGGGAGTATAGATGAGTCGTTTTGTATCGCCCAAAACTGCGACCGTACCCGACATTTGTTCTTGCGGGTCGGATATAAAAGGAAAGTACCGGTAGCTGACCCCCGAGCCGATTATCGGAGCCCTGATGTCGTTATCTATGTTTAGCGGCGCGCTCAAATTTTCGAGCTGTTGGTCGGTAATAGCGTGGATGACAAACGGAAGACCTGAGCCAATCAGATTTTCTACCAAGGCAACCAGGGGTTGTCGTGGATGGGTGACAACCTCGAACTTAATAGTCTTAGGGCTGATTTCTCTGGTAAAAAACGGCCTTTCGGACATAAGTTTGAGGATTATATCATTGTTTAGAGGCTGTTGGGTTTAATTTGATATAATGGGTTTTACTGGAGGAGTCGCTTAGTTGGTCCATAGCGGTGGTTTGCTAAACCGCTGAGGCGCAAGCCTCACGTGGGTTCGAATCCCACCTCCTCCGCCTTCGTTTCACGACTTGCTCGCTCGGCGATTTAGCCGGCTTCGCATTCGGAAGCTTCGGCGGACAGGTCCGCTTTGGTGTAGAATAAATAAATATGACTGCCCTGTTTAGAAAACCAAGCCCTTTAAAAAAAGAAGAGGTTAAGGAATCGGAAGCGCCTAAGGCTCCTGTAAAAGTGGAAACGCTACTTTCCTGGCAGGCGCCGGTGCGGCCGTTTAAGAAAAGAGATCGGGAATACTACACCACCATTGGTGCCATCGGCTTTTTGCTGGCGGTGATACTCCTTTTTTTGAAAGAGTGGCTGTTGATCGCTGTGATTGCGGCCTTGATGTTTGTGGCTTATGTTTTGGCCACGGTCGAGCCGGAAAAAACCAGCCACGAGATTACCACGGTGGGAATTCTAACGGGGGATAAGACTTACAAATGGGAAGACTTGAAGCGGTTTTGGTTTGAGACCAAGTGGAGCGATAAGATTTTACACGTCGACACCAAGCTTAGCTTTCCGGGAAGACTGATGCTCCTTTTAGGCGATACCAGCGAAGAAGAAGTGAAGAAAATTCTTGAACAGCACGTTCAGGAAGAGATACCCGAGGCGACGTTTATGGACAGGTCGGCTAAGTGGTTATCGGAAAAAGTGCCTTTGGAAAAAGAAAGCTGATAAAATACAGGTAGGCGCCCATAGTTGAATGGATACAACGGAAGATTGCGGATCTTCTGGTGAAGGTTCGATTCCTTCTGGGCGCACCCATGAGCATTGACTCGGCAGACAAAAATTTTTAGCAGTGCTCACTCGGCGCCACATGGATATGCGCCATCTTCCGCGCTGGAAAATTTGTCTGCCTGCGTCTGACTATTGGAGGGGTGTGCCGAATGGTAAGGCACCGCTCTCGAAAAGCGGCGCCCGCAAGGGCTTGCAGGTTCGACTCCTGTCCCCTCCGCAACGTAAGCGCCTGTAGCTCAGAGGATTAGAGCGTCTGCCTCCGGAGCAGAAGGTCGTGAGTTCGAGTCTCACCAGGCGTACTATGAAATCAAAGTCACGACGAGAGTTTTCGGCCGGGGGAGTGGTATACAGGAAACTCGAAGTACGAAACTCGAAGCACGAAACTGTTTGGTTGGTGTGCAAGCACTCGGGCTATCATCGCTGGGTATTGCCTAAAGGTTTGGTGGAGAAGGGGGAGAGTTTAAAAGACACGGCGGTGCGGGAAGTAGAGGAGGAGTGTGGCGTTAGAGCCAAAGTAATTGCTAAAATCCCCGAGCCGGAGCGCTACGTTTACACCATGGCTGGGCAAAAAGTGTTTAAGCTGGTGACTTATTTTTTGATGGAGTATCAGTCGGGAAACATAAAAGATCACTCGTGGGAGATGGAAGAAGTGGAGTGGTTAGAGTTTGACCAAGCGGTCAAAAGGGTCGAGTTTAAGGGGGCAAAAGAAGTGTTGGAAAAGGCTAAAAAAATCAGAGACGAGCTGAAGCTAAAACAGAAGTTGATATAATAGGAGAGTCTTGGAGAGGTGTCAGAGTGGACGAATGAGCACGATTGGAAATCGTGTGTAGCCGCAAGGTTACCGTGGGTTCGAATCCCACCCTCTCCGCCTTTTTCCGACAATGTTGGGCAATTTTTTTCTTAAGCCAAGGCTATGGACGAAGAACAAAAGATAAAAGAAAAAATAAGCAAGCTAGATCAACTTGATCCACAAAAGTTAATTCCACCAATGTTTGCAAACATTCCAGAGATAGCAGGTCAAGTGAAAGTCGTGGCACGTAAATCGGACGGAAATATTGATTACATCATTACAGACGCAGGACAAATGTCAAGACGACAGATAAGAAATAGCTTTACCTATTTTAATGATGAAGAACTTGACGAGTACCCAGAATTATCAATTGATGAGAATAATTACGCTCGCCCTTTAGCTTATGGAAATATAAGAGAAATCTCGCCAGATATACTTTTTAGTGGGATGTTTGAGACAAACCCCGCACTCCGAGGAAAAGGAATGGGTGTGGCTTTTCAGGAACATTTAGTTAATCTAGCAAAAAAGCTGGGTTACAAATTTTTAGCTGGCTATCAAAATAATGCTGAAATTGCCCGCTTCTTTATAAAGCGCGGTCGCTACCTCCTGGAAGAGATAAAGGATGAATTGCAAGGGGAATTTGAAAGTATAAGAGATCAAGAAAACGACGAAACTTTATTTTACACAGTTAAATTTTTAAACCCCGAAGACGTCACTCGGTATATCAAACCCGAAAGGATTGATACAAGTGTTGAAGATAAGATTAGATTTAAAGAAGAGATAACTTAAGTTTGTCATCGGCTATTTAGCCGCGCCCCGCTCAGGAAATTAACGGGGAAAGCCTAATAACAGGGGAAAAGTGTTACAATAAGGAATATGGATCAGGTGGAGCAGGTAAGGCAAAAGACCGATATAGTCGAGATTATTTCCGAGGCGGTGCCTTTGAAAAAAGCCGGCCGAAACTTTAAGGCTTTGTGTCCGTTTCATGAGGAAAAGACGCCGTCTTTCATGGTTAACCCGGAGCGGCAGATCTTCAAGTGTTTCGGCTGCGGCATCGGCGGTGATGTTTATAAGTTTGTGATGGAGCGGGAAAAAATTGACTTTGGCGAGGTTTTGAGGATGTTGGCCGACAGGGCCGGGGTGGAGCTAGTGAGCTACCGGCCGAGCGAGGAGCAAAAGAAAAAGGAGCGGTTGTTTGAAGTTAATCATTTAGCCAGCGAGTATTACCACTATTTACTCACCGAGCATAAGGTGGGTAAAAAAGCCTTGGAATATTTATTGAAACGGGGAGTGGCTAAGGCGTCGATTCGATTGTTTAAATTAGGTTTTGCGCCGGAGGAGTGGGCGGGGTTGAAGAATTTTTTGGTGAAAAAGAAAGGTTACAAGGTAGAGGAGCTTGAGGCAGCGGGGTTGGCGATAAAGGGGGAGAGGGGATATTACGATCGGTTTCGGGGCCGGGTGGTATTTGCCTTGTTTGACCATCGGGGCCGGGTGGTGGGGTTTGCCGGCAGAACCTTAGACCCTGATGCCCGCGAGGCTAAGTATGTCAATACTCCGGAGACGCCGCTTTACCATAAATCAAACGTGCTTTACGGGTTGGAAACGACCAAGGATGAAATAAAGAAAAAAAATCAAGCGGTGGTGGTGGAGGGAGAGCTGGATATGATTTCTTCGTACCAGGCGGGAGTGAAAAACGCGGTGGCGATTAAAGGGACGGCGTTAACGGCTGAACAGGTAGAATTACTGTCGCGCTTCACGGAAAACTTGGCCTTGGCTTTGGACGAGGACGCGGCCGGGGATCAAGCCGCCCGAAGGGGAATTGAGTTGGCCGAGCAAGCCGGGCTGAACGTGAGGGTGATTAAACTCAAATACGGCAAAGACCCGGACGAGTGTGTCCAAAAGGATGCCAGGTTGTGGCGGGAGTCGGTTAAAGAAGCAGTGCCGATATATGACTTTTACATCGCCTCGGCGGTCAAACGCTACGGCGTGGATACGCCGGAGGGCAAGCGCAAGGTGAGCGAGGAAGTAGTCGAGGTTTTGGCAGGAGTAACTAACCAGGTAATCAAAAACCACTACGTTAAGAAGCTGGCCGAAAAGCTTGGCGTCACCGAAGAAGCGGTGACGATGGAGGTGGACAAGTCCCGGTCCACGACTTCTAGTCGGGACCGAGGATCCACGGCTGATAAGCCGGGAGCAGAGAAGTTTGTCGACTCCGCTGGCGGCAAGAGCCGGGAGGAAAGGTTGGCAGAATACACCCTGGCTTTGGTGTTAAACATCGATGCCGAGGTTGAGGCACTGGTCAAGCAGGTGGACGAGAAAGCTTTGCCCGAGGGGGCGGTTAAAAAAGTGATCGAGAAGCTTAAAGCTTGGTTTAAGGCGAAGAAAAAGTGGGAGGTGAATAAGTTTGTCCGTAGCCTGCCGGAAGAGTTGACGGCGGCGGTGGACAGAGCCTATTTAACCGAGGTTGACAGGGCGGAAAGAGACATTGACAAGCTGGAGTTGGAGCTATCCCGGGCGATGGCGGAGCTAACTAAATCCAGGCTGAAAGGTAAGCTTAACCGGCTTTCGGAGAGAATCAAACAGGTCGAAGCCGAAGGCAAGAAAAACACCTTGAATAAACTTAAGCAGGAGTTTGTCGAAACAGCCAAAAGATTGAAGGTGGTTGGTTAACTGATATAATCAGAGACTATGGCAGTAAAATCCCCTAAAAAGCTCAAGCCCTTAGACACGACTAAGCTACTAAAAAAAGCGAAAAAAGAAGGTTTTGTCACCCAAGACGAGATTTTAAAGCTGTTTGCCGACGCCGAGCACAGAGTAGATGAGTTGGACGCTTTATACGATAAGCTCGACCGCTACAACATCGACGTTTTTGATACGTCTGACGAAGAGTTAAAAGCCGACGCCAAGGCGGCGACAGAGTTGGAGAAAGAACTGGATGATTTATCTAAACTTGAGGCCAAAGGCAGCGCCGATCCGGTGCGGATGTATTTAAAAGAGATCGGCCGGATTCCGCTTTTGACCCGGGAGCAGGAGATCGAACTGGCCCAAAAAGTGGAAAAGGGCGATAAAAAGGCCAAAGAGCATTTGACCACGTCGAACTTGAGGCTGGTGGTGTCGATTGCCAAAAAGTATATTGGCCGGGGGATGAGCTTTTTGGACTTGATTCAGGAAGGCAACAAGGGCTTGATCCGGGCGGTGGAAAAGTACGACTGGACCAAGGGGTTTAAGTTTTCGACTTACGCGACTTGGTGGATCCGCCAGGCGATTACCCGGGCGATCGCCGACCAGGCCAGAACCATCAGGATTCCGGTGCACATGGTGGAGACGATCAATAAGCTCATCCGCATCAGCCGCAAGCTGATGCAGGAGTTGGGCCGGGAGCCGGCGCCGGAAGAGATTGCTAAAGAAATGGATATTGAGCCGTCGAAGGTTCGGGAAATAATGAAGATTAGCCAAAAAACCACTTCGTTGGAAACGCCGATCGGGGACGATGAGGACAGCTACCTGGGTGACTTTATTCCCGATGACACCCAGCTGTCGCCCTATGACGTGACTTCGATAAAGATGCTCAAGGAGAACGTTGACGAGGTGTTAAAGTCGCTTTCGGACCGGGAGGCCAGGGTACTGAAGATGCGTTTTGGGCTGGAGGGAAATAAAAGGCCGATGACTTTGGAGGAGGTGGGCCGCGAATTCGGCGTCACCCGCGAGCGCATCCGCCAAATTGAAGCCAAGGCTTTAAGAAAGTTAAAGCACCCGTCGCAAAGAAAGAAACTTCAGGACTACTTAGACTAAGCGTGGTAAAATATTAGTCACGTTCCGGGGTAGCTCAATGGCAGAGCAAGCGCCTGTTAAGCGCAAGGTTGCGAGTTCGAATCTCGCCTCCGGAGCACATCATACAAAGTTCGAATTATTGATTCCAGTGTTATACTTTAATAATGGTGAAATTAAATTTTCTGAAACCTCAAGCAAGAAACCTTTTGATAACTTTTGTAGTTTTACTTTTACCTCTCATTAGAGAAAGGGCTCCATTAACCACTGGCGGATATGAGGTATCGCGTTATAGCCCACTGCTTTTGCTTTCTTTATATTTACAAATGGGAGACTATTATCCTTTCTTGTTAATGGTAGGATTTTCGCTAGTGGTTTATTTTGGGGTATCGGCTATCTTAGCCATTTCTTTAAGGCTCTTCACGAATAAGAAAAAATAATTTCAGGTTTGTTTTCGTAAAACCAGTTTCGAAGTTTGTATGCTAGGGGGAGCCAAGCAGGATTCGAACTTAATGGCTGGTTTGGTAAAATTGGGAAATGAGTAAAGTGAAAATAATTCAGAGTTTTGAAAAGGGGATTGTGGTAATGCACAATGCCGGTTTATGGATGGAGAAGAGTGGGTTGAAGCCTAATAAATGGTGGAAGCCGGAGAACATGAATCGTAATTTTATACTAAAGCACACAGAGCCTGATGAGTTTTATGTGGCTTTAGTGGGAGATAAGCCAGCGGCTTCTATGGTTCTTCAGGAAACAGAGAGAAACCAAAGCTGGAAGAGCGTTGATGGGGATAAACCCAAAAGAGCTTTATATCTTCATTGGTTATGTGTGCAAAGGGACTTTGCCGGCAAGGGTTTTCCTAAAGTGATGGTGGAGTTTGCCAAAGGCGAAGCAAAAAAGAGAGGTTTTAGTTTATTAAGGCTTGATACGAATGCCAACGAAGAAAAGCTGTGCTCGCTTTATGAAGGGTTGGGTTTTAGGTTGATGGGAAACGAAGAAGGAGATGGGCACAAAACGGCTTTTTACCAAATAAGGCTTTAGGCTGAGGATTTTATCCCAGAAGGGGAGCTGCGCCTTTGCCTCAAGAAAATAAATTGACATCGTATGGGAAGATAGAGCTTTTGGGTATAATGTATCAGTGAAGCTAAAAACATTAACTCAATATCAAGAAGAAGTAAAAAGGCTGGTAAAGAAGTTTAACTTGAACTGGTCTGTTTATATCCGATATATTCATTTGGTTGAAGAGATTGGTGAGTTAGGCGAGGCGATTACAGTTCATCAAGGCGACAGAAAGGCGGGTTCAGGCGAGTCCGCTCTCGCAGATCATACAGACTTAAAAGAAGAGCTCGGCGATGCTCTTTTCGGATTGATTGATATTGCCAGTCAGTTAGGGATTAGTATGGGTGAGGCATTAGAAGATGCTTTTAGGAGGTATGAAGGAAAACTGAACAGTTTAAATAAAAAGATAGAGTGAAGTCCTAACTTGGTCTAATGCGGGGAGGCAATATTTCTAGCTTTAAATAGCCTCAACACCTATGCGTAGTTTCTTAATTTAACTTAGAACTTAGTATAATAACGTTTATGAAAAGAAAATCTATCGTTTATCTAATTTGTGGATTTATCGGTGCTGGTAAAACTGCTTTTGCAAAGAAGCTAGAGGAAAAAACTGGTGCAGTGAGAATCACGAAAGATGAGTGGTCAATTCGTTTAATTGGAAACGATCCTACAATCGATGGATATGAGGAATGGGATCATAAAATCTGCGATTTATCAAGGGATTTTGCATTCCAGCTTGCTGAAAAAGGGATTGATGTTATTATTGACGAGGGATTTTGGGAAAAAGAACTACGAGAGGAAATGAGAAGGAGAACAGGTAGAATTGGTGCTAAAGCTGTAATGTACTATGTTGAGACGCCGATAGAAACGATACGAGAAAGGGTTGTGGGAAGAAACGATAATCTCACGAAAGACTCGTTTAAGATTAGCAGAGAAATGTTTGAAAATTACCTGAAGTATTGGCAACCTCCTAGTGAAGATGAGGATTACGTTCTTGCCAGTGAAGTGAAATAAAATATATCAATTCTTGATATCCTCCTTCCCTTCAATATTTTCTAAACTAACGTCTAATTGAAGTTTCTTGTTCCTGAACATGTTTACTAAGGAAAGCCAAGGGTTATAGAAATTTGCAAAAAAGGCAATAAAAGAGATAAAGTAAGTAAATGAATAATAAACTGGCTATGGGCATCCTTTTTGCCGTGGTTATCATCGGCGGCGTGGGAGCGTGGTTTCTGTTGGGTAGCAAAGGCGAAGGACAGCCGGCGGCAATAAGCACAGGGTCGGGGGTTGATACGGCAGCCGAAGAGGGAATGGATGACTGCTTTATCCCCAAACAGGGTGAAGCAGAATGTGTTATTGATGCCACTGCCGTGGTGGTGGAACGAGTAGTAACCGGCGGCCGGTGCGAAGGCCTTCGGGCGACCATAACTTTTGATACTGAAATGACTTCGCTTGAGCCTCAACAGCAAGGTGAGGTAGTGATGCAGATACATCCGCGAGGGGAAACTAATGACGGTTCGGCAGACACCGGTGCAGGAGTGGGCCACTACTCCGGCGGCAGATGGCTTCCTTTTAGCTTTGGCCCGGGCGACTCCCAGCCCGCGGAGGGGACTTTTACAGCTGAAGTGGAAGGTAATACCGTGACCCTTGAATTGTACGAGTTTGCCGACGGCAGCTGTATCACGGATGACAGCCAAATGCGACTGAAGGCAGAAATGACCAATCCTGCGGGCGAGCGCGTCTATGACGTTATCGGCACCTCCGATCTGATGGAGTATGCGCCGCCTTTGTCGTACAAGTAGGAGAAGTCTCCAAACCATCCAAATGGCTTTTGATTACACCGTCACCACCAAAAAATCGTTTGCTGAAGCGGTGGCGGAGGTTGAGAGGGAGACAGTCAGGGTAGGTTTTAAAGTTCTTTACGTCCACGACATCGCCTCTGCCCTGAAGGAGAAGGGATTTGAGCTTGAGCCATTTAAAATCATCGAGGTCTGCAGTGCCCAAAGCGCGAACAGAGTCCTTAAAGCGGACATCAAAATGGGTTTATGCCTGCCTTGTAAGATCAACGTCTACCAAAAGGGCGGGCAAACGTTTATCTCCGGGATGCGGCCGATTCTTTTGTCTCAACTTTTCCCCCAGGCAGATCTAGGCAGTTTTCCCGCAGAAGTCGACGGCATTGTCAGGAAGATTATAGACAGGAGTAAGTAGGATGGATGAGGGTCAGGATTTAAGACGACTTTATCAAAGCATCAAAACCATTGCCGTGGTGGGGTTGTCGGACAATGAGGCGCGGCCGTCTTTTGAAGTAGCCAGTTACCTAAAAAACCAGGGTTATAAAATCATTCCGGTCAATCCGATGATTGAGAGTTGGATGGGCGAGAAAAGTTATTCGTCGCTTGAAGACATTGCCGAGCGGGTTGATGTGGTTGATATCTTTAGAAAACCGGAGTTTGTAGGTGAAATTATGGACCAAGCGATTAAAATCGACGCCAAAGTGGTCTGGATGCAAGAGGGAATAGTGAACGAAAAAGCGGCTCAAAAAGGCCGGGATGCAGGGCTAACGGTGGTGATGGACCGGTGCCTGATGAAAGAGCACAAAAAGCTATTTAAGTGAAGTGGCGCGATTAGTGGCGCGAATGTGGCGCGAATGGCGGTGTGGCGTTAGGGAGAGAGGTAAAAGTAGTTTGGACAAAGGTGATATCATACCTCAAATGAACAAAGAGTTTGGGGAGATAGTCAGGGGTTTTAAAAGAACCGTTGGGTTGATGGAGAGGTCAGAAAAGGCGATGCTAGCTTTGGCCTCTTTTTTGATGCTGGCCACCGGTGTTTTGACCAACTTGCCGGCGGTGATACTGGGGCGGTTGGTAGATAATCTCATCGGTCTTAAAGACATTCAGTTCAGCCAAGCGACTCCTTTTATCGGCCTGATCGTGGTTATCATCCTTTTGCGGGAGATTTTGACGGTAATAAGAAAGTATTTGGTAGAAAACATTGCCACCCAAACAGAAAAGAAGCAGACCGTAGCGGTGATTGAACGCTTGTTGAAAACGGATATTGCAGTAGTCAACAGAAAACAGATTGGTTCGCTTCACGGCAGGATATTTCGCTCTATTCAAGGCATGGTCAGGGTGATCAAGCTGGGTTTTTTGGATTTTTTCCCGGTGTTTTTCAGCGCTTTGGCGGCCGTGGCCATAGCCGTGTCCCAAAAGCCGCTACTGGCCTCGGTGATGATTCTGGTCATTCCCACGGGCGTGCTTCTTATCGTCAAACAAGTTGCTTCGCAAAAGGGAATTAGGGTGGCTCTGCTTCGGGGCAAAGAGAAAATAGACGGGGCGGTAATCGAAATGTTGGGGGGACTGGAGACGGTTAGGGTGGCTAACACCACCGCCAATGAGGTGGAAAAGGTGGAAACCGTTGCCGAGGATTTAAGGCGCCAGGAGATTAAACACCATATTTATATGGCTCTTTTTGATTCCGGTAAATACTTAAACGAGGGCTTTTTCTATATTTTGGTAGTCAGTCTATCCATTCTGTTTTCAGCCCAAGGGGTGATTAGCCGGGGTGACATTTTGGTGTACTCAATACTATTTTTAAGCATTACCGGGCCTTTAAGAGAAATTCACCGGATTCTGGATGAGGCTCACGAGAGCTCTATCAGGGTGAATGATTTATATGAGCTGCTAGAACAGCCTTTAGATGAATCATTTATGACCGCGTCTTCTGGGAAAAGATTGAAGAAAATTAAAAAAGCAGTGGTTAAAGCGGACAATTTGTCTTTTGGCTACCCGGAAAGAACCACTATGGCTCTGAAGGGCATTAACCTTGCCATTGCAAAAGGGGAAAAAGTGGGGATTGCCGGAGCTTCTGGTTGTGGTAAATCCACTTTCATTAAAATACTTTTGCGGCTGATGCACGACTACTCGGGAAAAGTAACCTTGTTTGGCAAAGATTTAAAAAGTATTACCAGGGAAGAGATAGCCGGAAAAATTGCTTACGTGCCGCAAAAAACCTACATTTTTTCTGGCACCATCAAAGACAATATTATTTATGGTTGTTTGAGAAAAAGAATCTCTAACAGAGAAATTGTTAGGGCAGCCAAAAAGGCACATATTTACGAGGAAATAGTCGGCTTTCTGGGTGGTTTTGACGGCGTGGTGACGGAAAACGGCAACAACCTAAGCGGCGGCCAAAAACAAAGGCTGGCTTTAGCCAGGCTGATCTTAAAATCTCCGGAGCTATTTATCTTTGACGAGGCCACTTCGGCGCTGGATAACACTAATGAAATTTTAATTCAGAGAAACATGGAAAAGCTGTTTAAAGACAAAACTATGATTACCATTGCCCACAGACTAACCACGCTTAAAAACAGCGACAGGATTTTGGTTTTTGATAAGGGCAAGATTGTGCAGGAAGGAAAGTATGGAGAACTAGCTAAAAAGGCAGGTTTGTTTAGAGACTTTCTGAAACAAAAAGAGAAAGAGGGGGTATGATGATATCTTCTTTTATGAAAAGTAAAAAAATCTTAGTCTTGTTGGTGCTATTGTTTGTGGCGCTGTTGGGCTTGATAGATTTTGTTAATCAGAAGTCAATTGCCAGTCGCCAGGCAGAAATCCGCGCGACGGGAGCCAGGGTAATGCCGTTTGATTTAAGCAAAACTACCTATATATTTGACAGGACGGATACGGGTGGAGTGCAACAAGTGAAGGTAAAAAAGCATGCCCGGTCTGTCTGTGCTTGAGAAAGCTCAAGGGAAATTTACCGTCGAATATTCTGATTTATCCGATGGAGGGCAAATTGTTTACACGACAGGCGAAAGCGATGTTTTAGAAGCCTTTCACTTGTGGTTTATGGCCCAGCTTCAGGATCACGGATCAGACGCGATGGAACATAGGTGATAGAGTTCAACTCTGGTATAATATTTTCATATGGCTAACATGGCCTCTCTAAAATTTTTCTTTTTCCAAAGAGATTTGGGGAGGTTGTTAGTGGCTATATAGTCAACTAGATAAAATACATTTAAACCTCCCCGCAGGGAGGTTTTTTTGTGGTCTAGAAAAGAGGTTGTAAGTATGAGTGAGAGATTGAGACATGAGAGTTCGAGAGTAGCCAACGCCAGCGACGGCTGGATTACTCCGGCTGGAGTTTTTTACGGTTGCGAGTCAGATGAGCATGATGAGCTGGCAAGGTTTTTGTGGGAGAGTCAGAGGGAGAAGATCCTGGCTGGTATTACAGAAGATATAGATAACTTAAATCCGAGGATAATCTTGAAACAAGCCGGTTATGCTTTGTTGTCGCGGGGTCTGTTAGCCGAAGAAAATTTGCCCGACCGTCTGTCGGCCAAACAGTTGGTGTTTATATCTGAGAACAGATTGCTTTTGGTGCCCGGAAGCAGTCGATGGAACTCATTTAGCCTCAATGTCGTTAGCTTTAGGGAAGGCAAGGCAATATTTGATGCTTTAACCCAGGGGGATAGAGATGAAATTGTTTTACATAAATCGTCGGGAGATATGATTTTGTGGAGGCAATTGATGTTGCCTTCTGGTGAGGAAAAGTTTGTGCAATATCACCTTCATATCCACCAGGGAGTTTTTAGTTCCAGGGAAAAGAAGGCGAGCTTTTCCTTAGTAACAAAAGCTGAGGTTAAAAGTTTTATTGATGAGATCAAGAAGTGGACAAAAGACTTTCGGCTTCAAGGCGAAGGGTTGCTGGAAGGTTAAAGTCACCAAGCGGCGCGATTAGGAGAGCTAATTTGATAGAATAGAGCAATGACTAAAAACCCACTAGTGAATGCGTTGGCGGCGATCCTTTACATTGCGGCTGTGGCCTCGGTGATGTTTTATGGGGGAAAGTTTTCCGGACCGGTGAATTCGGTGATCGCGCCGATGGCGGTGGTATCACTTTTTACCTTGTCGGCAGCGGTAATGGGCTACGTATTATTGTACCAGCCGTTTCAGCTTTACTTTGACGGCAAAAAGAAGCTAGCGATAGGGCTTTTTTTCAAGACTTTGGCAATTTTTGCGGCAGTAACAATTTTAACTTTTGTGTGGATCTTTGCCAGGGACTGGAGTTAGCCTTGGCAGGAAGACATGGACAAAATAAAAACAGAAGCCATCCTAACCTGTCCCAAGTGTGGCAAGCCTCAAGAAGTAGAAATGCCCATTGATGCCTGTCAGTTTTTTTACAAATGCGTTCATTGTGGGGAGATGCTCAAACCCAAAAAGGGAGATTGTTGCGTTTTCTGCTCGTACGCTGATAGCAAATGCCCGTCCAAACAAATAGAAGCCAAAGCCTAGTTAGTTAGTGTCTTTTTACTCTTGGTGTTGTTTGACCGTTTCTTCCATGCCTTCCAGGGAGAGTTTATCAAGGGCGGTGGCGGTGGCGTTTTGTCTTAGTTGAGGCGGAACGACTATAAGGGCTTCTTCTTTGCTGTCAAGCTCGATAATAAACCAGGCTTTGTGGACGTTGTCTTTGCAACCCCAGTCGGCGTTAACTAAAAAGTGCGAGCCGGTGGCTTTGAAAATGGCCACGGTTCGGTCACAGGCAGCTTGATTATTTTCGTGGTTGACTTCGATTAAGAATCTAGCCATTGTTGCCTTTAGCCTTGATAGGTGGCGACGAGGTTGCCGTCTTGGTCGCGGGCTTCAAGGTGGTCCCAGTCAATGTCCGGGTCGGGGCCGTCGATACTACAGGCGTTGGCGTCGGCACAGTTTGACTGATTGTCTTCAATAACTGCCTGCCAAACCTTTTGGCCGTTTCTGGTGGCAGTCAGGGTAACCGGCCTGGAGTTTTGAACTCCGGGAGCGCGAACGATGATGTGGGCTTTCTCTCCAAAGGGAAAAGCATCAAGCGGAGTGTAGTTTGGGGGCTTGATGAATTCAAAATCGCCTAGGGGAGTTTCGTCGGCTTGCCCCACTTCGCGCGAGGCTTCAAGGGGTGAAGTTTGGTCTGTCCCCGAGCGGAGGGAAAAGTTGGCCTTGGGAGCAAATAACAAATAGAGAATGATGGCCAGAACGATTAGAAACAGGAGAATAATGGCCAGAGCGGGGGATTTGGTTTTGGTAGCCATCTAACTAAAATGCTACCGAATCGGTAGCATATTGTCAAGATTTAAAAGAAGAGCGTAAGGAATTTGGGGTTTGGCCGTCTTATAGGTAGAGGATATATGAAGCAGGTCATACCCCAAAAGACGGTTCAGATGATCAACTACGCAGTGGGGGGAATTAACTTCTTCTTGCTCTTAAGGTTGTTGTTTAAGGCCTTTGGGGCCAATACTTTTTCTCCGATTGTGTCGGTGACTTATTCTTTGTCTGACGCTTTGCTGATACCTTTCCGGGGTATTTTTGATCCGGCGGTTTCGGGGCAGTCGGTGATCGAGCCGTCGATCCTGGTGGCGATGCTGATTTACTCGGTTTTGGCCAGGGCGGCGGTAGAGCTGATGGCGATTATGGCTGACGGAGAAGAAAACGAGGCTAAGGAGGTCGACTATGAAATGGGGTTTGAGTAGAATCAATCCTATCTGGTGGCTGGCGGCGGCGGCAGTTTTGGTGGCAGCGGCTTTGGTGATCAGAAATTGGGGAGAAATGAGCCAGGCTGGTCGTGGAGAAGAAATAGCCCTGGCGGTGCCCCAACAAACTCTGGAAGGTTTCTACCAAGACGCTGCGGTAAAAATCGAGGCGGCGGCGAGTAAAATGAAAGATTTGTCGAGTGCGGCCGAGGTGGAGCTAGCCTTGATGCGCCTGAGATCCGATTTGTGGTTTAACTATGGGAGCCTGGGGGGAGAGGTGGGCGCCGCCTGGCAAAACCTGGATAGCCGGTTGGGGGCGATTGAGGCTCAAGCCAGTTTGGGCGCCAGCCAGACGGTAGAGTCCTTAAAATTCCTCTTGGTGTCGGGGGCAGGATTTTGAGAGTGTAAGAAAAAGGCCGGGATAGCGTCTTATAGATGATGGAATATTTAAACGACACCTGGAAACTGAAAGTACAACTTGAATGCCTGAAATATGTTAAACATGCTTTTTAGCGCCATCAGCGAAACGATCAGCGACATTATCAAGTTAATTTCAATGGATCCCGAGGGAAAAAACCATGGACAGGGAAAGCGGCCAAGATCAGTTTAATATATACTGGGAGACTCGATGGATAAAAAATCCTTTGCCCGAGCTTACCAGAAGTACGCCGAAGCCATCTTTCGACACTGCTACTTTAGGGTTTATGAAAGAAGCGATGCCCGAGATATTACCCAGGACACATTCGTTCGAGCATGGGAATACTTATCAAATGGGCAGGAGATTGATAATATGAGAGCATTTTTATACAAGGTAGCCGGCAACCTGGTGGTGGATTATTACCGGAAGAAGAAAGAGGTGTCTTTGGACCACTTGCGCGAGAAGGGCTTTGAGCCGGAAGGCGATTCGGGCAATGGCTATGAAACTAGACTAGATGCCAAGACGATTAGGCGGCTGCTAACCAAGCTTGACGACGGCTACCGGGAAGTAATCGTTTTGCGGTACATCGACGGCTACAAGCCGAAAGAGATGGCGGAGATTATGGGCGTTGAAGCCAACACGGTGTCGGTTAGGCTCCACAGGGCAGCTAAAGAATTTAAAAAAATTTTAAGGAGGAACGGTTTTAACCATGAATATGGACAGATTTGATCAGGATTTAAACCAAATATTGGCCAAGGGTCGTGAAGTAAACTTAGGCTTTTGGGAAAAACAAGCGATGGGCTTTAGCATCATGGGGAAGATTTTCGGGAGTCTGACGGCGGGACTTCTATTGGTGCCGAAAAAGGCGGTGGCACTCGCCGGGCTGAGCTTACTCGCAATCGGGGGCGGGAGTGTTTGGGCCGCCGAGCAGGCTTTGCCCGGCGATGCGCTTTATGGTTTGAAGGTAGCGGCACATAACGGGGTGGGGGTAGTGGTTCAAGTAGCGCCGGAAGCAAAGGCCAACTGGGCGATCAAAGAAATCGACAGAACGATGAGAGAGATAGAGAAGTTTGAAGAAGAAGGCGGCCAGGTGGATGTTGAACTGGAAGCGCAGACTAATACCATAATTGAAACTCAGCTTGATAATTTTTATGAAGCCAAAGCCAAAGTAGTAGCCAAAAAGGGGGCCAAAGCGGGAGAAAAGCTGGAAACCAGGCTAGGCAGCCGGGTGAGAAACTTAGCCCGTTGGCTTGACGGCGAGGCGATGGTAGGCGGGGGAGCCGAAGGCAAGATCGAGGCAGAAACCGAGGCGGAGGTCAAAGGTGAGGCGGTTGAGGGAGACGCAGAAGGCAAGACAGAGATAGAAACCCAGGCAGAGGCAGAAGGGGAGGCAGAAAAAGACGAGGCAGAAGCGGCAGAGGCGAGGGGCAAAAGCGGGGTGCGTTTCGAACTGCCGAAGATCAAGCTCGATTTTAGTTTTTGAAGAAGTCGGCGGTGCGGGACATGGCGGTGTTGAAAACTGCCCCTTCGAGGTTGTGGCCGCCGCTGGGGTATTCAAAAAGCTGGTGGGGAATGGCGGTGGTATTGAGGATTTGGATTAAATTTTGCGAGTAGCCGATATTGACCACGTTATCGTTTTCGGCGTGGTGGATTTGGATGGCGCCTTGGACACCGTCCAAAAAATTGGTGGCAGGGACCTGGCTCCAGAAAGAGGATGAAGGGTCAAACTCGCCGTGGGTGGCAAAAAGTTCTTCTCGCCGGCGTCTGCGATCGTCGTCCATGCCGGGCGGGCGGTAGGAACGGTCGGCCAGGCGGTACTCCTGCCAATCCTCATAGGTATAAACTGCCCCGGCCCAGATGACCACTTTGGGGATGTCGGGTTTGGCGGCCAAGGCGCGCATGACGACGTTGCCGGCCATGGAGTGGCCCCAGAGGCCGATTCTATTTGGGTTGACCAGGTCGAAAGATTCTAAAGCGGCGTAAGCGTTTAAGGTATCGATGACGTAGTCGCCGGAGTAATAGGCCCCGCTAGCCTGACCCTCTGACTGGTCGTGGCCCCGAAGGTCGATTTTGAAAACCACCAAGCCTTGTTCGGCTAAATACGAGGCATAGGCATGATAGTTTTCCAGAGTGCGGTAGTTAGCCGGCGGAATATAGCCGTGGATAAAAACGACGGTGGGGAAACCTGCCGGCGGCGGCTCGGCTTTGGGGACATATAAAAGGCCGTTGACTTTTAAGCCGTCGGAGGCGTAGCTGGTTAAGTAAGCGATATAGTCATCGCTTTCCAGCGCCAGGTTTAACTGGCCTAGCCGGCTTTGGTAGGAGCGGTTTTTTAAATAAGGGATGGTTAACTTTTCAAAAGGCATGGGGTTGGCCGGGTTGTCCTCGGCGGCTTGGTTGGTGGTGGTCCGCCAGCTGGCGGAAGGGGCGGCGGTTTTGGGGCCGGTAAAGATAAGGTAGCCGAGGCCGACGATAAAAAGGGCGACCAGCACCAGGCGGCGGAATTTTTGGCGGTTGAGGCGCCCGGCCATTTTTTTGGCTAAAGCCGCGGCCAGGAAAGAAACCAAAATAGCCCAAACCAGGGTGGTGGGGCCGTAGTCTTTTAAGCTAAAGTGGTTGAGCCAGTAGCCGCTTAATCTGGCAGTGTCAATGAGCAAGCCGATGGCGCCGGAAGTAAAGATGTAGATGGATTTGTCAAGGTTGAAGGCAGTCAAAAAGGCACTTCTGACGGCGCCGCCGACGCCAAAGACGGCGGCAGTCAGACCCGAGAGGCCGCCGCCTAGAGCAGCGTTTAAGTTGGTGGGTTTGAGACGCCAGCGGGGCTTTTTAAAAATGAAAATGACGTAGCCGACTAAGAAAAGACCTAAAAGTTTTTTGAGTTCAAACTCGGGCAGGATGCCGGGGAGGCCGGCGGCGGCAAAAGCAACGATGATGCCGGGGAGGCCAAAAAGCCAGATTAATTTCCAGTTGAGGCCCCTTTTAAAAAGAAAGATTTTCCAGACATCGACGAACCAGTGGATAATGCCGGCAAAAAACAAGGTTTCGGGCAGAGGGTAGAAAAGCGATAGCGTGGGCACCAGGATGGTGGAGGAGCCGAAGCCGGTGATGGTGCCGACAAAAGCGCCGACGAAAGTCAAAAGAACGACTAGGAGAGCAGCCATCAGGCTATTTTAGTTTTTCCAGCTTCATCATGGCGGCGCCTTGAGCAAAGTCAAGCACCAAAGCCAAAACGAAAGCGACGCGCCAGGAAGAGATGCCAAAGCCTAAATTGTCGGCCAAGCGGGCGATTGCCCAGACGGCGACAAAGTTTAGGATGAAGTATTTAACCATCCATTCTTTTGCGGTGAGCCTTCGGCCTTTGACTCGCTCGATTTCCCTGACAAAAGGAATGGCAAAGGTGTTTAGAAGCGCCAAGGTGCCGACGGCGTGGATTAAAGCCCAGCCGGGGGTGATATTGGCGGTGCCTAAAACTACGGCGCGGGGAAAGTAGCGGGAGCTCAAGTAAACGATGAGGGCGTTGACCGTCCAGAGAACAAAGAAAGTGACCACCAGGACAATGCCGGGGTTTTTGAGAGGAGAGAAAGATTTGGTTTTGGCCATATTTTAAGTGTAGCAAATTTTGATTTTGAAAGCTAGGTGTATGATGTTTAGTGTATGTGGCGCAAAATAGCAGTCTGGGTCGGTTTGGTCGGCGTTTTAATCGGGGGGGGTTTGACGGGTTTAAAGTTGTTACCCAAAAAGGAGTGGGTGGGGCCGAAGCACACGGTAGCGGTAGTGGCGATAGACACGGCGCCGAAAAATTTGTGGGACGAGGAGATAGGCATTTATGTTAAGGGCAATCACGACAATTACCTGCAGAAAGGAAAAGTTTGGGAGAGGCCGGCAGAGATAAAGTTTTATGAGGTTGACGGCAAGTTGGTTTTTGAAAACAAAATTGGTTTGAGGCTCCACGGCGAAGGGACCCGGTTAATGCCGCAAAAGTCGTTTAGAGTTTATTTTAAAGAAGTGGAGGGCGGGGCAGGGATAATAAGCTACCCGGTGTTTGGAGCCGAGGGAAGTAAAAGATACGCCAGCTTGGTGTTGAGGCCGGGAGACAACCAGGAGACGATGATTAGGGATGAGCTGGCCAGTAGGTTGGTGAGACAAAACTCGGATATAGACGTGCGTTTGGCCCGGCCGGTGGCGGTGTACCTTAACGGAGAATATTGGGGACTTTATTTTCTTCAGGAGAGGTTCGACCAGGCTTACTTTAGGGAAAGATACGGCGCCAGTTCTAACTTATTGGATTTAGTCGAAGTGGTTTTGGCCAGCGGGGAAAACAAGGGTTTGGCGGTGGTGGATAAAGAACTTAACAACCAGGTAGCCGTGGAAGAATATAATCAGCTTTTGGCCAAGGTGCGGGAGTGTCATGGTTGTTTCGGTTACTATTCTTTGGACGGGATAGTAGATCTGACTAACTTAAGGGATTATTTGGTTTGGGAGATGTTTTTTGGCAATGCCGACTGGCCCTACAATAATACTAGGGCTTGGCGGTATAAAAAAGAAGGCAAGGGCGAACTGGATGGGAGATGGCGCTGGTTGCTGTTTGACCTTGATGCGGGCATGGGGGAGGCTGCCGTCAATCCTTATGACCAGTTGGTGGATGAAGCCTTCCCCTTAAGAAACTTGTTTTATGATCCGAACTTTATCAGCGGTTATTCGAGGAGGGTTGAGGAGCTTTTTGGCGGAAAGTTTCGCGGGGAGGAGTTGGCGGCGGAGGTTGACAGCTTAGCGGCCGAGGTGAGGCCGGAGATGGCGCGCCAAATTGAGCGTTGGGGCAATCAAGTTGCAGACGATGGCTCGCATGGAGTCGGGAGCCTGGATGAATGGGAGAGGCAAATTGAATTGTTGAAAGTGTTTTTAAGCAATCGGCCCGAGGAGTTTGTCAGCTTAACGAAAAGTTTTGCGGCCGGGGTTTGACAGCCCAGAGTGGCTGGTTTAGGATTTAATCCGTGGCTAAACTTAGTCAAGAATTAACAGATTTATACCGGCGGATAGGGGAGCTTGGCTTACCCACTTTGAGTTTTGCGGCGATTCACTTAAACTCAAAAGGTTTTTCCTGGGCGGAGCTGGGGCGCGAGCGGGGGGTAACTTACCAAAAGGTCAACCAAGGCAAAAAGGAAACTGATTTTTTGATTGCCTGGATTAAAAAGCGGATGGAGGCTGAAAAAGTTAAGTACGTGGCGGTGAACATTTCCGGCAAGGGAGACTTGGAAGAGTTGGGGGCGGGGCTGTGGCTTAAGCTTGACGCGGTGCCTTTAATCGACAGGCGAACCAAAAATCCCAGCAAAAGGCGGTTGGATTGGCTGGCCAGAAGGACGCAAACTAAGTTTGAAGCCGACGACGTGGTCAAGGTGAAGCTAAAATCAAGAAACCAGGTGGAGGTAGCTTGGCTGGTGAGAAGCCAGGAATACGAAAAGGTGGATAAAAAGTGGTGGCGCAGGCTAGTTAGTCAAGCGGAGGAGTTTGGGAGTAAAAAAATTTTGTTTATTAATGCCACTCCCCGCGGCGGCGGGGTGGCGATGATGCGCCACGCCTTGGTGAGGCTTTATAAGTTAATCGGGGTTGACGCCCGCTGGCACGTGTTGCAGGAGCGGGCCGAGGCTTTTGAGGTGACCAAACGCAAGTTTCATAACGTGCTCCAGGGAGCGGCCGGGCGGGGGGTTAGTTTGACCGGCAAGGATAGGCAAGTTTATGAGGCATGGATCGGCGAGAACGCCGAGATGCTCAAGCCGGTGATAGAGCGGGCCGACGTGGTGGTGATTGATGACCCGCAGCCTTCGGGGTTAATTAAGTTTATCAGGCGTTGGGCCGAAGACAAAAAAATTATTTACCGGTCGCACATTCACCTTGACAGTAAGTTGATTAACCGCTCGGGGACGGCGGCAAGGAGAAGCTTTGAGTATATTTGGGCCAATGCCAAAAAGGCGAACGTGTTTATCAGCCACCCGATGTTGGAGTTTATCCCCAAGGTGGTATCCCGTGACCAGGTAGTACTTTGGGGGGCGGCCACCGATCCTTGGGACGGGATCAACAAACCCTTGACGCGAGCGCAAACCAACTACTACTTGAAGCGGTTTAACAAAATCCTTTTGGAGGAGGGACAGGAACCTTTGGATTTAACCAGAGACTACATTATCCAGATTGCCAGATTTGACCCGTCAAAGGGAATTGAAGATGTGCTGGAAGCTTTTAGATTGCTTAGGGCAAAAATGGAGAGTAAGCCCCCCCGTAAAGCTAGGCTACGGGGTAAACCCCAGTTAGTGCTGGCCGGCCATGGGTCGATAGACGATCCCGACGGGGCGCCGATTTTTAACTTGATTTCAGGGTTAGTTGGTAGCCAGCGCTACCGGCACCTGAAAGATGACATCAAGATAGCCAGGCTGCCGGCGGTGGATCAGATTTTAAACGCACTCTTGCGCCGCTCAAAAGTTGCCTTGCAGCTGTCTCACAAAGAAGGTTTTGAGATTAAGGTGACCGAGGCTTTGATGAAAGGGGTGCCGGTAGTCAGCTACAACGTCGGGGGGATACCGCTTCAAATCAAAGACGGCGTCAGCGGCTTGGTGGTGAAAAAGACTGGCAACACCAGGCAGGTGGCAGAAAAACTTTACCGGCTTTTGACCGACAAAAGGTTTTATCAAAAGATGAGCCGGGGGGCCAAACGGGAAGCAATCAAAGAGGGGTTGACGGTGCCCAACGCCGCCGTTTGGCTGTATCTGGCTAACAAACTGGTAGAATAGAGGGATGGAAAATTTAGGTTTGATTTTATTAGCGACGGGGCTGATCAGTCTGGGTGGCTTAATCGGGATTGTTAGCTTGGCGGTTAACCAAAAGCGTTTAGAGCGAGCCCTTTTAGTCTTGGTGAGTTTGTCGGCGGGGGCTTTAATGGGTGGCGCCTTTTTACACTTGCTGCCTGAAGCGGTAAACCAGCTTGATTCGGAATTGGCTTTTGGGGGAGTTTTGGTGGTATTTATTGGGTTTTTCTTGGTGGAGAAAGTGCTTCACTGGCATCACTGCCATAAGGGAAATTGTGAACAAAAGGAGCTTTTGGGGAGGATTAATTTGATCGGCGACAGCCTGCACAATTTTTTGGACGGGCTGATTATTGCGGCCGGGTTTGGGGTGAGTCGAAATTTGGGTTGGGCGACAACATTGGCGGTGGCTTTGCACGAAATTCCCCAGGAGATCGGCGATTTTGGGGTGCTACTTTACGCCGGTTGGGGAAGAAGGAAAGCTTTGGTAGCCAATTTTTTGGCGGCCCTGACGGTGGTTTTGGGAGGAGCGATTGGGTACCTGATTTCGGTGAGCGACAACTTAATTGCCTACATGCTGCCGGTGGCGGCCGGTGGCTTTATCTACATTGCTGCGTCAGACCTGATGCCGGAGATTAAAAAAGAAGAGAGTTTGAGAAAGTCGGTGAAGCTTTTTTTGGTGTTTTTGCTGGGAGTAGGGTTAATGTGGGCGTTAAAATTACTGGAGCCTTAAACTATGGAAGCGAGAGACTTTAAGCAAAGATTAAAGGCGGCGGAAAGCCTCTTGGCTCAAAAAACCACCAGCCGGACTAAGTTTGAGGCGGCACGAAAGCTAATCTCCGGGATTAATCCGACGCTTGACGCCAAATTGAAGCGGGTGGCCAAGGTTTTGGCGACGGTGGAGAAAATAAAAAAGGGTAAAGTGATCGAGCTGGCGGCCGAGCGCTTGTCGGCGGGTACCCCCGAGCAGAAAAAAAGAAAAAAGAAATTACTGCTTTTGATTAATGCTTGGAAAGACTTAAAGGCAGAGGTTGGCAGGGTGAGAAGCGAGTTTGAAAAACCAGACGCCAAAGGAATGGCTCAATTGGCAGCTTACGCCAAAGGCCCATTGGGGTTGGTAACAGCAGCGGCAGCGGTAGTGGTGGGGGCAGGTTGGTGGTTGAGTCAGAATGCGGCTGAAGTCGAGCTAGTCAACCGCGGCTGTGACCCGATTCAGCCGGCGGTGTCCCGGACGCTTAACTTGCCGGGCTTGAGGCTGCCGAGCCAGCCGATTGGCGACGGGGAATCAGCGGTGGCTTTAGTGCCGCCTTTAAAAGTGGCGGTAGAGGGTGGAGAGCGGCAAGTGGGTTTGTCAATTTACGGTTTGAAGATGGGGTTTGAGCTTGCGGAAGGAGCCAGCGATGTCAAGTACGACGGCCAGTCGCTTTTAAACCAAACCAATGTGATCAAGCTAGCGCCGGGATCGAGGCACCAAGTAGAGCTTGAGTGCGATTAAAAACAGCGCCAGCATGACTATTTGGCAGGCGCCGCAGACGGGGCAAAAAACCTTTTCGACAAAGATTTCCAAGTAGGTGAGTCTTAAGCAAAAGACCATGCCAAAGGCGGCCATGGCGAGCATCAGTTTGGGGAGTTTCATCAGGGCAGAGTAAAGAATCAGGATGTAGCCGACTAGACCGATGAGGGCGACGGGCAGGCCCAAGAATTCGGCCAAAGGCCCCTTGGTGACGGCGTCGCAGTTGACGGTGGCGGTAATGTCGCACAGCCCCGGAGGGACGGGGGCAAGGTAGGAGTAGAAAAGGTAGCTGGCCAGGATAATGCCGAAGACAGAGAGCCAAGTGGCGGCTTTATAGAGTTTAGCCATTAAGGTATTATACACACAATGGATAAAAAGAGTTGGTGGTTGACCGCGGGGACGATTTTGGCGGTGTTGGTGCCGGTGGTGGTGTTTGCGCTGGTGGCAGGCAAGCCCAAGGTTGAGCCGGGCAGATACGATGCTCTGGCCCAGTGTTTGAGCGACAAGGGAGTAAAAATGTACGGGGCTTATTGGTGCTCGCATTGCCAGAATCAAAAAGAGATGTTTGGTGAAAGTTTTAGCAAGGTAGACTATGTAGAGTGCTCTCTTCCCGGAGGCCAAGGGCAAACCGACGAGTGTGCGGCAGCCGGTATTTCCGGCTATCCGACGTGGGAGTTTGGGGATGGCAGTAGGGTTGAGGGTGAGCTTCAGCTTTCAGTTTTAGCCCAAAAGTCCGGCTGTGAGTAAGTGGGGTATTTTAAGTTTGTTGTTTTTGGTTTTAGTAGTGGTAGTTTTGGCGTTGCCTAGGGCAGAGAAGCGGTGGAGGATAAATGGGGTGGAGATAAATCTTGAGGTGGCCGATAGCCCGGAGGAGAGGGTTAAGGGCTTGTCGGGCAGAGACAGTTTGGGTGAAAATGAGGGGATGGTGTTTGTGTTTGAGCAGCCGGGGATTTACCCGTTTTGGATGAGGCAGATGAAGTTTGAGCTTGATTTTTTATGGGTGAGGGATTGCCGGGTGGTGGAGCTAACCGAGAAGGTCCCGCCGACAGCTTGGCAGTCTGGGCGGGCAGGGCCTACTAGAGTCAGTCCAAGCCAGCCGGTGGATATGGTGATCGAGGTAAATGGAGGCTTTGTCGAAAGGCATGGGGTCGAGTTGGGAGACAAGATAGAAAAGTGTTAAGATTGAAGTGAGTTATGCCCTTGAGCCTGCCCCAAGTCCAGGAGATTGTTTTAAAGTCTGGTAAAGTTTCCCCAGAAGATTTAAACGAGGCGGTAAAGACAGCCAAGCATTTAGAAGTGCCTTTGGAAGAAGTGTTGGTGGGGAGACGTTTGATTTCACCGGAAGAACTAGGCGGGTTACTCGCCGAGGCTTACCGGATTTCTTATCTAGACCTTAAAACCCTGGAGCTTAACCGGGAGGTTTTAAAGCTGGTGGCGGAAGAGTTTGCCGAGAGCCATCATGTAGTGCCGGTGGAGGTGCGCGACAACGTGGTGACTTTGGCGATGGAAGACCCCAGCGACTTGGAAGCGATCGAGTTTGTTAAAAAACAGACCGGTTATGGAGTGATGCCGGCGTTTACCGACAAGGCAGGGATGAGTCAGGCCTTGCGGCTTTATAAGGGAACTTTAAAAGAAGAGTTTGCCGAGTTGGTAGAAAAGACGACGGTAAAAAGAGTAGACGTTAACCGACCGTTAGTAGAGCTAGCCAAAGACGTGTCGGTGGTAAAGGCAGTGGACGCGCTTCTTTCTTCGGCCGTGGTGGAACAGGCTTCGGACATTCATCTGGAGCCTTTGGGGAATGAGGTAGTAGTCAGATATAGGATCGACGGAGTCTTAAACGATGTCTTGATTTTACCCTCAGAGCTTCATCCGGCGCTGGTAGCCAGGATCAAGATTCTTGCCAACCTTAAACTTGACGAGACCAGGCTGCCTCAGGACGGCAGGATGCAGTTTTTGAGCAAAAAAGGCGACAAGGTGTCGCTTAGGGTGTCGGTGTTGCCGACGGTAGAAGGGGAGAAGGTAGTTTTGAGAATTTTAGAAGAAGTGCTTCAGCATTTTTCTCTGAATTCTTTGGGGCTTGAGGCAGACCAGGAAAAACGGGTGGCCAGGTCGATTAATAAGCCGCACGGGATGGTGCTGGTGACCGGGCCGACCGGGTCGGGCAAGACGACGACGCTTTACACCATTTTGGGGATGTTGAATACTGTCGGGGTAAACATTTGCACCGTTGAAGACCCGGTGGAAAACAGGATCAGGCGGGTAAACCAAACCCAGGTTAATCCGCAGGCAGGCTACAGCTTTGCCACTGGGTTGAGGAGTTTGTTGCGGCAAGACCCGGACATTATCATGGTGGGAGAAATCAGGGATCAGGAGACAGCGAAAATCGCCGTCAACGCGGCCATGACCGGGCATTTGGTGTTGTCGACGCTTCACACCAATGACGCGCCGGGGACGGTGCCGCGGCTGCTTGATTTATCGGTAGAGTCGTTTTTGCTGGCGTCAACTTTGGAGCTGGTGGTGGCTCAAAGGTTGATTCGTAAAGTGTGTAAGCATTGTTTAGTGGAGTACGCGCCGCAAAAAAACTGGGAGGAGACGTTAAAGCAGGTGGTCAATGATGAGGCGGAACTAACAGAGGTGTTGACGCTTTTTCCTAAAAAATTAATCGGGGGCAAAGGCTGTCCTAAGTGCCGTTATTCCGGCTACAGGGGCAGGATGGGAATTTTTGAAGTCATGGGAGTGAGTGAAGCAATGAGGGAACTGATTGTGAAGCAAAAGTCTGGGGCAGAATTGAGGCGGGTGGCGAGGGCTGAGGGGATGAAGTCGATGTTGATGGCGGGGATGATGAAGGTGGCTTCCGGGGTGACGACGGTGGAGGAAGTACTTAGGGTCAGTCTGGAGTGATATGGCGCAGTTTAAGTACTTAGTCAGTCTTAAAGGCGAGGAAGAGGCGGGAGTCTTGGAAGCCGACTCTTTGGCGGAAGCGGCGGAAAAATTAACCGAGCAAGGAGGGTATATTTTGAAGCTGGTGCCGCGGTTTTCCTTGGGGCCGGCAAGGGTAAGGCAGTGGTTGGAAGAGGCAATGGCCGCCGGAGAGGGGATGAAGGCGAGTGAAAAAATTTTGTTTACTACCCAATTGGGGTCGATGCTCAAAACCGGGCTGCCGATAATCGAGGCGATCGAGGTGTTTGTGGAGGAAAAAGGCGGCGGCTCGTCGGCGTTACTGCGGCAAATCATGGAGCAGCTTAAAAGCGGCAAAAAATTGTCGCGGGCTTTGGAGAGATATGCTAAAGTATTTGACCGGGCTTACGTCAACGTGGTCCGTTCGGGAGAAACAATGGGGACTTTGGCTGAGAGTTTGGAGTATTTAGGGGATCAAATGAGGCGAGAGCACGAGTTAAAGGTTAAGGTTCGCTCGGCGATGATTTATCCGCTGGTGGTGGTGATTGCTATGGCGGCGGTGATGACGTTTATTTTGCTGTCGGTGGTGCCCAAGATCGTGATTTTTGCCGAGAATTCTGGAGCCCAGCTGCCGAGGATAACTGCCATAATGGTGGCGGCAACAGGTTGGCTTAATAAGTTTTGGTGGTTGGCGCTTTTGGCGGTGACCTTTGTCGGGGGTTTAGTTTGGAGATTAACCAAAACCAAGGAGGGCAAGAAGTTTTTTGCCGGGTTGGTTTTGAAGCTGCCGGTGTTAGGCAGCTTGGTGGCGCGCTACAACCAGGTGAGGTTTGCGCGGTTACTCGCTGGGTTTTATGCCCATGGGATTAGCGTCGAGTCGGCGTTTGAGATTCTATCTGAATCGCTAACTAACTATTATTACTCTGAAGCGTGTTTGAGGCTGAAGCAAAAGCTGGTGATGGGGAGGAGTTTATCGGAGGCGTTGGAGTCGGAAAAAAAGCTGTTTCCGCCGATTATGAGCCGGGTGGTTAAAGGGGCGGAGAGGACGGGGGATTTAGACAAGACTTTGACCAGGCTGTCGACCTACTACGAACAGGAGTTGGAAACGGCTTTAAAGAATTTGACCACGATTATCGAGCCGGTATTGATCGTACTATTAGGAGTCGGGGTGATCGGGATTGCGCTGGCGGTGATTGTGCCGATTTATCGAGTTACCACGCAACTGAAATGAAGTCAAACGGTTTTACTTTTTTGGAAATTTTGGTAGTGATGGCGATGATGGCGACGATGGGGATAGCCGGGGTTATAACTTACGGTCGGGTACAGAGACAAGAAGAAATGACGGCAGTGGTGGTGACCGTAGCGGAAATTTTAGCCAGGGCTAGAGTGGGTTCGGTGAGCGGAGACAAGGATACCAGTTGGCGGGTCGATCTTCTGGCCAACAAGGCGGAGTTAAAGGATGGCTTGGGCAACTTGGTGGTCCAGTACAGCCTACCGGCAAGATACAGTTTGAGTTCGCCGGTGAGTCAAGTCGAGTTTGGGCGGGGTGACGGCCGGGTGGCCGGTTGTGAGTCGGGGTGTTTAGTCACCGTTAGCCAACTGGGGGGGAGTTTAAGCCAGAGCTTTCGCATTTTGTATTCAGGGGTAGTGGAGTACTAATGAGGCGGGGTTTTACACTAGTCGAAGTGTTGGTAGCCTTGGCGTTACTTTCGACTTTGGTGGTAGGAGTGGTGACTTTGACCGGTTTATCCACGAAGGCGAGCGCCACCTTGAGGTTGAAAGCATCGGCCGGAGCGATATTGACAAAAACGATGGAGGCGACGCTGGCAGTGAGAGCCTCAAACTTTGGCAGTTTGACCGAGGGAACTTTTCATCCAGAAGTGGTGGGGGGGAAGTGGGCTTTGACCCCCGGTAAAGAAACGGTGGATGGGGTAGAACGCTGGGTGGAGATTTCCCGGGTGCAGCGGGAAGTTTCTTGCGGCGGTGAAAGGGTGTGCCCGATCGTTGACAGCGGCGGAGTGGTAGACCCGGTTACTTTTAGAGGGAAAGCTTTTGTTTCTTGGAGTGAGTTAGGAGAGGTGAGACAAGAGAGTTTAGAAAGTTTGTTGACTTTTTGGAGGTAACAGTGTTAAGTACGAAGCTCGAAGCACGAAATTCGAAAGCTGCTTTTAGCCTGATTGAGATTTTGGTGGCCCTGGGCGGGTTGGTGGTGTTGAGCGTTTTGGCGATCTCGTTTTTCTTTTTGACTTTGACGCAAAGGGATGAGGCGGTGGCGGAATCTAGCGCTGTGGAGCAGACGGAGGCCGCCTTTGCCTTAGTGGGCAGGGCGGTGAGGGCGGCTCAAACCATCACGGTATCAGAGGCGGGGACGAGGTTGGAGTTAACCGGCGCCAGCGAGTGCTGGTTGTTTGATTGGGACGAAATCAATGGAGAATTAAAGTACGGCCGGACGCAAGGATCAAGCTGCAGCTTGCCGGCTGGAGCAGACGAGCGGGTGACCAGCCAGACGGCAGAAATAGAAAACGTCAGTTTCAGCTTGCTGGCGCCGGATGATTCAAGTCGGAGCATAGAAATGACCTTAGGGGTGGCGGTTTTCCGCCCCTTGGCTTCGAGTCAACAAACGTTTTCTCAAGTGTTTGTCAATGTGGTTGATGAGAGGGGAGAGGAAGATGATTAAGTCGGGGAATTCTACGGGGCAGGTGGCGTTGATCATCGTTTTTGGACTGGGGGTGTTGGGGGTGCTTTTGGCGGTGGCTTTTTCTCGGTTGGCGCCCCAGGCGGTGGTGCGGCAGCAGGCCCTGGCTGATTCGAGTAAGGCCTACTTTGCGGCCCAGAGTGGAATTGAAGAACTGATGCTAAGGCTTAGGAGCCATCACAACTTTGGCGACAGTTGGGAGATGGTTTATCAGCTCGATAACGGGGCGGTGTTTTATGCTACCATTTCCGGTAATTTATCGACTAAGATTGCTACTTCGACGGGCATGTTTAAAACTTATGTCAGAAAGCTTGAGGTGCAAGTAGCGGAGAGCGACAGCAAAACGTCATTTTTGTTTGCGGTTCAATCGGGTGAGGGGGGTTTTGAGCTGGAAAGAAACACCGTGATACGGGGTATCGGAGGGGCGGCGGGAAATGTTTATACCAACGGCGACATTTTGGGAGAGAATAAAACCAGCGGCACGTCGGGGTCAAAAATTTTGGGTCAGGCTTGGGCGGTGGGGAAGGTGAGCGGGTTGACGGGTGACACAAGCGGCGGAGTTTACATCCAAAGTGACGCGGCGGCCAACGAGCTGGTTAGGTGTGGTATAGGTGGGAATGCGCTGGCGCCGGCGGCTCCGGGACCGGGGTGTGAGTTTGAGGGCGACTTTACGGTTGCGGCTCCGCCGGAAGCGCTTTCGATAGAGTCAGTGGATACAGAGTTTTGGAAACAGCAAGCGGTGCAGTCGTCGCTGTGGCCGGGAAACTGCGTCATCCAAAGCGGCGGAGGAGTGGAGGATTGTTCGGGGGCGGATAAAAGGTTGGGGTCGGTTAAAATCGAGGGTGATTTGGTGGTCAATTCCAACTCCAGTTTTACCTTGACCGGTCCGGTGTGGGTAGAAGGAGATTTGACGATCAACTCGAACGTCGATGTTTATGTAGATGACGCATTAGGCAGCGAGGGAGTGGTGGTGGTAATCGACTATCCGGCAAACCAATTTAGCCGGGGCAAAGTGGTGGTAGCAAGCAACGTCGATTTTTTCCAGACATCAGAGGGCGGGCCGGCGGTGTTGGTGACGACTAATACAGAAGAATCTTGCTCGGGAGTGCCGGCGGTGACGGCGGCCTCAAACACAACTTCGGTGGTGTTTTCGGCGCCTAGCGGCTGCGTTTTCTTTGAAAGCAACTCTTTCGTTAGAGGGGTGTTGGCCAACGCGGTCCACTTGTCGAGCAATTCGGTGATCGAGTACGACCCGAGGTTGGCGGCGGTGATTTTGACTACTGGTTTGGGTGGTTGGCAGGTGATTGGTTTCACCGAACTGGTAGAATAGGTTAATGCCCAAAAAAGCTGCCCTAGGACTATTGATCAGTGATACTTCGTTGGAAGCGGTGGAACTTAATACGGCGCAAGGCAAGTTTTTTGTAAAGAGCTACTCGTGGTTGAAGCTAAAGCAGGGAGTGGTTTCCGGAGGCAGGGTGGTAGATGAGGCGGTTTTATCAGAGAACTTGAAGCTTTTATTAAAGAATGCCAAGCCGAGCCAGATGCGGGGGCCGGTGGTTTTTGGTTTGCCCCAGTCGCAAGTATTTTTGAAAGTGTTTAACATTCCCGGTTTTGAAGGCAAAGAAATGGATGAGGCGATCAATTGGCACGTTGGCTCTTTGGCGCCGGTTTTGCCCGGAGACTCTTATACTTCTTATGAGATTATTGGCAAAGCTAAGGAAAATCAGGTAAAAATTTTGTTGGTGGCGGCGGGGAAAATAGCGGTTGACGGCTACTTGAAGACTTTTGACAAGGCAGGTATCGAGGTGGCAGCGATCGAGCCGGTGGCCGAGGCTCGCGCCAGGCTGATCGATCCGAAAATGCTTTCTGGTAAGACGGTGGTAAGCCTGCACGTTTATCGAAGTTTATTGGCAGTGGCGATTTTGACCCACGGCAAGTTGTGGTTTAGTAGCGAGAAGGTGATTTCCGGCAACGGGCGGGAGATTAATGATGCCGTAGATGAAATGGTCGGCTTTTTTAACAGTAAACGAGAGGGAGACGAACCGGACATATCGCAAATTATTTACAGCGGCGACCAGCAAGGGGTGGAATGGGTTAAGGCGGCGTTGACGGGGAGGAGTCTGCCGGTGACTAAGGCGGAGGGCGGTATGGTTTTAAAAAAATCGACGGCGGTTGCCGACCTCACGGCAGCAGCCTTTGCGCCGGCTTTGGGGTTGGCGATGCGGGGCAGGGTAGAGCAAAAGGGTTTAGTAGACTTACTGCCCGATTGGCCCACGAACAAACTCAAGGCCGGTAGATTAAAGCGGGGTTTGGTGGCGGCAGTAAATTTAGGAGCAGTAGCGGTGTGGTTAACGGTGGGGTTTTGGCTTTTTTTCTGGTGGCAGCTGACACAAAACAAGGCGGCTTTAAGTGAAAGGCTCGACCAGGTAAACCAGCTGGTAAACGAGCAGCAAACGAGTCAGCTTTCTTCATGGAAGCGGGAGTTTGACCAAATAGTAAAGTCAGCAACGTTGATCGACGATTCGCGGGTGGCGATGAGCCAGGTTTTGAGCAACTTGGCGTCGCTGACACCCTCGGGGGTAAGAATTACGGCTTTTGCTTACGAGGGGGGGACCAAGAAGTGGTCGATTGCCGGCATAGCCGATAGCCGGGAAGCGGTGCTAAGCTTTGACAAGTCTTTAGAGGATTCTTCCTTCTTTTTCGACCACCAGCTTTATTTTAGCAGCCTGGAAAGCAACCAAGGAGTATTGTTTAGAGTCAGCGGGGGCAGCAATGGTTAAAAAGATATTGCTCTCGGTGGGGATTTTGGTTTCAATCAGCTTGATGTTGGTGGTGAGGAAGGAGTGGATAGCAGTCAGCCAAGTAGAAAGGGAAGTTGAGGCTAAGGCTGTTAAGGTTAAAGACCTTGATGCCTTGGTTTTCGAGCAGCAGTTTGTGGAAAAGGATTACGACCAGCTGAAGCGTTTTTTCCCTGAAGGAGAAGAGGGGGTGGCGCGGGTGGCAGAAAGTTTGGAGGCGATGGCGGCAAGTAGCGGAGTGGTGTTACGCTTAGAGTTTGAAGATTTTCCGGATCGGGTGGATATTGGTGGGGCGTATCAAACGGGCTTGGCGATTGAAGCGGTAGTGGAGGGCCCGTATCAGAGCGTTATTTCTTGGCTTAAGGCGGTGGAGGCTCTGCCTTATTTTGTCAAGCTTACCGATGTTAAAGTGGGTCCGCCGCGGTTGGGTGGGGGAGGGGTGAGGGCCGAATTTAGCGGGGTGATATTTTTAAGATGAGTATGAGTGAAACAAATTATCAAGACGAAATTAAGTATTATCAAATCAGGTTGACGGTAGTGCTGCTCTTGGTGGCGGGGTTGATGGGGCTAGAGGCAGTGTTGGCTTGGCGTTGGTACCAGAACGAAAAACAAGCAGCGAAGCCGCAGGAAACGATGAGCCAGTTTCAGCGCCAGGAGTTTAATGGGCTGTGGCAAAGACTCAAGGAAAAGACGATAGAGGTTGATATTAACCAGGGAATTAGTTATGGTAGTCAAGTAGGAAGGCTAGAGCCTTTTGACTAATTTGAAAGGAGGTGAGAAAAGTAAATGTTATCTGCCCGAATGAAGAAATTAACCGGTTTTACCTTGGTAGAGCTTTTAGTAGTAGTAGCGATTTTGGGGATTTTGGCAGCGATTTTGATTTTGGCGATTAACCCGGCCGAGGCTCAAAGAAAGACTCGAGACTCGACCAGAATTTCCGACTTGGCCACAGTCAGGCAAGCGGTAGACTTGTCGATAGCCAATGGAGCGGTGTTGCCGGGAACGACGGCGGCACCATTTTCCGGCGATTCGTCCGGCAGTCGGGACACGACGGCGGCCACCAACTGGGTGGGCTTGGTCGTATCCGACTATCTGTCGGTACTGCCGATTGACCCAAGACAAAATGCTACCGACGCCACCAGGCTATCTGACGGGACAACGACGATTGCGGCCGGCGGCATGGTGTACTCCTACGTTTCCGACGGGGACACCTACGAACTAAACGCCTTTTTGGAGTCGACTGACAACGCGGCTTTTGCCACCAACGACGGCGGCAACCAGAACTTGCGCTACGAGATCGGCACCAATCCTGGTCTAGGATTATCCTCGACCAACCCGTAAAACTACTACTTGATCGGTAGGAGTTTATTTGTTAGGCTTTGGGTATGTTTGAGTTACCCAATTTGCCATATTCTTTTGACGCTCTGGAGCCGGCGATCGACGCTGCCACCATGGAAATTCACCACGGCAAGCACCACGCCGGTTATGTGAATAATCTCAACGCGGCCTTAGAGGGGAAAGAGGAGTTAGCGGCAAAGAGTGTGGAAGAACTGGTGGGAGACCTTAATAGTGTACCGGAAGAGATAAGGACGGCGGTGCGAAACAACGGCGGCGGGCACTTTAATCATTCGCTTTTCTGGGAGATTATGTCCCCCTCCGCTAAAGCTACGGGGGATGCGCCAGCCGAAAAGCTCAAAGAGGCAATAGACAGAGATTTAGGTGGTTTGGTTAAGTTTAAAGAGGATTTTGCCAAGGCGGCCATGGGCCGGTTTGGCTCGGGCTGGGCCTGGTTGGTTGTGGACGGCGGTAAGCTCAAAGTCGGTTCAACCCCGAATCAGGACAATCCATTGATGAAGGGAGTGAGTGAATTTTTGGGGACACCGATTTTGGGCCTGGATGTTTGGGAACATGCGTATTACATCCAATATAAATGGGAAAGGGCTAAATACGTCGAAAACTGGTGGAAAGTTGTGAATTGGGCCAAGGTGGGGGAGAAGTTTGCCGCGGCATGATTAACCCGCTGCTGGCAGCCAAGCTGGTTTTTGTTTTGGGGTGGACTAATCTCGTAGGGTTGGCGATGGTGTTTTTGACCTGCCGCTGTTTTATTAGGCCCAAGCTGTTTGCCAAGCTGGTAAATTACAACTGGTACAAAAAGCTGTATCAAACGCATTGCTGGTGGTGGTATTTGTTCTTTGGTTCGGTAGCCGCCCACGCTCTTTTAGCCCTTGGTGTCTACGGCAACCCGTTTTAGGCTAAGAACAGGTAGGCGTAGGTAGCCAGGGTGAAGATAGTCCAGAGGGGGACCAGTTTGCGGGCGAGATTTTGGCCCAAGGGTTCGGAGAGGCGCACCAGAATGACCCATGCGGCAAAGACGGCGGTGATGAGGCCGGTAGGAGGCAGGGGTTTGGGAGAAGAAGCCAGCCAAGTTTTCCAAGCCGAAAAGCGCAGGACGGTTAAGTGAGTTACGGCCAGGATAAAGGCTAAGCGGGCGCCCCAGTACTGGAATTGCCACCAGCGCTTTTTGCCCAAGGCGTTTACCACCCAGTTGATGGAGACAAGCATCAGCAAAGCCATAACTATGAAGCTGGCTAGCCCCGGATAGGCCGACAGCGGCCGGGACTTAAAAACCCCCAACGGACCGCTTCGGGCTAGGGGAAACATGACCAAATAAAGGTGAACCGCCGCCAGCCAGAAGGCTAATACCCCTAGCTCTTTGCGAAAGACCAGCCAGCGGTCAAAGCGGGCGTAAAGCCGGCTTAAGGGGCCTAATAAAAGCACCAGGCCCAGAAGGGTGATAGAGCCGGAGGCGAGGCCGAGGTTTAAAAATCTTAAGCTTACAGGCTTGCCGGCGGCGGCCAAAGTGACGACGCCGGTGACTAGACCCAAAGCGATCAAGAAAGCGATCAGGTATTGGCGCAGTGACTCCTTGAGCATGTAAAAATAGTTTAGCAGATTGTGTTATATTTTATTAAACATGTGTTTTGTGATGCCGCTTAGAGTTAAATCAATCAAAAAGGGAAAGTTTATCATGGAAACTGGAAGGGCAGTGGAGCAGGCGTTTGCCGGTAAAGTGAAAGTGGGCGATTATCTTATATGTCAACAAGACATGGCGGTGGAGAAGGTTAATCAAACGGCCGCCCGCGCCATGCGCCAGGCGATAAAAGGGGTAAGCGATGAACAAAACTGACGGCGTGAAGCTGGCTTTGGCCACCGCCGGCTTTTCCGGGGCGGCGGTGTTTATTAATGGTCTAGTAGTTAAAGCCGTCGGTGACGCCCTGGTGTTTACCACCTTGAAAAACTTGGGGGTAGCCCTGGTGGTAGCGGCCATGCTTTTGAGTCGAGGCGTTGACTGGCGCCAAGTGAGACAAAACTGGTTTAAGCTTTTGGCGATCGCGGTGATCGGCGGCAGTCTGCCGTTTTATTTATTTTTTGAGGGGTTGAGGCAGGCGGCTTCGGTCAACGCCGCACTTATCCACAAGACCCTGGTGTTTTGGGTGGCTTTGTGGGCAATACCGGTGTTAAAAGAAAAAGTATCTTTAAAGCAACTTTTGGCTTTGGGGCTTATCTTTGGTAGTAACTTGGTGATAGGGGGGTATCAGGGTTTGGTGTGGGGGAGAGGCGAGACGATGATTCTTGCGGCGACTATTTTGTGGGCGGTAGAAAACGTCATCGCCAAAGTGGCGCTGCGGCAAGTGGCGGTAGACACGGTGGTGGGAGCGAGGATGATTTTGGGATCAATTTTATTGCTTTTGGCCACTTTAGCTACGGGTAAAATGGGTTTGATTTTTAAGCTTAGCATCGGCCAGTGGGGGTTGACGGCGGTTTCGGTGGGGCTGCTTGCCGGTTACGTTCTAAGTTGGTATCGGGCATTAAAGCAAGCACCGGTGACGCTGGTGGCTACAGTCTTGACTTTGGCCACTTTAGTGACCAACGGACTGTCGGCGATATTTGTTACCCACAATCTTAATCTTGGCTTTATATATCAGTCTGTTCTCTTGGTAGCCGGAGCCTGGTTTTTTTACACAGAAGCTAAAAGGTTGAGGGATGAAGGGCGTTTTGCGCTGCGCTAGGTATGCCTTTGCGCCCAACCGGTTAAAGTACTGCGGGCCGGATAAAAATAACCAGGTGGCGGCGTATTTGGCGGCAGGGGTGGAAGACGCGGGGTTGAAAGAAATTTTGGATGATTTTGCCGGCATGTACCCCTACCTGAAGTTAATTGGCGACAGCAATGGTTTGGGTCCGTTTGACGACAAAGTGGTCGAGGCCTACTGGATCGGCAGTAAGTTACTCGATGGGGTGGGGCTGAAGCAGTTTTATGACCATTTAAACGAGAGGCTGAAAAAACGGTTGAGCCTGGGGCAGTTGAAATGGGTGGTTAACAAAGTGCCCCAAGGGGCCAAAGCCCACCACAGCTTCCACGTGTTTAACATTTGGAATCGAACCGGGCACCAAGAGAGTCAACATACGGTGAGCTCGATGGACGCTTGTAGAATCTCGTGGGGCGAAGTGGTGTCAAACGGTCAGCTAGGGCAGAGTGAACTGCGCCTCAAAACGCAAAAATTAGTTTACGAAAATGGCAAGTTGAAGCTCGTGCCGGAGGTGGTGAGGCAGGTTAGTTGGCGGCTGGGGGACAAAAAGCTTATTTCCGGACTCAAAGCCGGCGATTTAGTTACTATGCATTGGGGCTGGGTGTGTGAGAAGATTTCGCTTCAACAGGCGAAAAACTTAGAAAAATACACCAAGTGGCATTTGAAGTTGGCGAATACTACAATTTAGGTTGGGCTCGGCAGCTATGGTATACTATAGGTTAGATAAAGTTTATGACAGAACTTGTTGGCAATTATCCAGACGGGTTAGGCGAGAGACTGGGAGTGGATTTCGACCATAAGTTACTTTTTAGATTGAATCCGAAAATACATCGTGATCTATTTAAAGAAGAAGACATTAAAGCCAGATTCGATGCTTTAAAGCCGGGTGAGAGTCTTTTTGCAGTGAGGTATCTTTCTAACAGTCTTACCAAAGAAGGCTTTTTTGAGTTAGCGACAGACCCCTCAGTTGGTTTAGACGAGCTGATTAAATGGCAGAAGAGACGAGTTTATTTATCTAAAGATATTTTTCCAGTTGAGTCTGAATTTTTTAGATTTGACCCCGACTCATGGCAGTCTGTGAGTAAACTTGATCGACTCCAAAGCGACGAAAGGTTTAGCCGGCTCGACTTGCGACCTGATGTCAGTAGGCACTTTTTGCCTTTAACCTTATTCGAAAGAACTAGTCCTTATGATGGTTGGTTAAATGTTGTCTTTGCCTGGAGTCTGACGCAGACGGATTTTCATGAACTAGGATTGACAAATGCGGCTAGTTTAGAAGCCTATGCAGAGGGTCAGGGTTCGGCAGTTGGCTGGGAAGCTTTGAAGTTTGGTTTAGCAGACTTGACTAGCAAAGTTTTAGTGAATGAGTTTATTGAAAAGGGTTTGTTGCCTCCTGAGGGGTTGGAGGCGTTTTACTCTAATTCAGCTTTTTGGTTAAGGGAGGCAGCGGTTAAGTTTTCCTTTGGAAAAAATTTAACTCCGCAAGGTATTTATCCATACTTGACTCACGAGTTACCCCGTTTGGATTTTTTGCCATACTTAGCCCAAAACCTGTTGGGGTATATGGTTGGTATTCCGCAACACTTAAAGGCTGGGCAGGTGTTTAGCCCTCAGGCAATGCACTCTTTAATTAGCGAATTTAATGATTTTGGAGAAAGGGTAGTTAAAGAAGCAAGGGTCTACCAGCCGGAGGGATTGACAGGGTTAGATTGGATAGATATTAAATCAGCTCAGTGGTATATAAAAGCGATGATTGGGGTAAAGGACTATATATTGAGAAGAAATGAGCTTTGGGATAAGAGGACAGACGAGATGTATGTTCAAGAAGAAGGGGTGATCCCAGAAGTTGCCGGATTAAGACAGGAAATTTTAGCCAGCGGGGGTGATGTTTCTAAAACACGAATAGGTTTTGATGTTAAATACCGGTTGCAACCCGGGACGGAGTAACTTAGATGTTGGTATCGGTTTTTGGCAACCCGGATTTAAAGGAAGATAGTTTGGTGGTGGGGTTGGTGCCGCAATTGCGCCGCCAGTTTCCTGGTGTTGAGTTTCGCATTGAGGATCCAAGCGAGGGACTGGCGCCACCCGAAGATGATTTGTGGGTGATTGTGGATGTGGCCGGTGGCATCGATGGGGTCAAAGTGCTTGACGACTTGGAGAGGCTTGACAGTCTGCGGCGGGCCAGCGTTCATGATTATGATTTGGCGATGGAGTTAAAGTTGTTGGCAAAACTGGGCAGGCTCAAAAAGTTTAAGATCATCGCCGTGCCTGTAGGAATGAGACAAAATGCTGCCCTGCAGGGAATTATAAAGGTTTTACAAGAAATTTCTAATTCCAGTTAATTTTCAAAAAGTGGCTGGCGCAGGACATGCAGGGGTCATAGGCGCGGATTAAGACTTCCATGTCGTGGGTGAGTTCTTGTTTTAATTCCACTCCGGGAGAGTCCATTCGGCCACTCCCGGAGTGTTTTTTCCCGGTGTGTTGTTGGAGTTTCCGGTTGACAAGGATTTTAAGGTCGTTTTCGATGTTTAATTGATTTTGGCCGGTGGGGACTAAGATTTCTGCGTCTTTGACCACATTGTCTTCAATCGTCAGGCGGTGATAAAGAATACCCCGGGGGGCCTCGATGACGCCAAAGCCGGTACCCGAAATGACGGCAGGTTTAACCGGCGGTTCGGGGTTAAAACTGGTAGAAGATAAGATGGCAATAGAGTCGTCGATGGCATTTAAGATCTCGATGGCTTGGGCCAGGTTGTTGTGGTAGAGATTGTCGGAGGGGAATTTTTGTAAAGCCTGCGCGGCGTCTTTTTGGGTTTGGGGGTTTAAGGAGGCCTTATTGAGATTGAGTCGGGCCAAGGCGCCGGTCATGTAGAACCCCTTTTTGTAGGTGTAGGCAGAGGCGTGGGAGTAGGGCAGGTCGACTCGATTAAGTTGGCCGCGGTAGTCTTCGCTGGGAATGTTGATGCCGTCGGTAGAGACTATTTGGCCGGCAAGGAACGAGTAATTTTCTCCCCTTAAAGCCAGATAGGGGATGTGTTGGGTTTGATTTAGGGGGGCTTTGAGAAAAGTGTCGATGAGGTTGAGGACGGCCGGGCGGACGGCGGTAAGTTTGGCTATAATTTCTTTTTGTTTTTCCGGGTCAGGGAATTTTAAAAAGCCGCCGACGGTGGGATAGGGGGCGTGAACGCTTCTGCCGCCGGTGAGAATAGACAGGTTGTTGCCGGCGTCTTTGACGGCAAAGGCGTCGTGCAAGAGTTGGTGCTGGCGGGGGTCTTGGTCGTCAAAATCTAGGAGTGAATCTTTTTGGAAGAGGTCGGGGAGGACGAAGATGTAAAGATGGAGGGCATGGTCTCGAATAATCAAACCATTTACCACCAGGCGGCGCAAGATTAAGGTTTGAGGCGAGGGAGTAATTTTGAAAGCGTTTTCGACGGCTTTGATGGCAGCCAGAATGTGGGCATTACTACAGGTGCCGCAGATTCTGGCCAAAAGCGTCGGTGCGGCCAGCGCCGCTTTGCCGCGGATGGCTTGGGTGTAAAATCTTTTGTATTCGGTGATTTTGAAGTTTAATTTTTCGACTTGGCCGTTTCTGATGGTGAGGTCCAGGCCGGCACCGCCTTCGATTTTGCTGATTTCTTCTAAAGAGAGATCGAGGTTAATTTGGTGCATGGATTAATTTATTAATTAGGCTTAAGAATTTTTGTTCATCCATGGGGCAGCCGGGGACTGAGTGGTCGACGGCGACGAGGTCGGAGAGTTTTTGGACTTTGTCGGCGTAGTCAAAGCGCTCCAGAATGGTTTTTATTTCAGCCTTTTGGGTTTGGTTAAACTCGTTTCTTTGGGCCGAGGGTTGGCCGGTGATGGCGCAGGAGCCGATGGCGACTAAAATCTTAGCCAGGGAGCGAATCTGTTTGAGTTTTTGACTCTGCTTTACAGAGGAGATGGCCCCCTCGACAAAGGCGACATCCATGGGCCCCAAATCAACCGAGCGGCGTAAAGTTTTGGCGTATTTAAAGTCGATTTTTTTGGTCCAGTCCTGCCAGTGTTGGTTTAAAAGTTCGGTGAAGATGATGGTGGAGTCTTCGCAGCAGGTGAAAGTGAACCAGCCGACGGTTAGTTTAGCCATAGATAAAGTGTAGCAAATTTGCTATATTCAGGATACTTTATGGAGAATAGCTTAACGCTAGCCCTGTCCCATGCCACAGAGGTCGGAGCGATCGGCGCGGCTAGGGCGGCTGGGTTTGGCGATAAGAAGGGAGCGGATCGGGCAGCGGTTAAGGCGATGAGAAAGTTTTTCAATACGGTTGAGTTTAACGGTCGGGTAGTGATTGGCGAGGGGGAGAAGGATGAGGCGCCGATGCTTTATATCGGCGAAAAACTGGGAACGGGCAAGGGGATGGCGGTGGATATTGCGGTGGATCCTTTGGAAAACACTAACGCCACGGCTACTTTAGGCCCGAGGGCGATTTCGGTGCTGGCGGCAAGCGAGCGGGGGGGTTTGTTTCACTGCCCGGAAGTATATATGGACAAATTGGTGGTGGGCTCAGAGGCGGCGGGCAAGGTACACCTTGACGTTAAACCCAAGGCCAACTTAAAAGCGCTGGCCCGCGCTTTAAACAGAGAGATACGAGATTTAGTGATCGTGGTTTTGGAGCGGGATAGAAACGAGGAGCTGGTAGCTAAAATTCGTGAGGCGGGAGCGAGAGTTAAACTCATTCCAGACGGCGACCTGATGCCGGGGATCGCCGCTTGTATGCGGGGGACCGGCGTGCACGCGGTCATGGGCATTGGCGGGGCGCCGGAGGGGGTGGCGACAGCGGCGGCGATTCGGTGTCTTAAAGGTGAGCTTCAGGCCAGGTTTTGGCCCAAGAGCCAGGAAGAGGTAGATAAAATCAGAAAGATGGGCAAGTCAGAAAAAAAAGTTTATAGTCACGAGGATTTGGCCAGCGGCAAGCAAGTAATTTTTTGTGCCACCGGAGTAACCAACGGTGATGTTTTACGCGGGGTGAGGTTTTTTGGCGGAGGGGCCAGAACCCACAGCTTGGTGATGAGCACCCAGACGGAGAAGGTACGCTTTATCGATACTACCCATGTCTTTTCCAAAAAAGATATCAATTATCGCCTTTAAGGAGGGTTTATGAACAAGACGAAGTTAGCTCAAACTGCCAAAAAGTTAGCGGCCCGGGGGAAGGGGATTTTGGCGGCAGACGAGAGCTCGGGGACGATTGAGAAGAGATTTAAGGATATCAATTTGCCCTCGACGGAAACAAATCGACGGAATTGGCGGGAACTCTTGTTTACGGCGCCGGGGCTGGAGAAGTTTATCAGCGGGGTAATTTTGTTTGACGAAACGATCAGGCAGAAGGCTAGCAGTGGAACGGCTTTTGCCAAACTACTGAAAAGAAAAGGGGTAATTCCGGGGATCAAAGTGGACCAAAAGTCTCACTCTTTGGCCAACTTTTCTGAAGAAGAGGTAACCGAGGGTTTAGACGGCTTGCGGGACAGGTTGGCAGAGTATGCCAAATTGGGAGCAGAGTTTACTAAGTGGCGGGCGGTGATCACCATGGGCAAAGGTTTGCCGACAGATGAAGCGATTGGGGCTAACGCTCACGCACTAGCTCGCTACGCGGCTTTATCTCAAGAGGCCGGTTTGGTGCCGATCGTGGAACCGGAAGTGTTGATGAAAGGAACCCACACCATAGCGGCTCACGAGAAGGCTTCGAGGCGGACCTTGATGATTGTCTTCGATGAGCTGAAAAAGTACCGGATTTATCTTCCGGGAATGCTCTTAAAAACCAACATGGCGGCCTCCGGGCTTGAGGCTAAGGCCCAAGCCAGCCCCAGACTGGTGGCTCAAGCCACCATCAGGCTGTTTAGAAAGACCGTTCCCGGCTCAGTGCCGGGAATTATGTTTTTGTCGGGGGGCTTGAGCCCGGAACAGGCTACGGTGAATCTTAACGCCATCAACAAATTCTCCGGTCGGCGGATGCCCTGGGAGTTGTCTTATTCTTACGGCCGGGCGCTGCAGGGCGAGGCCTTGGAGATTTGGGGCGGTAGACCCAAAAATGTGGCCGCGGCCCAAAGGGCGTTTTTGGATAGGGCGGAGAAAGTGGCCTCGGCCCGGGAGGGCCAGTTATAAATAAATTCTTGAAAACTGTGAAGATGTATAGACAAGACAGCTGGTCTATTGCTGGGAAAAGGTTTAATTCTAGACTGTTGCATTGTTTTGGAAACGCAACAGATAAGATAGATTTAAAAACGGCTGTTGGGTTTATAAACAGAACAGAAACAGATTTTTTAACTGTTTATACCCAGGGAAGCTTAGATGATTTTAAGGACGCGGAAGAATTACCGATGGGGTACTCTGGGATAAGCTATGGAGATATTAAGCATTGGCTTAAGAGAAAATATACTATTTTGGTGAATACAAATCATGCATTAAGCGTAGAAGAGGCCGTGAAGAGGGGAGAGTTAGGCAGCAGGTTGTTAAAAAGCAGATGGATTAAGTTAGAGGTTTTGAATAAGAAATTGACCAGGCCGATGAATAAAAAGACAGCGAGGGCGGCTAAAATATTACTAAAAAAAGGTTATTTGGTAATGCCATTAATGACAGCTAATTTGAAAGATGCGTTAAGATTTGAAAAAATTGGTTGTAGTGTAGTTCGAGTTTTATTGAGCGATATTGGATCGGAGCAGGGAATGAAAGATGAAAAACTGTTTAGAAAAATTTGTGAGAGAGTAACTATTCCGGTAATTGCAGAGGGGGGAATAGGTGGATCTGAAGATGCTTATAAGGCAATGGCGGTAGGAGCTTCGGCGGTGTTGGTAAATAAGTCATTATTTAGCTACCAGGACCCGTTTTTGTTTGTGGAGGCCTTGAAAAGTTCTATCAAGGGTGGGAGGTTAACATATTTGTGTAATCAGCAAAAATATTAATAAGTAGATATATAAACAGGAGGTTCGCCTGAGGCGAAGTAAGCATGATTGATAAAAAGACATTACGGGACGTCGAGTTGACCGGTAAACGGGTGATTCATCACTGCGACTTTAACATCAAGTTAAAGCAGAATGGCGTGGGGCAAACGGTGCCGGTGTCGGATGTAAGGATCAAGGCTTACTTTCCGTCGATTTTTTATTTACTGGAAAAAAAGTGCAAGATTATTTTTATTTCGTATCTGGAACGGCCGGGAGGAAAAGTGGTGGAGGAGTTGAGGATGAAGCCGATTGCTAGGCGCTTATCAGAGCTTATTAACCGCGAAGTGAAGTATTTGCCCGAGACGGTGGGGCCTGATGTCAAAAAGTTTATCGACAAAATGCGTCCCGGGGAGATGGTGATGTTGGAGAATACCAGATTTTATCCGGGTGAAGAGGCTGATGACGATAAGTTTGCCAAGGCGCTAGCGGCAAACGGCGACCTGATGGTGGAGGATGCTTTTGGCCACTGCCACCGGGTGCACGCCTCGACCACCGGTATTCCCAGGCACATTCCGGCAGTGGCGGGGTTGTACCTTGAAGGTGAGATGCAGACTTTTGATAAGTTAAAGAAAGACCCGAAAAGGCCCTTGGTGTTGATTGTGGGAGGAACCAAGACTTATGACAAGATCCTGGCGGTGAGATACCTGATTGACCGGGCCGACCAGGTTTTAATCGGCGGAGCGGTGGCCAACATTTTTCTTAAAGCCCGCGGGGTGGATGTGGGCAGTTCGTTTATGGAAGAACCGTTTGTGGACAAGGCCAAAGGGACGAGGATCGACCCGGTAGATGAGGCTAAAAGACTGATGGAAAAGTATCCTGGTAAGATAATTTTGCCCGACGACTATGTGGCGGCCGACTCGGCCGAGAAACCGAAAAAGAAAAAAGTGATTGATTTTAAAAAGGGTCAAAAGCTGCCAACCGGTTGGGCTTTTTTGGATATCGGGCCGAGGACCATCAAGGAGAACTTGAGGATAATCAAGCAAGCCAAAACCGTTTTCTGGGACGGGCCGATGGGTAAATACGAGGATGCCAGGTTTCGCGCCGGAACGCTGGAGTTGGCCGAGGCGGTGGCCGAGAACGACAAAACGACGATTTTAGCCGGAGGCGACACGGCGGCCTTGGCGGAGAACTTCGGTCTTATCTTCCGTTACACCCACGTATCGATTGCCGGGGGAGCCACGCTAGAGTATCTGGCCGATAAACCCATGCCGGGGATCGAGGCGTTGCTGGATAGGTAAACTTATGATAAACTCCTCCTTTGGAGGTAGGAGTTTGTCCTAAAGTGCTGTGTTTAGAATTTCGCGCGAAACAGATTTAGGGTTGTTGCTAATGTCGGAACTAGCCCAAAATAGCGGGTCGGTAGGGCTTAAAGGCTGGGCGAAAGAAAAAGATTTGCCTTACCGGTTTTTGAGCAAAGTGGCGGTGAAACTCAAGAAAGCGGGGCTGATTGTCAGCCGGCAGGGGAGAAGCGGCGGCTACAAACTAGCCAAGACGGCGGAGACAATTTCGGCAGGAGAAGTAATTAGGGTGTTTGAGGGTAAGACGCTCCCGGTGGGGTGCATGAGGGGAAGAGACTGTGTGGCGGAAGGTTTTTGCGTCCACAAGGGGCTGATGGGCAGGGTAGCCAGCGTGGTTGATGACCGGCTTGACCAGGTGAGTTTGGCAGAATTGGTAAGGGGATAGATAAATGTTGGTGATCGAAAATCTCAAGGTTAAGGCAGAGGGCAAACTGATTCTTAGCGGGGTGAACCTGACGATTAAACCGGGTGAGGTGGTGGCAGTGATGGGGCCGAACGGGTCGGGTAAGAGCACGCTGGCGTATAGTTTGGCGGGGCACCCTAACTATACAGTAGTAAATTCGAAGCACGAAGCACGAAATCCGAAAGCGTTTTTGAACGGGAAGAATCTGTTAAAGATGAGTCCGGACGAGCGGGCCAAGGCCGGGTTGTTTTTGGCCTTTCAGTATCCGGTGGGGGTGGCAGGGGTGACTTTAAACAGTTTTTTGAGGCTAGCTTTCGAACAGGTAAAAGGGAAGAAAATGGCTCCGTTTGAGTTTAGAAAAAAGCTTTTCAAGGCAGCCCGCGAGTTGAAAATTAAACAAGAACTTTTGGAGCGATCGGTGAATGAGGGTTTTTCCGGAGGAGAGAAAAAGAAAGCGGAGGTGTTGCAGCTGGCTATCCTTGCTCCCAAGTACGCCATTTTAGACGAGACCGATTCTGGTTTGGACATCGACGCTTTGAGACAGGTAGCCGAGGGAGTCAACCGGGTAAGGAATAAAAATCCCAAAATGGGAGTGATTTTGATTACTCACTATCAAAGGATTTTAAAATACATTGAGCCTGACCGGGTGGTGGTGATCAAGGCGGGGAAAGTGGTTAAAGAGGGAGGGAGAGAATTGGTTAACCAGCTGGAGGAGAAAGGCTATGAAGGGATTTAAAACAGATTATCAGTTTGGGTTTCATGACCGGGTAAAGCCTCGGTTTAAAACCAAAAAAGGTTTAAGCGAACAGGTGGTCAGGGAGATTTCCGCCAAAAAAGATGAACCAAAATGGATGCTTGAGTTTAGGCTTAAGGCTTTGAAGGTGTTTGAAGCCAAGAAAATGCCGACCTGGGGGGCGGATTTGTCAAAGATCGATTTTAATGAGTTGACTTATTACTTGGAGCCAACCGAAAAGACAGAAAAAAGGTGGCAGGATGTGCCGAAAGATATTAAGAATACTTTTGATCGCTTGGGGATTCCGGAAGCAGAGAAAAAGTATTTGGCCGGAGTCAAAAGCCAGTACGACAGCCAGGTGGTCTATGGGTCGTTAAAAAAGGAACTAGCCGACAAAGGAGTGATTTTTTTAGGATTTGACGAGGCGGTGCAAAAATACCCACGCCTGGTGAAAAAATATCTTGGTACGGTCATACCCATCGGTGACAACAAATTTGCCGCTTTAAACAGCGCGGTCTGGTCGGGAGGCAGTTTTGTCTACGTGCCGGCCCGAGTTAAGGTAGACAAGCCTTTGCAAGCTTATTTCAGGATTAACGAGCCCCAGTTTGGCCAGTTTGAGCGGACGCTGATTATTGCCGAGGAGGATTCCTCGGTTCACTACGGGGAGGGCTGCACCGCCCCTGCGTTTTCTGAAGGATCGCTTCACGCGGCGGTAGTGGAGATTATCGTCAAAAAACGCGCCCGGGTGCAGTACACCACGGTGCAAAACTGGTACAAAAACGTTTATAATCTGGTGACCAAAAGGGCCTGGGTGGGGGAGCGGGGGGAGATGATTTGGACCGATGCTAATTTGGGAGCAAGAGTGACGATGAAGTATCCGTCGTTTATCCTCGCCGAAGAGGGAGCCAGGGGGGAGACGTTGTCGGTGGCTTTGGCCGGCGAGGGGCAGCATCAGGACGTGGGCAGCAAAGCGACTCATTTGGCGCCAGACACCCGTAGCATCATTGTGTCTAAATCCATCAGCCTCAACGGCGGCAGGAGCACCTACCGGGGTCTGGTCAATGTGGCCCGGGGGGCTAAGGGAGCCAAGTCCAAGGTTATCTGCGACGCTTTGATTTTGGATCCCAAATCGAGAACCGATACTTACCCGACCAACAAGATTTTTGAAAAGGAAGTGACGCTTGAGCACGAAGCGACGGTGTCAAAAGTGGGGGAGGAGCAACTGTTTTATCTCACTAGCCGGGGCTTGAGCCAAACCCAAGCTATGGGGATGGTGGTCAATGGTTTTATCGAGCCGGTGGTGAAGAAACTGCCAATGGAGTATGCGGTGGAGATGAACCGGCTGATTGATTTAGAGATGGAAGGGTCGGTGGGATGAAGTGGCGGTTGATAGATAAACCAGGGAAGCATGTGGTCAGCTCGGGAAAAGACCAGCAGGTAGGGATAGTTCTACTGGTAGATAAAGGGGGAGAATACGGCGTGACGGTGGAGTTAGTTGGCGCGGGGGCGAAAGCGCTTATGTTGGGGTTGGTGGTAGGCCGCGGTCGGGAATGGATTAATTTAAGCACCGAGACGGTGCACCAGGTGGCCAACACCCATGCGGAAACGATGATTCACGGGGTGATGTTTGATCAAGCCACGGCCAATATTTCCGGGCTGATAAAGATTGTCAAAAGAGCCCAGACGGTGACAGATTTTTTGACGGAAAGAATACTCCTTTTATCTCCTTCTGCCCAGGCGATAGCCGAGCCGGCACTGGAGATTGAGGCAGACGAGGTCAGGGCGTCGCACGCGGCGACCGTGGCGCCGGTAGACGAGAACCAGGTATTTTATCTAACCAGCCGGGGCTTGAGCCAGAATCAGGCAGAGAGCCAGATGGTTAAGGGGTTTTTGGGAGTGGTAGTTAATAAAATCGAAGATGATAAAATACGGCATCAGGTATTAAAAAGGATATGTTAGATGTCAATAAGATCAAAAAAGATTTTCCGATTTTAAGCCGTAAGGTTAACGGCAAGCGGTTGGTGTATTTGGATAACGCGGCTACGAGTCAAAAACCAAAAGCCGTAATAGAAGCAGAGGTTGAGTTTTATCGCCGGCATAACGCCAATGTCCACCGGGGGCTTCATAGTTTAAGTGAAGCAGCGACCGTTATCTATGAGGAGGCTCGAAAGACGGTGGCCGGGTTTATCGGGGGCGAGGCCGACGAGTTGGTGTTTGTCAGAAACGCCACCGAAGGGTTGAACTTAGTCGCCTGGGCGTGGGCGGCGGCGAGTTTAAAAAGGGGTGACGAGATTTTAACCAGCGTGATCGAGCACCATAGCAACTTGATCCCCTGGCAAAGGTTGAGCCGGGCCAAGGGGTTAAAGCTGGTGGTGGCGGGGGTGGCCGAAAACGGGGTTTTGGATATGGCGGATTTTGCCAATAAATTGACTAGAAAAACTAAGCTGGTGGCGATCGGCCACATGTCTAACACCACCGGAGCGATTAACCCGGTGGCAAAAATTGTCAAAATGGCCAAGAGAGTTAGGGCGAGAGTGGCAGTGGACGCAGCCCAGAGCGTGCCGCACCTTAAAGTCAATTTCAAGGACTTGGGAGTGGATTTTTTGGCTTTTTCCGGCCACAAAATGCTCGGGCCGATGGGAATTGGGGGAGTCTTAATCAAAAAAGAGCGCCAAGAAGAAATGGAGCCGTTTCTGACCGGGGGAGGGATGATCTCGGAAGTTTGGCCGCAGAGGGCGACCTGGGCGGCGGGGGTGGAGAAGTTTGAGGCGGGGACGCCCAATGTCGCCGGGGCAGTGGGGTTGGCGGCGGCCGTGGAGTATTTGACCAAGCTTGGTATGGCGAGGGTTTATGAGCATGAAAAGAAAATGGTGGCTTATGCGTTGAAGAGACTTGGTGAGATTGAGGGGTTGAGGGTAATCGGGCCCAAAACCACAGAGAGTAGAGGAGGAGTAATCAGTTTTGTGATGGAGGGAGTGCACGCCCACGACATTGCCCAGGTGCTTTCCAGTGAGGGGGTGGCGGTTCGATCCGGCCACCATTGCACCATGCCGCTTCATAAACGTTTGAAACTGGCGGCCACCACCCGAGCCAGTTTTTACATCTATAACGATAAAAAAGACGTCGATGCTTTGATAGATGGATTGAAAAAAGTGAAAAACGTTTTCACTTAACAGGATATGGACATATATAGAGAAGAGATTTTAGATCATTACAAAAATCCGAGGAATTTCGGCCCCACTTCGCTTAAAGCTTCGCGGGGTGAACGGGTTTTTAAAGCCAGAGAAACCAATGCTTCCTGCGGCGACGTCATGGAGATGGCGGTGGTGCTAAAGGGAGGAAGGCTCTCGGCGATAAAATTTGAGGGCGAAGGCTGTGCTGTTTCCATGGCGGCCGCCAGCATGTTGACGGAAAAGGTGAAAGGCAAGAAGGTGGCCGAAGCAGAGAAAATGACTGATGATGAAATGATCGGTTTATTAAAAATCGAGGTCGGCCCGACCAGAAGAAAGTGTGCTACACTGGGCTTGGTATGTCTAAGAAAAGCTCTACCATAATTGACCGGCACATGAATCTGGGGGAACTAGCGGCAAGCTTTCCTGATGTGGCTGAAGTGTTGAACCGCGATTATGGTCTTCACTGCATCGGCTGTTTTGCTTCCGGGTTTGATACTTTAGAGATGGGGGCCAAGGTCCACGGCTACGATGACCACGACATCGACAAGATGGTTAAACGCTTAAACTCCTTGGTTGGGAAATAAACTCTGCCGCTTGACTGGTGGCCCGCTTCATTGACAGGGGAATATTTTTAGTTTTGAGGTAATGGAGAACGAAGCTGGCGATATAAACGTCGCCGGCACCGGTGGTGTCTTGGGTTTTAACTGGCGGTGCCGGGGAGAAAAACTGCCTACCCTGATAAACCACGCGGCTGCCCTGGGAGCCGAGGGTGGTTAAGACCAGGGGGTGGTGTTTAATGGTGAGGTGGCGACTGGTAATGACCAAGTCAAAAGCTGAGGCAAATTTGTCAACGGCGGCGTTACTAAAGGTGTAAGGAGTATGGCCGTCAAAGTCGATGGCTGTAAATGGTGATGCGGGCAGGGTCATCAGCTGCTTAATGGGTTTGAACCCGGTGGTGATAAGCGCGTCTTGGCTTTGGGGAAAGCCGCCGGGTCGAAAATTTTTCAACCCTTCCAGTTTCCAGGCGGAAAACCGGGCTCTTTTTTGCCGGTCGAGGGTGATATTAATATGGCTGGTTGGGCCGGGAATGACCGATAGCCAGGTGATATTAATTTTTAGTTTACGGCAAATGTCTAAATATTTTTTGCCCCAGGTATCGTTGCCGACTGCTGAGACTAAACTGACGCGAACATCGTTTTGAGCCAGCCAGACGGCTCGGTTGAAGGCGGTTCCTCCCAGAAAGTGCTTCTTTTGTTGGGGATAAACATCGACGACGCAGTCGCCGATCGAGGCAATCTTGACCATGGCTAGGGTATAATACCACGCTGCGGGAGAAATATGACTTCAGTTGGCAGAAAACCAGAAATCGGCGTTAGCGGCTCTTCCAGCCAAGAAGCGGTGGACTTGGTCAGGCGTCTTTTGGGAGAGAGGCTGCCGCGGCGGGGCGAGTTTGAGCCGATCCGGCCCAAGCCAGAGTATTTTTTAAACGGTGGCGTCAAAGATCACTGGGCGCCGCATTTCACTCGAGTTCCGGTTATAGCCCTGAATGAAGCCAGAACCTGGCAAGCCCTAGTACCGTCTTTGGTCATCGACCAAGCAGTGGTGATTTGGTCAGGAGCACTCCATGATACCCAAAGATTGGGTGTCATCGACGACCCGGATCACGGTGAGCGGGCCGCCCAGTGGGTCAAAGCCAAACTCGACGGCAAACTCAACCTCGACCAGCTTTATAAGGTGATGAGAATTTGTCGATTCCACTCGGTTAACGGGGTCAACCAAGACTTAGGCCCGGAAGCGGCCGTAGTCAGGGAGGCCGATCGGCTTGACAGGCAAAGGCTGGATGATTTTAACCCCGGGAGGTTAAAACTGCCGTTTTCCGAGCCTTTCATTGCCATCGCCAGAGACTTGATTGATCTCACCGACAGGTCTTATTCAAGCGTAGACGAGGCTTTTGATCGGGTTTTAGACGCAGGGGTGGCTTTGGGTATAATTAGGTCATGACCAAACCCCAAGAATTTCTCGGCCGGGTGAGCCGAGTGGAGCTGACAGGCCATTTTAGGTTCTTTAAAGTTAAGCTGGTTGAGCCCAAAAACTTAGATTTTAGCGCCGGCCAGTTTTTGTCTGTGGCCATCGGCGGCGGCCAGAGGCGGGCTTATTCGATCGCTTCGCCGCCGAGAGATTCGAGACTTGATTTGGTGGTGGATTTGTCGCCAGGGAGAGCGGGGTCAAAGTTTATGGCTGGGTTGAAACAGGGGGATGAGATTAGCTTTTTGGCGCCTTTGGGGCGGTTCGTGGTGGAAAACGAGGCAAAGCTTTTGTTTGTGGCCACGACCTCGGGTATAGCCCCGATAAGAAGCATGGTGCTTGATTTGCTTAATCAAAACGACCCAAGGTCGACCTATCTTTATTGGTATGTGCGGCAAGCCGATGCTGCGGCGTTTCAGGATTGGGACCGCGAGTTTGAGCAAAAAGTCAAGGCTAGAGTGGGGTTTTACTACCGGCTGGTTAAAAGCGGCGGGCAAGAGAGTTGGCCTGACGGGGGCAGGAACTTAGAAAAGATAAAAACCTTAGGCGGGGATAAAAACCGGGGAGTGTATCTTTGCGGCAGTCAAAAGATGCTGGCGGGTTTTCCCCAGAGTCGGGTTCATGTAGAGCGTTTTTGAGCCAACGTGTTATATTGAAGGACATGCAAAAGCCCCAACAGTTTACCGGCAAGGTGGCAGAACACATCTTGATCAACAATAAATTTCAGTACCTGCATATTGAGCTGACTCATCCTTTCAGGCTCGAGTTTGAGGCGGGCCAGTACGTTTCTTTTGCCATCGGCGGGGGAGAAAGAAGGAGTTATTCGATTGCTTCTGAACCGCAGATAGACAGCAGTATCGAGGTTTGCGTCGACGTTACCCCGGAGGGTAAGGGTTCAAGTTTTTTGAAAAGCTTAAAACCGGGCGATGAGGTTAGCTTTTTGGCGCCTTTGGGAAAGTTTAAGGTAGAAGACGAGTCCAAGTTGTTGTTTGTGGCAACCGGCTCGGGGATTACGCCGGTGAGAAGCATGATTTTGGATTTACTGGAGTATAAAAAAGACCCAAGGCAAATCCAGCTTCACTGGGGGTTGCGGCACGTCGATGACATGTTTTGGGTCGAGCACTTTCGCAAATTCCATGAGTACTACGATAACTTTACCTTTCACCTGACTTTGAGCCAGCCGCCGGAGCACTGGCCCTTGTGCGCCGGCTATGTGACCGATTGCGTCAGAGACGAGCTGACGTTGGATTCAAGCTGGGGGGTGTATCTTTGCGGCAATAAATTTATGATCGATGACGCCACCAAGCTGGTAACCAAAATGGGCGTACCCCCAGAGCAGATTCACACGGAGAAATTCTTTTAATTTACAATTTACAATTTACAATTTACAATTACTATCATGGCTAAATACAAGATCAAGATTTTGCGGGATAAGTGTATCGGGGCGGCGTCTTGCGTCGGGTTGGCGCCGGGAGCGTACCAGCTTGATGACGAAAACATCGCTTATGTGGTATCAGAGGAGGGAGACACACCGGAAAATATTCTCTTGGGGGCGCAGAGTTGTCCGACCAATGCCATCGAGATTTACGACGCGGAAACTGGTGAAAAGGTGTGGCCCAAGGAATAGCCTTGACAGAACAGAGGAAAGTGCGCTAGGCTACCTCTGTAATAGCAAATAGCTGCCCGAGATTAAAATTTAAAGGAGGTGAATAGAATGGCTTATTCATACAAGAACTCGAAGGGCGTGACTTATTATCTTCACTACAAGGACGTGACCTTGCGTGGAGGTAAGAAGCAAAGGATTTACTTCTTTGCCCGAGATGTGCGAAGCGGTGCTCTTGACGACCTGCCTAGTGGTTACGAGGTGATGGAAACCAAGAGAACTGGTATGCCTGTCTTAAAGAAAGCGTAATTGAGGAACTAGGCAATAGCTTCTAGCTCCTAGATAAAGCTTAGAGAAAACCAGCTTCAGTGTTGGAGCTGGTTTTTTTGGACCTCTCGTGTTAGATTAGGGACAATGAGGCGAGTAAATAACAAGTTGGTGTCCGTGGGTTTAGCGGTAACGGCGGTAGTCTTGGGATTGGTTTGGTGGCAGGGTCAACAGGGTAAAGAGACAGTAGCGCCGGAGATGACCCTGGAAAGATCGAAGATGATGGAGAGTGAGGTTGACCTTGAGGCGCCGATGAGTGAGAGTCAAAAACAAAAGATTGAGGCGGAGCTTGAGAGTGCGGCCGAGACGGCGGTTTTGGATGATGTCAGCGGGGGGCAGGCGACAGGGACAGCCTGGAGGAAGTTTAGTGATAATTTCTATCACCAAGTGGAAACCACGGGCTTGCCGTCTTTAGAGAAGGGGTTTTTTTACGAGGGGTGGTTGGTGGGTGAGGCGGGATTTTTTTCGACAGGCAGAGTGTGGCTGGAGGGGGATTTGGGGGTTTTGTACTACACTGCCGACGAGGATAAGACTGACTTTGAGTCAGTGGTGATAACGCTTGAGCCTGAAGACGGAGATCCCGGTCCGGCGGACCATGTTTTGGAGGGGTCGTTCTAATGACTCCCGTCAGGGTTATTAAGAACGTTGCCTTTTTTGGGTATTCGGAATTTAAAAAGACCAGCAGAGAGTACCAGCAAGCGTTTACACTCTCGGCCTATTTAGCCGAGAAAGGCCTGACCATTGTCAACGGCGGCGGCCCGGGGATTATGGCGGCTTCGACTCAAGGCGCCGAGTCGGTAGGGGGAGAGACTTTGGCGATTACCTTTTCTCCCCACGACGCGCCGGGGTTTGAAGGCAGGTACGTGGCTAACCGGGTGGACCGCGAGATCAAGACTAAAAACTATATCGAGCGGATGTTTAAGCTACTCGAGCACGCCGATTGTTTTGTGATCTTCAAGGGCGCTACCGGGACGTTGTCGGAGTTTGGTACGGCCTGGGTGTTGGCCCGGCTTTATTATCCCCACCACAAGCCGTTTCTTCTTTACGGCAAGTTTTGGAAAAAGATAGTCAAGGTGATCAAAGAGAATATGAAGATCAGGCCGGAAGCCGACAAGGTGTTCAGAATCGTGGAGACGAAAGAGGAGGTGGTCAAAGCGATCGCCGAGTTTGAAGAGGAGATAGGCAAGTTTGACCACAGACACTGCAGGATTTGTAAAGACAAGGCGTTTATGACATGAAGGTTTATTTGGCAACAGACCACGCAGGTTTTGAACTAAAGGAAAAGGTGAAGCAGTGGCTTAAAAAAGAAGGATATGCGGTGGAGGATTGTGGAGCTTATGAGTTTGATAAAACCGACGACTACCCGGATTTTGTTAGTAAGGCAGCTGCGGCCGTTTCTAACGATCCGCAAAACTCCAGGGCGATAATTTTAGGAGGATCCGGTCAAGCCGAGGCAATCTTGGCCAATAAGTTTAGAGGCGTCAGGGCGGCTTTATTTTATGCTCAAGCCGTACCAGTCGGCGTAGCTGATGTCACCGGGAGGACGAGCGACGATCCTTTTGAAATGATCCGATTAACGCGTGAGCATAACAATACTAATGTCCTTTCCTTGGGAGCCAGATTTTTAACTGTGAAAGATATCTTAAAAGTAGTTAAACTATGGTTAGAAGAATCTTTTCCGGCGCATGAGCGGCACGTGAGAAGACTTGAAAAAATAAGAAAAATAGAGGATAAGTATTTTATATGATTCGAGTCGCCATTAATGGTTTTGGCAGGATGGGGAGATTAGCTTTAAGGATTGCCCTGGATCGGTACCAGGACAAAATGGAGGTGGTGGCGGTTAATACTTCGGGCAACATGGATACGGCCGGTTGGGCTTATCTTTTTGAGTACGACACGGTTTACGGCCGTTACGGCAAGAAGGTAAAGACAGAAGGTGATTTGCTGGTGGTGGACGGAGTCAAGATTCCTTTTTTGGCCGTGGCCGAGCCAAAGGATTTGCCTTGGAAGAAGCTGGCGGTAGATTTGGTGTTGGAGTGTACCGGTAAGTTTAAGAAGCCGGAAGAGGTTGATGACCACCTCACGGCCGGAGCTAAAAGGGTGCTGTTGTCGGCTCCGCTTAAAGGTGAGGCTGGGGGTATTTTTATGCGGGGTATTAACGACGACAAACTTGCCGACGAGAAAGTGTTTTCCAACGCCTCCTGCACCACCAACTGTGTCGGTCCGGTGGCCCAGGTGATCGTTGCCAAGTTTGGGGTGAAGAAGGCGGCGATGACCACGATCCACGCGGTGACCTCGAGCCAGCGGCTGGTGGACAATTCTCACAAGGACTGGCGCCGGGCCCGAGCGGCATTTTTAAACATTATTCCCACCGATACCGGAGCGGCTACGGCCACGGGCAAAGTCATCCCGGAACTGGCGGGCATTTTTGACGGCATTGCGGTCAGGGTGCCGATTATCACCGGGTCTTTGACCGACTTTACCTTTTTGGTTGGTAGAAAGACCACGGTCGCGGCGGTCAACAAAGCTTTAACCGACGCCGCTGGCGGCAGACTCAAGGGGATTTTAGGAGTGAGTGAGACGCCGCTGGTGTCAAGCGACATCATCGGCTGCGAGTACTCGTCTTTGGTCGATCTTCAAATGACCCGGGTGATCGACGGGGACTTGGTGAAGATTTTGTCCTGGTACGACAACGAATGGGGCTATGTGGTGAGGATGATGGAGTTGGCCCTTCGGCCGAGCTCAGGGTAAACCCTCAAATGATGGTTAAGGTCACCCCGACGGTTTTTGTCAAAGAAGAAGGGGTGTATCGGGAACGGTTGGAGCTTTATGAAGCCTTCGTGGATAGGGTACAGCTGGATGTAGCCGATGAAGAGTTTTGTTTGGCTCCGACTTTGTCGGTAAGGCAGTTGCTTGAAGTGCCGAGCATCTTGGCTCGTGACGTTCACCTGATGGTGAGCGAGCCGGTGACACATCTTCCTGTTTGTGCCGAGTACGGGGCGGGGGTAGTGACGGGCCAAATAGAGCAGATGAGCGACCAGAAAGAGTTTGCCCGGGAAGCGGAAAGGCTGGGGCTTAAAGCCGGTTTGGCGGTAGATTTGGAGACGGAGTTGTCGGAGCTTAACTGGTCGGTGGCCAAAGAGGTAGAGCAGATTTTGGTGATGACAGTGGCGGCCGGAAAAGAGGAGCAAAAGTTTAATCGGCAGGCGCTGGAGAAAGTGCGACAATTAAGAAACAAGGGTTTTAGCGGAGAGATTTGCGTTGACGGTGGGGTAAATGAGGATACGGTTGTTTTCTGTGTTCGCGCCGGGGCGGACTTATTAGCTGTGGGCAGCGCTATCTGGAAGGCGACGGACGCCAAGGCAGCTTATGAGCAGTTATCTAGGCTAGCCACGGCAGCGCCAGGCAAGCTACAATAGAAACGTATGAAGTTTGATGTGGTGGTTTTTGGCAGTGCCTTCGTGGACGCGTACTTAACCTCGCCTGATTTTAAGATAGTCAAATCGGACAAGAGCCCGACGGGAGTGGCTTTGTGCGAGGTTTACGGCGGCAAGGTGGCTTTAGACAAGATGGTGATGACTACCGGAGGGGGGGCGACCAACGTGGCGGTAGCCTTGGAGCGGTTGGGGTTGCAGACGGCGGCGGTATGCTGCGTGGGCCGCGACGATTGGGGTTTATTTGTCAGAAAAAAGTTGCGCCAAGAAGGGGTAAGCCGGCTCTATGTCCAGCAAGTGGCCGAACCTACCAGCTACTCGACTATTTTGGTGAGCGGGGATGGGGGCAGGTCGGCTTTGGTTTACCGGGGGGCGAGCAATAAGCTTTCTTGGCAAAAGGTGGAGTGGGAGAAGCTGACCCCTGACTGGTTTTATGTCTCGAGCCTGGGTGGAGATTTGGCGATGCTAACCAAGATAGCCCGCCACGCCCAGAAACAAGGGATCAGAATGGCTTTAAATCCGGGGTCGAAGGAAATCGCTGCCGGGGAGAAGTTGACCACCTTTTTGCCCCATATAGAGGTGTTATTGTTAAACCGCCAGGAGGCGGCGAGCTTGACTCATCACCAGTTTGCTAGTCGCGACGAGATCTTAAAAGATGTGGCTAAACTAGGTTCAAGGGTGGTGGCGGTGACCGAGGGCAGGCGCGGGGCGACGCTTGTCTCCGGCAAGGTCAAGTTAAATCTGCCGGCGGTGAAGGCCAAAACCATCGAGGAAACCGGAGCCGGTGATGCTTTTGGCGCCGGGCTGGTGGCGGGAATTATCAAAGGTTTTTCGCTGGAGCAAGCCTTGAAGCTGGGGCTAACTAACGGCGCCAGCGTCACCGAGCACTTCGGCCCCAAAGAGGGACTTTTATTTGAGCCGGAGATCAAGGAGCGGCTGGGGTAGCCATGGCAGACAAGATGGAAGAGAGGATAGAGGGGCAAGAGCCGCTTATTAAAAGAAAGCGGTCGAGAAAGACGATTGGTGAGGAAGGGGGTCGGAAGCAGACGGCGATTGTGTTTTTGGTGACTTTAGTCTTGGGGTTTATTTTTTATTTGCCCAAAGAGCTTGGCGGCTGGTGGCAAAAGTTAACCGCTCCGGAAGTAATTACCATCGAAAAACCGGTGGGGGATGCCGAGGATGTTTCCAGCGTGGTGGGGTTTAAGGTTAAAATTAACGACCGCGACGATGCCGCGGCTGCAGTAGAAAAGCTGGTGGGGGAAGTGGCGGGAGAGTTTGGGGTGTGGGTGGAAGAGCTTTCTGGGTCAAAGGGGTCTTGGGGGTTAGACGAGACAAACCAATTTACGGCGGCGTCGGTGATTAAGCTGCCGATTTTGGTGGCCTACTATGAGGCGGTAGACGAAGGCAGGCTTGACCCGGAAACGCTCTATACGCTGGTTGAGGCGGATAGGTTAGAGTACGGCACCGGATCACTGCAGCACCAGCCGGCGGGAACCAGGTATAGCTACCGGGAGATTGCTGAACTTACCGCCAACCAGAGCGACAACATGGGGGCGGAGCTGTTGATTAAGTTTTTGGGAGGCTATGCGGCGGTGCAGCGGACGGTGAACTCCTGGGGGTTGTCAGAAACCGATTTGCGGGAGAATTTAACTACGCCGCAAGAAATGGGCGATCTTTTGACCCGGCTTTATCGAGGCGAGTTGATAAGCGAGGAAAGCCGGGACGAGTTGTTTGCTAATTTAACCAACACGCTGGTTGAGGACAGAATTCCGGCAGGGGTGCCGACGGGGGTCAAGGTGGTCCATAAGTACGGCAGTGAGGCCGGGGTGGTCAATGACTGCGGCATCGTTTATGCCGATACGCCCTACGTGATTTGTGTCTTGTCTCAAAAGGTTAACGCCGGCGAGGCGGAGGCGGTATTACCTAAGATCTCGCGGGTGGTGTGGGAGTGGCGGGCAGCCGCCCCCTAAAGCTGGTGGAGGAGTTATTTTCTTTGACAGACGACAAGGCTAAAAAATTTTTCCTGAGTACCGTTTGGGAAAATACCATCTTCTTGAAGGATTTCAATCCAATCTTGTGCATCTTCTGTGTCTGCTTTTTTAAAAAACACAGTCTTAAGGCCAATACCTTCTAATTCTGATTGGAGAAAAGGAAGGAGATTTCCCGGTGTTTTTGTAGAAAAGATTGCAGCAGAGTTTGGATTGTCAGGATTGAGACATTGGTGGGTAGCTTTAAGGAGAGAGAAACCTTGTTTTCTGCCGGCTTCAGGGTCCTGTTTTGTAAACATGCCAGCACCAGCAGTAATAACCCCCCTAGAAATAACTAAGTCAAACTGGCTCCCAAGAGTAGCGGTAACATCCTCGAGGTTATTTTCTATGATGGTGATGTCGTTAGGGTCAGCTTGATATTCTTTAAGAATGACTCCAAATATATCTCGAAGAGGATGTTCGGGGTCAACAGAGAAAAGATGATTGCGTGTTGGTTGGCCTAATTTGGCGAAGGCCTGATGTATTTGGCCGAGGACATGCGCGTTATAGCCGGGACCAACTTCAAGAACAGTTTTAACATTTAAACTAGAAAGAGCCCCAGCAAGGTCGGGTTGCTGGGTGTACTTAATTAGGGCTTGGAGGTCGTCGCGAAGCCCCTCTGGGGGTTGAAGAAGGTCTTTAGAGATAGAGTTTGTCATAAGTTGGGGTTAATTGATTTTAGCAGATAATTATTCGATTCTGATGGAGCTGGCGCCGGTTAAGATTTGATCCCGGATAACCTCTTCGGAGCAGTGGTTTTGGGGCTGACTGCCGGGAACAAAGAACTCGGTGTAGTTAGGACAACCCGAGCAGCCCAGGGTGCCGGTTAGGGGGCAGATGGAGGCGGTGACTACCGATGGCGGGGGAGTGAATTGGCTGGCAGGTTGGTCTTTTAAGGCTTGTGTCATTAGTTCGTGCCAGATGGGAGTGGCGCCGGTGATACCAGAAGCCACAGCCGCCATGGGGGAGTTGTCGTTGTTGCCCACCCAAGAAGCGACCAGGAAATCGTCGGTGAAGCCGATGGTCCAGTTGTCGCGTTTGTCGTTGGTAGTGCCGGTTTTGACGGCCACTTGATGACCGGGGGTGTTAAGGAGTGAGTTTGCGCCAAAGGCGGGGATACGGGCATTGGCGTCTGACAGGATGCTGGTTAAGATGAAGGCGACGGAGTCTGGCAAGACCGGGTCGGAGTTGCAGCCAAAGCCGCAGTCAAACTGCTTGAGGGTTTTACCTTCGGCGTCGGTGACCTTGAGAATAGGGTTTAAGTTAACCTTTTTGCCCTGGTTGGCCAGCGTCCCGTAAACCACAGCCAAATCGGTCATCTTGACCTCGCCGCCGCCTAAGGTCAGCGACAGGCCGAAGCGGCCGGGCTCGTTCCAGGTGGTGATGCCTAAAGCTTGACCCATGGCGATCATTTTCTCCACGCCATATGAGGCCAGCACCTTGACGGCCGGAACGTTGTAGGAGTTGGCCAGCGCCTGGTGAAGGCTGACTTGACCGTGGAACTTGCCGTCGTAGTTGATCGGCGAATAAGCTGGTTGCCCCGGAATGTTGTAGGTGACTGGCGAATCCTCAATCACCGAGGCGGCAGTATAGCCGTTTTGCAAGGCGACAGCGTAGTTGACCGGTTTGATGGCCGAGCCGGGTTGTCTTGGGCGGGTGACGACGTTGACTTGGCCGTCTCTGGCTGTATCAAAGTAGTCGCGGGAGCCGACCATGGCCAGAATTTCTCCGGTTGACGGCTTGGTGACTAAAGCGGCGCCGTTGGTGACGTGGTAAGGGGAGAGGCTGTCGACCTCGCTGGCCACGACGGCCTGGGCTTGTTGTTGCAGATTAAGATCTAAAGAAGTGGTTACCGACAGACCACCTTGTTCAACAGCAGCCTCGCCAAACTCCTCAACCAGAGCCTGTTTGACGTACATGACAAAGTGGGGAGCGGAAATGTTTTGGGTTTGGGGAGCAAGATAGACTTTTTGTTGTTTGGCCAGCTCTGCCTCCAGCGGGGCGATAGATTGGGTTTCGACCAGGCGGTTTAAGACTTGGTGCTGGCGGTGAATGGCCAAGTAAGGGTCGGAGCCAAAAGGAGAGTAGGCGGTGGGGGCGGCGGGCAGTCCCGCCAGTAGCGCGGCTTCGGCCAGAGTGACGTCTTTGATGGATTTGCCAAAGTAGCTTTCAGCGGCGGCTTCGGCGCCGTAGGCAGTGCCGCCGTAGGAAACTTGGTTAAAGTACATAGTGAGGATCTGGTCTTTGTCGAATAAAAACTCGACCTCTATGGCCAAAACCAGCTCTTTGAGTTTGCGGATGACGGTTCTTTCCGGGGTCAACAGGGCGTTTTTGACCAGCTGTTGGGTGATGGTGGAGCCGCCCTGGAGGTCTTGGTTTAAAACGATTTGACTCAAAGAGCGGGCGATGCCCCGGTAGGAAAAGCCGTTGTGGCGGTAAAAGTCGGCGTCTTCGATGGCCAGGGTCGCCAGCTTAAAATGCTCGGGGATGTCTGATAGGGGGATTAGGGTGCGGTTTTGGTCCCGGTAAAAGGTAAAGAGCAACTGGCCGTTTCGGTCATAAATTTTGGTTGACAGCGACGGTTTTCTGGTGGCAAGATCAGACGGGTGGGGCAGGTCTTTTAAAATAAACCAGTAAAAGAGGTTGCCGGCGATAAAAAGCAGGATGAAGAGGGTAAGGGTGATGGTTTTAAACCTAAAGTGGGGAAGTTTTAACCGGCGAACCAGTTGAACAACAACTGTGATCAGTTGGGCAACAATATTAAGGAGTAGCAGGAAAAGCTTGAAGATGGATTTGTAGGTAAACCGGCCGATTTTTTCTAAAACCCGGCCGATAAACCAGAGCGCTCTGTCCATGGGGTTATTATAGCAGAGTCGAAAGTTTGGCCCCCGATGATATAATTTGCTCTAAACTTATGGGTGAAGCAGAAAGAGATCAAGTAATGGCCGAGCTCGAAGCAGCCGTACCCGCTAGTGAGGGTGTGGTTATGAACAGGGCATTTATCAGTTTTTTGGACATTGAGGGTTTTGATGATGTGCCTGATGATCAACTGGAGGAAAAGTTGAGGGAATGGGAGACGATGAATATTTTAAGGCATCTTCATCGAGACTTGATGGCTGTAGGGGAGACACAGAGTGAGGCGGCGGGTTTGATAGGCGGAGTAACTCAACAGAGATTTGTCAATATATCCCGCTTTATTACCACGGTTTTAAACCGGCTAGTTGTTGAAAAGCCAGAGCTAGGTGACGACTTACCAGCTTACCCCTCGGAGGGTTTTTTTGAAGCTTCGGTGTTAGACATATTAAGAACGGTAACCTTAAATCCTGGTCATAGCCTTAATTTTTGGGTTCACGAGGATCAAAATTCAGTTCTTGACTGGGACGACTGGGAGCAGAGGCATAACAAGGAGGAAAGAGTCAGAAATGAATTTGAGCGGGAAACGGGGGTAAGTTACGAGAAAGTTGAACATGATGAGTATTTTGAGAGGCTGTTTGAGTTTGCGGCGGGAAAGTTAGATAAAAAATCTCCTGCGTGGTGGCAAAAAACTACCAGAACCGAAGAAAAAGTGATTATGGAGTATTTGCACTCGAGAGCAAAACTGACGGCAGAAATGTGGGAGACTGAAGTGGTTATAAGAACTAGGCTAGAGACAGAAACAGAAATAAGTTACCCTGAGGACAAAATGAGAGCTTTAAAAATCAAGGCGCAAGAACTAAAAGATTTAAGCCTTAAGGTTTGCCACGCCGAAAGCTTAGAAGATGTTTTAAGCTTAGGCAATTTAAACGATTTGTTGACTACTTTAAACCCTAACTTTGATGAAATTGCGAGAACTACCTATAGTTTTTTTGACAGTTGATTTTAACTGGCAACAGGGTTGATCGTGTAGGCGGACTCTTGGGGTTCGCCTTTTTCGTTTAAGGGTTTTTCGCAAGTTAGGCAGTAGTCTTTTTGGACCGGGTCTGACAAGATGATGTGTTCTTGGAGTTCTAAGTTTTCGGTCACTCCCGGCTCGGGAGGACGTTTGGTGGTGGTGTCGATCCAGATGCCGCGTTTTAAGGGCGGTTCCATGGCCGGCTCGTTGCCACGGATAAAGTATTCAAAGCGGGTTTCGCAAGGTGATTCGGGGTTGGGCCTTAGGCCGGTGATAGTGCAGACTTGAAGGCCGATGATGTTTTCCGGCCTGACCGGCCATTCGTCGGGTTGATCCTCTAGGATACCGGCCATGATGTCGTGCCAGATGGGGGCGGCGCCGGTAATGCCCGAGACTAAATAAGGGTGCATCGGGCTATTGTCGTTGTTGCCGACCCAGGCGGCGACCAAAAATGACGGGGTGTAGCCGATAGTCCAGTTGTCGCGCAAATCGTCGGTGGTGCCGGTTTTGACCGAGACGGCGTGGTTAGGAATGACCAGCTCGCTTGAACCCCCGAAGGCAGCCAGGCGAGCGTTGTTGTCAAGAAGAATATGGGAGATAAGGTAGGCGACTTCGGGGGAAAGGGCTTTGTCACCGGCTGGAAGCTGGCTAGCTAAATCGATTTGTTCTAGGGTGTTGCCTTTGAAGTCTTCGACTTTGAGGATGGGGGTGAGGTCGACTTTTAAACCCTGGTTGGCAAAGACGCCAAAAGCCACAGCCATGTCGACCATTCTGACCTCGCCGCCGCCCAAGGTTAAACTCAAGCCGTAGTTTGACGGATCTTCCCAAGTATTAATACCCATAGCCGAGGCAGTGGCGATCATGGTTTCGACGCCATTGGCGGCGAGCATCTTGACGGCCGGGATGTTGAAGGAGTTGCCTAAGGCAAAGCGCATTTGCACCGGGCCGTGGAAAGCGCCGTCGTAGTTACGGGGGCAATATAGGGGTTGGCCGGAGACGGCAAAACAAACGGGCACGTCCAGAAACATGGTCGAGGGGGTAAAGCCTTGGCCTAAGCCGGCGGCGTAGTTGACCGGTTTGATCGACGAGCCGGGCTGGCGCAAACGGGTGGTGACGTTGACGTTGCCGTCGATTTCCTCATTGAAATAGTCTTTGGAGCCGACCATGGCCAGGATCTCGCCGGTTCTGGGGTGGGTGACTAAAGCGGCGGCGTTTGAAACGTTCAAGTTTTCAAGCTTCCCGGTTTCGGTGGCGATAACGTCTTCGGTCAGCTTCTGAAGGTCAAGATCCAAAGAGGTAGTGACGCGCAGGCCGCCTCTTTCGACCAGCTGCTGGCCGTATTTATCAACCAGCAAGCTTTTGACGTAAAGGACAAAGTGGGGGGCTAAAATGTTTTGGGTTTGGGGGGCGTAAGTTAAGGGAGCGTCAAGAGCCTGTTGGTATTGATCTTGATCGATGTAGCCGTCTTCGAGCATGCGGCTTAATACCTGTTTTTGGCGGTTTTTGGCGGCTTCGGGGTCGGGGCCAAAAGGGGAGTAGCGGGTGGGAGCCTGGGGTAGTCCCGCCAAGAGCGCCGCTTCGGCTAAAGTCAGCTCGCGGGCGGCCTTGCCAAAGTAAGTTAAAGCTGCCTGCTCGATGCCGTAGGCAGTGCCGCCGTAGGGGACGTGGTTTAAATACATTTCTAAGATGTCGTCTTTAGAGTAGCGAACCTCGGTGGCAAAAGCCAAGATAGCCTCGCGGATTTTTCTTTTGATGGTGCGTTCGGGGGTTAAAAGCGTGGTTTTGACCAGCTGCTGGGTAATGGTGGAGCCGCCTTGGAGGTTACTCTTAAAGACGATGTTGACGGCGGCCCGGGTGATACCTTCCCAGGCAAAGCCGTGGTGGCGGTAAAAGTTTTTGTCTTCTATCGCCACGGTGGCATTTTTGACGTAGCCAGGGAGCCCTTCAAGTTCAATCGGGGTGCGATTTTGGTCGGCAAAGATTTCGTAAAGTAACTTCCCGTTTCGATCCAGAATTTTAGTGGAGACGGGGAAGTTACCGGCAGCCAGCCGACCCGGGGAGGGAAGGTCGTGGAAGATGACAAAGGTAGAGTAAAGACCGACGAGGATTGCGAGGCCAACAAGAAGAGCCTTTTTAGGCTGGGCACGATAGAATTTTTTAAGCCTTAAAAGGATTTTTTGCCAGAATTTCTTTTGGAGAAGTTTCTTTAAGTCTTTAAATTTTGGCATGGGAGTATTATAGTACACAAAAAGGCTATGGTTGATCCGAAAACGCTAAAGTATAAGAATGTGACCATTTCTGGTCTTCCCGGGGCGGGGTCGTCGACATTGGGGCTAAGTCTTTCGCGCGTTTTGGGCTGGGAATATTTTTCGGGCGGAGATTTTATGCGCCGTTATGCCGTGAAGCGGGGACTTTACGACCAAAGAAAGCGGGCGCACCACTCGGCAGCGGTTTACAGCGGCAAGTTTGATCGGAGAGTTGATTATCGCCAACGGGAGACGCTTCAGAAAAAAGAGGGAAAGATTTTGGATTCGTGGCTGTCCGGGTTTATGGCTCAAGGCTTAGTTAAAGTGTTGAAGATTTTGGTTTTTTGTAATAAAGATTCGCTTCGGGTCGACCGGTTGGTTAACCGGGACAACACTTCGGTGGAGGAAGCCAAAAAACACATGTTTGAAAGAGAGAGGGATAATTTTTCCAAGTGGAGCCGGATGTATAAAAAAGAATGGGATGAGTGGCTGCCGGCAAAGACCAGAGGGGCGAGAAAAGGCAATTGGCTTAACTTTCATCACCCCGGGCTTTATGACTTGGTGATCGATACCTACGCGGTGAGCAAAGAAAAGTCGCTTAAGCTGACGCTTGACGCTTTAGGATATAAATAGGTATATATAAGGTATGAGAAAACAACGGGGCGGACTAACGCTTTGGGCAATAATTTTGGGGTTGGCGATAAGTGCTTTGGTTTTGAACGTGTCTTACGGTCGCGCCCAGGAAGAACCTTTTGATTCCACTGGCGAACAGCAGCTAGATTTGGTTCAGGGTGAAGCGACGGGCTCGGCGATGACAGTTGAAGCGGCGGCTCAAAGTGAAGGGGTGGAGTATTATCTGCCTTACCCCGGAGTGTTGCCCGACCACCCGTTGTATTGGCTCAAGATGATTCGCGATCGGGTGCAGTTGTGGTTGACGACCAAGTCTTTGCCCAGGGCGGAGAGATTGCTACTTTATGCTGATAAAAGGTTGGGAGCGGGCTGGGCGCTTATTGAGGGGGGCAAGGCCGACTTGGGGGTGACGACGATTACCAAAGCGGAGAAGTATTTGGAGAGAGCTTTGACGGAAACAACGAGCTTAGGAGACGGTGGCGACGAGGTGAGGTTTAAGAAGAGGCTTGGTCAGGCGGCTTTAAAACACGCCGAGGTGATCGATAAGCTTAGGGGGAGGGTGGACGAGCTAGACCGGGCGGCATTGGATGAGGTGATGAGGGTGCCCGGCGCCGTGACGGAAGAGCTTGAGGCAGCGGCGATGGAAAAGGAAAAGATGGAAGTAAGGGTGAGGGTGGAGTTTAGTGAAACAGAAGTGGTCGAAGGGCAAGTTAGAGCAGAGACGGCTTTGGAGGCGTTAACAAGTTTAGCGGATCAAGAAGGTTTTGAGGTGACGACCAAGATTTATGATTTTGGCAGCCTGGTGGAGGCGATTAACGATGTTGCCAACAGCGCCGACAAGGCATGGATTTATTTTGTCAACGATAAGGCGGGAGAGGTTGGGGCGGGGGATTACCGGCTTAGCGCCGACGATGTGGTCGAGTGGCGTTATGTTGAACCGGTTTAAAAGATAAATGGCGGGTCGGTTTTTCTTGGTGATTTTATTAGTTTTGGCGGCGATAGCCGAGAGGCTGTGGTTTGATTTGGGGCCAAACGTTGAGCTGGTGACTTTGGCGGGAGTAGTTTCCGGGATGATTTTGGGGAGAAAGTGGGGGGGAGTGGCGGGGGTGATCGCAATGGTTATTTCTGATTTGGTGATCGGCAACACGGTGATCTTTTGGTTTACCTGGTCGGCTTTTTTGGTCATCGGCGCCGGGGGAGAGTGGTTGCGGTCTTTTACGGGATTAGGGCGGATTGCGGCCGGTGGAGGCTACGGCCTGGCGGCGGCAGTATTTTTTTATCTTTATACTAACTTGGGAGTTTGGTTGGTGGGCAACTTGTACCCGCCGACATTTGCGGGGCTGGCGAAGAGCTACTTAATGGGATGGCCGTTTTTTAAGATTCACGCGGCAAGCAGCGTTCTGACTTTGGTGGCCGGGTTGACGGCGGCAGAGCTAGTCGGTACAGTATTTACTGCCAGCAAGAGCTGGTTAAATTTAACAATTAAAGACTGACGATTCGCCTTTAGGGTGTGAAGCCATTGTCCCCACCTAAGTGTGCCAATTTTTGGCGGGGGTGAGAAGGCTTTTAAACTCGCGGGAACCAGGCGTGATTCCTGGGCTATGCCGTAGCTGTTACAGCCAGAAGACCGGCCTTAGAGGGGGTAAAGCAGTCATTTCCCGAGCAGGAAGTGAGGCGATTTTTTGTGGGCGTAGAATTTGATATCAGGGCCAGTTTAGCGGCAGCGACAAAGGCATTTGACCAGTCCGTCGCCAGCGGTTGGCGGGCGATTAAACAAGAGGGGAAAAACCTATTCACAAGGGGTAAAGAAATAAGCGATCCTTGGGGGGCATATTTTAAAACGCCACTAGAAATAAGGCTCGATTCTCAAACTGGTAAAAGGAAGATATTTTGGCAAGGCTATGATCGTTCGGTCAGCGCCTCGATGCGACGCCATGCCGCGTGGCTAAGGCTTAATGGGGCAACTAAAGAAGAGATAGGCAAGGCAAGGGCGGAGTTATCGGCATGGCAGGGGTTGGAGACAGTTATTCTAGGCCTAGAAGAAGGTGAAGCAGTACAGTTTTTGGCATTGCGAAGTTTAGATTCTAACGATGGTGTGGCCTTACAGCAGGTTAGCTTGAGAAATGGACGCCTGGCGTTGGAATCACAGTTGTTGCCGTTTGATCGACCCGAGCAAATAGACAAATTTATTGAGAGCGTTGAATTTATGGGAGAAAGTTTAGAAATTAACCAGGCCGAAACCGATGTGGACCTGTTGGTATTTTGGGCGGTTAAGGGTGAAGCGATTGATTTTAAGCAGGATGTGCCTAAATTGATTGGGGCGGCGACGAGAGCCGAGCAGCTGCCAACGATTCAGTCGAGACAGGCAGTGGTTGGTGATGTGCCTGAAGTATTAGCGGCGAACCCATTAGAAGACAGGGTGGTATCGGCTAAGCCGACGAGCTTTTGGTTTGAAATGGCGGCAGGGGTGAAAATTGCTTCAAGGTCCGACCCTGAAGCGGCGGAAGCGGCGGAGTCGGAAACGATAGTTTTGGATCGTCCAGAAGTCACGCCGGTTGTGTTTGCGGCAACCTCTGGGAAGATACAAGAAAGGGAAGTGATGGAGGGAGTTAGACCTGTGGTGGCAGTAAAACCTGTGTCGGCGGTAAGCCCTGCGTCCCGGCCCGCGAAAGCTTCTGGAAAAACAGGTGGGCGAGTAGATGTTGAGGCTGAGGCCGGCGTGATGCCTACGGGATCAGATCCTGTAGGACAACAGCCACCTTCAAGGATAAACCCTGAAGGAATCGAATCAACTCGGCCAGTTGAGCCCGACCAGCCGAAAGTTAACCTCGATGCGCCACAGCAAGATTTTGTCCGTGACTTTGTCGATCTGTCTGCGCCTAAACATTCTATGGAAGTTTCTGAAAAAGTGGATGTGGTCAAGGAGCAGGACCATACGGAAGCTTCCGGAAAAACAGAAGTAGGGCAACTGCGACCTTCAAGGATAAACCCTGAAGTTGTGAAAGTGGAGCCGCCGGTGTGGCAAGTGGAGCTAGAAGGTTTAAGCTGGCAGGAGATACCGGAATGGAAGTTTGACAACCTGCTGGTGGAAGGGGATTGGGGGTTTTCGGTAGCGGCAGGCTTAACCAGCCTGAATGAGCAAATTATGACGGCTAAGAGGGCTTTTGAGGGCAGGCAGTGGCCGATTTTTGATTTTTATTGTCAGGTTTCAAACGTTGTGGCAGCAACACTTTTTTTGATTGCGAACACATTTTGCCTAGATACACAGGGCTTGATTTTAGCGGAGGAGAAAGTGTTTGAAAAAAGCGGGGGAGTGGTTAGCGGTTTGACACCCAATTTCTTGAGGAAAAACGAAAGTTGATACGGTTTGAGTCAGAAATTGGTACTTGACTATTACTACAGACAGCGTGTTTATTTAAGTTTACGCACTATACATAGCGCAATTTCTTTCACATATGAAATGTCCGTTTTGCAGTCACGATGTGTCTTCCGTCTTGGAATCTCGTGACAGTGAAGACGGAGAAGTGACCAGGCGAAGGCGGGAATGTGCCAAATGCGGCAAGCGCTTTACCACCTATGAACGCCTGGAGGGGCCGGCCTTATCGGTAATCAAAAAGGACGGCCGCAGGGAACCTTTTGACAGAAATAAAGTCCGCCGGGGAGTTATCCGCGCCTGCGAGAAGCGGCCGATTACGCCGTCGCAAATAGAGGCGGTGGTCGATCAAGTCGAGCGGGAAATGCTCCGGAAAAAAGACAACGAGGTCGAAAGCCAGGCAATAGGCAAGGCGATTATGCGGCGGCTTAAAAAGCTGGACAGGGCTGCTTATGTTCGGTTTGCCAGCGTCTATATGGATTTTGCCGATATAGACGATTTTGCCAGGCTAATTAGAAAGAGTAAATAAATGACCAAAATGATGTCGTCACAACTGACCTTTTATCCACATGAGAGTGGGTTGGTGGATAAAGGGATTAATGGAGAAAGAAAGGATGAGGGCGGCAACGGCGAGGTAAAGCCCGCCTTTGAAGGCGAGGCGAGGCAGGTGATGGCCAGGTCGCAAGCTGGCTGGGACGTTGCCCGCATGAAAAAAAGAATGAAATTGACGGAAAGGCGCCTGGCTAATGGTTTGGGTAAGGCGGTGGCCAAAAGGACGATTTTGCGGCCAGGGGAGACCTGGGTGGATGTAGCCGAGCGGGTCGCCCGCGGCAACACCAGCTTGATCGGTAAAGGCCGACAGCAGCATCGAAAAGAGGAATACGAGCTTCTAAAAAAACACATTACCAACGCCACTCTACTGATGAGCGGCAGGCATCTACAGCACGGAGACGAGACGCAAGTGAAACGTAACATGGAGGTGTTTACTAACTGTTCGACGGCTTCGGCGTCTTTTCTTTTGTTCTACCTGCTTCTGAATGGTTCTGGGGTGGGCAGAGCTTACGACGACGACATGTGCGTGGTGGATTGGGACTATATGCCGATAGTCCGCTGCGTTTTAGACGAGAAACACCCGGATTTTGTTTGGGGTGAAGACGAGTCGGTCAAAGAGGCCAGGCATAAATACGGCAAGGTGTATTGGTTTGAGGTGCCCGACACCCGTGAGGGCTGGGCCCAGGCGACAGAAAAGATGGAGGTAATGGCTTATGAGAAAAAATACAAAGACGATGTTTTGGTGATCGATTTTTCCAAAGTGAGGCACAAGGGGACCAAGATCCACGGCATGCAGGATCGCCCGGCTTCGGGTCCTAAACCTTTAATGAAAGCGATTGCCAAAGTGGCGACGGTGAAGAATGCGCGATTGCCGAAGTGGAAACAGGCGATGTACGTGGACCATTACTTGGCCGAGTGTGTTTTGGTCGGAGGCGCAAGGCGCGCGGCCAGAATCGCTACCAAATTTTGGACAGACCCGGACATTTTAGACTTTATTGATATTAAGCGGGGCGGGTTTTTGTGGAGCGCCAACAACTCGGTCGCGGTGGACGAGAAGTTTTGGCAGCAAAAGACCAAGCACGCCAGAAAGGTATTGACGGCGATTGCTCATGCCAGCTACCACCACGATACGGGCGAGCCTGGGTTTGTCAATCAACACCGCTTGGTGCAAAACGACGACAAGTTTGCCGGCTACTTTAACGGTAAGTACGCGGAGAGCAAAAAGTACCAGGTGGGTAAAATCACCCGAAAGATGTTGGCGCGCTTGGCCAAAAACGCCTCGAGTAAAGTGTATATGCAGATTCCCAACCCTTGCGGCGAGATTACGCTTAATATGTTGGGGGCTTATTGCGTTATTGGCGACGTGGTGCCGTTTCACGCCCCAGACGTAGATACGGCCGAGGAGGCATTCAGGGTAATGACTCGGGCTCTGATTCGAGTTAACACCATGGACTCGCTTTATCGTAAAGAGGTAGAAAGAACCAACCGGATCGGGGTAAGCCTGACCGGGATTCACGAGTTTGGTTGGAATGCTTTTGGCTACGCTTTTCGCGATCTAATCGATGAGGAGAAATCGCGTGATTTTTGGATGACGCTAGCCCGGTTCAAGCGGGCGGTGGTGGACGAAGCCGAGCGCTACAGCCGGGTTTTGGGAGCAACGGTGCCGCACACCAACACCACGATCAAACCGGCGGGGACGACGTCAAAACTTTTTGGGCTTTCTGAAGGAGCACACTTGCCGGCGATGAGGGAGTATATTCGTTGGGTGCAGTTTAGAGAAGATGACCCCTTGGTGGCAAGCTACCAGAAGCAGGGTTATCCGACGCGCCAGCTTAAAAGCTACAACGGGACGACGGTAGTGGGTTTTCCGACCCAGCCGACTATCTGCCGGCTGGGGATGAACGGTAAGTTGGTAACGGCCGGGGAGGCGACTCCCGAAGAACAATACCGCTGGTTGATGTTACTGGAGAAATACTGGATTGTGGGCGTGGACGAGGATGGTAACCCTCTCCCCGATACCGGCAACCAGGTTAGCTACACCCTCAAGTACAAGAAAGACAAGGTTAGCTTCAAAAAATACAAGGCGCTTTTGAAGAAATACCAATCAAGGGTGAAGTGCTGTAGCCTGATGCCCCAACAGGACTCGACCGCCTATGAGTATCAACCGGAGGAGCCGGTAACGGCAGGGCAGTTTATGAAGGCCTTAAACGAGATTACCGGAGAGCTGGACGAGGATATTGATCTTGAAGCTTTAAAGTGTGAGTCGGGGGCGTGCCCGATATAGGATATTAGGAATTAGCTTCTAGTTTCTAGTGAAGTTATATTTAGCCTCAAGTTCCCCCCGCCGGCCCAAGTTGTTAAAGTGGTTTGGTTTACCCTTTGCGGTAGTTGACCACGGTTTTGACGAGGAGAGTATCGAAGCGGCCGACTCGGAAACGCTGGTAGGCCAGCTGGCTTTAAACAAGGCCTATTCGGCCGCCGAAACGATAGATAAACCGGCCTTGGTGATCGGTTCTGATTTGGTCGTTAGCCTCAATGACCACTCTTGGAGCAAGCCGGCCACTCTTGAGGAAGCCAAGTTTATGCTCAAAACTTTAGTCGGCCGGATGCATACCATCATGTGCGGAGTAGCCGTCTACGACACTGCCAGCGAAAAGGCGGTGATGAGTGTTGCTAAAACTGACGTCTGGATGAAAGCGTATACAGATGAAGTTATTGAGAAATATCTAAAACAGGTGCCGGTTTTAGATCGCGGTGGAGCCTACGGGATTCAGGATGAGATAGAAGGCTATGGCAGTTTGGTTAAAAGCTTTTCCGGGGGAATTACCACGATAATTGGCCTGCCGCTTCACTACTTAGAAAACTTGCTTTTGGAGTTTGGCGTCAAACCCAAAAAAGACTGGCGGCAAAAGTGTTTTGAGGAGACGGGGTATGAGTATTGACACACCAGTGGTATTATGGTATGTTTAGTATGATATGAGCCAAGTGGTCACTACCAATTTACGCATAGAAAGGGCCGACTGGTTGCAGATTAAAACCATGGCGGCCGAGTTGGGCATGAGCGTGAATAAGTTTATCAACCAGTTAATCAGAAGAGTCACCACCAAAGAACAGTTGGGGGTGATCAACGACTACCAAAACGCCAGTATTTGGGAAGAGTTGCCCAAGTTAGCGAAAATCAAGAATAAACCCGGCAAATTGAGTGCCGATGACGAAATCATCTATGCCTGATTCGGTATTTATCGATACAGGTTTTTTTAAGGCACTGGTAGATGAAGACGATGATTTTTACCGCAAGGCGGTAAAAACCTGGCAGAAATTTAGAAAAAAGGAAACAGTTTTAATCACCAGCAATTTCATTATTGATGAAACACTGACGGTAATAAGAGTTAAATGTCGCCTGGAAAAGGCCTTAAAATTCCGTGACCTGTTAGCCGAGAGCGGCGACGTAATAAAAATTGTCAGAGTGACCGTGGCCGACGAGGCCGGCGCCTGGAAGTGGTTTGTGAAAGATTGGCGGAGGTTGTCTTTTACCGACTGCGTGTCGATGGCCTTGATGGAACGATTGGGTGTGAACATGGTTGCCGGATTTGACCAGCATTTTACCAGGGCGGGGTTTAAGTATGCCCACTAAGGATAGTCAGCCCGAAAGGCGAGTACCCGAAGAGCTGGAACAGGCATTTGTGGATCTGCTTGAGCCGGTAGTAACCCAAATGGTAGCCGATGGGACGGAGGAGGCGAGTTTGTATAAACACCCTCACCCTAGAAGCGAGGTTCCTGATTGGTATGACCCAATTGGAGTGATTACTAATTTAGATCTTAGAATTCAGGATCCAAAAGAATGGAGAAAAGAACAGGTGGACAATGTAATAAAGGGTAAAGCAAAAAGGCCAAGCGTAAGGGATTTTATAAACGACAAGGTAGTTGTTATCGAAATTAAGTCCAGGAGGAGGCCGTCAAAACTAGAGTTTAGGAAGAGACAGGTAGAAAGAGCTCATAGACGGGGATCTAGCAATGCCGGACAGGCTGTTCAGGACAAACACGAGATAAATTTACTACTAAGGAAAGAAACGGGGGGCTTAGAACTTTTAGACACTCGTGAGTATAGAGACTTTAACAGGGTGGTGGAAACGCCGATAGCTTCGGGGAAGCCATGGCTGGGAATGCGGAAAGTTTGGGATTCGGTTGGCTACTGGCCAAGCTTTGATGCCTTATTAGAAGATTGGCGATCAAGCCCCGAGCTTTTGGGCCGGGTGTTGCCAGTATTAGAGAAGGCGCTTAAATGAAATTTGCTTTAGGTTATTTATATGCGGCTTGGCGACGGGCGATGGAGTAGACGTCGAGGTTTTTGCATAGTTGCTTATGAGAGATAGCGGTTTTTTGTTTTTTGCCTTGGCGAACAGCCTTAATTTCCTCGCGGGAGGAGAGGATGTTAAGGGTTTCCCGCCAAGATTCAAGTCCTGGCTTTCTAGTAGTAAGATTTAGTAAATAGCTCATTGAGAAAGCGTACTATTAAAAGAGTGAATTGTTAAGAGTGGTAAAATAACGGCATGTCAAAAGGATTAGTTTACGTGTTTACCGGTGATGGCAAGGGCAAGACCTCGGCGGCGTTTTGGACGGGAGTAAGGCTGGCGGCTCGGGGCAAAAAGGTGGCGGCAGTGCAGTTTTATAAAGAGGCGCGCTGGCCGACGGCAGAGCAGGATATAAGTAAAAAGTTTAAAAACTTTAAGGTTTATCTTTCCGGCAAAGGGTTTTACAAGTTGCCGACCGACCATGCTAAGCCTGCCGAGCACAAACAGGCCGCTGAAGCGGGGCTAAAAAAGGCGGCAGAGTTAATCGGTAAAGTGGATCTTCTAATCTTGGATGAGATCAACAACGCCGTCAAAGATAAATTAATTGACCTAACTGCCCTAATTGACCTAATTTCTAAGCGCGGTCAAACCCACTTGATTCTAACCGGCCGAGGGGCTACAAGGAGAGTCCTTGAAGGTGCGGATTTGGTGACGGAAATGAAAAAGGTTAAACACCCGTTTGACCAGGGCAAGAAAGCGGTTAAGGGGTTGGATTATTGAGTCGAGGGCGGGGAGATTGTGTTATCATTAAGTTATTATGGCAGACCTGCCCGATGACCAGAATCAACCCGCTCCGCCGGTATCCCCGACGACCCCGGTAAGCGGAGGGACGGCGGCCAAGGAGAAGGATAAACCCGCCTTCGCCGAAGGCTCCGGCGAGGCAAGACAGGAAGTCACCCCGATTACCGAGTATACCCGGCAAGTGGATTTGGAACCGGAAGTGGAGAGTTGGATGGAGAAGCTCGAGAAGGAGGAGGGTAAACTGACTCAGCCGGTGACCGACGATAAAGGCCAAGTGGTACTCGACGACAGCCAAAAGCAGGATAAAAAATTTAAGGTGGTGTTGCCTTTGACACGCGACGAGGTAGAAAAGGGTTTGCATCACAAGGTGGTGGATGGGGTGAGGTGGTTGGCGGAGTGGTGCGTGAGACTCGTTAAGATGTTTGGCAGTAAAGTTGCCTACAGGAAAAAATAATGGATCCAATAACTGTCTTTGTTGACCAGGCAAAATACCTGACCTTTTTGGCCTTTTTGATGGGGGCGAGCCTTGTGGGATTGGTGGGGCTAGTTTACCTTCTGGTTAATTTGATTAAGTTTAAAGACAGGGAGAAGCGGTCGTTGGAGTATGTGCTTTTGGAAGTAGCCGTGCCAAGAGACAACGAGGTCAAGATCGACGCGGCCGAGCAGATGTTTGCGGCGCTGACCAGCATCAAGAAAGGCGGGGGTTTCTTGAAGATTTTCAAACCCCAGCAGCACATTTCTTTTGAAATCGTGGGCAGAAAGGAAGACATTAGGTTTTATGTGTCGGCCCCGGACAAATTGAGGGATTTGGTGGAAAAGCAGATTAATGGGGCTTATCCCGGAGCCGACGTCAAAGAGGTGGAGGAATATAACATTTACACCGATCACGGTAAGGTGGCGTTTGCGGCTTTGAGACTTACCGGCACCAGCTACATGCCGATTCAGGTTTACAAGGACCTGCCGGTGGATTCTTTAAGTTCACTGACGGCGGCGATGGCCAAAATGGGGGATAACGAGGGGGCGGCGGTACAGATAGTCGTGGCGCCGGCAGGAAATTCTTGGCGGAAAGCGGGCAAGGCTTATATCTCAAAGACCAAAAAGACCGAGGCCGACCCGGAGACGGCCAAGTACAACATTGATCCAAAAACCTACGAAGAGATAGATAACAAGTGTAGTAAGCCCGGTTTTGAGGTGGCGGTGAGAATGGTAGTTTCTTCCACAACCCGCGAGTCGGCCGAGGCGCATTTAGCTAACATGGTGGGGGCGTTTTCTCAGCTTAGTTCGGATCATAATGGTTTTGCCAAGGCCAAGGTGAGGCTCAAAAAGATTTTTATGGTCGATTTTATCTACCGCTACCAGCCGGTTTTTGGGTCTAAGAACATTTTGTCGGCCGAGGAGTTGGCGACGGTGTTCCACTTTCCCAATAAAAGCGTCGAAACGCCGCACATTTATTGGCTAAGAGCCAAGAGGGCGCCGGTGCCGGCTCAAATCCCCAAGGAAGGGCTTTTTTTGGGTAAAAGCAGTTATCGGGGGACGTCGCGGTCGGTTTTTATCGGCGAGGACGACCGGTTGCGGCACATTTATATTATCGGCAAGACCGGTGTGGGCAAGTCGGAGTTGATGACCGACATGATACTTCAAGACATTAAGGAGGGCAAAGGGGTGTGTTTTATTGACCCTCATGACACGGTGGAAAAGATTATGGAGATGATTCCGCCCGAGCGGGCAGAGGACGTGATTTACTTTAACCCGTCGGATACCGAGCGGCCGATGGGGCTTAATATGCTTGAGGCGTCCACAGAAGAAGAGAAACACTTTGTGGTGACTTCGATCGTGGGTTTGATGTATAAGCTTTACGATCCGCACAAGACCGGAATTATCGGTCCCCGGTTTGAGCATGCCATCAGAAACGCCATGCTGACGGTGATGAGTGATCCGGGAAACACTTTTATCGAAGTGGTGCGGGTTCTGACTGACAGTAAATACGTCCAAGAGTTACTCCCGCGAGTCAAAGACCCCATCGTCAGGCGCTACTGGACTGATCAGATTGCCCAAACGTCTGACTTTCACAAATCGGAGGTGTTGGACTATATTGTTTCAAAATTCGGCCGGTTTGTGACCAACAAGATGATGCGTAACATCATCGGCCAGTCGGAGAGCGCTTTTAACTTCAGGAAAGTGATGGACGAGGGCAAGATACTTTTAATTAACCTGGCTAAGGGCAGGATCGGGGAGGAAAACAGTAATTTTTTAGGGTTGATTCTGGTACCGAAAATCTTGATTGCGGCCATGAGCCGGCAAGACACGCCGGAGGAGGAAAGGAAGCCGTTTTATCTCTATGTTGATGAGTTTCAGAATTTTGCCACGCCAGACTTTGCCCAGATATTGTCGGAAGCAAGAAAATTTAGGTTAGCCCTAACCGTGGCCAACCAGTTTATCGGCCAGGTAGAGGAGGATGTCAAAAACGCCATTTTCGGCAACGTCGGCAGCCTAATCGCCTTCAGGGTGGGAGTGTCGGATGCTAACTACCTCCAGCATGAGTTTCAACCGACTTTCACCGAAACGGACCTAATTAACATTGAGCGGTTTAACGTCTACGTCAAAACCATCGTCAACAACGAGCCGGTGCCGCCCTTTTCCATGGACTTGACTAAAGACATGGGTCAGGCAAAGGCGCAGAGGAACGACAAGGTGGCGGAGATGGTCAAGCAATTGAGCCGGCTTAAATACGCCAGGGACATGGGTGTGGTCGAGGCGGAGATTTCCCAGCGGGCCAAACTTTAGGATTTTTGTGCTATAGGGTATAATACGGGGTTATATGGAAAAAGTAGTCGCCAGAGATTCTGGGGTGGAAGTAATATTTAAGCACCCAGAAACTCCTCAATGCCCAAACGGCATGACGAGTAGTAGGAACTACAAGGTTACCAAGGTAGTTGAGGGGGTTAACCAGCGACAAGCGGAGGCGATGTTTGAAACAGACGCGGCATTTAGGCTTGGCGCGGTGCCCCGGTGTGGCGCTTGCGGGATTCTTTACAAGGTGGCCGGGTCGGAGCTGCCGTTGGCAGGGTGAGTTTGGTAGTTGTCTGAAGGCAGAGTTTGTTGTACCATTGAATTGTATTAGTAAATAGTCTGGTTGATGGTTCGAATGGCTAAGGTTTTGATTGAAAAAAGGATTGAGGCGATAAAATTAAGAAAGTTAGGAAAAAGCTACTCCCAGATTAAAAACAAGTTGGGTGTGAGTAAAAGCACTTTGAGCTATTGGTTGAGAAGATACCCTCTATCGAAAGAAAGGATTAGAGAGCTTCAGAAAAGTGAGAGGGCAATTGAAAAATACAGAGAAACAATGCGAAGAAAAAGAGAGGAGCGGTTAAGAGGCGTTTACAAGAAAATGAAGAAGAAACTATTGCCGCTTACAAAGAAACAGTTGTTGATAGCAGGTCTGTTTTTGTATTGGGGAGAAGGGTTAAAAGCAAGCCAGTCTCAGGTTAATTTCAGCAACAGCGATCCGGAAATGGCGAAGTTTTATTTATATTGGCTAACTAGAGCGTTGGGGATTAGCAGAAGAAAAATTAAGGTAAGATTACATCTTTACAGAGATATGAATATTAACGCGGAGACAAAATATTGGAGCGAGCTATTAAGAATACCGAGAAGTCAATTTACTAAACCCTATATTAAAAACACAACCCTTAAAAGTATTACTTATAAAGGGTTTGGGCACGGCACGTGTGATATTAGATACGGAAACGTTGGTTTAAAAGAAGAAATAATAATGGGGATAAAGGCGATTTCGGATAAACACTCAAGACTTTCGTGATAAAATACGCTTAGGCGGATAGCTCAATGGTAGAGCGGTGCTCTTATACAGCATTGGTTGTGGGTTCGACTCCCGCTCCGCCTACAAGATGGTCGGTGGTTCGAGTCCAGCCCGGCCTACCGCGTCAAACGCGGCCAGTCCCTGCCCGAAAGAGCAGGTTTTTTATGACTTTTGAAAAGCCACGCCATAGATTGCTACCAAAAAGGGATATCAAAGAGGCCTTGAACGAGATGCAGGCTCTTGCTTTTCGCGGAATTTGCGGCGAGATACTTGCAGGGAGGGAGATTCAAAAATTTGATATGTATTTGTTCGGCTCCATTTCTAGAGGAACATTTGATGATGACTCCGATATAGATGTTTTGTTAGTGCTTGAAGGCGACCAAAAAACTAGTAGTGGGGTGCAGGAGATAAGCCCAAGACTTCAATTTTGGTTGGTAGTTGAATTAACAAGAGTTCGTCCCAAAATTGAAGAGGAATTGGGTAGGTCAGTTGAGATCGCTTTTGCCACTTATGATGACCTGGAGATTGCTAGAGAATCTCTTCGTGACGGTATGTGGAATCATTTAACGCGAATCTATAGAGATCTTAAGCCTTTGACTGACAAGGATTCGAGAGAGTTTATAGCTCTTTGAGGCTGGCGGGGGCTTCGGCTTTGTTTTTGACTACGTCCAGGTATTTTTCGGTGGTACTAAGCCTCTTGTGGCCGACAAGCTTGGACACCAAGGTTAAGGGGGTGCCGGCCGTCAGCTGGTGGGCGATAAAGGTGTGCCTTAAATCGTTGACCTTGGCGTTTTTGATGTCTGACAATTTAAAGAAGCGGTCGATGGCGGTGCGGATGTTTCTAATCAAAAAAGGCCGGCCGGTTTTGGTGACAAAGACTTTTTGGCTTTTGGTTTTGGGGCGGGGTTTAAGGTAGTCGGCCAAGGCTTGGTGAGCGGCTTTGTTTAGAGGCACAACTCGTGAAGAGTGGGATTCGTAGGCACGAATGGTGAGTTTGTTGTCGTCGACGTCGTTTAACTCAAGGTTGGCCAGCTCGCCGATTCTGATGCCGGTTTGGAGCAGCAACTCGACGATGGCCCTGATCCTAATGTCGTCGCGGCAGACGTCGCGCAGGGCGCGATATTCCATTTTAGTTAAAACCCGGGGCGGTTTGATGTCGTACTTGGGGTGGGAGACGGCAGCGGCAGGGTTGGTGGTGATTGCTTTTTGAGCCAGCAAAAAGCGGCAGAAGGTTTTGATGGAGTTTAGCTTGCGGCTAATGGACTTGGCGGTGTATTTCTTGTCGGCAAGATATTTTTTGAAGTCTTCGATGTGGCTGGTGGTAAGATTATTTGGTTGGTGAACTTTTTTGGGAGCGACAAACTGGATTAGTTGGTCGACGTCCTTGTTGTATGCTAGGATAGTGGACGTGGAGCGATTCTTGTTTTTAAGATCTTCGACAAAGGCAGTCCTGGCGGCTTTAAGATCGTTTGGTTTAACCATAAATTCTGAGGCAGAAGTAGCTTATAATAGCAACAACAGGGATAGGTGTCAATGAGAAAAAAACGACTTCTAACTTATCTTATTATGTTAGTGAGTTTGTTGGTTTCGGGTAAGCTGACTCGCGATATCGTTAAGCTTTGGCGGGCCGACGAGCGCCTGATTGAGGCCCAAGCGGAATTAACTAAGGTTCAGGAGGAACAGCTGAAGCTGAAGCGGGAGTTGTCTGAGGCGGAGGGAGAGTTGTGGTGGGAAAGACAAGTGAGGGATACTTTGCGGATGGCGAAAGAAGGAGAAGTGGTGGTGGTGGTGCCGGACGAGGTGAAGAATCAATCGGGGGGAGCGGCCGATTTGAACCCGGTTGACGGGGTCGGGGAGGAAAGCAATCTAACTAAGTGGGTCAAGGCGTTTGCTATAATAGGGCAATAATATGGGTTTACTTGATGATCTGATCAGCAAGCACGTTAAGCGGCGAGAACTGCTGTTGGTAGATAAATCGATGGAGGGGAGAGAGAAGAGGTTTCGCCGCCGGCCGTTTATTACCGTGTCGCGCGAGGCGGGCAGCGGGGGGCGGCCCGTCGCCCAAGCGGTGGCCAAAAAGCTGGGGTTTAAGTTTTACGACAGGAAAATTATTGAACTAACTGCCAAAAAAGCCAAAAGGAGAGAAAATTTAATTGCCTCGCTGGACGAGAGGGAAAGGGGCCTGGTGGACGACTTGGTTCACTCGCTGTTAAACCCCGATTATGTATCGGAACAAAGCTACATCAAAAGTCTTTGTGAGGTGATGTTGTCTTTGGCGCATAAAGGAGCTTGTGTGCTTTTGGGCAGGGGAGGGAATTTTGTTACTTCCCAGTACGGCGGGCTTCATGTGAGGATAGCGGCGCCGTTTTTGGTTCGGGCCGGCTATACGGCGCAATACGAGGACTATACGATTTTTAAAGCCAAGGATAGGGTAAAAAAGTTTGACCAGAGAAGGAAGGAATTTATCAAGCAGTACTTTGGCAAAGATCCTTCCAACGACAACTATTATGACTTGGTGGTGAACACGACTTATTTTAATATCAATGAGGCTAGGGATATTGTGGTGGCTGCCTTTGTGAAAAAGTTTCCGGACTGGAAGAAGTTTCGCTAGGCGATTATAATAGAATGTTCTTTAACATAGCGGGTGGGAGGTAAGTATCTCGTGAGGCTCAAGGTAGTGGGCCCCTCCGAGGGTAACTTCGGAGAGAGAACCCGGCTCATAACGGAGAAATCCCGGTTAAGACCGAGGATAACCCCGTGGGAAGTCGAGGGCATATAGAAATATATAGTCCGAGACCCCGTAACGACTGATTCCCGGTGAAAACCGAGGATGAGATGGTGACCGATGCTTCGGCCCATCACACGCCGGGCTCCCGGTCACGACGATAGTCGGACCGAGGATGATGGTATAGTCTAACTCTGGAAAACAGAGGCATAATCTCACTTAATCTGGGAGCGTAACCCAGAACCCGCTACCAAATTAGCCTCTAGGCGTTAGCTTCTAGCTCCTAGACAGCCCCGATTTTTCGGGGCTTTTGGTATTGACATATTCGGTAAATGTTCGCATAATGGAACTATGGCTAAATCTGCCCAACGGTTGGAAGCGAGACGGCTACGACGGCAAGGCTACAGCATTAACGAGATCGCCTCAAAGGTGACAATATCTAAACGAACTGTAAGCAGGTGGTGTAGAGATATTGTGTTGAATAGGCGACAGAAGAAAATTTTGTGGGCGAGGGCCAAATCTAAATACGCGATTAATTTTAGAAAATACCTTGAAAGAAAAAGTTTAAGAACCAAAAACAAAATTAAAACCCTTAGGGTAAAAGGGATAAATAAGATTGGGAGTTTGTCCGAAAGGGAACTATTTGTCGTTGGTGCCTCTCTGTATTGGGCGGAAGGATTTAAAAAAGACACGAGAATCGGTTTTGCTAACTCTGATCTGGATATGATTAAGTTGTTTATTAGGTGGTTAACGAAGTGCCTAAAGATTACCAAAGATAATTTGACTTTTTGTGTAACCGTCAATGCTTCGTATAGAAGAAAAATTGCTGAAATTGAGCGGTATTGGGTAAAGAGTTTAGGCGTTAGTAGAAAGCAATTCACCAGGCCGTTTTTCCAAGAAGTTAAATGGAGGAAGAAGTATGAGAAACCGGAGGAATATCATGGCGTGTTAAGGGTAAGGGTAGTTAAGAGCCTGGATTTGTTGAGAGAGGTTAATGGTTATATTGAAGGGTTGAGGCGAAGTGTATAGCAATTTGGTAAAATACTTGTGCGGCAGGGTAGCTCAGTTGGTGGAGCACGGGATTCATAAACCCGCGGTCGCGAGTTCGATCCTCGCCCCTGCTACTAGGAAGCCTTTTTAATTTCCTGATGATCGGGCCAGACGGGGCGAGTCATTTTTTCCCACCAGTAAAACTGATTGCCTTTCTTAAAACTCATCTTGGCTAGAAATTTTTCCTCGTTTGAATCAGGGCGAGCCAGCCAGTCAATGTCGTCAATCCCGAGTTTTCCCAATCTTTTTTGGCATTCGGCAAATAAGGCCTCGTCAACGCCTACGTCTTTATCTTTAGGCAACACCATAATGTTTTCGCCCATGGCCCAGGTTCTAAACATTACCCGACAAAAAAGAAAACCAACAATTTGTCCGTCTTTGTTCGCTACTAATAAGATGTCGTCGTTTTTTTGCTTGAGCCAGGCGGTTAAATACTTTTGATCGTAAAAACCGGTTTCACCCACTTGAAAGTCCTGGTTCAAAACCCCTGGTTTATAAATCTGGTCAATATCTTGTTCGGTTAAATCCCGAACCACAATCTCCATACCAAGATGATTATACCCTTTTGAGGGGCACCTGGGACAGCTTGGTAAGTTCTTCCTGGTTGTCGTTTGGAGCCGTTTTGTTTCTGGTGATTTTTGAGCATTTGTCGCACTGGTGGAAGATAATCGGTTTGCCTGATTTTATCTGTAGACCAATGGGTGGCATCAGCCCGCCGCAGTCGGCGGCCCGGTCGCCGGGAGTCAGCTCGTCGACGTGTTTAGAATAGAGGCAATTAGGGCAGTGGTTGGTGTAGCCGGAGCCGCGGACTTTTTGGCCGCAGTGAGCACAGGTGAAATTTTCGGTGACTTTGACAAAAGCCATTTTGGTGATAGAATAGCACAAGTTGAAAAGTTAATTAAACGCGACGATCCGGAGGGTTGGAACCGGGGAGCGGACTCTAATCAAGTACGGAGGCAAAACCGTAAAAAGACAGCAGCGTATGTTGCCATAATCGGATAAAGTACGTGTCATAAGAGAACCCTCGTTTGACCATTTACTGTTGTGGCAAAGCGAGGGTTTTTTTGTTAGGCGCGTAGCTTAGTTGGTAAAGCACTTGTCTCCAAAACAAGCGAGCGCAGGTTCGACCCCTGCCGCGCCTGCCACTTTGACAGTTATATCAATTAGTTAAATAATGAAAGAAAATATGAAAAATATAAAACGAGTTTTATCCGGCATCAGAGCCACCGGCAGGTTGCATTTGGGCAACTACCTGGGCATGGTCAAAGGCATGCTGGAGTTACAAGATAATCCGGGCTACGAGATTTTTTACATGGTAGCCGATCTTCATTCGATGACCACGCCGTACGACCAGAAAACCTTGGCGTCAACGGCTAGGGAGGTGGTATTAGACTATCTTTCTTGCGGTCTAGAGCCTGACAAAAGTGCGGTTTTTCTTCAGTCGGATTTAGCCGAGCTCCATACAGAACTGATGTTTTATCTGTCCACGGTAGTGACTGTTGCCCGGATGCAGCACCTGCCGACATTTAAAGAAAAAGTTAAACAATATCCCCAAAATGTGACCATGGCGTTGTTAAACTATCCGGTGCTGATGGCGGCGGATATTTTGATTTATAAATCGTCTGACGTACCGACGGGCATAGATCAAGAGCCGCACTTGGAAGTGGCCCGGGAAATCGCCCGGAAGATGAACGAGGCGTTTGGCACTGATTTTCCCGAACCGAAGCGTTTTGGAACTCGCGGCGAGTACGTGCCGAGCTTAACCGATGAGGGCAAGATGAGTAAATCTGTCGAGGGCAGCTATATCCAGTTGACGGATGATTTGGAAACGATCAAAAAACGGCTGGCAGCAGCGCCGACGGATAGTGGCCGCGGCCAAGCCGTGCCGACCGCAGGCGGCGTGGCCAATCTGCTTACCCTGGTGGAGTTGTTTGAAGGCAAGGAGAAGCGCAAGAAGTATGAGAAGCAGTATGTTACAAGCGGCATCCGCTATGGCGAGTTGAAAACTGAGCTGGCCGAGGCTATCTACCGCGATCTTAAGCCGATTCAGGAAAAGAGGCGGGAGCTTGAGAAAAAGCCCGACTATGTGGAACAGGTGTTAAAAGACGGAGCGGACAAGGCCAGAAAGATTGCCCAAAAAACCATCGACGAAGTCAAAACCAAAATGGGGCTGAAAGGCGGATTATGAGATTTTGCTGGTGGCAGGAACGATATTTATGGCGGGCTAAAATGTAGCTTGAGTTTTTATTATTAAACTTTAACCCCGCCAACAAGCGGGGTTTTTGAAAGGAGGTGATAATCATGAATATTCCACAAAGATTTTTAAACCTAAACTACTATTTGCAAAAATACTTGGGCGAGTTGCCGCCGCCGCCACTTCATCCGGCAAGTAGGCAGCCGGTGGGGCCTGAAGATTTGACGCCTTTGTTCCCTATGGAACTAATTAAACAGGAAGTGTCTGTGGACGAGTTTGTGGACATACCTGATGAAGTCAGGGAGATTTATAAGCTTTATCGGCCCAGCCCCTTAATCCGGGCTAAGCGCTTGGAAAAAGCTTTAAAAACCCCGGCCCGAATTTACTACAAATACGAAGGGGTCAGCCCGGCCGGAAGCCACAAATTAAATACCGCCTTGGTCCAGGCTTATTACTCTAAAAAAGAAGGGGTTAAGCGTTTGGTGACCGAGACCGGCGCCGGCCAGTGGGGATCGGCCCTGGCGCTGGCGACCAAGTTTTTTGGCCTCAAGTGTCTGGTTTACATGGTTAAGATTTCTTTTGAGCAAAAGCCTTACCGGCGGGTGGTGATGGAGCTGTTTGATGCTAAGGTGGTTCCCAGCCCGTCAAAAAAAACGCGCGTCGGTAGAAGCTTTTTAAAGCAATACCCCCGGACGCACGGCAGTCTCGGCATGGCGATTGCCGAAGCGATCGAAGTGGCAGCGGGTGATGAGGCTACCAAGTACTCGCTGGGATCGGTGTTAAACCATGTACTGCTTCATCAAACTGTCATCGGCCTGGAAGCCAAAGACCAGTTTAAGGCGTTGGGCGACGAGCCTGACGTGGTCATCGGCTGCTGCGGCGGGGGATCGAACTTTTCCGGCCTGGCCTTTCCGTTTCTGGTGGATAAGCTGTCTGGTAAAAAACCCAACCGGCGGTTTGTGGGAGTGGAGCCAAGCTCGTGCGCCTCAATGAGTAAAGGGGAATATCGCTATGACTTTGGCGATACGGGTCAGCAGACACCGTTACTTAAAATGGAGACGCTGGGGAGTGATTTTGTGCCACCGCCGATCCATGCAGGGGGCTTACGCTATCACGGCATTGCCCCAACCTTGGCCTTTTTGCACCAGAAAAAGTTGGTTGAGGCCAAGGCTTATGATCAAGTCAGTGTTTTCAGAGCGGCACAGGAGTTTGCCCATAGCGAGGGGGTTATTCCGGCGCCGGAGTCAGCCCATGCGATTAAGGCGGCAATCGATGAAGCTCTACGCTGCAGGAGACAAAGAAAGGCGGAAACGATTATTTTCAACCTTTCCGGTCACGGTCTTTTGGACCTCAAAGGCTATGAAGATTTTTTGGCCGGGAGTTTGAGGTAGTTAAAAGGGGGGCGGAGCAATCCGCCCCCCTTGTGGTAGAATGGCAACCATGATTACCATCAACGATTTTGCTAAAATTGAAATCCGCGTCGGCAAGGTGATGAAAGCAGAGAATGTGGCGGGAAGTGAGAAACTAATTCGACTGAAGGTTGACGTGGGAGAAGAGAAGCCGCGGACCATTTTTACCGGAGTGAGGCCTTTTGGATATGAGGAGAGCGATTTTGAGGGGAAGAAGTTTTTGTTTGTGACTAACCTTGAGCCGAAACCAATAATGGGTGAAGAAAGCCAGGGGATGGTGTTGGCGGTTGACCCCACTTCGCCAGAGGCTTCGTTGGGGCAGGCGTCAAAGCCTTTATTTATTTCCGGGGAAGGGATGCCGGTAGGGGCGAAGGTAAGATAAGCTGATTGTATTCTTGCCAAAAAGCTTTGGGTAGCTCGGGTGAATATTCTTCAATAATTTTTTCCATACTAGGATTAAAAGGTGGAGTGGTTACGTTTTGAATTAACAAGCCTTCGTTGCCAGCCACAAAACAGAATGCGTGACCAGTGCCATATTGAAGCACAATGGGTTTTTCGGCGTCAAGATAATGTTTGGTAATTTTCCCCTTAGGATCGATATCTAAAAACCAGCCATTCCCCTTAATCGCGTGTTCGATTAATTGGACTTCTGGTTCAGTTACCTTAGCCACCGCGGTGTGGGAATCTGGATCGATATCAAACAACGCTCCACTGGCCCAATCCTTGGCTTCATCCAGAAAGACAAAGGGGTAAATATGATATCCACCCAGATCAATGTCTGGTTGAAAATCTATGTTTCGGTGAACACTTTTAAACTCAACGCTTTTGATTTCGACTTTATCCATATGTATATTTTTGTGATATAATAAAGCCAATAAGAGTGAGAAAGCAAGAATTTTTGTATGTATATATGTAGGCAGAATTTATGATAGTTTTTTATACTGCCAGCTACTTTGGCAAGAAAAAATATCAGAAAGACTATGATTTGGTGCTTAACACCTTAAAGCAATTCGGGGTGCAGCTAATTGGCACAGAAGTGGGTAACTATAAAGATTTTGTAGATGAGGCGACGAGGGAAAGATTAAAAGCCAAACCCAAACTACTTCATTACGAAGCCATTCGCCAGGGAATTCACATGGCCGACGCGGTGGTGTTGGAAGTGTCTAACGAAGATTTTCAGATTGGCCACGAGGCCAGCCTGGCCATTGCCGAAAAGAAACCGGTTTTATGTTTGTCGGTGAATGAAGATGTGAGTTTTAGGGTAATAAACGACTATCTTTTTGGGGCTAAATACAACCAGAGGAATGTAAAAAGTGTGGTTCAGGACTTTTTGGCTAAAGCGAGACGGATGAGTCTGTCGCAGCGGTTTAATTTGTTTTTGTATCCGCACCAGATTGATTATTTAAAAAAAGCGTCAAAGCGGGCGGGGATGAACATGAGCGAGTATATTCGGCGGCTAATTAGCCTCGACCGGCGGGGAAGAGAAAACTAACCCTTGCCAAGTAAAAAAATTTAGTTATAATTCTGGAGAATATGAAAGACTTTGAGCCAGCGCCGATCAGAGACTTGTCTACAGAGGACGGGCTAACGCCCTACGCTCAGCCAGGGTCACCTGTTGAGCTGGGTAGGTTAGAGTTGACTGGAGAGGCAGGTCGCACGGAAGCGACCGAAGGACAAGCTCCCCTGGGCGGTCACGGCGGTCACGGAGAGTAAAACCTCTCAATTAGCGGCCAGTTCCAGGAGAGTAGCTTTTTCTGTGGTACAATCGGTTGATAATGGCAAAACAGGCTAGAAAACCACAAACTCCTCATGAAATGGAACGCTTGCGGCAGGCTTTGGAAAAGCAGGCAGGCGGTCCGGTGAAGATGTTTAAGTTTAATCCCAAGAGGATGTTCATTTGGGTGATCGTGGGGTTTTTGTTGTTGTCGTTTTTCTTTTCTTTTTCCGGGCCGGTGCCGAGCCAAAAGGTATCTTTGTCCCAGCTTTTATCGGACATCAAGCAGGAAAGAATAGATAAGATTGACGTTGAAGAAGAGCGCCTGGTGGTTAAATACAAGGATAGGGAGGAGTTGGTAGAGTCGAGAAAAGAGGTCCAGGAGAACTTTACCCAAATTTTGGACCAAGCCGGGATTGACCCGGCGGCGGTCAATTACGAAGTCAAAGACCAATCGGCGGCCAAGGCCATGAGCAACATTTTGGAGATCTTGCTGCCGGTGGTGTTGACAGGCTTGATTTTCCTGTTTATTTTTCGTCAAGCTCGGGGGGCCCAAGACGGCCTGTTTTCTTTTGGCCGGTCCCGGGCCAAGGTGTTTGTCAAAGGCAAGCAGGATGTGACCTTTAAGGACGTGGCCGGGGTGGAGGAGGCCAAAAAAGAGCTGGAAGAGATTGTCGATTTTTTGAAGCACTCGAAGAAATACCGAGCGATGGGGGCGCGAACTCCCAAGGGGGTGATTTTGGTGGGGCCGTCTGGTGTGGGCAAGACGTTACTAGCCCGCGCCGTAGCCGGGGAGGCCAACGTGCCCTTTTTCAGTATGGCCGGGTCGGAGTTTATGGAAATGTTAGTAGGGGTCGGGGCGTCTAGGGTTCGGGACCTGTTTGACACTGCCAAAAAACAAGCGCCGTCGATTATTTTTATCGACGAGATTGACGCTATCGGCAGGCAGCGCTCTCGGGGTTTTGCCGGCGGGCACGACGAAAGGGAGCAGACCTTAAACCAGATTTTGGTGGAGATGGACGGCTTTACGCCCAACGATCAGGTGATGGTCATGGCCGCTACCAACCGAGGCGACCTCCTTGACCCGGCGCTGATTCGGCCGGGCCGGTTTGACCGGCGAGTGATTTTGGACATGCCGGACATTGAGGGAAGAAAGCGGATCAGCAAGATCCACGCCCGGGGCAAGCCGTTTACCGACGACGTCAACTGGGACAAGGTGGCTAAAAGAACGGTAGGTTTTTCCGGAGCGGACATTGAAAATATGCTCAACGAGGCGGCGATTCTGGCTGCCAGAAATGAAAAAAAAGCCATTGGCATGGAGGAGCTCGAAGAAGCGGCTTTGAAGGTGAAGCTGGGGCCGGAGAAGAAGTTGAAACAAAGCAAAGAGGATTTGAGAATGACGGCCTATCACGAAGCCGGACACGCGGTGGTATCCTACTACTTACCCAAGATGGATCCGGTGCACCGGATCAGCATTGTCTCACGCGGCGGGGCCTTGGGGCACACCTTGATTCCGCCCAAAATCGACCGCTACACCGAAACCCGGTCGCATTTAGTGGCCCAGATTACCTCGCTTTTGGGGGGCAGGGCGGCGGAAAAGCTGACTTTTAACGAATTGACCGGCGGGGCGGCCAGCGATATTACCCGGGCGACAGAGCTGGCCCGGGCCATGGTGGTGAGAATGGGCATGAGCGACTTGGGGCCGATCAACTTGGGGCCAGGGGTAGACATTGCCGAATTGGGTATGGCTTGGTACGAACCCAACCGGGTGTCGGAGGAACTTTTGGCCAAAGCCGACGAGGAGATTAAAAAGATAGTCTCTCACTGCGCCGATGAGGCAGTGCGTATCCTAACCAAAAACAAAGATAAACTAAAGCTGGTAGCAGAAACACTACTCAAAAAGGAAACCGTGGAAGCGGAAGAGTTTGAGAGTTTGATGGCTGCCAAGGGCTGATCTTATAATATTAGATAACTTAAACCTGCCGAGAGGGCAGGTTTTTTAAAATATGGCCTTAGTTGAAGAAGGGATTCAGCACTATTTCGACACAGCTCTACCGACTCAAAAGCCAGAGAGGGTGGCGGGGATGATTTTGGAGTTTGAAAAAGAGGGTTGTGTTGAAGTTAGGCCATTTAAGAAAGATGAGCGATTGGCCGGTCTACAAAATAGGGTTTTTGTGGTTTGTTGTCCAGGAGTGGAAGTGAAAATGGTTGGTTTGGAGGAAACGCCTGAAGAACACCAAGAATTGTATAAAGTTGAAGGTTTGGGATATCCGGTTTTTCCTGAAGAAAAGGCGATTCATTTAGTGTCTAGGGTGGATGGTGAAGCGAGGCGAGGTTTGAGCTTTATGGTAAGCGGCGAGTACATTGACGGCAGTTGTAATGCGCGAATGATAAGAAGGGCGGGAGAAGGGGTGGTTAACAGAACGGTGGAGGTGAAAAGGAATGAGGTGTTAGCGGTGGTGGCGACAGAGGAGTCCTTGACCATTAAAGTGGCAACAAAAAATGAGTTGGCGGGGTTGGGTCTAAAATTGCCATCAAGGTGGCGGCGGTTTCAGGGGAGAATGGTACAATAACCTCATGAAAAGGCGATTGGTGTTGATCGATGGGCACGCGATTGTGTTTCGAGCTTATTACGCTTACCCGGCGTCTTTGACCACCCCTGAAGGAGAACAAATCAACGCGGTTTATGGCTTCGCCAGCATACTTTTATCGGTGGTGAGGGAGCTAGCGCCGACCCATATTGCGGTCGCTTTTGACCTGGATAAGCCGACTTTTAGGCACATCGACTACGCGGGTTACAAAGCCCAACGGCCGGAAGTAGACGTGGAGTTGACGAACCAGCTTGATCGGGTTAGAGAAGTGGTTGAGGTGTTGAGCATGCCGATTTTTCAGGTGGAAGGTTTCGAAGCCGACGACGTCATTGGCACATTGGCTCGCCAGGCCGCAGATGGGGGGGAAGTAATAATTGTTACCGGCGATCAAGACGCGATGCAGTTGGTGGACGATAGTGTCAGGGTGTGGTTGCCCAAGAGAGGTAAACAGGAGGCGAAACTTTACGGGGTAGAGGAGGTAAAGCAAAAGTTTGAGCTGACGCCGGAGCAGATTGTCGACCTTAAGGCTTTAGCCGGAGACGCGTCGGATAATATTCCGGGAGTCCGCGGCATCGGGCCCAAGACGGCCACGACGCTTTTAAACAAGTTTTTGACGGTAGAAAGATTGTATGACGCCATCCGCTCCAAAAACCTACCAGCCGTGTCGGCAGCGGTGATTAAAAAACTGGCTGACGGTTACGAGGAGGCAGTCAGAAGCAAAAAATTGGCGGCGATTGTGACCGACGTGCCGATTAAATTATCCTGGGATAAGTGCCGGATACATGAGTATGATAAGGCCAAGGCGGTAAAACTGTTTAATAAATTTGGGTTTAAGTCTTTGGTTAACAAGTTGCCCAACGATGAGAAGGAAGAGGAGTTAACTCAAGTGTTTGAAGTGGGGTTGTTTGAGAAATGAAGCTAGCTTTGATCCACGATTATTTGAATGAGTTTGGCGGGGCAGAGAGGGTGCTTTTGGCTTTGTCAGAAATTTGGCCCCGGGCACCGATCTACACTGCTTTTTACAAAAAGGGCTCGCCGGCGTGGCAGAGGTTTAAAGATAAAGACGTGAGAGTTAGCTTTGCGCAAAAGATTCCATTTTTTCCCGGCAAGCTTCATTCGCCGTTAAGGTTTTTGGCGCCAAAGATCTGGGGGAGCGTGGCACAGGAGCTTAAAGATTATGACGTGGTGATTTCTTCTGCTAGCTGGTATGTGACTAAGGGTTTTGGTGTCCCGATTGAAATTTGTTACTGCCACACGCCGCCGCGGTGGCTTTATGGTTATCCGACTTCGGTGGAGTGGCAAAAGTATTGGCCGGTTAAAGTTTACGGTCTGGTGGTGGGCCATTTTATGCGGCTTTATGATTATGAAGCAGCCCAAAAGGTGACTTACTTTATCGCCAACAGCGACAATGTTAAAAAAAGAATCGCCAAGTTTTATCGGAGAGATAGTCAGGTTATCTATCCACCGGTTGATTTAGGCAGCAGCAATCAGCTCCTAGCTTCTAGCAGAAAAAAAGACTACTACTTAGTGGTTTCCAGGATCGTGGGCGGAAAAGGTCTTCAGTTGGCGGTAAAAACGGCGGTCAAGCACGGGCTTAAACTTAAAGTGGTGGGCGAGGCGGCAGGTTGGGGCAGGGAGTTTGAGCGGCTACAAAAGGGGGTCTCTCGACAAGCTCGAGATAAAATTAAGTTTATGGGGCGAGTTGACGACGAGAAACTGGTTAAGCTTTACTCGCAAGCCAAGGCCTTTCTGGCGTTGGCGACCGACGAGGATTTTGGCATGACGCCGGTGGAGGCGATGGCATGCGGTACGGGAGTGGTGGCTTACAACGGCGGGGGCTACCGGGAGACAATTTTGCCGGGCAAAACAGGAGTGCTGTTTGATAATTACTCGGTTGAAGGTTTATGGCAGGCGCTCAAGCGCTTCAATAATTTAAATTATCTTAGTGTCAGAAAAAACTGCCTTGACCAAGCCAGAAAGTTTAGTAAAGCCCGGTTTAAGAGAGAGATGAAAGAGTTTGTTGAGGAAAAAGTCAAGAAAGCCTGATAGAATAGGACGCATGCCTTCCAAGATAGTTCTTGAGGTGAATAACCTGACTAAGGTGTTTGACGGCGGCTTTTCTTTTCGAAAAATGAAACGAAACGAGCCGACGCTGGCCGTTTACAAGGTTTCTTTCAAGATTCATGAAGGCGAGATTGTGGGGCTTTTGGGCCCGAACGGAGCCGGTAAAACTACCACGATCCAAATGCTTTTAGGGACGACAGCGGAAACGGCCGGGACGATAAAATACTTTGGAAAAAACGTTAAAAAAAATCGACCAGAATTGATGCAGCAGGTGAATTACTCCTCGGCCTATGCCAAGCTGCCGTGGCTGACGGTGTTTGAGAACTTGATGGTGTTTGCCAAGCTGTATCAAGTGGAAAAACCGGAAGAGAGGATTGAAATGTTGTTAAGCGAATTTGGCATGTCGGAATACAAGCACAAAATTGCTAATGCGTTAAGCGCCGGGCAGTTGACCCGGGTGCTACTAGCTAAAGCGTTTATCAACTTTCCCAGGATACTGCTTTTGGACGAGCCGACCGCCAGCCTTGATCCTGATATTGCCGACAGCGTCAGAAAATTTTTGTTAAAGCAGCAGCAAAAGTATGGAGTAGCGATGCTGTTTACTTCGCACAACATGGCCGAGGTAGCGGAAGTGTGTGACCGGGTGATCTTTTTGAGAAAAGGCAAGATCGTTGCCGAGGATACGCCTGATGGTTTGGCTAAAACAGTTAAAAACTGCACTTTAAGGTTGTGGGTGGGAGATGGTTTGAAGCGGCTTAAGGCCTTTGCCCAAGGCAGAGGCTATCCGGTTAAAGTCAGCGGCAGGGAGGCGGAAGTGGTAATCAAGGAAGACGAGGTAGCGGCGTTTTTAAACAAGTTGGCCAGACACAATATTAAGTATTCAAAAATCAGCATCGACAAGCCGACTTTAGAAGATTACTTTATTGCTCAAAGCGGGAGGGAAAATGAGTCTTAATCGGGTCAAGGCGATTTGGTGGCGTCACGCTTACGATTTAAAACATAATGTGGGTAGGCTGTTTGATACTTTCTACTGGCCGGCCTTGGATATTGTTTTGTGGGGGATGACCAGTGTTTACTTTCAGCAGAAGGCGGCAACAGCTGACATAGTTTTGGTGTTGTTATCCGGGTTAGTGTTTTGGCAGGTGATCTGGCGGAGTCAGTATGAAGTGACGGTCAACTTACTCGAAGAGCTTTGGTCGCATAACTTAGTAAACGTGTTGGCGACTCCACTGACAATTTATGAATGGGTAGTGGCGGTAATTTGTTTAGGGTTTATAAGAATGTTTTTTGCCATTGGTTTTGGTTTGGCATTGGTGTACTGGTTGTATGGGGTAAATATTTTACAGGTGGGCTGGATGATGGTGCCGTTTGTGGCGCTACTTTTAATGAGCGGCTGGTATATTGGTTTGGTAGCTGCCGGAGTAATTCTAAGATTTGGGATGAGAATTGAGGTCATTGCTTGGTCGGGGGTGTCTTTGTTGGCGCCGTTTTCGGCGATTTACTATCCGGTAAGCACGCTGCCAGAATGGGGGCAGAGGATTGCCGCTTGGGTGCCCGCCAGTTATGTTTTTGAAGGTATGAGGGTGGTTTTGAGTCGGGGTCAAATTGACCAAGCGATGTTGTTGAAAAGCTTGGGGTTGACGGTGATCTATTTAGTCTTGGGGCTGGGCTTTTTTTGGTTGATGTATCAGCAAAGGAGAAAGCTGGGCGTGTCCAGCCTGGAGTAGTTATGCCGGAACTACCTGAGGTAGAAACCATACGCCGTCAACTGCAGAAAGTTTTGGTGGGGCAGGCGATAAAAAAGATAACGGTGAGAAGGGCCAAAAGCTGGCAGGGAGATAAACAGGCGGTGGCGGGCAAGAAGATTTTAGGGGTGGAAAGAAAAGCTAAGATGTTTGTTATTAAGCTTTCCGGAGGAATGAACTTGTGGATTCACCTGAAAATGACGGGGCAGCTGGTTTACACCAGCAAACCCGAAGCTCGAAACCCGAAACCCGAAACAAGAATTGCCGGCGGCCACCCGACTGCGGACTGGGTGAGTAAGCTTCCCAGCAAACACACCCGAGTGGTTTTAGGGCTTTCCCGCGGCCGGCTTTTCTTTAACGACATGAGAGTGTTTGGTTGGGTTAAGACGGTGAGTGATAAAAAGCTTAAGGCGGAGCTTGATAAACTACCGCCGGATGTGATTGATAAGGAAGCCACTGCAGAGTATCTAAAAAAAATTCTGGCGTCTTCCCGGAGGGCGGTGAAACTGGTGATCTGCGACCAGGCAAAACTGGGCGGAGTGGGCAACATTTATGCCAATGATGCCTTATTCTGCGCCGGCATAGATCCGAGAAGGCAGGCACAGAAAATAACCAATTCACAATTTACAATTTTCAAACTTCATAAATGCTTAAGAAAAGTGATAAATAACGGTATTAAATATGGCGGGGCCACAGCCAGCGACGAAAATTTTGTTAATGTGTCGGGAATGGGCGGGAAGTACCAAGAGCATTTTTTAGTCTACGAGCGGGCGGGAGAAAAATGTCGGCGGGATGGGGGGATTATAAAAAAGATAAAACTGGGGGGTAGGGGGACATACTTTTGCCCCAAGTGTCAAAAATGATTTTAGCCAGTTTGCAACTAAAAAACTTCAGAAACTACCGCAAGAAAATGGTGGTGCTAACAGATAACACCACCTTGATTGTCGGGGACAACGGCGCGGGCAAGACCAATATTTTGGAGGCGGTCTATCTTTTGGCCACGGGCAAAAGTTTTCGGGCGACGCGGGAAGATCAAATGATTTTTTATGGCGAAAACTTAACCCGGGTAGTGGGGCAAGCCAGCGAAGAGTTGGAGATTAGGTTGACGGGCGGCCAGAAGCGATATCTGGTCAATGGAGTGGGTAAGAGGAGGATGGACTTTGTGGGCATTTTACGCTCTGTTTTGTTTCGACCGGAGGACATCGAGTTGACTTTGGGGAGCCCGAAGATAAGGCGGGACTATTTGGACAGCGTTTTGGAGCAGACGGACAGGGAGTATCGCCGGTCTAATTTGTCTTATCAAAAAGGCTTGAGGCAAAGGAATAAACTTTTGGAAAAGATTCGCGAGGGCGAGGGAGAAAGAAAACAGCTTATATTTTGGGACCAGATGTTGATTAAGAATGGGGATATCGTGGCCGGCAAGCGCGAAGAATTTTTGGGATTTATCAGCGAGGGGTTGGCAAAGCGGGGGTTGGGGTTGAAGTTGGCATATGATAAGAGCGTGATTTCGGTTAGTAGACTGAAACAGTATGAAACTCAAGAAGTGGCGGCGGCGACCACTTTGGTGGGGCCGCACCGGGACGACTTTGGCTTTATCAGCCGTCGACCCGGCAAGGCAGAGAAGAATTTAAGCCTTTATGGATCGCGGGGGGAACAGCGGATAGCGGTATTTGCGGTTAAGCTCATTGAGCTTGAGTTTGTGGCCGAAAAGAGCGAGACAAGGCCGGTGCTTTTATTGGACGATATTTTTTCCGAGCTTGATGCCCGGCACCGCCAAGAAGTGGTCAAGCTGTTGGCCAAGCAACAGACCATCATTACTGCCACCGACGAAGCGATGCTACCGAAATCCGCCCACGCCGAAGTGGTGAGGTTATGAGGCTGTTTGTCGGCTTGCCGCTAAGTGACGAGGCCAAGCGGGGGGTAGCCAAAATAATCAAAGATTTAAAACGGGGTCACTGGCCGGTGAGATGGGAAGATGAAGACAAGTGGCACTTTACAGCAGCCTTTTTAGGAGAAGTAGATAAGTTCGATCGGGTAGCCGCAGCGGTCAAAAGAGGCGTTGGCGAGATAAAACCGTTTGAAGTTGGTTTTAAGGGATTGGGTGCGTTTCCCTTTTTAGTGATCCCTAAAGTCATCTGGTTAGGCTTAAACGGCGACTTGAAAACCATGGCCCGGCTTTACAAGCAAGTGAGGGCGGAGTTGTCCGGGGCGGGGTTTGAGTTTGAGGAAAGATCGTTCATGCCCCACGTGACTATAGGCAGAGTTGGTAAAGAAGCTAAAAGAAAACAGCGGTTGGAACTGGGAAAGCTGGTGGCCAAAAAACTTCAGCTTAAAATCCCCCAACGTTGGCAGGTCGACAGAGTGGTGGTGTATGAGAGCAGGCTCTCGCCCAAAGGATCAAAGTATCAAGTGATCGAAGAAATTAACCTGTGATAGAATAGGAACATGCTAACCCGGGCGGTGAAGAAACTGACGCCGTCTGCCACTTTAGCCATTACCGCTCGCGCCAAACAGATGGCGGCCGAGGGAGATTGGGTGATAAGTTTTGCGGCGGGGCAACCCGATTTTGACACGCCAACCATAGTTAAAAACGCGGCCAAAACGGCACTCGATCAGGGTTTTACCAAGTACACCCCGAGTTCAGGAATTCCGGAATTAAAAGAAGCGATTGTTAGGAAACTCAAGCGGGATAACAAGCTTAGATACATTCCCGGTCAGGTAATAGTAGCCAACGGAGCCAAGCAGGCCTTATTTGAGGCGATCATGGCGTTGGCGGAGGCCGGCGACGAGGTGGTCATCCCGACGCCTTACTGGGTGAGTTATCCGGAGATGGTCAAGGCAAGTGGGGCCAAACCGGTGATCGTTAACACCGGGAGTGATTTTAGGTTGACGCCGGAAAGGTTGGCTCGCGTCCTAAACGGCAAGAGCCGGGCGTTGATTGTAAACGCCCCCAGCAACCCGACGGGAGTGATGTATGACAGGCGGGAATTGGCTGATCTCTCGCGGGTGGCTTTAAGATACAAAAAGCTCCGGGTGATTTCAGACGAGTGCTATGACCAGTTTTACTACGGCAAGGGAGCGCAAGTCAGTTTTGCCGCTTTGAGCCGTGAGGCTTACCGGCGGACGATAACGGTTAATTCGTTGTCGAAAAGCTTTTCCATGACCGGCTGGCGGATTGGCTACGCGGCCGGAGACGAGAAAGTGATTGCTGCCATGGGTGCGCTACAAAGCCACCTAACGGCCAACCCGACTTCATTTGCCCAAAAGGGGGCGGTGGTGGCGCTTGAAAAGGCCGGCGCTTTTACCAAAAAAATGCGGCGGGAGTTTGCCAGGCGGCGCTTGATGATGGTGGCGGGGTTAAACAAAATTGCCGGGCTTAAGGCGAGTCTTCCCGACGGAGCTTTTTATGTGATGGCCGACGTTAGCCAATTGACTAAAAGCAGCCTTGATTTTGCCGAGAAGCTTTTGGCAAAGCAAAAGGTGGCGGTGATTCCGGGGGCGCCCTTTGGCGCCGAGGGTTACATTCGCTTGAGTTTTGCTTGTAGTTTGGGGGATATTAAGGAAGGCCTAAAAAGGCTGACAAAGTTTATTGAAAAGGAATATGGAAGTTAACGAGCTTAAACCGAAGCAGGTTTACCACAATTTGAGTTACCAGGAGCTTTTCAAGCACGAGACCGGCAAGGGGTTTAGTAAGCTTGAGCGGGGGGTGGTGACCCGCCAGCCGGCGGGCGCGGTGGCGGTGGATACGGGTAAGTTTACCGGCAGGTCGCCCAAGGATAAATATATTGTTGGCGGCGGGCCGTCGGCCGAAAACATTTGGTGGGCGGGGGAGGGTAGTCCGGGATCGGACAACAAGCCGATCTCGATTGAAACCTGGGACTATTTGTTGGGGGTAGTCAAAGACCAGTTGACGGGTAAAAGGCTTTATCTTATGGACGGCTGGGCCGGGGCGAGTAAAGAAAACCGGTTTGGGGTAAGAATGGTGACCGAGGTGGCCTGGCAGGCGCATTTTTTCAAGAATATGTTTATAAAATTATCTAAAAGCGAAAACTTAAAACACAATTTTGTCCCGGAATGGACGATTTGGAATGGGTGTAAAACGGTCGCCGGTGAGTTTGAGACACACGGCCTTAACTCGCCGGTGTTTATCGCCATCAATATCGAAAAAAAGACGATCTTGATCGGCGGCACTTGGTACGGCGGCGAGATTAAAAAGGGTATTTTCTCGGTGGCCAACTACTTACTGCCCTTAAAAGGCGTGGGGTCGTTTCACTGCTCGGCCAACGAGGGGGCAAAAGGCGACGTCGCTTTGTTTTTTGGCCTTTCGGGGACGGGCAAAACTACCCTGTCTCATGATCCGAGGCGCAAACTCATCGGCGACGACGAGCACGGCTGGGACGATGAAGGAGTCTTTAACCTTGAGGGCGGTTGTTATGCTAAAGTGATTAATTTGTCCCAACAGGGCGAGCCGGATATTTACAAGGCGATAAAAAGAAACGCGCTGTTGGAAAATGTAGTCATAGACGGCAAGGGTAGGGTGGATTTTAGCGATGTTACCAAGACGCAAAATACCAGAGTCAGCTACCCGATAGATCACGTCAAAAACATCGTCAGGCCGGTATCCAAAGGGGGACACGCCCAAAAGATTATTTTCTTGACTTGCGACAGTTTTGGGGTGTTGCCGCCGGTCGCCAGACTGACTCGACAGCAGGCGGAGTACTGGTTTTTGTCCGGCTACACGGCCAAGGTTGCCGGCACCGAGCGGGGAGTGGACGAGCCGCAGGCGACGTTTTCGGCCTGTTTCGGGGCGCCGTTTTTACTGCTTCACCCCACGGCCTATGCCGAGATTTTAGGGAAAAAGATTGACCAGCACCAAGCTCAAGTTTACCTGGTGAGTACCGGCTGGACCGGCGGGGGTTACGGCGTGGGCCAGAGGATGCCGCTTGCCAACACCCGAGCGATTATTACGGCGATTTTGACCGGAAAGCTTGAGAAGGCCGAGTATGAGCCGGTGGGAGTGTTTGCTTTGGCTTTGCCTAAAAAAGTCGCCGGGGTTAGCGCGACAGTTTTAAACCCGAGAAATACCTGGGCGGATAAGCGCGAGTATGATTTGGCCGAAACCAGGCTGGCGCGGATGTTTATTGATAACTTTAAGACTTTCAGCGATACTAAAGAGGGGCTTGAGCTAGAGAAGGCAGGACCCCGGACAACGGGGCAAACCCCGTAGAACGGGGTAAACCTAAAATATGAAGAAAACGGCGATTAAAAAAGTTGAAGCTTTGGAGGTTTTGGACTCGCGGGGCAACCCGACGGTGGCCTGTTGGGTAACGCTTGCCGACGGCAGCCGGGGTTGGGCGGTAATTCCTTCCGGAGCCTCGACCGGAACTCATGAGGCTTTGGAGCTTAGAGACGGAGACAAGCGCCGCTACGGCGGCAAAGGGACGCTTAAAGCAGTGAAAAACGTTACCGACGTCATCGGGCCGAAAGTGCGCGGCTTTGATGCCGCCGACCAGCCCGGCTTAGACGAGCTGACGATTGGACTTGACGGAACGGAGTATAAAGAAAGACTTGGGGCTAACGCGATCTTAGCTGTGTCTCTAGCCGCGGCCCGGGCGGTGGCGGAAAGTTACCAACTCGAGCTTTACGAGTATTTGCGCAAAACTTTCTGGCCCAAAAACCGCGACTGGTGGCTACCCGACCCGATGATGAACGTCTTAAACGGCGGCAAACACGCCATTGGTTCGGTAGACCTTCAAGAGTTTATGCTCTTTCCGGTGGGAGCCAGAAGTTTTAGTCAGGCGCTTCGCTGGGGAGCGGAGATTTACCATACTTTAAAAAAGACGCTTCACGAGAAGGGTTTGCCGGTCGGGGTGGGCGATGAGGGCGGCTTTATGCCCAAGTTTGGCTCGCACCGCGAGCTTTTAACCACCATGGTCAAGGCGATCGAGGCGGCCGGTTACAAGCCGGGGGGTCAAGTCGCCATCGCTTTGGACCCGGCGGCCAGTGAAGTATTTAGCAACGGCAAATACCAACTTAAAACAGAAAACTTAAAACTATCAAGCGAAGAGTTGATTGAGCTTTACCAAAAGTGGGTTAAACAATACCCGATTGTATCAATCGAGGACGGTTTGGCGGAGGATGACTGGTTTGGCTTTAAGCTGATGACGGAGAAGATGGGCGGCAGAATCCAGATCGTCGGTGATGACATTTATGTGACTAACATCGACAGGTTGAAAAAGGGCATTGAGGAGAAAGCGACCAACTCGGTTTTGATTAAGCTAAACCAGATCGGCACCCTAACCGAGACGGTGGCGGCGATTGACATGGCCCATGAAGCGGGGATGACGGCGGTGGTGAGCCACCGCTCGGGAGAAACTAAGGACGACTTTATCGCCGACTTGGTGGTGGCGGGCAGCTGTGGGCAAATAAAAACCGGGGCGCCGGCAAGAAGCGAGCGGATAGAGAAATATAACCGCCTTTTGCGAATCGAGCAGCTTCTGGGCAAAAAAGCCCAATACGCCAAGTTTCCCTTTAAGAGATAAATGGATAAGGTTTTTTTAATCGTGATTGATGGTTTGGGTGATAGGCCTATCCCAGCTTTTGGCAGAAAAACTCCTTTGGAGGCGGCCAAAACCCCCAACCTTGACAAACTGGCTCGGGGCGGAATTTCCGGAGTGATGCACACTATTGACATTGGAGTGAGGCCGGGAAGCGACACGGCCCATTTGGCCCTTTTTGGCTATGACCCGAAAACTTACTACACCGGCCGCGGCCCGTTTGAAGTGGCCGGGATCAACATGGAAGTTAGGCCTGGCGATGTCTGTCTTAGAGTCAACATGGGGACAGTTGATGACAACTTGGTGGTAGTGGATAGGCGGGCAGGGAGGATTGATGACACCAACCCTTTTGCTAAAAAGTTTAACGGAACCGTAGTCGACGGGGTGAAGTTTTTGGTTAAGGCCGGTACTGGCCACCGTTTGGGAATAATTATGCGCGGCAAAGGTTTAAGCAGCCAAATTTCCAGCGCCGACCCTAAGGAGTTAGGAGTAAAGTTGAAAACTGTCGAGGGCTTAGACGCATCGAAAGAGGCCAAATTCACCGCCAGAGTTTTAAATAAGTTTTTATTGAAGGTTTACAAGGAAATTAAAGATTGGCCTTTGAATAAACAAAGGGTAAAGGTTGGGAAGCTTCCGGCCAACTTTATGCTGGCGCGAGGGGCGGGGGTCTATCCCGAGCTACCCAGTTTTTTTGACAAGTACGGTTTAAAAGCGGCCTGCATTGCCGGCGCCGGGCTTTACAAAGGCGTGGCCAAAATTTTGGGGATGGAAGTAATCGACGTTCCCGGTGCCACAGGTAAGCCGGACTCGGATGTCGCCGCCAAGATCAAAAAAGCGATTAAAGCAACCCACAAGTTCGACTTTATTTTTGTCCATATCAAAGGCGCCGATACTTTAGGAGAAGACGGCAACCCGGAGGGGAAAAAGGCCTTTATCGAAAAGGTGGACCAGGCCGTAGCCCCGCTTTCTAAACTTAAAAAATCTTTGGTGGTGGTGACCGCCGATCACTCGACGCCCTGCGCCCTGAAAAATCACTCGGCCGACGATGTGCCGATCACCATTTTTGGAGAGAGCGTCCGCGACGACGACGTCGAGGCTTTTGGCGAAAGGGCTTGCGCCAAGGGACGGCTGGGGCGGATCAGGGGTGAACACCTGATGCCGATCATCATTGACCTGATGGGGCTGGCACAAATGTTTGGCGCCTAGCGTGGTAAACTAACCTCATGGACCAGTTTGACCCTAAAGTTTTAGCCCAGCTTTATCGGCCTCCCAAAGATTCACACAAAGGCCAGAACGGCAAGCTACTTTTGATCGGCGGGAGCCAGTTGTTTCATGCGGCCAGCATGTGGTCTTTGGAGGTGGCCAGCCGTATCGTCGATATGGTGTTTTACTTTAGCGTGCCGGTCAATGAAGCCATCGTCAAAAAGCAGAAGGAAAGATTTCACGACGGCATCGTCGTCCCCCAAGGCGAGGTGGAAACGTATCTTGGCGAGGCCGATTGTGTACTTATCGGCCCGGGGATGGAACGGGGCAAAGAAACAGAGGAGAAAACCAACAAGCTTTTGAAAAAATATCCTGACAAGCGCTGGGTGATTGACGGCGGGGCTTTACAGATGATGGATCCCGGATTACTCAACGAGCGAATGATTGTTACCCCACATTTAAGGGAGCTTAGAGGTTTGATAGATCGTTCCGGAAGAAAATTGCTAATTTCTAAATCCGAATTTCTAAACAAATTCAAATTTTCTAAGGACCAAATATCTAAAATGGCCGATTTTTTGGAAGATTTTTCGAAGGTCTATGGTGGGGCGACAGTGGTGCTTAAAGGGCCGACGGATGTGGTTTGTGATGCCAAACAGTGCGTGCTTAATGTTACTGGTAACGAGGGGATGACCAAAGGGGGAACGGGTGACGTGTTGGCGGGGTTGGTTGCCGCGCTTTACTGCAAATCGCCCGCTTTTTTGGCGGCCTCGTGCGGCGTTTATCTTAACGGTTTGGCCGGCGACCGGCTTTACAGCTTGGTGGGTGCTTACTTTAACGCTTCGGACCTGGTCCACGAGATTCCCAAGGTAATGGCGGAAGTTTTAGGTTAGTTGGCCTGTTTATTGGCATTATTTAATCTTTTTAACTAAGTCATTTAGATTAATTGTTTCTTTAAGGCTGCTTAGTTTTTCTAAGGCTTCAGCCTCTATTTGTCTAATTCTTTCCCTGGTTAACCCAAACGCATAACCAACTTCTTGTAGAGTGTAGAAGACGCCGTCTTTTAAACCATACCTCATTCTAAGAATCTCAGCCTGCCTTGGAGAAATGTTGTTTTGGGAAAGGAGAGTATCTACTTGATGTCTAATTACTCTTTGGAGTGCTTCTCTTTCGGTGTCCACATTGGGGTCTTTAGTTGTGTCTAGCAGAGTTCTTTCGTCATCTCCAGGGGCTGATGCCTCGAGTGAAATAGGATACACTCTTTGTAGCAAGGCCTGAATTCTTTCAACGGGAATGTTTGTTTTCTCCGAGATAAGCTCTTCAGAGACCTGTTTTTGTTCTTTCTCGATTTCTCCGATAGCTCTTGTAATTTGAGTAAAAAGCTTGTTGTCGTATGTTGAAAGTCCCCTGTCTTGAGCCAAAAGGGCCCTCATTTCATTTTCGATCCAGTAGGTAGCGTAAGTTGAAAGTTTTACCCCTTTTCTCCAGTCATATTTGTTAATTGCTACAAGTAAGCCTATATTTCCTGTCTGATAAAGGTCAAAAGTTGATGGCTTAGCTCCTCTTTTTTTAAACCTACTGGCTAAAAAGAAAATCCAACGTTGCATAGATTTAATTAGAGCATCTTTGGCTTCTTGTCCACGCAGAACAAATTGTTCTAGGTTTTGACTATCTGGATGTTGAGGGTTGTTCTCGATTGTTTCTTTGGCTAGCTCGCCACGCTCGATCTCTTTAGCAAGGGCTATTTGTGTTTGTAGATCGTACGTTTGGTAAAGATTTACCCTCCGGCCTATTTCTGTGGGGAGGTCAATGGTGTCATAGTCTTCTTCTTCGGCAACCGTAATGCCCGATCTTACCCTGGCAAGAATTTCCGCCAGCACTTGATGTTCCTGGGTAGTTGTTTCGTCTTCAACAGGGAAGGCAGAGGACTTTCGGAGAGAAGTTAGATATTCTTCGTCAAAAATGTACTCAAAATCATCTGGGAAGTTAAGCAAAAGCAACTCTCTAACGTCGAGAGGTGCCTTAGAGTAAAGATAAGATTTTAAGCTTGAGATTACACTGCTTGTTAGGGTCTCTGGGAGTTCTTGTAAACCATCTTCTAAAAAGAGTTGCAAGTGTCTGGAAAAAGTATGGACTAAGGTGTAGTATTTTCCTAAATACGGCTTTCTTTTTTCATCTGTTTTTTGTTCAAGTTTGATGTTTTCCTCGTCAAAAAAGAATAAAAAATTCCAAAAGGTTTCGTTTTTTGCCTTAAACATTTCTAGATCTTGACGGAGTTCTTCCCAAAAGTCTTTTGTTTCTAGTGTCTGAATCCATTGTTCTGGAGAAACTCGCGGCCTAATAAAAGATACTTTTTTCTCCAGCTCTTGCTTAGCCATTCGTATTGCTTGAATTAATTCTGGTTCGTAAGGAAGGGTAGGAGTGAAGTTGCGGATAAAATGTCCAGCGCTTTCGGTGTGCCTTTCTAGCGCATATAGGAGGTTGAGATAGTATCCTGGAGTAGATGGATTAATCTTGCCGCCGTTGTTTTCATTTCTTGAAAAACCCCTCATAAAGTTAGTGAAATAGGTGTTCTCTGGTATGGTTTTAAGGTCTTGATATAGTTGCACCCAAAAAGCCTCTGTATGGAGTTCTTCATAGTAGTCTCGCCAATTTTTTTTAATAGGAGTTTCTATAAGTTTCTCTATTAAATTAAGCTGAATTTTTGCTACTAAATCCATGACTTCTTGTTTTTGTGGTTGATACTCTGTGAGATATTTATATGGATATCTAATGCCAGATTTCCTGAGAGCCAAAACCAAGTTATAGTATTTACCGTTAGTGTAATTATCTCTTTCTGCCCAGTTTGGGTTATCGGGATCGTAGAGGCTAAAAAACTCTCTTTGGGTATAGGCTTTTTTTGGTAGCTGGTCGAGATCTTCTTGAATTTCCAGCCATAAATCATGGGTTTCCAGTTGGGCTAAATAGTGTTCTTTTGGCAGGCAAGTTGGAGGAAGTAAATCTTCTGGTTGTGAAAAATCAACCGCTAACACTGGTCTTTCAACTTGCGGTTTATCCAGAGTTGGAAGCAGATAAAAGACAGCCTTACCGTCTTGGTGTTTTATTATCCTGCCCGATTCTGATAGATGTTTTAACACCGGGGCAGTTTTTTTTCCGTATCGTTCCTTTAAATCTTTTGGTCTTGTGGGACCATACTCAATTAAGTGGTCAATAATTATATCTGCGTTTTCTTCTTTGGTTATTTTTTCGTTGTGTCTTCTGTAGTTTTGTATGGCTTTTTCGGTTATTGAGGGGTCATTCTGAATTTTTTCTAGGGTTTCATTCATGGTTGTCAATTGTTGAGTGTGTCCAGAAACGGCCGCTAGTATAGGCCTAATAATTGTTTCTACAAATTCTGTTCCCTTCGGGGTTATATGGGTTATTGATTGTTGAACACCGCCAGTCCACTTTTTTGTTTCAAGGTAACCAGATTCAGCTAATTCTGAAAAAATAGTGTAAACATCCGAGGCATCTTGTCTGCCGAGAGCCTTTAGAACGCTTGGGATATTTCCTTCTTCATTTACTTCAAAGTATTTAATAACATTTTTTCTTAGTCGGTTAAGTCTTGGGGAATGGGTTGCAAGATTTTTAGGCCCTACTCGCTTATATATAAGCCAACCTTTTTGCTCCGTGTCTACAGCCTCGTGATTTATTAATCCTAGGTCGTTTAGGGATTTAAGATTGCCCCTGATAGAGGAGAGATCTGAGTTTAATGTTCGGCATAACTCGATTTCAAAAGAACTTTTTTGATTAAGGGTTAAAAGTATAGCGCTTCTGGTGATATGAGCTCTGTTGCCACTTGAAGTTATTGGTTGACCGAAGATTTTAGACGCAGGAATGTCTTGACTGGCAGAATACTCCAACAACAATGCGGCTATTGGTTTGGCGTAGTTTTCTGCTTCTAAAGTAAGCTGGTATCCTTTGTTTGTTTTTTGAGCTAAGCCTGTAGGGAGCAGAGAATTAATCAAATATGACATATATATAGAGTTACTTTTTGGATACCATGTGGAATAGCCTATACAGTCTCGGGTGCGTTTTCTTAGAGAAGAGACCGAAATAGGTTCAGGAGCGAAACCATGAACAACTAGTGCTTGTTTGGGTTCTGCTGTGCCGAGGGCGAAGATAACTCTGTCAAATCTTCTTAGGTGTTCTGGCCCAATTTTCGAACCTTCAAGGTTGTTGAGCAATGATTCTAAGTTAGATTGTTGCCACGTTGTTTGGCCGATTTCGCTTTGACCACGATTTTCCACTAGCATAGTTATCTGGGCGGATTTGAAAGATTATACCACTTGAGGAAAGTTAAATATGCCAAGACTGCCGGTCCTATTTATTATTCTGCTTTGGTCCACGAGATTCCCAAAGTGATGGCGGAAGTTTTAGGTTAGGCAGGGCGGCGGCCAAAACGATCAAGGCCCCGCCCAAGAAAGTGGTGGCAGAGAGAATTTCGCCGAAGAATAAAAAGCCAAAGAGGATGCCGAAGATAATTTCAGCCATGCCGATAAGGCTGCCGATAGAGGCTTCTAAATATTTGAAGCCTTCAATCACTGAAAAGTTGGCGATCAAAAGCGCAGCGGCGTAGGCGGCGGCGGCTAGCCAAGCGGAGTGGGCGGAGATAGGGGGAAGAGAGTCTTTAACCAAGTAGGCGATCAGGCCATTGGCGACGAGCATAACGGTGAGATAGCCGGCCATGATTTGGAATTCGTGATACTGGCCTGACAATTTTTTAGGCAAGACTGCTGAAATTGCCCCCATGAGGCCGGCGATGATGGTTAAGGTAGCCGGCCAGATTTGAGCCGGAGTCAAGGAAAGGCGGTAGATTACTCCTAGGCCGGCAAGACCGATGACCAGGCTTGTCAGTTTGGTTCTGGTCAGGGTTTCGTTGAAGACGAGTTTGCCGATAAGGTAGCCGCCGATGACCAGAGCGGCGTAGAATAAAAGGGTGGCGGTGCCAACCCCAAGGTGTTGGAAGCCGTAGTAATAAGGGGCTTGATTTAGGCCGATTGAGGCAATAACCAAAAACCAAGGCCAGTCTTTTTTAGGCATGGGTTTGAAGAGTTTTTTCCATTTACCGACCAGGACTACAAAGACCAATAAGATTAAGCCCCTGGTCCAGGCTTGGCTAAATTCGCCAAAGTCGTGGCCCATGAGGTGCGACCAGACGCCGTAGGTGGCAAAAAAGACAGCCGAGTTTAAAATCCAGGCAGTACCTTTTGTTTTTGGGTTCATAGGCTGGAATTGTAGTTGAAGGTAGGGGTATAATCAAGCTGATGTCCGAACAAACAGACAATTTGGTTTCACTTTTGACGCCGTATGGCCTAAGCGCTGATGAAGCCAGAGTTTATCTTGATTTGTGGGCCGGCGGCAGCAACTCAGCCTTGGGTATAAGCGGTAATGTTCACTTGGCCAGAACCAAAGTGTACCGGATTTTGGACAAGCTTAATAAAATGGGCTTGGTGGTAGTAAGGCTCCACTCGCGTGGTCAGAGGTTTGAGGCCAGCCACCCCAAAAGGATAGGGGTCCTGGTTGAAGAGAAGGAAAAACAAGCGGAGGCGTTGAAGGCGAGTTTGACGATGGTGGTGGGTGAGTTAGACAAGATAGGCAGAGAGAGAAGGGGAGTTTCTAAGGTGCTTTATTATCAGGGGCCGGAAGGTTTAAAGCAGGTAACCTACAACTCGCTTAAGGCTCGCGGCGAACTTTTGACCATGGAGATTGAAACCATGAACGCTTTTTTTGACAAAGACTATGCCGAGAAGATGCGCTTGAAGTTTGTTGAGCGGCAAATTACCTCCAGGACTTTGACTAACGTGACCAGGTTAGCGCCGTGGACTGAAGTGGCGGGGGAAATGGTAGAAAAATATTGGCAGATTCGTCATATTCCGGCGAGTCAAATGAAAATAAAGTTTGAGATTTTGATTTATAACGACGTTTACGTCATGTACCGCTACCAGGGCAGGGAAGTGTTCTGCGTGGAGATTTATAACCAGGAGTTAGCCGATATGCAGCGGCAGATTTTTGAGTATATGTGGGCCAAAGCCGGGAAGTTTAAGGTATTAAACCGGCGGGGCGAGGCGGTGCTTGACAAACCATGAAGTGTTACTTTATACTTTATGGTATATGCGGAATTGGTTGGCGATTTTGGCGAAAAAGAAAGAGAGGCTGGATCGCATGAGGTCCTTGCCCCAAGCCCAGGAAAAAAACCTGGCTGATTGGTTGCGGGTGGAGCTGACTTATACTTCTAACGCGATTGAAGGCAACACTTTATCCAGGCAGGAAACGGCACTGGTGGTGGAAAAAGGCTTGACGGTTGAGGGTAAAACCTTGAGAGAACATCAGGAAGCAATAAACCACGCCGCGGCTTGGGAGCTGACCAAAAATTTGGCAAGGGAGGGCAAGAAAATTACCACTGGGGCGATTTTAGAGATTCACCGATTGATTTTGAATCAGCTTGATGAGCCAAGTGCCGGCAGGTTTCGCCGCGGCCCGGTGAGAATTGCCGGATCGAGAGTGGTTTTGCCTAATGCGGTCAAAGTACCGAAACTCACGGATAAACTGGTTAACTGGTTGACTACCACCAAAGACCAGCCGGTAAAAGTCGCCGCCGAGGCCCATTACCGTTTAGTGACTATTCATCCATTTGTGGACGGCAATGGCCGGACCGCCAGGCTAGTGATGAATCTGGTTTTGCTAAAAGCCGGCTATCCGGCGGCCATAATTAGAAAGGAAGAGCGGTTAAAGTACCTTAACTCCCTGGAAAAAGCCCAGCTGGGTGGAAGCGGTGATGATTATTACCAGTTGATTTACGCCGCGGTTAACCGGTCGCTTGATCTTTATCTTGAGGTGGCCGGGGCTAAAGCTAGAAAGACATCCACAAAGAAACAACGGTTAAAAATTGGCCAGCTAGCCAGTTCAAGCGGGGAAAGTATATCTACTATCAGATTTTGGACCAAAGCGGGTTTGTTGCCCGTGGCCGGTCGTACCCGGGGCGGCTATCAGCTTTATAGCCGGGATGCAATCAAGCGAATTAAACTGATCCGCAAACTACAGCAGGAAAAGCGCCTGACGATTAAAGAGATTAAGAAGGAAATTAGTTGATTGATCTGGCCGCCATTTCCTGATCGGGAGAGGTGCCGAGAAAATGAACTTGGCCGTTGACCACTTCGAGGGTTTCGATGCTGTAACTGGGCTGGCGGTCTTTGATGACCGACTCGACTAAGCCGTTTAGTGCCGGGCCGTACTGGTCGACTAAGCTTTGAGGAATATTTAGGTTGGCGATTTTGGCGGCGGCAACGGCAATCTGGCTGGTGTTTTCAGTGATGCTACCTGAAACTTTGAGATAAACCGGCAAGTCGGTCGGGGGAATTTTGAACTTGGCCGCGCCCTCGGCGATAACCTCTTGGGAAACTCCCAGGGCGACCAAGTAGTTGACCGCGTCTTGGTAGTTGACAGTGGCCGAGCCTTCGACGCTACCGTCGGCGTTGACGCGAATTTGAACGTTTTTAAAAGGGAAGTAGGGGAAGTCTTTTTGGCGGTTGTCTGCCAGGGCGGTTAGCTCTTGGCTGGAGAAAGTTTGGTCGACCGGATGAGAGTCGGAGACAAGCAAAACTTTGTCGGCGCCAGCGTCGGCGGGCAGAGGGGCGTAAGTGACGGCCAGTTTTTCTTTGGCCGAGGCAAGGTCTTGTTGGCCGTAAGTGACTCCCAGGGCTTTGGGTTTTAGAAGATAAAAGCCGGCGGCGGCGAGTAAGAGGACGAGGAAAACGAGGATAAATAGAAGCTTTTTCATTTGAGGCTAATTATAGCAAGTTTTATGAGCAGAAACTGGTATAAAATAAGGGAGATGAATGTTTTTATCTTCCACGGCACCGGCGCCAGCCCGGAAAGTAATTGGTTTCCTTGGTTGAAAAAGGAGCTAGAGAGTAATGGAGTTGATGTGTTGGTACCCAAATTTCCGACGCCTAAAGGGCAAAGTTTAGACAAGTGGTTGAGGGTCTTTGAGCCTTTTGAGAAAAAAGTTACCGCTGAGTCGATTTTTGTCGGCCATTCGATGGGGCCGGCGTTTATTTGGAGGCTTTTGGAAAAAGGTGTTGGCCCGATCAGGGCAGCCATTTTAGTCTCCCCGTTTGACGCCTTGTTAAATCTTCCTGATTTTGACCCGCAAGTCAAAAGTTTTGTCGATCACCCTTTTGATTGGGAAAAGATTAGGGTAAACTGCCAGAACTTTGTGGTTTATGCCGGCGGCGACGATCCTTACATTCCCAGAGAGCAGCTTGAAAGAGTGGTTAAAAATCTAAAAGTTAAACTTAACTTTATTAAAGGCGGCAAACATTTAAACGCCGAGGCGGGATATTTAGAGTTTCCGCAAATACTTAAGGAAGTATGGCAGAATCGGTAACTTTGACTCCGGAGCGGGCGGTATTAAGAGATAAAATGGCTGGTTGGTATGAAGAGACTAAAAGGTTGGTGTTTGGAGAACATACTTGTGAGCGAGGGTGGGGGGATTTTGACCCGAGCTTGACTGAAGGGTGTGGTCCGTATCACGCGGCATTTCCTTTGTTGGATTTATTTGGAGTGGTGTCTACCCCCCGAGCCCATGAAGAATTTTACAGAAACGCGGTTGATTCGGCAACCATGCGACTGGATCCGGAGACAAGAATTTTAGTTTCCGGTCTAGCCTCACCATCAATGGCGGATATAGTTTTGGAAGAGGCTAAGTTTATGAAACCTTTTCCAGGGTTAAAACATGAGCTTGAGGGCAGAATTGATGTTTTAGATGTCTGTGCCACCCCGCTCTTAACTTGCCAAAGAGTTTTTAAGCCGGAACAGTTGGCGGTGATGGCATTTATTCAAGACGATGCTCGCGAATATGCCAGCGGTGGGCCGTATGACTTGATTGTGACCGATGCCTTTTTAACCAGGTTTAACGATAAGGATAAAGCAGTGGTCTTGAAAAACTGGGTGAAAATGTTGGCCGATGACGGGGAGATAGCCACCACCTGGCGTATCGGGAGAAAAGATGACGAGCCAGATTATGGTGACGAAGAGGCCAGAAAAAGGTTTATTTACAATGTGACAAGGAGAATGGAAGAGTGGCACGTTTCGCTGGGAACGTTTGCGGAAGTAAATACCACTTTAGATTTAGCTGAAAAATATGCCGCAAAAATGCATAGCTATTCAGGTCAGCCGGAAGAGGAGATTCAGGCTTTTATGGAAAAGTTTTTTGGCGATGTGAGAATCAGTCTGTCTCCGCCGGTTTACGATGTCACTACCAGGCTGTATGCTAGGATAATTGCTCGAAAACCGAAAAAGTAAGATGAAGTTTAATTTAGCCAAATTGGGAAAAAAGTTTTTGGGGGTGAAGTGGACAGCGGCGATAGCGGTGGCGGCTGCGGCGCTTATCTCATGGCAAGGTTGGCAGTTTGTCAGCTACAGCCGGCAGCTTTCGGCCAACTGGTTTTCGACCCTGGGGAGACTTGATAGTACACGAGGGGAGTTAGCCGAGCTTAAAAGCCAAGACCAGTATGTGGTCAACCAGGAACTTAAGGCGCAAATCGAGCAAACCGGCAAGGCTTTTGGCGGCATGGGGGATTTACTCGAGCTTAAAAGCGACTACGAGCAGCAAAAGATTGAGTTGGGAGCCCTAAACGATAAGTTTGTGGAGATTTTCAGAAAACTTTCTGAACTAAAATACGACGAGGCAGGGAGTTTAGCCGCAGAGGTTAAGGGAGAGATGGAGAAAAAGCTAGCAGAAGCGGTAGCCGAAGTGAACATTAGTGTCGCGGCACCGGCGTCAAACGAACTGCCCGGCGGCGGCTACTCGCGCCAGGTGGTGACTACCGACCGGGGCCAGTTTACTGTGGCCATGGTAGTGGCCGAAGGAGCCCAGGTGGTGGTGGACACGGCCGCAGACGACAACTGCGCCAATAACTGTCCCACTTTGCCTTTGGGTGAGTTTGTGGCCAGAAACGGCGGCTTTGCCGGCATCAACGGCGGCTACTTTTGCCCGGCAGATTACGCCGGTTGCGCCGGTAAAGTTAACAGTTTTGACACCATGGTGATGCGGACGCGCGACAAAAAGGTATTTAACCGGGACAACAACGTTTACTCGACCGTGCCGCTGGTAGCCATGAACGGTGCCAGCGTTAACTTTTACGGCCGGACTTTGGATTGGGGAGTGGGCAGCGGTACTGGCGCGGTGGCCAACTACCCGATGCTAGTTTCCGGTGGGCAGGATGTGGTCAACGAGGGGGCACTCGATGCCAAAGCCGCCGCCCGGGGGCCAAGGGGTTTTATCGGAAACCGCGGCGGCAAAGTGATTATCGGCCACGTGTTGTCTGCCACCATCGGTGAGGCGGCGAAAACATTGGCGACTTTGGGGGTGGAAACGGCCCTAAACCTTGACGGCGGCGGTTCGGCGGCTTTATGGTCCGGCGGCTACAAAGTCGGCCCGGGGCGGAGTTTACCGGTGGCGATAGTGCTTAAATAGTTGTTGTTCGATTGCGGTTGAGGTTGAAAATCAGCGAGGCTCTGATCCGGCTATGTTTGGTTCTACCAGTTTCACACTCAAGCATAAGGTAGATGTGGGTAAGGTAGTTGCGTGCGGTAATAGGGGAAATATTTAGTTGTCGCCCGATTTCCTGGTTGCTCAAGCCTTGGCTAACTAACTTGAGAAGATTGATTTGATGCTGCGTGAGCCGACTGAGGTGAGGAATTTTAGCGGTCTCTGGCATGGTCGACGCGGCCTGAGGAGTGATCAGGCCGGTTTCTAAGGCAACGGCGGCCAGTTGGACTCGGTTGACGGCCCCAAGTTTTTCCATAGCTGAGTTAAGCCAAGAGGCGACGGGGCTTTTTCCTCTTATAAGTGTGCGAGTTATTTCCTGGTAAGTTTTGTCTCTGATTGCCAGGATGGCAGTGGCATATTCTGTCGGGCTTAGACCATTGCCGTGGTTTTTAATGGTTTGCTCTAGCGGTTTCCGGGCGTTTGAGTCAGGGAGTAAGTGTTTGTACCAAGAAATAAAGTTTTTGTCGTCCACTTGACCGACAGTTGACATAAGTTCGGGCTTTAAGGTGTCTATAAGCGAAGTGGCTGGTTGGCCGCTGACTAAGGCAAGGAAGACGCTGGCGGTGTGGAAGTCAATAGAGTCCCAGCCGAAATGGCCTTTAATGGTTTCTTCTGGCCGCAGGGTTCCTTCCCGAACTCCGTTCAGGCTATGGTGAAGAAAATAGCCTGGCTGACCTTCAATAAATCCCATGTCTCGCGGGCAGTTTTAAGTATTATACCAATGATGTCAATGTGTTAAGATGGGCGCATGAAAGTGGTTTTGTACATGGCTACTTCGGCTGACGGGCTGGTAGCGAAAAAAGACGGGGACTCAGATTGGGTTTCTGATGTTGACGCGGCAGTTTTTGATAAAAAAATCAAGGAACTTGGTTGTATTGTGGTGGGGCGGACGACTTTTGATCAGTATTATGGTGATTTGTACCCGGTTGAGGGGGTAACTAACATTGTTTTGACGACAGACGACGCAAGGAAAAGCGAGAAGGAAAGTGTGGTTTTTGTGACTTCGGCTCGTGACGCTTTGGAGATAGCAAAGAAAAAAGGTCACCAGGAAATTTTACTGATTGGCGGGGGCACGGTGAATGGGATGTTTTTGAAAGAGGGATTGGTGGACGAGATGATTTTGAGTGTGCATCCTAAAGTTTTGGGCGAGGGGATCAGGTTGTTTGAAGGAGGAGAGGTGGATGTTGATTTGGAGCTTAAGAGTGTGAAGCAATTGGGTGAGGATTTGGTGCAGTTGAGATATAAAGTGAAAAAAGCGTCACGTTTAAGTTGACGATCGCTTACGTAAAAGTGACGGTAATGCTGGGGACGATTAGGGTTGTGGTATAGTGGGTAATATGCAGGCGGCGGATTTTAAGTTGCCGGGAGTGGACGGCAAAGAATATAGCCCGAGCGACTTTGAGGATAAAAAAGGGCTTTTAGTGGTGTTTTCCTGCAACCATTGCCCTTACGCTCAAGCGGCCTGGCCGTTGTTAGTGGATTTACACAAAAAATTCGGCGGCCAGATCGGCTTTGTGGCCATAAACTCAAATGAGGACGTCGATCACCCGGATGACAGTTTTGCCAAGATGAAGGAAAAAGCGCCGGAGTGGGGGATAACTTTTGCCTACCTTCGTGACGAAAGCCAGGAGGCGGCTAGGGCCTACGAGGCGGTTTGTACCCCGGATCCGTTTCTGTTTAAAAACGAAGAGGGGATTTTCAAGCTTTATTACCGGGGCAGGATCAATGACAATTGGCAAAACCCGGACCAAGTAGAAGAAAAAAATTTGGAAGAGGCGATGACGGGGTTACTAGCAGGGGAGCCGGCGCCTGACAACCAGCCGGCGTCGATGGGCTGCTCGATTAAGTGGAGGCAGTAGGGTAAAATAGCTTAATGATTTTGGCGGACGGAGATATCAAAAAGGCGCTTGCCTCCGGCAGAATTAAGATTACGCCGGCGCCGGATTTGACCACCCAACTCGGGTCGTGTTCGATTGACTTGAGATTGGGGAATAAGTTTGCCGTTTTTAACCACTCGAAAAAAGCTTTTATTGATCCCAATGACCCAAAGATGGCCCGGGAACTGATGGAAGAGGTGGTGGTGAAAAAGGATGAACAGTTTATTTTGCAGCCGGGAGATTTTGTTTTGGCGACGACAGTAGAAAGCTTTAAGCTGCCGGACGATTTACTAGCCCGGCTTGAGGGGAGGTCGAGCCTGGGGAGGCTCGGAGTGGTGGTCCACTCGACCGCATCGGTGTTTGAGCCGGGGTGGGAAGGGGTGGTGGTGATGGAGCTGGGGAATTTGGGGAGGATGCCGGTGGCTTTGTACCCGGGCATGAGGGTGTGCGCTCTAACCTTTGAGCAGTTAACCCATGAGGCCGAAGTGCCTTACTACAAGAAAAAAACCGCCAAGTACAGAAAACAGAAAACGCCCATGCCGAGCAAGATTGCGGAGGAGAAAGAGTAGCTATGCCAGAACCAGAACCAGCGCCAAAACAGATCAATTATGAAGATCTGCATCAGTCTATCCAAGTGATAGTTAATTTTGGAGAAGAGTTTCGGGGAAAAAGTGATGTTCCAGAGTTTTTTAGTGGAAGCCAAGATTATATTCGAGAAGCAATAGGGCATTATGGTTGGCAATCTCCTGATGAGATGGTGGAAGCGGTGAATAGTAAAATGAAAGAAATGAATGAGTCGCCGATAGAGCTTGATGATATTAAAGAATTTTTTCCGGAAGAGACAGATGGAGAGTAGTTTTTCTTGCAGAGTAGGCGGGGTTGTTATATGATGGTCGGGTGATGGCCGGAAAAGGTGCGGCACTGGTCTTGCCCCTGTCTCCACTGGATGGACGATATCAGGAAAAGGTAAAGGAACTAAGAGAGTATTTTTCCGAAGAAGCGTTGATTTCTTATAGAGTTAAAGTGGAGGTGAAATACCTATTGGAGTTAGTCAGGTTTTTAGCCCCGACATTTTCTGGCTCGCCACAACTCCCCAGACGCAGTCGGGGTGACTCTGCTGATCTGAAAAGTTTATCAACAGAGTCAAGTAAGAAATTATTACATTGGAGCAACAATTTAAGCGACAAGGATGTAGCGCGGGTAAAAAAAATTGAGGCAAAGATCCGTCACGATGTTAAGGCGGTGGAGTATGTGATCGGGGAGAAGCTAACCAAGATGGGACTGGCGCGGTTGGTGCCCTGGGTCCATTGGGGTTTAACCAGCGAGGACACTAACAATCTTTCATACGGCTTGATGGTGGTTGGTGCCAAAGAAAAAGTAGTGCTGCCGGCGATGCGGACATTGGTGGATAAACTTTCAGGTTTGGCACGAGTTTGGGCCGGGACGGTGATGCCGGCCAGAACCCACGGCCAGGTGGCGGTGCCGACGACCTTGGGCAAGGAAATGGCCGTGTTTGTTTCGAGGTTTTCCTGGTGGCTGAAAAAATTTGCCGAAGTCAAGCCGGGAGGTAAACTAAACGGGGCGGTAGGTAACTACAACGCCATGGTCAAAATTTACCCCAAAAAAGACTGGCTTGGCTTCAGCCGCAAGTTTGTGGCGGGTTTGGGGCTGACGCCGACGCTGATTACCACCCAAATCGAGCCGGGGACGCAGTTGGTTTATGCTTTTGACCTAATGCGCCAGTTTAATAATGTGGGCTTGAATTTGGCGGCTGACTTGTGGCAATATATTGCCTTTGATTATTTGAAACAGGCGGCGGTGAAAGACGAAGTGGGGTCGTCGACCATGCCCCACAAGGTTAACCCGATAGATTTTGAGAACGCCGAGGGGAACTTGAAACTGGCCAACGGCATGCTGGCGGTTTTGGCTGACAAGCTGCCGGTGTCGAGGCTGCAGCGGGATTTGTCGGACAGCACGGTGAAGCGAAACATCGGCGTGGCTTGGGGTTACTCGCTTTTGGCGTGGAAAACTTTGACTGACGGTTTAGCTAAAGTGGCGCCTAACAAGAATAAGTTAAGGCAAGAGCTTGAGGCTCATCCGGAAATGTTGGCAGAAGCCTGGCAGCTGTCGCTTAGGAAGCGGGGTGAAGCGGGGGCGTACGAGAAAGTTAAAGACAAGACACGGGGCAAGCCCCGCGAGGAATTGAAAGAAATTAAGATGTGGAAAGCGGCAGATTATGTGGGATTGGCGGAGAAATTAGCTAAAATGAGGGTAGGATGAACCACGCGGTGGTGTTGGGTACTCAATGGGGTGACGAAGGCAAGGGGAAGATTGTGGATTTTTTGGCGCGGCAAAAGAGATTTACCTCGGTGGTGCGCTATCAGGGCGGTAACAACGCCGGCCACACGGTGGTGGTAGGGGGGGAGCGGTTTGCATTTCACTTGCTGCCGTCGGGGATTTTGTACAAGCAAAAGACCTGCGTCATCGGCAACGGAGTGATTGTGGACCCTAAAGTATTAAACTTTGAGATTAGGCGTTTGGAAAAGCGGGTGGGAAAAAAGCACGCCCGGATTTTGATAAGTGAGAAGTGCCATTTGATCATGCCCTGGCACCAAATAATCGACGGGATTATCGGCGGCAAGCTGGGGACGACGCAGCGGGGGATCGGGCCGTGCTACACCGACGTAAACGCCCGGCGGGGGATCAGGTTTATGGACGCCAAGAGTAAAAAGGTTTTTGGCTTGCGGGTTAAAGAAGAGCTGGCCTGGAATAAAAAACTAATCGGTCTGGCTTACGGACAACCTAAGCTGGCTCGCCGGCTCAACGAGGCCAAGATTGTCACCAGCTACTGGCGCTGGATCAACTTGCTCAAGGCCAACCGGCGGGTGGAGATCGACGACTGTTCGGAATGGCTCAACCGGCGGCAGGCCAAGGGCGAGGGGATTTTGTTTGAGGGAGCCCAGGCGACGCTACTCGATGTAGCTCACGGCACTTACCCGTTTGTGACCAGTTCCAACGCCACTGTCGGCGGGCTTTATACCGGGACTGGTTTTAGGCCCCGACAACTTAGCGTCGTGGGCGTGGTCAAGGCTTATACCACCCGGGTAGGAACGGGGCCGTTTCCGACGGAACTAACCGACGCGGTGGCCGAAAGGCTGCGGGAGGTGGGTCACGAGTACGGCACCACCACGGGCAGGCCCAGGCGCTGCGGCTGGCTGGACGCGACCATCGTCAACTACGCCAGAAAGATAAACGGGCTTGACAGTGTGGCGGTGACCAAGCTGGACGTTTTGTCGGGCATCGAAAAACTCAAGGTGGCGGTGGCTTACAAAGTTGACGGCAAAACCTTAAACACTTTTCCGGTGGATGTGGAGCTGCTTAATCAAGCCAAGCCGGTTTACCGGCAAGTTGCCGGCTGGGAGGAGGATATAACCCGGGTGCGCAAGTTTAGTCAGTTGCCCCGCGCGGCCAGAGAGTATATTAAGTTGTTGGAGGCAGCTTCAGAGGTTAAAGTAACCATGATCGGCGTCGGGCCCAACCGGAACGAGCTGATCGTCAGATAAGATTTATGTCAAAAAGATTTTATAGAGCATTGGGTAAAAGTGAAACTTGGCCGGAGATAACCGGAGTCAACCCCTGCGGCATTACCTATGACGATGTGTTGTTGGTGCCCCAGCGGGACACCAAGATTGCCTCCCGGAGATTGCCGGATTTGTCGGTGAGTTTGGGACCTTATAACCTAACCAAGCCGATTATCGCCTCGCCGATGGACACGATTACCGGAGAAAAAATGGTCAGGCTGATGCATGAGATGGGAGCGATTGCCGTTTTGCCGCGGGGGGATTTAACCAGAAACGGTAAGCTGTGCCGCAAGTTTACCCGGGCAAAAATCCGCTGTATTTACGCCATTGGTTTGAAAAACGCCCTGGAAGAGGCCAAGGCTTACAAAAAGTGGGGGGCCAAGGTGATTTTGATCGACGTGGCCCACGGCGGCATGAGCCAAGTAGTCAAGGCGGCCAAAGAGATTGGCGAAAGACTGAAGCTGACGGTGATGGCGGGCAACATCGCCTCGTTTTCCCAGGCCCAGGAATATAAAAAGGCGGGCCTAAAAATTGCCCGGGTGGGAGTGGGTTGCGGCGGTTTGTGTATTACCCGGTTGGTGGCCGGAGCGGGAGTGCCGCAGCTGTCGGCGATTTTTGATACTAGTGCAAGCGGGTTGCAGATTGTCGCCGATGGGGGCATCAGGCGGCCGGCAGATTTTGCCAAAGCCATTGCTGCCGGGGCGGATTTGGTAATGATCGGTTCGATGTTGGCCGGAACGGATGAGACACCGGGCAAGGTGATCGGCGGCAGGAAAGAGGTCCGCGGCCAGGCGTCGGAGGCCTATATGAAAGATAACGACGTCGAGCTGGGTGAGTTTCGGGCGGCCGAGGGCATCAGTACCATGGTCAAGGTCAAAGGCTCGGCCCGTCACGTGATCAATGATTTGGCGGCGGGACTAAGAAGCGCCATGAGCTACACCGGAGCTAAAACAATCCGCGAGTTTCAGCAAAAAGCCGAGTTTGTGCTGGTGACCAAGTCGGCCCAAATCGAAAACCAGCCGCATATTTTAAGCCTCTAAGAAGCAGCTGCTAGCTCCTAGGTTCTAAGGGTTAGGTAGATTATTACTAGTTTCAGAATAGAAGGATAGATTTCTAGCAATGGTGGCTCTTGTTTCTCTGCGTACTTCCGCGTTTGTTAAAGGACGCCCCATGGATTCAGCCATTTCTTTTCGCATTGTAAAACTATAATCCATGGCGTTTTTGTTTAGCGGAATATCGAGTCTCATGATTTTGTCTAATAAAGGTTCTTTGTCCGTTTCTTGAACATTTGGGAGCAGTAAACAAATTTTAAAGCTAATTTTACCGTGCATACTATTAACGGGAATGGTTTCTAGCGATGAATCAGGCACGATTGTCTTTACGGTCTCTATAAATCTAGAAAAATTTCCTTCTTCAACCAATGCCCAATAAATTTCTGTTTGAAAGTTGTAATCTCTAAGGACATTTTTGGCTTCGTTAAATAATTTTAGTTCCTTTTCTGCTTTGGGTGGGTAGTGAAATTTAATTTCTAATACCTTTCCCATGCTGTTGGTGTCGCCACGAATTAGAGTTAACAAGGCGTGATTGTTCATGTTGGGCGATTATACAGTAAACAGAGTTAAACCACTATAGGTTAGACTGTGAGCTGAGGGTTATTTGAATTTTTGTTCCAGGCGGGAGAGTTGGAGGGTAACCAGAACGGCCAGGGCGGTGACTAAAACTGCGTAGATGATAAGAGAAATTAAGCCCGAGCCTTGGCCGATTAAAGGTTTGATGTAGGTGTCGACGGTTTCTTTGATGACATTGTTCCAGGCAAGCGCGGCGACTAAACCAAAGCCGGAAGTGGCCAGCGCCGTCATTTGCTTGATGACGCTTTTGGGCAGGTCTTTGGTGGATTGGGGGGGGTTGATTTTGGTCATACATAATTTTAGCCGGTTTGGGGTTTGACTTCCAGGAAGGGTTTTTGTGCTTCAGGAATGAGGTCGGGGTTAACCGGAAAGTGGATGGTGGCGTAGGGGGGGCGGGGGATTTGGTTGCGGTTAAGGTTTGGAGCCAGCCGGCCTTTGATGGCCAGGCTTTCTCGGCCCTGACCGCCGTCGTCGCAGCCGTAGCCGTGGATCCAGATAGACGGATGAAAGGAAAACATGGCCCGGCCGTGGGCAAGACCGGGAAGGTTGATCTTGCCGCCCGGGGTTTTTGAGGCCAGGGCGTAGACGTAAAACTTGGGGTAGGGCAGTTTAGTCTTTCGGGAGCGGTTTAAAGCGTCAAACTGGTTTTTGATGGTGCTGATGGCGCAGTTTAAGGTGTTTTGAGTGTCGACTACGGCCTCGGTGAAAACAACGGGCAGGACCCGGCCGGACTTTTTGATGATGAAATCCAGGTGGGGAGGGTAGAGGCAGGCAGGTTTACTCCGGCGGCGGTTTTGTTCGTCGTAGTAGCTGATGCGCATCGGGTTGACCCGGACCGGGCCGGCCAGGGCTAAAATGGCCCCTAGCTGGTTGCCGCCTTTGGCGATGGGAACGACGGAAACGCGGTTGTCGGGAAAGAGGTGCTTGAATTCGGCGGTTAAAGAGGCCAGAGCCTGGAGGCAAAGGCTGGAGGGGATCAAAGTAATGGCGGTGTCAAAAGAAGTGGCGGCAGCAATGGGGTTTTTGAGTTGGGCCATCGGCATTATTGTAGCATTAAAACTGACGCTTGTTTTTTACCGCAAAAGGTGCGAGAATTAGTGCGGAAAATCAACATGTATCAGCCAAAATTTACCATTAGCAACGAAATTTTAAAATATATCGGGGAGATTGGCGGAGCCAAAGAGGTAATTGATTATGCAGTGATGGTGCCGGCGTGGGAGGCGAAATTTAAAGAGGAGGCGATGGTGCGGACGGTCCATTTTGGCACCAAGATTGAAGGGAACGAACTGAATTTTTCTCAAACAGAGAGGGTAATGAAAGGTGAAGAGGTCATCGCCCGGGAAAGAGACATTCAGGAAGTTTTAAACTATAGAAACGTGATGGAATATATCGACCGATTGGGGGAGAGGTTCGGCGAGAAGGGGCCGGGCGGGTCAGCAGCCAGCTATTCCGAAGGCTGGCTCCAAAAAATCCACCAGTTGACCACCGAGAAGATTTTAGAGAAAGGTAGAGCCGGGGAGTATCGAACCAGTCGGGTGGTGGTAAAAAACAGCGCCACGGGCGAGGTGAGTTTCCGGCCGCCTTTGCCGGTGGAAGTCGAGGTGCAACTAGCCGAATTTTTTGAGTGGCTCAACAGCGACGAGGGGAAAAAGCTTCATCCGGTTTTGCGAGCCGGGATAACCCATTATGAGCTGGTGCGGATTCATCCCTTTGTGGACGGCAATGGCCGGGTGGCCAGAGCTTTTGCTCTTTTAGTTTTGTTTCGCGAAGGCTATGATGTGAAGCGGTTTTTCTCGATCGAGGAGTATTTTGACAAGAATGCCCCAGCGTATTACCAGGCGCTTCAGGCGGTGTCGCAGGCTCGCGGGGACTTGACCTTCTGGCTGGAGTTTTTTACCAAAGCTTTGGCGATTGAACTAACTAAAATTAAAGACAGGGTCAGGAGCTTGTCGATTGACTTTAAGTGGCGGGACAGGTTGGGCCGGCAGATTGCGCTTTCGGCGCGGCAGATTAAACTGATGGAAATGTTGACCGACAAAGACAAGCTTTTTATGAGGGAAGCCAGAGAGAAGTTTGCCGACGTGTCTGATGATACTATTTTGCGGGACATTAAAGATTTGATGGACAAGGGGATTTTGAAGAAGAAAGGCAGCACCAAGGCAGCGTATTACATGATGCGAAATTAATTTATGAAGTTCAAGCGCTTTGCCGAGTATTTAGAGAGAATTGAGCAAACGCCGTCGCGGCTTAAAATGACTTCAGTTTTGGCCGAGCTTTTTGGAGAGGCGACGGCTGACGAGATCGACCAAATGGTTTATTTGGCTTTGGGGAGATTACGGCCTAAGTACGAGAGTGTTGAGTTTAACCTGGCAGAAAAAATGATGTTTAGAGTGATGGCCGAGGCGTACCAGGTTGAGCCGGCAAAAGTAAAGCAAGCGTTCAAAAAGACTGGTGATTTAGGCGGGGCGGTGGAGGAGTTGCCCCACTTCGCCAAAGCTTCGAGGGGTACAGCTAAAGATTTATCGGTGGCAGAGGTGTACCAGCGGCTGATGGATGTAGCGGCGGACGAGGGGGTGGGTAGCCAGGAAAGAAAAGTTAACCATATGGCTAATTTGATCCGCGACCTTGACAGCCTGTCGGCAAAGTATGTGTTGCGGATTCCGGTAAAAAAGTTGAGGTTGGGGTTTTCGGACATGACGGTTTTGGATGGATTATCCTGGATGGAGGCAGGCGACAAGAGTTTGCGGCCTCAACTGGAGCGGGCTTTTAACGTGTCGGCCGATATCGGCGGCATTGCGGAGAGGTTTAAAAAAGGCGGTCTGGCCGGGGTGGCGGGGGTCAAGGTAAAGGTGGCGGTGCCGATCAGAACGGCGCAGGCGGAAAGGCTGCCGAATGAGAAAGCGGTGGTGGAGAAACTCAAAGTGTTTGCGGTGGAGGGCAAATACGACGGTTTGAGGGTGCAAATCCATGTCGATAAATCTCCAGACTCAAAGCGCAAGATTCAAAGTGATTTGTTCGGTGAGTCAAAAAAATTTGTGGAGATATTTTCTCGCAATCTGGACAACATGACGCATATGTTCCCCGACATCGTGGCGGCGGCCGACAAACTAAAAGTTAAAACGGCGATTTTGGACGGGGAAGCGGTTGCGTTTGAGCCTAAAACCGGCAAGTCTTTACCTTTTCAGGAAACGGTGACCAGAAAAAGAAAACACGGAGTCAAAAATAAGGCAAAAGAGATGCCGCTAAAGGTGATTATCTATGATTTACTATATCTTAACGGTACAACATTGATCGAGAAACCGTTTAAGGAGAGAAGAAAGCAGCTGGAAAAAGTCTTGGGTAGGAATGGAAAAACCGACGGACTGGAGCTGGCAGAGCAAGAAATTGTCAGCGAGCCGGAGAGGTTAAACCAGCTTTTAAAAAAATACCTTAAGGAAGGGTTAGAGGGAGTGATGTGTAAGAAGTTAACCACGGCTTATCAGGCCGGAGCCAGAAATTTTAACTGGGTGAAGCTGAAAAAAACTTCCCAAAAGGAATTGGCCGACACCATCGATTGCGTGGTGATGGGCTATTATGCCGGCCGGGGCAAGAGGAGCGGGTTTGGTATCGGGGCGTTTTTGGTCGGTGTTACCCACAAATCCGAAGCACGAAGTACGAAATCCGAAATCGGGGTTGGGTCGGTGGCCAAAATTGGTACAGGCTTGACCGACGAGCAGTGGCGGGAGATCCGCCGGCGGGCGGACAAATTGAAAGTTAAGGCTAAACCGGAGGAGTATGTGGTGGACAAGAATTTGGCGCCCGACGTTTGGGTGAGGCCAGAGATGGTGGTAGAGATTTTGGCGGATGAAATAACTCGCAGCCCGATTCACGCTTTTGGCTTGGCTTTGCGTTTCCCGCGGCTTATTAGTTTTCGTGACGACAAGGATGTTGGCCAGGCGACGACAAAGCGCGAGCTTGAGCGGCTGTTTAAGCTGCAGCGGGGTTAGGGTTTTTTCTTAAAAAGTAGGGTAAAATATATCTATGGTTTCAGCTTTACCCAAATTTCTCCATAAATATTTTTGGGGCGATCGGTTAAGCGAGCTTAATTTGAAAGATCACCGGCGCTACATTATCCAGACAATTTTGGAAAAAGGTGATCGCCGGGCGGCCTCGTGGCTAATAAAAAAAGTTGGCAAAAAAACCCTGAAAAACAACTTGCCGGTTTTGTCTTTAAGCCCTAAAGCCTTTAATTTCTGGCGGCTGTACTTGTCATGAGCCAGAAATTCTTCATTGATTCCCTGCCGCCTTTTACAGTTAAACTTTTAGCCTTGTTTCAGAAAGATAAATCGTCTTTTTTACCAGATTTTTATCTAACCGGAGGGACGGCGCTTTCGTTACTTTTAGGTCACCGGGAGTCGGAAGATTTAGACTGGTTTAGCCCTAAAAATTTTGACCCGGTCAAACTTCAGTCGCAACTTTTAAAGCTCGGCAACTTATCCCGGGTGGAGTTGGAAGAAAATACTCTAAACGCTTATTTAAATGAAGTCAAAGTTCAATTTTTGGGTTATCCGTATCCCTTGTTGGGATCGCTAGCGACTTGGGGGAATATTAAAATCAGCTCTTTGCTGGACATCGCCTGTACTAAGGTGTTAACGATCGGAGTGAGGGGGAGTAAGAAAGACTTTGTTGACCTGTATTTTTTGTTAAAACAATTTTCTTTGGAAGAGTTATTTACTGCTTTAGCCAAAAAATACCGCCGGGTCGATTACAACCAGCCGCATATTTTGAAGGCTTTAGTGTATTTTGTTAATGCCGACAGTCAACCAATGCCCCGGATGCATCAACAAATCGATTGGGCAAAAATCAAGAAAGAAATAATTGGAAAAGTGAAAGCGATAAAACTTTAAACAGGCGCGAGCTTGAGGGATTATTTAAGCTGCAGCGGGGAAGTTGATTGAAATTAGTTACTGTCGTTCAATGCTGGATGTTGTGTGGCCATCGAGACGATCAATATATTTTCCTGGATCACTTTTCTCCATATAGTTTAACCCCCGGATAAGGGAACCTTCAATTTTTGGTTCTAGATAGCGATGCCTTCTTATAAGCTGGGCTATTTGCATGGGGTTAAATTCTCCAGTCACATATAGTCCTGTAATAAGAAAGTTTATAGCTGTGGCGTTATCCATATTCTCGAGCGGTTCAGCCTTTATAAGCTCAGGACAGAAGACTCGGAGGTTATTTTTAATTCCTAAATGATTTAATGTTTCTAAAACTAAAGCTTTTGGATCTTGAGCCCATTCTGATTTAGTGAAAAACGCAACCCCGTCGATATCTGAATGTGGAGTAGCTACTCCTAAGGCAAATGACCCTACGACAACAATGGAAAGTTTATGTTCTCCCAAGGCCTGTTGAAGAGATTGAGTTATGTTACTAAGCCGCGCCTCGCTTTGTTGGCTGATTGAGGCATAGCTAGGGTAAGATTTAAGTTGGGAAAGGATAGTGGCGCGTTGCTGTTCAAAGCTGGCGCGCCATAATCTTATACCTCGTGGTGAAAACATACTCATTGTGAGAATTAAATTAAAACAACGGCGAGAATTATACCACATTATTATAGGTTTGTTTACTTGTATAGGACTAGGGTGAGGAATTAAGGGTTTTTTTGAAGACTTTAAGAAGCGGAGCGTAGAGGTCGGATTTGCCTTGGGGAATTTTGAGTTCAGAGAGGGTGGATTTGCTGGTGAAACGGATTTTGTCAAGGCCGCGGACAATCAAAAGTGGGGTTTGTTCGTTACCTTCGCCCATGATGACACCGCCGAAAGCGGCCAGGGCGTCGACGAGATTTGAGTTGGCCTCGACGATTTTGCGGCCGAAGATGTCCGGCTGGCCGACATAGGAATAGTTAGGATGAAAACCCCAGAAGCCGACGGAGATGCCCATATGGCCCCAGCGAAGCGGCAAACAAAAAGAGTCGGTGACGACGACGCCGAGGTTTTTTAAACGATACTTATTTCTAAGATGGGTCCAGATTTTTTTGGCAAACAGGTGGGGTTTTTGGGGTAATAAGATGTAGTGGTTTTTACCATTGGACCGGTCGACGCCGGCGTAAGGGGTTAAAGTTAAGTCCTTGACGGCCAGGCCGTGGGGGGTTTGGGGCAGCCAGCCGTCGGCCTCTTTTTTGATGAGGCGGATTTTATCTTTAAGAGTCATGTCGGGGGTGATTTTGACGCAGCGACCCTGATGGATGGAGACGAGCTTGGAGGTAATCAAAACCAAGTCTTTTTCTTTTAAGGCGGGGAGAGACTGGTCAAGGAGGCCAAAGAGATCGTCTTTTGGCGGCAGGAATTTTCTGGTTTTGACCGGAATAAAGTCCATGAGTTAGGATATTATAAATGATAGACGTGGGTTTGAGTCAAAAAGAAGCAGAAAAAAGGTTAAGCCAGTTTGGCTGGAACGAGATTGCCAGGAAAAAAAGAGTCAGCGATCTGCAGTTGTTGTTAGCTCAAGTTAAATCGCCCCTGATTTATGTGTTGTTGGCGGCGATGGGCATTACCGGGGTGGTTTTACATGATGTGGAAGACACCATCGTCATTGGCCTGGCAGTGGTGTTTAACACTTTTTTGGGCTTTATCCAGGAAAGAAAAGCCAATCGGTCGCTGGAGGCTTTGGCGGCGGTGTTGACCCTTCACGCCAAAGTGAAGAGAGACGGTAAGTGGGTGGAAATTGAAGCCAGAAAAGTAGTGCCGGGAGACGTGTTGCGGCTGGAGTTGGGTTCCAGAGTGGCGGCAGACGGAGAGGTGACGACGGCGGACTCGTTGTCGATTAATGAGGCGGTGCTGACGGGTGAGTCGGCGGCGGTGACAAAAAACAAAAAAGACAAGGCGTTCATGGGCACGACGGTGGCCGGAGGCATCGGCGAGATGGTGGTGACCAAGACGGGGGAGAAAACCGAGTTTGGCAAAATCGCCGAGAGCCTGCAAGAAACCAAAAGCGAAGCGACTCCGCTGCAGGCCCAAATCAACCGCTTCGCTAAAACCATGGCGGTGGCGGTGTTTATCGTTTCTTTAATGGTACTGGCGGTGGGACTTTTTGTCGGAGACAGTTTCAGAGAGATTTTTCCGACAGCGGTGGCTTTGGCGGTGGCGGCTATTCCCGAAGGCTTGGCGGTATCGCTGACGGTGATTTTGGCCATAGGCATGCAGCGGATTTTAAAGAAAAAAGCTTTGGTGCGGAAACTGGTGGCGGCAGAAACTCTGGGCGGGGTGACGGTAGTTTGCGCCGACAAAACCGGCACTCTGACCGAAGGCAAAATGCGGGTGGTTGATGTTTTGGAGAGTATTAGTCCGGACAAGAAAAGGCGGGAGATGAAGCGGGCGATGATGCTGAAAGCGGTGGTTTTGTGCAATGACATGCGGGACCCTTTGGAAGTAGCCATGATGGATTGGGCCCTTAAACAGCAATCTCACCTCCGAGGTGAAAATACCCACGCCTCGGAGGTGTCTGGGTTTTTAGAGAAACAGTATCCGCGGCTGGACGAGATACCGTTTGACCCGAAACACCGTTATATTGCCACCTTACATAAAGTGATCACTCCCGGAGTGTCTAGAGTAAAACACTCCGGGAGTGGAGAAACTCAAAGGTTGTTGCTGGTCGGTGGGGCGCCGGAAGAGGTCTTGGCGCGATGCGACACCACCGAAGCCAGAAGAAAAGAGTGGCTGGAGAAAATCAACCGCGAAGGCAGACAGGGCCACCGCTTGGTAGGTTTTGCTTACCGGGAAGTAGGGGCGGATAAAAAAAACTTGGCCGATAAAGACATTAAGCAGCTGATGTGGTTGGGCAGTTTGGTGTTTGAAGATCCGATAAGAAAAGGAGTAAAGGAGTCGTTAAAAGAAGTAGCCGCGGCCGGAATTAAGGTTAAGGTAGTCACCGGCGATTACGCGCCGACGGCCGAAGCGGTGATGAAGGCTTTGGGGCTAATCGGAAGTAAAGAAGAGGGGGTAGTCATGGAAGGGAGCGAGTTAAAAAAACTGACGGATGAGGCGCTGAAGAAAAGGCTGTCGCAGGTGAAGTTGTTTGCCAGGACCACACCGGATCAGAAGTTGAAAATCGTGGAGGTGTTACAGGGGATGGGCGAGGTGGTGGCGATGACCGGCGATGGGGTCAACGACGCGCCGGCTTTGAAAAAAGCCGATATCGGCATAGTGGTGGAGACGGCCTCGGATGTGTCCAAAGAAACGGCTGATATGGTGTTGCTCGACAGCAACTTTAAAACCATTTTGGCGGCGATTGAGGGCGGACGGATGATTAAAGACAACTTGCGTAAAGTGATTTTGTATTTACTCGCCGATAGTTTTGGGGAGATTGTTTTGGTGGTGATGAGCCTAGTTGCTGGCATGCCTTTGCCGATAACGGCGGCGATGATTTTGTGGGTTAACTTGGTGTCGGACGGGTTTCCGGATTTGGCCTTAACAGTGGATCCGGCCGAGAAAGGTTTGTTAAAAAGGCAGCCGGAAAGCCGGCAGAGGCATTTAATTGACGCCGAGATGGCCTTGCTGATTGTTTTGATCTCGTTGGCTTCGGCGCTGACGGCCTTTGGGGCATTTTGGTATTACTGGCATAATCCGGCTTATGGTTTGGAGCACGCCAGAACGGTGGCTTTTAACCTTTTGGGGCTAAACTCATTGTTTTACGTCTGGTCGGCCAGAAGCCTAAAGCAGCCGGTGTGGAAAGAAAGTTTATTTGAAAACCCATGGCTGGTGGTGGCGGTGCTTTTGGGGCTGGGGCTGCAGATGGTCGGAGTTTATTCCCGGGTAGGGCAAAGGTTGTTGGAGACGGTGGCGCTTGACGCTTCCGAGTGGTTGGTGGTGGTTGCCGGGAGTCTGCTGATGATGGTAATAGTAGAAGGAGTTAAGTTCGCCTTTAACAGGCGAGAGAGGTAGTTTTATGATTTGGCTGCAATTGTTGCTACTGACTGGTTTTTCTTTTTTACTCATTAAAGCGACGGACATTGTCAGCGAAAGTTTGCAGCAGCTATCCAGACTGACCCGGATAGGCAAGTTTGCCATGACGTCGTTTTTGTTAACGTTGGCCACTTCGGCCCCCGAACTGGTAGTGGGCGTGGCGGCGGCCCTGGAAGGAACGCCGAACCTGGCTTTGGGGACGGTGGTGGGCAGCAACATTGCCAACGTTTCCCTGGTGATCGGCCTGGCGGCGGTAATCGGCGGCAGTTTTTCGGTGGTGGGGGAGTTTTTGAAAGTGGACATTTTTTCGGTTTTTCTGGCAGGAGTAATGCCTTTGATGTTGCTTTTGGACGGCAGGCTTTCAAGGGTGGACGGGTTGATTTTACTGCTGGTTTACGGCGCTTATAACTTTGGCTTGTTGAATAAATATAATACCAGCCCTCCGACCAGGGGGGGGCGGCTTTTAAGCCGGATGTTTAACGGCAACAATCGCGGTAAAATGAGCCGTTGGCTGGCTTGGTTGTTTTTGGGCGGCGCCATGCTGGTGTTTGCCGCCGACATGATCGTAAATGTGGGCGCGGAATTGGCGACGGGGCTGGGGGTGCCGGTGTTTTTGATCGGTCTTTTTTTCGTGGCCATTGGTACCAGTTTACCGGAGTTGGCCTTTCAAAGCCGGGCGGTGAGAAAGGGCCAGGTGGCCATGGCCTTGGGAAATTTAATGGGCAGCGTGGTGGCTAACTCCACCTTGATTTTAGGGATAGTCAGTTTGATCAGGCCGGTGGTGCTGTACAAGGGTCTTAATGCCTATTTGCTGGCGGCGGCGGCCTTCGGGGTGATTTTTATGCTTTTCTGGTATTTGGTGAAGACCAAGAAAAAACTCGAGCGCTGGGAAGGAGCGGTACTTTTATTGGCTTACGCAGTCTTTATGTGGTTGGAGTGGCTGGGGAAGTAATGGTGTTACAATAGGTTTGAATGAACATAATTGCCGACTTACAACTGCACAGTAAATACTCGCGGGCGGTAAGCAAAGACATGGTGATCCCGATTTTGAGCCAGTGGGGTGAGAAAAAGGGGATAGATTTACTGGCCACGGGCGACTGGACGCACCCTTTGTGGCTTAAGGAACTTGAGGCAAATTTGGAGGAGGCGGGAGAGGGAATTTACAAACTCAAAGGCAGCGAGAAAAAAACCCGGTTTTTGCTGTCCGGGGAAATATCTTCGATCTACACCCAGGGTGGGCAGGGGCGGAGGGTGCACACTTTGTTTTTTGCCCCGTCTTTGGCTGTTGTGGCCAAGATTAACCAGGAGTTGACTAAAAGGGGAGCTAATTTGATGAGTGACGGGCGACCGATCGTGGGGCTTTCTTGCCAAGATCTTTGCGAAGTGGTTTGGGGAGTGGACGAGCGGGTGTTGGTGATACCGGCTCACGCGTTCACCCCGTGGTTTGCCCTGTATGGCTCAAAGTCCGGTTTTGATTCGATTGATGAATGTTTTGGGGAATATGCCGATAAAATCTATGCTATCGAGACAGGACTTAGTTCGGATCCGGCGATGAACTGGCAGATTGCGGATTTGGATCGGCGGGCGATTGTCAGTTTTTCTGACGCTCACAGCCCGAGGAAGCTGGGGCGCGAAGCGACGGTGTTTGAGTTTGAGGGTAAGGAAAGTGAAGACTACGGCTTCGACGATGTAGCTTGGGCGATTAAGGAGAGGTATTTAGGAGAAAATTCAGGCAGGATGAAGATTTTGTACACCATCGAATTTCACCCGGAAGAAGGTAAATACCATTACACCGGTCATAGAAAGTGTAACGTGGTCCAGTCGCCCCAGGAAACGAGGGAAAAAGGGACGACTTGCCACGTTTGCGGCCGGTCGTTGACGGTCGGGGTGATGCATCGAGTGGAGGAGTTGGCTAAAGATAGGCCAGAGATTGAGCCGAAAAAGAAAGAAGGCAAGACCGGAGTGGTGGGTTACTGGCATCCTGAAGACGAAACCCGGCCGCCTTACGTGATGCTGGTGCCTTTGCACGAAATTTTGGCCGAAGCCTTGGGAGTGGGAGAGTCGAGTCAGAAGGTTGGGGGAGTTTATGAGCTGTTGGTGGGTAAATTCGGCGGCGAGTTTGAGGTGCTACTTAAAGCCGAAACCAGCCAGATTGGTAAAGTGGCCGGTTCACGGGTGGCCGAGGCAGTAGACAGGGTGAGGCGGGGGGAGATAGAAGTCAAGCCTGGCTATGACGGGGTGTTTGGGGAGGTGTCGATCTGGGCCTCCGACGCATTAGCTTCTGAGGTTAAACCCGCAGAGCAGCCGGATTTGTTTTCTTGACAGACGGGGCATAATAAGGGATATTGGTGGTAGTTATTAAATTTTGCGGGGGTAAACATGGCAAACAAAAAAATGACAGTTGCCTTTGGTCTTGAGGAAAATGTAGCTTGTGCTTTGGCCTATGTGGGCGGCTGGCTGTCGGGCTTAATATTTTTGCTGGTAGAAAAAGACAACGGCACGGTGCGCTTTCATGCCATGCAGAGCATTTTGGCTTTTGGTGGTTTGATGGTACTGATGTTTGTGCCGATTGTCGGCTGGGTGTTGAGCCCGTTTTTGTGGATTATTAGCTTTGTGGTCTGGCTTTATAGCGTCTACAAAGCCTACCAGGGTGAGAAGTTTAAGTTACCGATTGTGGGCAAAATTGCCCAGCAGCAGTTGAAGAAGATTAAATAATGTTTATGATTGACGGCAGTAATTAGTCTTTGATCGTTCTGGCTCGACAGCGGGCACTGCGACGTGCCACGTCAAGATCTTGCGCGCGACGTTGCCCGCCTGTCTACGCAGAGCCGTCAAGGTCGAGGTCCGACCTTATTGAAAAATTACGGTTTACTGTTTACAGATTACTGATTACTATTAAGTTGATGATATTTCAAGATCGAGAGGAAGCGGGTAAAAAGTTGGCCGATAAGGTAAAAGGATTTGTTTCCGGGAGCGCCCGCCTGCCGGCGAGGCAGGGTCTGGTGTTGGGGATTCCGCGAGGCGGAGTGGTGACGGCCAAAGTGGTGGCGGAGAAGTTGGGGTGGCCTTTGGATGTTTTGCGAGCCAAAAAAATCGGGGCGCCGGGCAATCCGGAACTAGCCATCGGGGCCAAGGTGCGGTCGCCATACCCTAAGCTTTCAGGAGTTAAACAAGTGGTTTTAGTCGACGACGGAGTGGCAACAGGGCATACGGTTGAGGCGGGAGTCAAGTGGCTTAAAGCCAACGGGGTTGAGAAGGTAATCGTGGCCGTGCCGGTGGCGGCTAAAGACTCGGCTAAAAAACTTAAAAAATTGGCCCCGCATGCGCGGGGTAAACCTGAGTGGGTTTGTTTGCTAGAGCCGGAAAACTTTTACGCCGTAGGGCAGTTTTACCGCCATTTTCCCCAGGTGACGGATGAAGAGGTGAGAGAGATTTTGGTATAATAAGCGGCCTGCTCGGAATTTATGTCTATTGAGCAGCAGAGAGCCAGCGAAATTAGCGTTTGGAGAGCCAGAGTGGAGCAGCTGCAAAGAAGAAGAGACCGATTTGTGGCCGCGAGCATTCCTGGTTGGGTATCAATGGCAGTGGTGCTGCCAAAACTCCTTCAAGAGGCATTTGATTCAAGTGAGCCGATTGAGTTTGGATTAAAAATTGCCGGCCCTTTATCAATTTTAGCTGGATGGGGGCTGTTTGAGGCGGCAGAGTATACAGAGCTTGCCCGACTGAAAGTTATAGACAATCTTCATAGGGCTGGAGAAGATGTAGCAGAAATGTTGATAGCTGGAAAATTTCCCTGGGTGAGGCATTTTGCTGATAGCGAGCCGACGTATATAAAAATACCCAGGTTGTTACGGGAGAGACGAGAGCGAGGTAGGGGGATGTAGGGATATTTGCTAGAATGGGGGTATGAAACTCGTAGTCGGGCTAGGGAATCCGGGAGAAAAGTATCAAAATACAAGGCATAACGTGGGGTTTTTGGTGGTGGATAGATTGCGCGAGCGTTTGGACGAGGGGAAAGATCGGGTGTTGTTTTTGAAGCCAGATAAATTTATGAACCAGTCGGGGGCGGTGGTAAAGGCTTTTTTAAAAAAGCATCCGAAGGTAAAGCCGGAGGAGATGTATGTGGCTCACGACGATTTGGACATAAAACTGGGAGAATATAAGATTTCTTTTGGCAAAGGACCCAGAGATCACAACGGCCTAAAGTCGATTTATGAGCAGTTGGGGACCAAAGAGTTCTGGCACGTGAGGGTGGGGATTGACGGCCCGCGGGGTGAGGTTAAAAGTGGCGAGGAGTATGTTTTATCCAGTTTTCGGCCGGAGGAAAAGTCAATAGTTAATTCAATAGTTAATTCGGTAGTTAAGGCGATAGTTAAATTATGAGTAAAACTGACAAAAAATCTCCCACTTCGCTGGGGGATTTACTCTCCGGCTATGATTGGGATAAGAAGAAATACATCAGCCGGGAGTGGCAGGATTATGCTTACCGGCTGGCGGTGGCTTTGGACGATTTGAAAAACAAATCACTTTACATGAAATTAGCCAAAGAAACACCCCGGGCCTGGCTGGAAGAAGCCAAAAACTTTGTCAAAGACGCTTACGAAGTCAAGAGCAAAGCGAGGCTGTTTATGTGGAAATTAAAAGAGATTAGAAAAGAGAAGAAGAATGAAAAGAAAAAGTAGTTTTTTTGGCCAAATATGAAGCAGCGGGTACATCTTTATATTTCGGGTATAGTCCAGGGAGTAGGGTTTAGGTATTTTTTGAAGCAGACGGCCGACGCTTTGGGTATTTTTGGTTGGGCAAAAAATTTGGCCGGCGGCAGGGTAGAGGTAGTGTTTGAAGGGGAGAAAGGGGCGGTAAAACAAGCGGTCAACGAAGCTTGGCAGGGACCGCCGGCGGGTAAGGTGAGAGAGGTTGAAGTGGTTGGTGAGGCTTGGCAGGGGGAGAAGGAGTTTGCTATAGTGAGGTAAGCCGACATGACTCGTAGAAAGACAAGCTTGTTTATTCTCGCAGGATATTTACTGGGAGTGGCGGTGACGGGGATAATTAGGGGAAAGATAGTTTTGCTGGCCGACTGGTTAGACGTGACGGGACTGTTTGTCGGCGGGGTTTTGGGTTGGCTGTTGGTGAACTTGGACCGGTTGGTTTATGTTTATTTTTCCCACGCAGGCACCCAAATGGCCCAGTACGCCAGATACCAGTTTGACCAGAAAAAATGGCGGGAGGGGTGGCGGATTTTGGAAATGAGGCAGGACGAGATGGAAGAGCTGACTTTCAGAAGCGCGCTGTTTCAGGCGGCGTGGGTGGTTTTGGCCTTGTTTGCTTTGACCTCGACGGCGTCACTTTTTGGTAAAAGTTTAGTGATGGGGGTGGGCTTGAAGATTTTGGTAGACGAGTGGCGGGATTACCTTTATGCTCGAGGGACACTCAAGCGCTGGCTGTTTTGGCAGGTGAAACGGGAGATAACCGATACAGAGGTGAAGGTTTATCTTTACGTGATGACGGCGGCGTTTTTGCTATTAACCCTGTTACTGCTATAATAGGGGCTTGAGAATGATAGTCAAAAAGCCGAATACGTTTGTTTTGGATCTGGGCGGGTCGGTGTTTGCCCCTAACAGCAGAGCCAAGGGGATTGATATTGCCTATCTCAAGCAATTTGAGAAGTTTATCAGAAAGCAAGTCGCCTTAAAGAGGCGATTTTTTATTGTCACCGGCGGCGGCTATGTGGCCCGCGAGTACCGCGATGCGGCGGCGGCGGCGGTGGGGGGAAAGATTGCCGACGAGGACTTGGACTGGCTGGGAGTACACGCCACCAGGTTAAACGCCCATTTGTTTCGGACGATTTTCCGTGACATTGCTTATCCGTGGATTTTAAAGCATTATGATTTGGTCGATAAGAAAGTGACCACGCCGGTGGTGGTCTGTGGCGGCTGGAAGCCGGGCTGGTCCACCGATTACTGTAGCGTCCTGGTGGCGGCGGATTACCATATCGACACGGTGATCAGCTTGACCAATGTTGACTATGCTTATGACAAAGACCCGAATAAGTATAAAGGGGCTAAGCCGATCAAAACCATGGGCTGGGACGAGATGATTAAACTGGTGGGTAAAAAGTGGCGGCCGGGAATGAACACGCCCTTTGATCCGGTGGCTTCCCGCGAGGCCAAGAAGTTCGGTTTGAAAGTGGTGATTGCCAACGGCAGGAAGTTTGCCAATTTGGAACGGATTTTAGACGGAAAAACTTTTACCGGCACGGTGATTGAGTAGCAGATGATGACGCTGGGGCAACCAGAGGGTGAAATAGCGGTGACCGGGCCGGTGAAGGACTATTTGGATTTAAGTTTTAAGCGGCGGTTGGTATTAGACGGCCAGGAGGAGCAAGTCTTAGATTTTTTTCTCGGCCAGCCGCCAAACACAATTTTTCAGATACACCAGGTGCGGCAAGGCGCTTTTGAGGGGGGAGTGAAATACTCTGAAACTGTAATAAAAAGTTATCTTAGGAGTTTAAACGATGGCTTGGTCTCGTTGAATGGGGTTGAGTTAAGGATCGGCATAGTCCCAAATTATGGCAGATCAGGAAGGCAGGGATATGTTTTAATGACCCCGGGATTGGATGGTTATCAGCGCGTAGTTAAAGCTACCGCTGGCGAGAGAAAGGTAGATTTGTTGAGTTCCGAAGTTTGTCTTAGTAGAGTCAAGACTTTGACAAGAGTCTTAAAAGAAATAAAAAAAATGGAGCTAGTGACAGGGCTTTGGTCGGGCGAAAAGTTGTCTAGAGCCGAAGAATTGAGAGCTAATCTAATAGCAGAGCTTAGAGAGCAGATCGAGGCTTATCACGGAGGAAGCTTTAATGAATTTAGGGGTTGGGCTTTACGGGGAGTTGAAGATGCGGGCAAAGAGGAGAAGGCGTTTGAGGGGATGAGAGAGGTTTCAGGGAGTAAGGCTTGACAGAATTGGTAAAGGTAGTATACTAGGGGGGAGTATAACATTATCAAATGAAACAACTTCAAGGTAAACAGGATAAAGTTGAACAATCCCTGGCGCGGATTGAGGGGCAGGTGCGGGGCATCAGCAAGATGTACGGCGAGGGTAAGCCCTGTTTGGACGTGGTGCAGCAGGTGGCCGCTGCCCGGGAAGCTTTGGGGAGAATCGGCAGGGAGCTTCTTAAAGATGAAGCCACTCTGTGTATGACTAGCGAGAAAGAGAAACAAAAGTTTGACAAAATTTTAAAGCAGTTATTTAAAAGCTAGGAGTTATATATGCCAGCAGGGCATTTTACCGATCAAGACTTTGAGGACAAAGTCTTAAAGCAAAAAGGAGTGTTTTTCGTCGACTTTTACGCCGACTGGTGCGGGCCGTGTAAAATCTCCGGCCCGATCATCGACAAGCTGGCTGATGAGTACCAAGGCAAGCTGACTTTCGGCAAGGTCAATGTCGATGAGAACCAGGCCACCAGCCAAAAGTACGGGGTGATGAGCATCCCGACGGTGGTGGTTTTAAAAGACGGCCAAGAAGTCGATAGGATGATCGGCTTTGCCGGCGAGGAAGGCTATGTCAAGATGATTAAGAAGGCGCTGGGGGAATGAACGAAGTGCGTAAAGTGATCATCATCGGGTCGGGGCCGGCGGGGTATGCCGCGGCGCTTTACAACGCCAGGGCAGCCCTGGTACCGTTGGTTTTGGCCGGGGGAAAATGGGGCGGGCAGTTGATGCTGACGACTAAGGTGGAAAACTGGCCGGGGAGTAACGAGGGTATCATGGGGCCGGATTTGATGGAAAAGATGCGCCAACAGGCTAAAAAGTTTGGCGCCGAGATCGTGGACAAGAATGTGACGGCGGTGGATTTTTCGAAAAGGCCGTTTGAGATTCACCTCGGAGGAGTTCCGCCGGCCGGCGGACCACCGTCCGAGGTGTATTTGGCCGAGGCGGTGATCGTGGCTACCGGGGCAGAGGCCAAGATGCTTGAAGTTGGCGAGGAGAAGTTTTTGGGCCGGGGAGTGTCGACCTGCGCCGTCTGCGACGCGCCGTTTTACAAGGACAAAATCACTTTCGTGGTGGGCGGGGGCGACGCGGCCATGGAAGAGGCTCTGGCCTTGGTCAAGCACGCCAGGGAGGTGATTATAGTTCACAGAAGAGACCAGTTTCGGGCTTCGCAAATCATGCAAGATCGGGTGTTAAAAGACCACGCAGACAAGATTAAAGTCATCTGGGACAGCCAGGTTGCCGGAGTGGCGGGGGAAGAGAATTTAACCAAGATTGTGGTGGAGAATGTTAAAACTCAAGCCAAACAAGAGTTAGCGGTTGACGGTTTGTTTATAGCCATTGGCCATAAACCTAATACCCAAATTTTCAAAGGCCAGCTGGAACTTGATAAAAAGGGGTATTTGGTAACCCGTTGGGGTGATTTAGGAAACTTTCCCACCCAAACCAGCGTCACAGGCGTTTTTGGCGCGGGGGACGTGGTGGATTTTAGGTATCGCCAGGCAGTGACCGCGGCCGGTTTTGGAGTCATGGCCGCTCTGGACGCGGAGCGCTGGCTGGAACAGCAAGGATGATAGAGGTACTTAGAAGATTTCTAGGGCCAGCCCAGATTTTAGAGAAGGAAGATGTAGTGGTTGGGTCTGATTTCGATTTAGAAACAATAGGCGGAGAAAAGAGAAATTTATGGGTAGGGGAGAAGTTAGAGTTGGTGGCGGGAAATTTTAAGGGGGAGGGGGCGGTTTTGGAAATTAAGGGTCCGCGAGAGGCATGGTTGTCCTTACACCACATTGATGGCGGTTTAAACTTTGTGTGTCACTTTTGGACCAATGGTGGATTAACAGCGGGAAAAGGTGAACACCCTTATCCTGGGACGAACCGATTTAACTGGCAGATAGGGAAGGGCAAGAATTTTGTCACCCTTGATGTGGATACGGGTTGTTTAATCGCCTTTGATTTAGGAACGATGAGGCAGGTAAGATTAAGATTGAAGGAAAGCCAAAAAACTGACGGTTGACAAAAAAAATTATCTTTGTTGTAATTTAGTTCATGGCCGAAGCTAAAAAAGAAACCAAAAAGGGCAAAAGCTTACTCCAACCGATTTTGATTGGTTTGTTAGTGATTGCCGCTTTTGCCATCGGCAGCATGTGGACGGAACTTAAAATGCTCAAAGGCGGGACGGGATTGGTGGGGACGACTCAGCAGGCAGGCCAGGGGGCGGCCGGTAGTGAAGCGGCGCCGGAAGAAATTACCGAGTTGACCGATGAGCAGTGGCAGGAAGTTTTGGCCAAGCCGGCAGCGGTTAAAGGAGACGAAGGGGCAGAAGTAATCATGGTGGAGTTTACCGATTATCAGTGCCCGTTTTGTAAGCGCCATTTTGACCAAACCGCAGCCCAAATCGATCAGGAATACACTGCTACGGGTAAAGTGCGTTACGTGATTCGGGATTTGCCTTTGTCTTTCCACCAAAATGCCCACGCGGCGGCCGAGGCGGCCCGGTGTGCCGGCGACCAGGAAGCCTATTTTGAATACCACGATAAGCTGTTTGAGACCCAGACCGCTTGGGCGGAACTGGCTGACCCGAATGAGACTTTTAGCGGTTATGCCGGTGAACTGGGGCTTAATAGGTCAACTTTCTCCAGTTGTCTGACCGACGGCAAGTATAAGGCCCAAGTGGATGAGGATTTGGGGCTAGCCCAAAAAGTGGGCGCCAATGGCACGCCGACTTTCTTCATCAACGGCAAGGCATTGGTCGGGGCCCAACCCTTTGCGGCCTTTAAGGCCATGCTCGACGCGGAACTTAATTAGGCGCCGGGCATCAGCTTCTAGCTTCTAGAATTACCCTATAGAGTTGAAAATTCTGATTATTTATGATATTGGTGTCAGTATTATGGAAGGAGAGAGGAAATTTGACAGAGGTGGAGTCGGAGAAGAGTTTACGGTTAAAGCCGGAACCCCTCTTGAAGCTCTTATGAGTTTAAGGGCGTCGGTGATAATGTCAGAAAGGATGCCGACCATGATACAGAGAGGAGAAGCCAGGCGAAAGTCTTTTTTAGACGCGGTGCGATTTTTAAGAAGAACACCCGATGTAGACAAAAGAAAATCTTTATTAGAGGGTCTTAGGTCGACCGAGCCTGGGGTAGCCCAAAAAGTAGAGCGGACTTTGAACTTAACCAAGGCAATTGTGGTGATGATGCAGACGGCTAAAAGCCAGGGTTGAAAACGGTAGGGTTTGGTATAATTGGCGCTATGAAGAAATTGGCACTTGGGTGTTTGAGTTTCATTATGTTTTTGTCTCTGGCGGTTGTAGTTCCCGCCTACGTCCAAGGCTTCGGCGAGGCAAAGGAAGCCACCGAGGCGGCGTCGACGGTGGCGACCGAGTCGGCCACCAAGCAAATCGAAGCGGCGGTTAAGGAGGACATTACCGAGAGAACCTCGCCGGCCAAAGGCAGACTAGAGCGGTATTTAGCCGAGAAGGAGTTGGGAGAGCTTTCTTACAGGAACTTTTTACAGCACGCCATTAGAAGAGCGGTAGCCCAGGGAGTCTCGGCCAACACCATCGTTTTGGTGCTACTTTTTCCGTTGGTGGCAGGGTTGATTGCCGCTGGCCGCCATCTTTTGGGACTAACCGGATTTGGCATTTTTGTGCCGGCGATGCTGGCGGTGGCATTCCTTGCTACCGGGATCAAGGTGGGCATGGTTTTGTTTGTAGTGATTTGGCTTTTGGCGACTGCCTCCAGGGGGTTGACGGGCAGGTTAAAGCTGCAGTATCTACCGCGAATGGCGCTGTTGATGTGGTTTGTGTCGGTGGGGGTGTTGGCGGTGATGCTCGCGGCAGTCAACATCAACTTTGGGGAACTCTCGGCCGTGTCGATTTTTCCGATCTTGATTTTGATGTTACTAGCCGAAAACTTTATCGAAGTCCAGGCGGGCAAAAGCGGCCGGGAGGCTTTTCTGGTGACTTTGCAGACTATCATTATGGCGGTAGCGGCGGCTTTGGTGCTGCGGCTTGATCTGGTGCAGCGCCTGGTGCTTTTAAACCCGGAAATTTTTCTGCTCGCGGTGGCAATATTTGACGTTTACGTGGGCCGCTACGTGGGCTTGAGGGCTTTGGAGTGGGTGAAGTTTAAAAAACTACTTAGATAAGTGGTTGGGGGATTATGAGGCGCAGCGACATTTTGGGCATGAACGCCAGAAACCACTTGTATCAGTCGCGCTACAACAAGCCCAAGGGTAAAAAGATTGCCGGCTCGAAGTTACTGACTAAGTCGACTTTGAGAAAAGCGAGGCTGGCCGTGCCTAAACTTTACCGGGTGTTTAAAAGAGAAGAGGCGGTGGAAAAGTATGATTTTATGAAGCTGCCGGAGAGTTTTGTGGTCAAGCCCAGCCAGGGTTTGGGCGGAGAAGGGATTTTGGTAATTGAGCGAGGAGGGGAATATGCCGGCGAGTGGGTGACGGTGGACAAACAGTTGGTGGCAGCCAACGATTTAAGGCTTCACATCAAGGATATCTTGGCGGGCAAGTACTCGATGCATGATTTGCCGGACACGGCCTTTGTGGAGGAGAGGGTGAGGGTGCACCCGAGATTTAGCCCAATTTCCTTTCAGGGGACGCCGGATATAGGGGTGTTGGTGTTTAACCGGGTGCCGGTGATGGCCTTTTTGCGGTTGGCGACCAGAGAATCTCACGGCAAAGCCAACATGTTTCAGGGGGCGGTGGCCTGCGGCATTGACATGGCCACCGGAGTGACCACCGACGCGGTCAGACACACCAGCCAGATTACTTTTTTCCCGGGAACCAGAAGGAAGCTTAGAGGCATTAGGGTTCCCCGGTGGGATAAAGTTTTGAGGCTGGCGGTGGAGGCGGCCGAGGCGGTGGGGTTGGGGTTTTGCCGGGTGGACGTGGCGCTTCAGCCGAAGTTAACCCGTGAGGGGAAACTGAAAAGCAAGCCGATGGTGCTGGAGGTCAATTCCCAACCGGGCTTGAAAATTCAGCTGGCCAATGCGGCGGGGTTAAGGCGGAGACTGACGCGGGTTGAGGGGCTTAAGGTGAAGACGGTGAGGCAAGGTTTGGAGATCGGCAAGCAATTGTTCGCCGCTCGGGACGAAGCCGAGTCGATTCAGGGCGGGGTGGTGCACGTGGGGGTGTTTGAGAACCTGGAAGTGGAGGATTTTTTGGGAGAAAAACACCAAGTGGCGGCCAAGATTGACACCGGCGCCTTTAGGACCTCGATCGACGAGGCTTTGGCCAAAAGGCTGGGGTTGACAGACCCGGAAAACGTGCTGTGGAACGTGGGTTATAGAAGCGCCTTGGGCAGGGAAGAGCGGAAAGTGGTGGGGCTGACTTTTTGGCTTCGCGATAAAAAGATCAAGACCAGCGCTTCGGTGGCAGACAGGTCTAAACTCAAACGGCCGATGATTGTCGGCAGGAGGGATTTATTGGGATTTTCTTTGCGGGTGAGAGAGAAGGAAGCCGAGCAGGAGGCTTAATAAATCAATGTTGTTTGTTGATAGCGATTGGCAGAAAAGCAAAGAGGCGGTACGGCAGGCGCTTGGTCGGGTTGATAAAAATTTGGTCGGCATCGGGGTGACGGCGTTTAACCGGATCAGCCCCGCCTTGGTATCGGATAAGTTTCAGTTGGTGTGCCACCGGGCCGGTTCGGATTTGCCATATTTGAGAAAAATTGCCAAAGTGACGGCTATCTCCGAGAGTTGGCCGGAAACGGCGGGGATGACGAGGTACAACAGTTTGGCGATTTTACAACACCCGGGAGTGGAGCAGTATTTGACCAGTCTAGGTAAGGTTGGGGTGTTTGTTTACAAAACCAGCGAGCGGGTGGACAGGCTGTGTGACGAGCGGGGTTATCAGTTGATTGCCAACCGGCACGAGATCAGAGATAAGTTTGAGAACAAGAAGGATTTTCGGGTGATCGGTAAAAAAATTGGCCTGAAGATGATCGGGGGCGAGACGATAAAGATTGATGACTTAAGCGACGAGAAATATGGAGAGTTAGTTGGTAAGATGGGGGATAAACTTGTTCTGCAGCTGACCGAGTTGTCCCGCGGCGGCGGGTCGGGAACTTTTTTTATTAACAACAAGGGTGATCTTGAAAAATTCAGAGAAGTGGTGGCGGAAAAAGGGGAGAATCGGGAAGAAGAGGAGAAGCTGACGTTTGTCAATGTGACCCAGTTTGTCGAGGGAATTGCCGGCAGCATTACCGGCTGTGTCACAAGAGAAGGGGTGCTGACCGGGGTAGTTCAGACCCAGGTGGTGGACGTGCCCGAGCTGGTGCGACGCGACACCGGCCGCAGTGGAGTGTTTCGGGGGCACGACTGGAGTGTATTTCACTATTCGGACAAGGTTCAAAGACAGGCCGAGAAGATGGCCGAGGCTTTGGGCGGCTTTATGGCGAAAGAGGGCTATAAGGGGATTTTTGGCATTGATTTGATCATCGACCGGGAGCGGGACGAGGTGTACCCGGTGGAGTGCAACCCCCGCTACACCGGGGCGTTTCCGGTTTACAGCCTGCTTCAGGCGCAAGCGAACGAAGTGCCGCTGGACGTGTTTCAGCTGTTGGAGTTTTTGGGGGTTGACTACGCTTATGATTTTGAGGCGGTCAATCAAAGCTGGAAAACGCCAAAGTTTGGAGCCCACCTGGTGCTTCACAACCGCGACCACGAGAACTGGGTGAGGGCGGGCGGGGAGCTGGCGGCAGGGGTGTATCGGTTTAAGGTTGAGGCAGACGACAAGGTGGAGCTGACATTTTTAAGGGAAGGCTTTCAGCCGGAGGATTTGCGGGGAGAGGACGAGTTGGTGTTGACCGACGGGGTGCCTTACAAGGGGGATTTGATTAAACCGCATTTACGCTGCGGCAAGTTGATTTTTGCCGGCAAGGTTTTAAACAAGATTCATGACCAGTTGACGGCGGAAGCCAGCGCTGTGGTCAAAGAAGTTTACCGCCGGTTTGACTTTCAGGTGGTGGACGTGCCCGAGGACGACTGGCGCTGGGAGAGAAGAATGGCTAGTGAAGCAAACGCTTGACAGCTTAAGGTTATAGGTTATAATACGGGCAAATTTTAAAAAAGGACAGAAAATGGTCATCGGCGAAAGACTGGCAGCAAGAGGAGACCAAGCACGACTGGGCACATCTCATTTAGTGGAAATGGCTACGGGGACCTTAACTTTGGAAAATAACCAGGCGATTGTGGAGCTAATCGAGAGGCAAAATCAGGTAAAGGCCGACCTACGTTATCGAAAATTTGAATATATTTACGACTGGGTTCAGAAGGCGAGGGATATTAGGGATTGCGATTTTCATACGGATGAAATTTTCTTGATTTATTTAGAAGGAAAAGGTTATCAAAAAGGAATTGCTGAAACTGGACTGTTAGTTGAAGGGGTTAACGAGACAGTAATGTATATGGTTGATAGAGAACGAAGAGGTTTAATCGTAGAAGAGGTGGGATTTTATAGAGAACTTATTGGGAAGGGGGTCACTTTTAGGCTGCCTATATCCCCACAGGGCAAGATTTTTTTTGGAAGAGACAAGATTATGGTAAGGTTGGAGGAGAAAAAGCCAGAACCAGAATTTCCTAAGCATGTTAAATCTTACTTTGGTTCTTTAGAGGATGAGAATATTAGTGGTTGGATGGGGATGATCAATGTGGTCGATGTTGACCTGATAGAAAAAATGGGAAAATGGCAAGATGGGTTTGATTCTGTAACTTCAGACTTGAAAAGTGGTGGGGAAGTAAAAAAGAAGCAATACAGAAGACTTGATAAACAAATGAGGTGGATGGAAAAAAGGCTAGCAACCTACGGTAATCAACCACATGATGGATTTGTTGACGAAGCCGTGGATTTAGTAAGGACGCTGAGAAAATTTGAGCTTACCAAGGAAGTGTTGCAGGCTGATTTTAGGAGTAGTGACTAAAGTTGAAAAATTGAGGTTTTTCACTAGGCTGAATATACAGCTAAGCTGATAAGGGCAAAAAGAGAATTTAATGTTTACCTAATGAGGTGTAATGATATTATTTCGAATCTTTAATCTTTGGAAAAGCCATAGAAGCTAGAATTGCACTAATGGTTCCGACTGCAACGTCTCCTAAAAATTCTGGATTTGGTTTTGATAAGTTTTCAACTAAGACATTAATTAAAGTTACAGAAACAACAGTTAAGGCGTTCCGCTGCGAGTTGGTAAGCCTAAACATTTCTGTTGACTCTATAGGAGTTGATATAATTTCTAGAGAGGTTATTAAGAATCTGTTTAGATGAAAGAGTGCTTGAGATGCGTTAAAGTTGCCAATGTGATTTTCTAAAAATGTTCCTTGACCAAGAATGTATGGATCAATTCTTTTAGCAAAATTCATGGCTACGCCAGCAGTTATACCAATGAAGCCAACTGTTTTTGTTAGAGATCTTTCTGTTTGCGGCATAATTTGGCTATGCTATCATAGTTATAGGATATTGGAAGCTTTTGATAGAATACGGTATGAGGAGGGGTAAGATAAAAGTTGCCGTGGGGATTTCTGGTGGGGTCGATTCAGCGCTGGCGGCGGCGCTTTTGAAAGAGAAAGGGTTTGACGTCACCGGAGTGTTTATGGAGTGCTGGAACGAGCCGGGGTGTAGGACCGACGAGGACAGAAAAGACGCGCTTAAAGTGGCCTTGAAGCTAAAAATCCCTTTTAAGGTTTTGGACTTTAAAAAGGAATATAAAAGAAAAGTGGTGGATTGGTTTTTTGGGCAGTACCAAAAGGGCAGAACGCCTAATCCTGATATAGTTTGTAATAGAGAGATAAAGTTTGGTAGGTTTTTATCGTGGGCAGAAAAGCACGGTTTTGATTATATAGCTACCGGACATTATGCCAGAATATCGCAAACCGCCCACATGCCTTTCCAGAAAACCACAGGTTCGCTGGCCAGCGCCAGCGACCTCTTGCGTACTCGCCCGGCTGAGTCGCCTAAGGCGACACCAGCTCAGCCAGGCTCCGTAAGCTTTTCTGTAAAGGACGCGGGCGATTTACGTTTACTTCAGGGTGTAGATAAGCAAAAGGATCAGACGTATTTTTTGGCGCTGTTGACGCAGAAGCAGTTAGGAAAGGCGATGTTTCCGGTAGGCCACATGTTAAAAAGCCAAGTGAGGCGGGAGGCGAAAAAGCGGGGCTTGGCCGTTTGGGATAAAAAGGACTCGACCGGGATTTGTTTTATCGGCCACGATTACCGCTTTGACGAGTTTTTGAAAAGAAGGATTGCCGAGCATCCCGGCGAGGTGGTGGATACTAGCGGTAAAGTAGTCGGCAAGCACCGCGGGGTGGAGTTTTACACCATCGGCCAACGGCACGGGTTTGAGGTTAAGCTCGCCTCGACCCAAAGACCCAAACTTTATGTGGTTGCCAAAGAAGCAAAGACAAATCGGTTGGTGGTGGGAAGCAAGAAAGACCTTAAAAGAGGCGAATTTAAAGTTGAGGGGTGGAGCTTAATCGGGGGACCCCGCATCACATTGGGTGCGGGGTTGCGAGTACGCATCAGACACCAGGGGGAGCTTACGGGGTGTAGGGTTTTGGGAAAAACAGTTAAGCTTAAGAAGTTAGTGGAGGGTGTAGCGTCGGGGCAGGTGGCGGTAATTTACAGGGGGGAGGAGTGTTTGGGCGGGGGAGTGATTGAGGATTGACCGGTTGAAAGGGAGTGATATATAATATGGTCATCATGACATAAGAAAGGCAACCAGTTTGTGGGGCTTTGATCCCGACTCTGGTCGGGACTTTTTTTGTCCGCGTAAAGCTTACGCCACGCGGCAAGCGCAGAACGGTTACGAGGTAAGCTTTTAAAAAGAAGGTTTACCCCGTGATCGCGAAGCGATTTTACGGGGCTCTTTGAAAAGTAAAGATCACTTTGTCAATTCAATTAGTGGTAGAACGTTAATTTTTTTTGAGAGTTTGATCCTAGCTCAGGATAAACGCTGGCGGCGTGCCTTAGGCATGCAAGTCGAATGCAGACGCAAGTCGTGCATGGCAGACGGGTGAGTAACGCGTAGGAATCTACCCCTTGGTGTGGAATAACCCCGAGAAATCGGGGATAATACCGCATAAGTTCTCCGGAAGAAAGGCCATAACTGGCCGCCGAGGGAGGAGCCTGCGTCCTATCAGCTTGTTGGTGAGGTAATGGCTCACCAAGGCTATAACGGGTAGGGGGCGTGAGAGCGTGTCCCCCCACAAGGTCACTGAGACACGGGGCCTACACCTACGGGTGGCAGCAACTAGGAATTTTGCGCAATGGGCGAAAGCCTGACGCAGCGACGCCGCGTGCGGGATGACGGCCTTTTTGGTTGTAAACCGCTGTGGAGAGGGAAGATAATGACGGTACCTCTCTAGAAAGCACCTGCTAACTACGTGCCAGAAGCCTCGGTGATACGTAGGGTGCAAGCGTTATCCGGATTTACTGGGCGTAAAGAGTATCGTAGGCGGCTGAATAAGTGATTGGTGAAATCCTTGGGCTCAACCCAAGAACTGCCAGTCATACTGTTTAGCTAGAGTGACTTCGGAAAGGTTGGAATTCTCGGTGTAGGGGTGAAATCCGTTGATATCGAGAGGAACACCAAGGGCGAAGGCAGGCCTTTAGGAGTCTACTGACGCTGATGAACGAAAGCTTGGGTAGCGAACCGGATTAGAGACCCGGGTAGTCCAAGCCGTAAACGATGCCCACTAGATGGCCCCCGCTTTGCGGGGACTGTCGCAAGCTAACGCGTTAAGTGGGCCGCCTGGGGAGTACGGCCGCAAGGCTAAAACTCAAAGGAATTGACGGGGAAATGCACAACCAGGGGAGCATGTGGTTTAATTCGATACAAAGCGATGAACCTTACCTGGGCTTGACATCTATTTGACAACTCTAAGAAATTAGGGTTTTCCGCAAGGACAGATAGACAGCTGCTGCATGGTTGTCGTCAGCTCGTACCGTGAGGCGTCGGCTTAAGTGCCGTAACGAGCGCAACCCCCACTGCATGTTGCATATCATGCGGGACTGCCTTGCTAGAAGCAGGGAGGAAGGAGGGGATGATGTCAAATCAGCACGGCGCTTACGTCCAGGGCAACACACATCCTACAATGGCGAGGGACAGCGGGTTGCGAAGCCGCAAGGCGGAGCTAATCCTTCAAACCCTCCCTCAGTTCGGATTGTGGGCTGCAACTCGCCCACATGAAGTTGGACTTGGTAGTAATCGCGGATCAGCAGACCGCGGTGAATGCGTTCCCATTTCTTGTACACACCGCCCGTCACATGAGGAAAGTCGGCAGCGCCCGAAGCAGTCCCGCTTGCGGGACGACTAAGGTGAGGTCGGCGATCAGCGTGAAGTCGTAACAAGGTATCCGTTCTGGAAGGAGCGGATGGATCACCTCCTTTCTAAGGAGAAATTTTTGCCTCTGAGGAGATCACCTCGTAAAAAACGAGACCCGTTCTGCCACTTGTTGAGTTGACAAATTTACCCCACGTCGCTAAAAGCTATGTGGGGTTTTTTGTGTTAAAATAACTTCTCGAGGGCGCTTAGCTCAGTTGGTTAGAGCGCAGTCCTGATAAGACTGAGGTCCATGGTTCGAGTCCATGAGCGCCCACAATTTATTTATTCCGTTTGTTAAGATAAAATGTTGCTATGGGTTCTCAACCTGGTTTACACGAGGTTCCGGCAAGCGAAGAGCTTTCTAAATATGAGAAAAGTGATGTTGTTGCCAAGGTAATTGACTGTATTGATCGTAAACTGGATGAGGGACAGACTTCCACTATTTTGCTAACTGGCGGTCCGGGAGTGGGTAAATCAACGGCTTCTTATGAAGTGCTTGATTACTTAAAACTAGAAAGAGGCTTAGAGTCAGTGTGGATACAAGCTCCCGACATCGGCAGTGAAAAGACAAGAGATAGAATAATCCATATGGGCAACGACAAAGTCTTATTTATAGATTCAGTTGATAATTTATTTCCTTCTTCTAAAGACCCCGATGAGGTGGCTGAAACAGTGAAGCTATTAAAAGATTTAGCCCAAAAAGGAGAGGGTCCAATAGTTATAGCTAACATCCATGATCCCTATTTAGTTAAAAGAGAGATTAAAACAACCCATCTTCCTTTAAGAGACCAAATACTAGGTGATACAGGCTTGTTTTCTGATACAAAACAACATTTTGTCGTTGAAGATCGGTTTGTTAATGAAAAAGCCATGAGCGTGGCGGTAAAAAGACTGATAGGTCAGGCTGATATTCACGCGAGTTGGGCTACCTTTATTCAGCTTGAACTTGAAAAACACGAAGTTAATAAACATAGCGAAACAACCTTTGCATTGTCTTTACTAAAGAAAGATTCTATGCCAGGGAGTTTGAAGAAATCTTATGTTTTAGGCAGTGAAGATGAGGTCAGGACTTGGTTTAACGATGCTATTGAAGATGCTAGAAAGGTGGGAGAAGAATTTTATCGGGCTTATTATGAGCCAGACAGCGAAAGTGAGGCTTTCAAGGGACTAGTGCGATTTGATGTAAGCTAGGATCTGGTTCGAGTCCATGAGCGCCCACTTTTAAGTTATTTAAGCTTGACGCGTCTTAATAGTAGTGTTATCATACATTTTGCCAAATTTTTAGGGAGAAAAAACTCTTAAATGCAAACTTTAAACCAAGGAAAATTAAACCAATGGGGTATTTTGCCGTGTTGATTTAACAGGTTTAAAAGTGAGCGTTTAGGTTAATCTCCCTCAAGGGAGATTTTTTTCGGCAAGGATCAAGGTTGGCTGGGCCCATGGCGCAGTTGGTAGCGCGTCTCGTTTGCAACGAGAAGGTCGTCGGTTCGACCCCGACTGGGTCCACCGCGTAAAGTCCCGCTAAGCTGGACCACGCGGCAAGCACGCGTAAAGCAGGCAAGCGGTTACGAGGTAAGCTTTTAAAAAAGAAGGTTTACCCCGTGATCGCGAAGCGATTTTACGGGGCTCTTTGACAAGTGAAGAGAATACCGATCTTTATAGCCAAATATTTTGGTCTATTTGAATTAAAGCAGTCGGTGGATGCCTTGGATGTATTAGCCGAAGAAGGACGTGCCAGGCCACGATAGGCGTCGGGGAGCTGCCAAGAAGCTGTGATCCGGCGGTGTCCGAATGGGAAAACCTCCTCATTAGTAATAGTGGGGGCCCCGACAGCGCAAGCTTGTCGGGGGGGGAACCCGGGGAACTGAAATATCTAAGTACCCGGAGGAAAAGAAATTAAATAAGATGCCGTCAGTAGCGACGAGCGAAAGCGGTCTAGTCCAAACTCCGACATTACGTCGGAGGGTTGTAGGGCTCCAATATGGGACTACGAGAGATAGTCGAACAACTCGGAATAGTTGGCCAAAGAAAGTGAAAGCCTTGTAGATGAAATTTTGAGTAGCTCTAGGAGATTCCTGAGTACCACGAGAGACGGCAAACTCTTGTGGGAAGCCGGGGCGACCACGCTCCAAGACTAAATACTAATACATACCGATAGTGAACAAGTACCGTGAGGGAAAGGTGAAAAGAAGGGTCGATGACCCAGTGAAATAGTACCTGAAACCGATTGCTAACAAACAGTGGGAGGGCCGACGTAAGTCGAGCCTGACCGCGTGCCTATTGAAGAATGAGCCGGCGAGTCTTTGCTGGTGGCAAGGTTAAGTCGCTTGAAGCGACGGAGCCATAGTGAAAGCGAGCCTGAATAGGGCGATTAGTTGCCAGCAGAGGACCCGAAGCCGAGCGATCTATTCATGAGCAGGGTGAACCTCGAGTGATATCGGGGGGAAGCCCGAACCTGTGTATGTTGCAAAATGCTAGGATGACTTGTGAATAGAGGTAATATGCCAAACGAGCTCGGAGATAGCTGGTTCTCCCCGAAATATATTTAGGTATAGCCTTTCCTTATTTAGGCGCAGGGGTAAAGCACTGGATGGGCATTAGGGACTTGTCTCTGATGCTCAACCAAACTCTGAATACTGCGTTGATAACGGAAGGAGTCAGTTGCTGGGGGCTAAGCTCCAGCCGCAAAAGGGAAACAACCCAGATCTCCAGCTAAGGTCTCTAAATCACTTGCTTAGTTTGTAAGGAGGTCGTAGTCCTTAGACAGCCAGGAAGTCGGCTTAGAAGCAGCCATCTTTGAAAGAAAGCGTAACAGCTCACTGGTTGACGGAAGACGGCGCCGAAAATTTATCGAGGATAAAGCAGTGTACCGAAGCTGAGACCCCGACAGCGCAAGCTTGTCGGGGGGTAGGGGAGCGTTCTAAGGGCAGTGAAGGGCCGATGTAAATCGCGCCTGGAGCGCTTAGAAGTGAGAATGCCGGCATGAGTAGCGGAACTCCGGTGAGAATCCGGAGGGTCGAAAGTCCGAGGTTTCCTACGCAACGTTCGTCGGCGTAGGGTTAGTCGGGCCTAAGGCAAGCCCCGTGTAGTGCGGGGGTAGTCGATGGACAACAGGTTAATATTCCTGTACCGGTGACCAATCGTTATTCCCGACGCAAGTCGGGATAAACAGCTGGGGTGGGACGGAATTTGAGAAGTCGAGCGTCTTATTGATTTGACGTCTAAAAGGCGAGTCAGTCCCGATGTGAAAATCAGTCGGGACGACGGCGAGTCTTGATGGAGAGTTCTCCTTTGGGAGAGCAATTCGACCGGCTTAAGTTTCCGAGAAAAGCATCGCAGCGAGAAGGGTCACCGCCCGTACCGCAAACCGACACAGGTGGACAAGTCGAGTAGACTAAGATCAGCGGAAGAACGGTGGTTAAGGAACTCGGCAAATTAGCTGGGAGTAATTTTGAGAGATTCCCTGTCCGACGTTACGTCGGACCGCAGCGAAAGAGTGCCAAGCGACTGTTTAACAAAAACACAGGTCTATGCAAAGGCGCAAGCCTAGGTATATGGGCTGAAACCTGCCCAATGCCGGAAGGTTAATTGAGAGGGTGACGTCCGACTTCGGTCGTGACCGAGCCTTCGATCGAAGCCCCGGTGAATGGCGGCTTTAACTATAAGAGTCCAAAGGTAGAATCGCTGCCTTTGTAAAATTTTGCTATATGCTGGAAACTCCGAGAATCTTGAACTACTGCCTGTTTATGTGTAATACTACACATAATGGGAAGTAAAAAAGTTACAAGTGCGGACAATCAGCAGGAAAGGCTAAAAACGATTGGTTGGATAGTTGGTTTCACAGATGGTGATGGTTGTTTTTGTATTTCGATAAACAAAAACCACAGATTAAAACTTGGTTGGCAAGTGGTTCCTGAGTTTGTAATAACTCAAGGAGAGAAAAGCCTAGAGAGCTTAAAACTTGTTAAAAAGTTTTTTAAATGTGGAAGAATCTTTATTAATCGAAGACATGACAACCATAAGGAAGACCTTCATAGATATTGCGTGAGAAGTATAGCTGACTTAGAAGAAAAGATAATTCCTTTCTTTGAGAAAAATCAGTTAAAAACCTACAAAAGAAAATCATTTGAGACTTGGAGTAAAGCAGTGAAGTTGATGATAAACAAAAGACTTCATTTAAGTATGAAAGGGATTAGAAAGTTAGCAGAAATGTCAGCGGAGATAAACCAACAGAAACGACCAAAGTTTTTAGAATCCTCAGAGACTATACGCAGAAGTCCCGCTAAGCGGGATAAGATATAGTCCGATCTCATAAGCGATTATGAGTTAACATTATTAAGAGCGAAGTACCTTGTCGGGTAAGTTCCGACGCGCACGAAAGGTGTAACGACTTGGCAACTGTCTTGACCACTGATCCGGTGAAATTGAAATGGCTGTGAAGATGCGGCCTATTGACTGCAGGACAAAAAGACCCCGTGGAGCTTTACTATAACTTGACATTGGTTTATTTAAGTTGATCGTCTAGGATAGGCGGGACCCCGACTTTATGTCGGGGGCCAGTGTAATACCGCTCGTTAACTTGAGTAAATCTAACTTATGATCTCTGGAAACGGGATTAGGGACAGTGTCTGGGAGGTAGTTTCGCTGGGGAGGTGGTTTGCTAAAAAGTACCGCAAACGCGCAAAGGTACCCTTAGCGCGGATAGAAATCGCGCTGAAAGTGTAAAGGCAAAAGGGTGCTTGACTGTGACACTTACAAGTGAAGCAGGAGCGAAAGCTGGCCTTAGTGATCCTCGAATCCGTTGTGGAACGGATCGGGCTTATCGGATAAAAGCTACCCCGGGGATAACAGAGTAGTCGCACCCAAGCGTCCACAGCGACGGTGCGGTTCGCTACCTCGATGTCGGCTCAGGGTATCCTGGGGGTGTAGAAGCTCCCAAGGGTTGGTCTGTTCGCCCATTAAAACCCTACGTGAGCTGGGTTCAGAACGTCGCAAGACAGTTCGGTCTCTATCCGCAGTCAACGTTGGATTCTTGAGGGAAGCTGACCTCAGTACGAGAGGACCAGGTTGGGCCAGTCCCTAGTGTGCCGGTTGTCGCATCAGCGGCACTGCCGGGTAGCTACACTGGTTCGGGATAACCGCTGAAAGCATCTAAGCGGGAAGCCCATCCCAAGATGAGGAATCCCATTAAGATCCCTGGGAGACTACCAGGTGATAGGCAGCCGGTGTAAGTGCCGTAAGGCATTTAGCCTAGCTGTACTAATCGATCGATCGAAAATAGACCAATTTATTTTGGCTATAAAGAACGAGTATTCTCTTTAAAATAACTTTCCCGGTCTTTAGAGCGTTGTCGAACCACCTCTTTTACCGGTTTTACCGAGTATCCTCGGCAGAGCCGGGACCATCCCGAACAGAGTCGTGAAAGGCAGCAGCGGGGACGATAGGTCCGACGCAAGTCGGACTGAAAATACCTCAAGGCCGGGATTTTTTGTGGGTCTTACTCCCAGGGATAAACGATCCAGACGTCGTTGTCGATTTGGCGGGCAAAAATGTCTGGTTTGACGCGCGAGCGGGGTTTGTAGTGGAGAGCTGCGGTGGTGATCATTTGGGGCTGATGGGTTTTGACCAGGGTGAGGGCTTTTTTTAAGGTTTGGCCGGAGTCGGCCACGTCGTCTAAGATCAGCACCTTTTTATTCTCGATGGGGTAGATGTTTAAGGGGGAGACGATTTTAACTTTTTTGCTTTGGTAGCCGGGCTGGCCTTCGATGGCAATTTCTTCAAGCTGCAGAGTGACGATGTGGGGACGACTCAAATATTTGTTGGCGATGATGGTAGCAGGGGGCAGGCCGCCTTTGGTGATGGCGACGATAACGTCGACGGAGTGGGGGATTTTTTGGGCCAGCGCCTTACAGTCGGCCTCGATGTCCTGCCAGGAGAGAGTAAGTTTTTGAGCCATAGACTATTGTAGCAAATTGAGGTAAAATCAAAAAACTTTAATGAAAGGAGACTTATGAAGTCATGGCAAAAAAGACGATCAAGGCGGTAAAAAAGTCTGGGAAAGAGCCCCAGACGATGGACGAGTTATTGAAGGCAACGGGATATAAGCTCAAAGGTTTGAAAAAAGGCCAGCTGGTAGAGGGAGTGGTAACTGACGTGACCCGCGGGGCAATCCTGATTGACATTGGCGCCAAAACCGAAGGGGTAGTGGTGGACAAGGAGCTGGAGGTAGCCAGGGAGTTGATGGAGCATTTGAGCGTGGGCGATACGGTTCAGGCTTATGTGGGTTCGCCGGAAAATGAGCGGGGGCAGATTTTACTTTCTTTAAGACAAGCGGTGATGGACAAGCGCTGGGAGTTGTTTGAAAGGCTACTTAAGACCGGCGAGGCGGTGGCTGTCCGGGGCCTGGAAGTGAACAAGGGAGGGATTATTGTCCGAAGCCGCGGGGTACGAGGGTTTGTGCCATCAAGTCAGTTTGGCAGGAAGTATTTGGGCAAACTTGATGAATTGAAAAACGAGAAGTTTGAGGTCAAGGTGATCGAGGTCGATCGGGAGAAGAACCGGCTGATTTTTTCGGAGAAGGCGGTTTCTGAACAGGAGGCTTTGGCCAAGCAAAACGAAGCCTTAAAGCTGGTTAGTCCAGGTGACGAGCTGTCCGGAGTAGTGTCGGGAATCATGCCTTTTGGTGTGTTTGTCAGGGCCAACGTGCCCCTAAAGAAAAAAGCCAAGACGAAGCAGGCGGATAAGGAGTTGTTTTTAGAAGGTTTGGTGCACATATCGGAGATTTCCTGGGAAAAGGTGGAGAATCCGGGCAATTACTTTAAGACGGGAGACAAGATTAAAGTTAAAGTAATTGGGGTGGATGAGAAAAGCGCCAGGCTTAATTTGTCGGTGAAACAGCTGATGGCTGATCCGTGGGAGAAGATTGCCAAAGACTACCCCGAAGGCAGCAAGGTAAAAGGCGAGATTACCCGAATGGCTTCCTTTGGAGCCTTTGTCAGCTTGGCGGCCGGGGTTGACGGCTTGATCCACATCTCAAAGATTCCGGCAGACAGCCAGTTTAAAGTGGGCCAGAAAATTGAGTGCTTTGTGGAACAGGTGGATATGTCTCACAGGCGAATGAGTTTGAGCTTGGCTCTAATCAAAAAGCCGGTAGGCTATAAATAATATATAAAGGAGGCAATATGGCAAAGAAAAAAATGATCATTTACGACGACACCATTTTGGTCGACTTTAAACTGGTGTTTGACGCCATTAGGGAAGAAAAAGGCGACTGGCAGAAGGTAGAAAAAGAACTCCAGGAGCTTCTAGAGTCGGTCAGCGGCGAGAGGGAGTAGTAGGCTCAGATGTCAAAAAGCCTCAAAAAAAAGAAGATGGTTGAAGCTCGGCGCCCAGTAGAAAATCTTGAAGTTCAAGCCCCACATTTAGCCAGACAACTTAAGGAGTTCATGGGGAAACTCTCTGAACGGTGGTTAGATCGGATTGAAAATCGAGAAAGGGTAGGACGGGGCATTGATTGGGTGCAATCATTTATCGCGTGGAAAGCCTTAAGCAGGTTACAGAGAGCCGAAGAGGCCCAGGACCCTAGAGTAGATGAGGCGCGAGAATTGGCCAGAGAAATGCATGGAAAATCTAACCATCATTTTTTTGTTACTTGTATTGATGGTCGGAATTTGCCGGCGATAATGTTTTCCTTTGTGCCTAAGCTGGGAGGGGCGATGAGAACACAGGCGGGAGAATTGTTTAGCTTCGGCGAAGAACTTGACCCTAAAACTGTGGCAGTAAACAAGGATTCGTTTGAAGCGCAGGCTATCAAAAAATTGGTGGCTGATCCGGAAAGAAAAGGAAACACAATCTACTACTCACTTGATAGTCATCTTGGCTGCGCGGCTAAAGATGGGATGCATTTGTCTGAAGGGGCAGAAGAGAGTGATGGTGGTCTTTTGGATGATGTGGGGCGGAAAATGAAAATTTCCCATGGAATACAAGAGTTTTATAGGGAGTTGAGGGGCCAGAAGATACCAGTAGCCGATATTGTACCGCAAAACTTTTCTTATAATCCCCATGATGGCACCATATATCTTGGCCTCGAGATGCATATTGATAATGCCCCAAGAGAAGGCTTCACGCAAAGGGTGTTAAGTGAGTATAGAAAAAATGGAGATGTGGTGAATACCTGGGATTTTTTAGAAGATGCAGAAGTAATCAAAGCCCTTGAAGCTCAAAACATTCCCCAAGCAGATTTTAGAGGGAATTTTGCCGAGAGTATGCTTGGTAACTGGCAAGCAATTTATGCTCTTTGGAATAAAGGTGAGGGCGAGGTTTATCGAAAGATTTATCAGCGCATCAAACAAGCATATATCAAGAACGGCTTTTCAATTAGTGATGAAGTTGGTTCAGATTCCCATTTAATTTACGACGGAGAAAAAGTAGTCATCAGAGGAGCGATAGAAAACAAAGCCAAGGTAATGTTAAAAAACTTGGTAACCAGATGGTCAATTGCGCAAGCCAATCAGGGTGAAGGCGCTTGGCCTTTTGCCGAACACCAGGAACAGGGAGTAGTGATTACAGAGGGTGGTTATGCGCCTTTTCCAAATCCTGGTAATAAGCCGTTTCCTCCAGATATGTTTGCGGTTTTTGCCTACGATGATCCTCATAACTTAGTTGATCACACGCTTTTGAGTGCTAATTTAGTAAGAGATTTTAGGAGAACTGGCAAGATAAAGGACCCACTCGGTAAGTTAGAGGGGGCCGAGTTTGTTGGGGTGCCAGTGTTAGTTTTGAATCATCAAATTTTAAGAAACTTGGGTGAAGAATCTTGGGGCATTTTGGAAAGAACTAACTTTACCGATCTGTTTTCTTCTTTAGACTGGAATTTTGGTTCAGAAATTTATAGGTGGGGAAAGCCAGATATAAAAGATCTTTTGATGAAGGCTGTTGGAAAAGAGACATTTACTGAGGCAAATGACGTGTCTGAATTGATAGACGCTACGTGGGAACTTTTCTCTCGTACCAAAGCGATGTTGCTACACAGAGATATTAGAAGATTGATTATTAAAGGGAGGCTTTTAATCGTCAATAAGCTGATCGACGGCTACCGCAAACCAAGAGTATTTATGCCGATGGTATTTTAAGAAGTGAGTTTTGGGCGTGATATACTAGCTTCATGGCGAGGCAAGTGAGCCGGTTTGTGTGTCAAAACTGCGGGGGGGAGTTTCCCAAGTGGAGCGGTCAGTGCGCTAGTTGCGGCCAGTGGAACAGTTTAGTAGAAACCCTGGTTGTCCCCAAGAAAAAGACAGGTTTTGGCGGGAGGCGAGCCTTCGGGAGAGAGCCGGTAAGGTTGAGTCAGATAAAGGGTAAAGGGGTGATGAGATTGGGAAGCGGCATTGGTGAACTTGACCGGGTTTTGGGCGGAGGTATTGTGCCCGGAAGCGTGGTTTTACTAGCCGGCGAGCCGGGAATAGGCAAATCTACTTTATTAACTCAACTTGCTTTAAGAATCACCTCCGAGGTGAAAAAATCCTCCACCTCGGAGGTGTTGTATGTCTGCGGGGAAGAAAGTCCGGAGCAGATAAAGCTTAGAATTGATCGGTTAAATACCACACCGGGACAGTCTAAAGCCAGTCCCGGTGTGACGCAACTTTCATTTTTGCCGGAAACCGACGTTGATGAAGTGATCGTCACCATCGAAGGGCAAAAACCGGCGCCTGGGCTGGTTATTGTGGATTCGGTTCAAAGTCTGTCTACCACCGACTTGACCGGTATGGCCGGCAGCGTGGGGCAAGTGAGAGAATGTTCATATAGATTACTCAATATGGCTAAAAAGACTAATATACCTGTATTTCTGGTAGGGCATGTTACCAAGGAAGGGGCCATTGCCGGGCCCAAAGTTTTGGAACATTTGGTGGATTCGGTGTTGTATTTAGAGGGGGATAAAAAACACGTCTTTCGCATTTTGCGGGCCCAAAAGAATCGTTTTGGGTCGGTCGATGAAGTCGGGGTGTTTTTGATGGAAGAGGCGGGCTTAAAAGAGGTGGAAAACCCGTCTGACGTGTTTTTGGAAGAGCGCCAGGCAGGGGTGCCGGGGAGCTGTTTGGTGGCTACCATGGAAGGTACCAGGCCGGTTTTGGTCGAGGTTCAGGGCTTGGTCAACCCGACGCAACTGGCGGTGCCAAGACGCGTGGCAACAGGGGTGGATCAGAGGAGGTTGACGCTTCTGACGGCGGTGTTGTCCAAGCGCTGTGGTTTGCCTTTAGGCAACATGGACGTTTATGTCAATGTGGCCGGGGGGCTTAATTTACGCGAGCCGGCGGTTGATTTGGGCGTCTGTTTGGCAATAGCCTCGTCGTTCAAAAACAAGGTTCTACCCAAGAAAGCGGCCGTTTTTGGAGAGGTGGGGCTTTTGGGGGAGATAAGACAGGTAAGTTTTGCGGCCAAACGCGCCCATGAGGCCAAGAAACTAGGTTACAGTTTGATTATTGAACCGGGTAAGGTGAAAACTATCAGGGATGCTTTAAAGATTTTAGGTTAATTTTCCCAGTTATCCACAGGAGTTTTTGTTTAGGGGATTACGTGGTTTTTCCTTGAGGTAATGGATAAGAGTAGAATAATATAGGTTATAGAAGTTTTGGTGTTATTTTTTCTATAGGATTGACAAGAGGGAGGTTTTTTGGTAAAAGAAAAAGAGCATCACTATCGCAGTGGGGTACTCGAGTAGTAATGCCCTTTTTAGGTAGGTAAGACCTGGACAGAGAGGTCAAACCCACACTAAGAAATAACACTAAAATTGGTGTTTTGTCAACTATAAATTCAAGTAGTTGACGGTCTAGGCGGGGGTGATAAGTTGGGCAGGCCTATCACCCCCACTTAAGCTTTATGCTGAAAAAACTTTTTAACAGTCCGTTAGTAGTGCTTTTAAGCCTGTTTTTGGTAATGGTGGCAGTGGCCTCGGCGCAGTATGTCAGGGTGAAAAGAGAGGTTGGGGTTGGGGCGGTTAATAATTGTTCTGCGATCACCGACAGAGATACTTGTAATCAAACCTGCTCTGGAGATCAGTTCTATGGTTGTAAGTGGATACAGGGTGAGTGTAAGAAGAACTATCGGCGTGAATGTGGTGCTGATGGAGAGCCAGAGCCAGGTGTGGTAGACGATGTTTATATTTGTGGTAGTCTGTCTAACGATACTCAGTGTCCTGTAGGTGAACCGGCAGGTGGTGCTTGCGGGAATGACGGTGAGGGAACTTGTATTGCTTTGGTGAACCAGTGTGATAAGTGGGATGGAGGGGATTGTGGGCAAGGTAGGCCTAAATGTTCTTGTGTGGTAAGAGAAGAACGGCCTTCGCCGGGTCCGTCTCATTCTCCCAGTCCCAGTCCGTCTGCGTCGCCGAGTCCACACCCTTCGCCATCGCCTTCGGCGAGTCCTTCGCCTTCACCGAGTCCGAGCCCCAGCCCCAGCGCCAGTCCGAGCCCTAGCCCGTCACCTTCACCCTCACCGACCCCGCCTCCGGCAGACCACGCCCAGTTTGTAGTCAGAAAGTTTGCCGATACCGATAAAGACGGAGTTTGGGATAATGATGAGGGCGCGACCGGCCGGCAGTGGAGTTTTGAGTACCGGCTCGACGACGGCGACTGGAAGGAGTATAAAACCAACGCCTCAACTGGTTGGGGTGGAACGATTCAAGTAGACGTTGATACTAAGGTTGAGGCTCGCGAGATCGAGGTCGACGGCTGGGTCAATACTACCGGCTTGACAGCGGTGAGGATTTTGGACGAAGAAAAAACCTATTACTTTGATTTTGGCAACTTTGAGTCGCCGACGGTGGTCACGGCTTCTCCGCCTGCTGTAGCCCCGGAAACAGGCATAGGTTTGCCCTGGACGGCGATTATTGTCGGCGGCTTGGGATTACTGTTACAGCTGGTTATTCTTTGGCTATAAAATAAAGCCATGGAAACCCACGGCATAATTTTTCAGCGGTCGAAATCGACTCAAGATTTAAATCCTTTGGCCTGGGCAGTGATAAGTGAGGTAGTGTCTTTATGGCAGGATTTAGTTAGGCCGGTTAAAAAAAGCTTAAAGCTTTGGGCCAGGGGGTTGACGTTGGGGGCGTTGTTAGTAGTTTTGACTACGGCGATTTTACCAATTTGGCTTAACCGCGAGGAAGCAGCCAAAAGGTTAGCCGAGCTCAAAAAAAGCCAGATTACTTTTGCCGACCTTTTAAGAGTCGAGGCTAACAAGCCGGTAGCGATCACTGACTCGACATACTTTACCGTCGAGATTCCAAAAGTAGGGGCTTATTCCAAGGTAATCGCCAACGTCAATCCGGCTGACAGCCAGATTTACACCGAGGCTTTAAAGGAGGGGATTGCCCACGCGGCCGGAACCTATTTGCCCGGCATGGGCGGAACGGTGACGCTTTTCTCTCACTCGACCGATTTGGCCGCCAATGTGGCCTACTACAACGCCGTCTTTTACCGTCTGGACGAATTGGTCCCGGGAGACGAAGTAACGGTGTGGTTTTTGGGAGAAAGGCGGGTTTATCGGGTGGAAGAGGTGAAGGTGACGCCGCCCAGTGATGTGTCGATTTTTGAGAGGCAAAACGACGGCGAGAAGCTGATTCTGATGACCTGTACGCCTCGGGGCACGACCAAGAATCGCCTGGTAGTCACGGCTAAACCCTTGACAGGTTGAGCTTTGCCTGGTAGATTAGACACGTATTTCGTTCTCCCGTGGTTTTGTTTCCGAGAAGATGAGTGCGTTTTATGGTAAATAATAATTCCCCAAAAGGAAGCGACAACTTGGTTGATGATTTGGTTGGAGGGCAGCAGCCCCAGCCGGCGCCCCAGCAGCCGCCACAGCAAACCTTTCAGAGGTCGCGACCGATTATGACTAACCGCCCGGCATTTAGGAAACCGATGAGGCGCGGTCCGGTAGGCAGAATGAGGCCGGCCCAGGGCGTGGTGGCCAGACCCTTGGTAGTTGACAACCGGATGATTCCGGATGCCCAGCTTCCCACAGAGAGTGTTAGCGGGGTGTTGGAGATAACCAGCGAAGGTCACGGATTATTGCGGCCGAATTTTTCGCCCAGCGACAGAGACGTTTATATTTCTTCGTCGCAAATCAGGCGTTTTCGCTTGCGGCCGGGAGACGTGGTTGAGGGTCCGGCCAGAAAACCCAAGGAAAACGAGCGCTACTGGGGTTTACTTAAAGTAGAAAAGGTTAATGGTAAGGATTTTGACGAGGGGTTAAGAAGGCCTGATTTTGACCGGCTGACGCCGATTTTCCCTAAAGAGAAGTTGGTGCTGGAGACGGATAAAGGTTCGGTGGCGGCCAGAGTCATCGACTTGGTGGCGCCGATCGGTAAAGGCCAGCGCGGCCTGATCGTCTCGCCGCCCAAAGCGGGCAAAACGACGATTTTAAAGGATATTGCCCATGGGATTGCCGAAAACAGCCCCAAGGTGCACCTGATGGCGGTGTTGGTAGGCGAGCGGCCGGAAGAAGTGACCGATATTAGAAAGTCGGTTAAGGGTGAAGTGGCGGCGTCTAACTTTGATGAGGCGGCAGAAAGGCAAACCAAAGTAGCCGAGATTGCCTTGGATCGAGCTAAACGTTTAGTAGAGTTGGGCAACGACGTGGTGATACTTCTTGATTCGATTACCAGGTTAGCCCGGGCTTACAACTTGGCCATTCCCACGTCGGGCAGGACTTTGTCCGGCGGGTTTGACCCGGCGGCTTTATATCCCCCGAAGCGCTTTTTTGGGGCGGCACGAAACTTTGAGCCGTTTAAAGTCGAGGGTAAGGAAGTTGGTGGCAGTTTAACTATTATCGGCACGGCTTTGGTGGACACGGGTTCGCGGATGGACGAGCTCATCTACGAAGAGTTTAAGGGTACGGGCAATATGGAACTTCATCTGTCGCGTAAGCTTCAGGAGCGGCGGATGTTCCCGGCGATCAACCTCCAGCGCTCCGGCACCAGGCAAGAGCAACTGCTGTTTAACGAGAAAGACTATGAAAAGATAAGAACCATGCGGCGGATGATTGACGTTTTGGACGACAACGAGCAGACGGAAGTGATGCTGGAACGCTTGCGAAAAACCAAATCGAACAAGGAGTTCTTGAGTAGTCTGGGGAAGTAGGCTAGAATAGTTAGCCTATGCGGCTAACCGTGTTTCAAAAGATCAGGACGCGCCCGATAGTGGTTTGGTGGTGGGAGTTTAAGACTTACCTTAAGTTTTTGCTGGAGTACTCACGAGTCAGGAGCCTGCAATTAATCGGCCAGTTTGAGGCGGGTAAAGGGGTGGTGGTTGAAGGTTTAACAACCAAAAGGGGCCGCTACACCCGGCCATTTCTTCATACGGGGATGACGGGAATCTTTTTGGTGGGGCTGTTACTCGCGCCGGTTTTATCACAGGCGGCGGGGGAGGAAGGGGGAACCGGCGGGTCGGTTTTGGGGATGGTGGTAGGCTACCAAGAGACGACCACCAGTGTATCGATCAAGCCGCGTGACAGCGTGGTCACCTACATTGTTCAGGAAGGGGATACGGTCAGTTCGATTGCGGCAAAGTTTGACGTCTCGATCGACACCATCAGGTGGCAAAACGATTTAAAGAGCCTAGATGCGATCAAGCCGGGCCAAACTTTGGAGATTCCGCCCACCACCGGGATTGTGCACAAGGTAAAAAGAGGCGAAACGATTTATTCAATCGCCAAAAAATATGACGTGGTGGCCCAGAACATCGTCAACTGGCCGTTTAACACCTATGCCGACGACGAAACTTTTGCTTTGGCGGTGGGACAAACTTTGGTGGTGCCCGAAGGGGTGAAGCCGGCAGAGCAACTCTGGGATCCGTCGCGCTATGTGGCCCAAAAGACGCCCGACGCGGGAGTGGTATCGGCGACAGGCCAGTTTGCTTGGCCGACCTCGGGGCAGATTTCCCAGAACTTTGCTTGGTTCCACCCGGCAGTGGATATTTCCAACAAGGCTACGCCGGCAATTCTGGCGGCAGATTCCGGCCGAGTGGTGGTAGCCGGTTGGCCGGATAACTTTGGTTATGGTAACCGGGTGGTGATCGACCACGGCAACGGTTTTACCACGCTTTACGCCCATATGGCGTCAATTTCGGTGGCGGTGGGACAAAGTGTTAACCGCGGCGACGTCATTGGGGTGATGGGTTCGACCGGGCGTTCCACCGGCCCTCACCTTCACTTTGAGATTCGGGCTAACGGCGCGACGGTTAATCCTTTGGGGTATCTGAAGTGATCGACTTTGCCAAAATCGTAGTCAAAGCTGGCGACGGGGGCGACGGCCGGGTGAGTTTCAGGCGGGAAAAATTTGTGCCCCGCGGCGGGCCCGACGGCGGTGACGGGGGGAATGGCGGTTCGGTATTTTTGGTGGCGGATAAAGATCTGAATACTTTGACCGCTTTTGCCTACAGGAAGCGGTTTGAGGCGGGAAACGGAGAGGGCGGGGGGAAGGCCAAAAAGCACGGTAAAGATGGCAAGGACTTAAAGCTTTACGTGCCGGTAGGGACGGAGGTTAAGGTTCAATTTTCAAAATCCAATTTTCAAACTGACCTAACCGAATCAGAACAAGAAGCCTTGGTGGCCAGAGGCGGCAAAGGCGGGCGAGGCAACTGGCAGTTTCGCTCGGCCGAAAACACTACCCCGCGGGAGTACGAGGCAGGGACAAAAGGGGAGGAGGTCGAGCTGACTTTGGAGTTGAAGTTACTGGCAGATGTGGGTTTGGTAGGATTGCCCAATGCAGGTAAGTCCACCTTGCTGTCGGTTTTAACCGCCGCCCGGCCCAAGATTGCCGACTATCCCTTTACCACTTTGGAACCCAATTTAGGCGTAATGGTCTTTCACTCCCGGAGTGAGGGAATTTTACACTCCGGGAGTGTCAAGGGTTTGGTCGTTGCCGACATTCCCGGCCTGATCGAAGGGGCTGCGCAGGGCAAAGGCTTGGGGACTAGTTTTTTGCGCCACATCGAGCGCTGCCAGCTGTTGGTTCATGTTTTGGAGCCAGCGGAAGATTTAATCAAAAACTATCAAACTGTAAGAAAAGAGCTTGATAGTTATCATGAGAATTTAGCCAAAAAGCCGGAACTGGTGGTATTGAACAAGATTGATTTGTTGACCGGTGAACAAGTCAAGCAGGCGGTGAGTCGGCTAAAAAAGTTGAATCCGGCGGTGGCGGCCGCAAGCGCGGTGACTGGTGAGGGACTAGATAAGCTAAAGCAAGAAATAATCAGGTTGTATAATAAAGGCTAGGGTTGGTCCTACGCAGCCTTACGCGGGCCGTTAGCTCAGTTGGTAGAGCGCTACATTCGCATTGTAGAGGTCGGGAGTTCGACTCTCCTACGGTCCACAGCATGAGGAAAGATAAAATTCTAGTCTGCCAGAATTGTTTACAGGAGTTTGTCTGGACTTTAGGCGAGCAGGAGTTTTTTGAAAAAAAGGGTTTGAGTCAGCCCAAATTGTGCCCGGTGTGCCGAGGGATAGAGAAGGCGGCCAGGGAGGATAAGTTTAGGGGGCGGGAATCGGCTCAAAGCCGCTAGGCGGCGAAGGCAAAGGTGAGGGTTGGGAGAGTTGATCGGGTTGGGGTGAGGCTTGAGGTTGGGTGGCAGTTGCTGGCAGTTGGGATTTAAGTTGATTGAGTTCATCCTGGGCCTTGACTGCGTCGTCGGAGTCGGCCGGGACCAAAGCGACCACTTGCTGCATCGCTTGGTAGGCTTCCAGAGTTTTGCCAGAGTCGCGGTAGGCGTAAGACAAGTTGTAGTAGCCGTTGGCGTAATCCGGTTTTAGCTCGATGGCTTCCCTAAAACGGTCGATGGCTTGGTCGTATTGCTTAAGCGAGTAATAAAGGCCGCCGAGTTGGACCCGCAAAACCGGGTTAGCCGGATCAAGCTGAATCGCTCTGATATAGGCGGCAACGGCAAACTGGTCGGCGCCGTCGGCAAAATTGACCAGTTGGCGATAAACATTGCCAAGATTAGTCCAGTTTAGGGCCTTTTGAGGGTTTAGTTGGGTGGCGGTCCTGGCCTCGCGGATGGCTTGTTGGATTAGCTGGGTTACTTGCTCGCGGTCTTGGTCGGTGAGTTCGCTTTGGGCGGCAATCGAGTTTGCCAGGGCCAGGTTAGTGTTGGCGTAGGCGACGCGGTAGCGGTCGACCTTGGGGTTTTTGGCGATAGCGGCAATCTGTAGGTCATAGGTGGCTTTGCCTTGGTTTTGGGCCAGGGTGTCGAGGCTTTGTTTGAAGGCAACTTCGGCGGCGTAAGCACGTGTTAGGTTAATGCCGGCAATAACTAATCCGAGCCCGATGGGGGCAGCTAAAATGTAAGGGAGAACGTTAGTTTGGTCTTTGGAGATGGCAGTGGGTTGGTCGGGGTCGACGATCTCCAGGGTGTTGATGGTGACCAAAACGTCTTTGACTTTTTTTAAATTCTTGGTTTTATTGAGGGCCACCGAGAAGCTAAAAAGGCCGATTAGAGTGGTTAAGGTAACCACAGTGAAGGGGATAAACAAAGCCAAGATGAGAGCGGTGGCAGTGGCCAAGTTGACGGCAGCTTGGGTGGCGGTAATCCGGGTGCCGGGCTGGCGTTTTACCAGTTTGCCCCAACCTAAAATGGTTAAAAGAAAGGCAGCGATGCCGGCAAGGCCCAAGGTGGTCATCAGGTGGAGGTATTCGTTTGCCGAGACGGTAAAGCCGACTTGCCAGAAAGGAGTAAAGTTGAGGCTAACTGGTTTGAACTGGGAGAATTGTTGTAAAAATGAACCAGGGCCGGAACCCAAAAGCGCGTTTGATTTAAAAGTATCGGTGGCGATCGACCAACCGGCCAACTTAGGTAGAAGCGTAGGCGTAAAAGTTTGGCCGGGGAGAAACTGGTAGCCGATCAAAATGGTGGCGGCCAGAATGATGCCGGAGAAAAGAAAATAGTAGAGTTTTTCCGGGCCGCTTCTGATTTTAAAAGCCAGAGTCAGGCTTAAGGGAAGAGTAATGATTAGGTAGCTGACTAAAACTAACAGAGAGCCGGCAGGGCTAAAAGACCTACTGGTAAAGTAGCTAGATCCTTCCAGCAGGCCGGTGGTGGAAGCAAGGCCTAAAATGGCCAAGATTGCGGCGACGATAATTTGGCCGGTGATAATGTTTCTTACCTGGCGAGGGGTTTGGATTAAGGTGCTAGCCATGATAAAAAAGACGGTCAGGGTCAAATACAAAGAGGTGCGACCCAGCCAGGCACCGGCGGTGTCGGCGGCGGCCAAGTAAGTCGAAGCAACGGCGGTAGCGGCGAGTAAAATGAGGGGTAAAAGTAAAGGTGACAGGGTGAGGCGGACGGATTTTTGCAAGATAGAGTGGATCAGCCAAAAGACTAAGGAGACAGATGTTAAAAGGATAAAAAGAACTTGTTTGTTGAAGCCAAAAAAGTCGGTAGTTAAGGGCAGAAAGAAAATCGGCACTAAAATTAGGATGGCAGCAAGAAAGAAAGTAGCGATTGACTTAGGCTTATCCATCAACACCAGTAAAGCTTAAAAAATTAACTTTGTCAAGCAAAAAAGTTAAAAAATTAATCGGCGCAGACGTAGTAGGTTAGGCTAGCCGGCGAGGCGACACCGCAGGCGGCGGCGCTGGTGGTAAGGTCTGGGTCGGAGGCGTTTTCTAAAACTACCGAAAGCAGGAAGCCCTGGCCGGAGTCTTGTTGGGTGTAAGCATACTCGTCTGGCAGTTGTTTCATGTAGACGGTGTCGTCGGGGCTGATGCCTAAGGAAAATTCTCCTTCAGCAGGGCAAGCCTCGTTGCCGGCTGCGCCGCAGGCGACAATCTCGTTTGAAGCATTGTTAGTAGGATAGGTTTGGTTGTCGTTGTAATAAAGGCGCAAGGAAGTTTTTAGAGCGGTTAATTCTGATTTGCGTTTAGAATCGCGGGCCCGGGCCCGGGCGTCGGAAAGGTTAGCCAAAACTAAGGTGGCTAGCACCCCGATGATGGCCATGGCCACTAAGAGTTCTATAAGAGTGAAGCCCTTTTTCATTCTGTAACCAAGGTTCGGCTGGCACCGGCCGTGGTGTTGCTACTTGATGTACCGTAATTACATTGTATGCTGGCGGCGGAGTCGCAGTAAAGGCCTTGGTAGGATTGCGGATTACCGTCGGCGTCTTTGGGCACATCCCGGTCGTTTTCGTTTTCCAGGCGGGCGTAGATTTGGTATGAAGTGCCGGTGTCGTCGGCATCATAATCATAGGTATAGCCTAAGGTGGGGTCGGCCGGAATCTCGACCATATAGACGGTGCCGTACTGGTCGGTGAACTCATCCCCCCAGTCGCAGAGCGACTCGTCATCCGCGCCGCAGCCGTAGATTTGACCGGAGTCAGAGTTGTCTCCCGGGTACTGACCCTTGTCGTTTAAGTAGGCCTCTAAGGCAAGCGAGACTTGTTTCAAGTCATTTTTTCTTCTGGTGTCGCGAGACTTTTTTTGTGAGTTTTGAAAGGTACCCAGGCCAATTGAGGCCAAAATACCAATGATGGTAATGGAGACCAGAAGTTCGATCAGCGTAAACCCTTTTTTCATTTTAGCTTTCGCACCAATAAGCGGGTGAGGCGTCGCAGTATTGTTGGCAGAGATCGGAGTCGGAGAAAGTGATCGGACAGCCGGAGCCTTCGGGGTCAGAGTAGGAGTTACAAACACCGGTGGGGTCGCAGGCAAAGTTGCCGTTAGGTCCGGGCGGAGGTAAGCTGGCCGGTGGTTCAGAGGGGCCGGCCGACGGCGAGGGCGAGGGGGAGGGCAGAGCCGGGTTGAGAACGGCCACGTTAGTCGAGGCGACGCCGTAGTTATACCCCAGGCTGCCGCAAGCATCATCCCAGCCGCAGTTTTGGTCCCCGTCGCAGCCGAGCTTGGCAATGTCCGGGTCAGAATCGTTGTCAAGTGGCACCAAAATCCTGAAGTTGTTAGAGCAAGCCGTGCCGTCGGGAACATAGCAGTAGGCTTGCCCGGTAGTCGGGTCGCAGGGAATGGAATCAAGATAGGGGTCGAGTTCGCCGCCGCCGCAGTTGTCTAAAATCGTTTCGTCAGGGTAACAGTCAAAGTCCGAATAGTAGTCTTCAAAAGCCACGGCCAGTTTTGACAGCTGGTCTTTTCTTTTGGCGTCGTTGGCTTTGTCGATTTGTCTTCTAAAGCTGAACCAGCCGAGCAAAATGAGGATGGCCAGAATGGCGATGACGATTAAAAGTTCGATTAGGGTCAGGCCCGCCCGCTTCATACTATTTAGTATATAGTAAATTAGTGTCAATGTGGCAAGATTGGCCGATCAGAACTATTAGGGTAGAAAACAAGGGTTTTCCTGAAAGGTTGGGGTTGGTGACGCCAGAGGTAAAAAAGCTTTATTACCGAGGCAATTGGCATAAGAGAGATTTTAAGCACGCTTTGGCGGTGGTGGGTTCAAGAAGAATGACCAGCTACGGCAAGGGGGTGGTAGAGAAATTAATTCCGCCGCTTGCCCGGGCAGGAGTGACCATAGTTTCCGGGATGATGTACGGCGTCGACGCCTGCGCCCACCTAGCCTGCCTTGCCGCTGGCGGCAAGACGGTGGCGGTTTTGGGCAGCGGCCTTGACGTCACCGATTCAGAAGAAAGCGGTCGGCTTTATAGCCAAATTCTTCAATCGGGCGGCTTGGTGTTAAGCGAGTATGAACGCGACAGCCAACCGGCGTTGTGGACCTACCCGCAAAGAAACCGGATCGTGGCCGGTTTGAGTGGGGCGGTATTGGTGATCGAGGGCGGGGAGAAGTCGGGGACGCTGATTACCGCCAAACTTGGTTTTAAGCAAAAAAAACCGGTGATGGCTGTGCCCGGGCCGATTACCTCGAGCAATTCTTTAGGGGTTAACTGGTTGATCAAAAACGGCGCCGTGGCGGTGACCAGCGCAGAGGAGGTGTTGGCGGAGTTAGGGATCAAATCACACTCCCGGAGTGAGAAAGAACTCACCTCCAAGGTGGCTTTAGACTCCTTAGAGGTGGAGGGGTTAGGAAAGCGAATTCTTGCCGAGCTTAACCGTGAGCCTTTAGAAGTTGACGAGTTGGCTAGAAAACTGGGCATGGACGTTGTCAGTTTGGGTCAGAAATTATCGCTGATGGAAATTGCCGGTTTGGTCAAAGAACAAGATGGTAAGTATACTAGTAAGTGATGTTGACTAAGGTACATTCTTTGGCTAGCCGGGGTTTGGAAGCGATCGAAGTCGAGGTCGAAGTCAATGTCGCCGGCCGGGGTTTTCCCGGTTTTAACATCGTCGGCCTGCCCAACAAGGCCATTGAAGAAGCCAAAGAGCGGGTGAGGACCGCCCTGGTCAATTCCGGCGTCGAGTTTCCTCAAAAAAAGATTACCGTTAACATGGCTCCGGCAGACATTCCTAAAGAAGGTTCGGGTTACGACTTGCCGATAGCGGTGGGGATTTTGGCGGCTACGGGGGATATACCTTCCTTCGCCGAGGCTCCGGAGGGTAAGCCTTCGGCTTATTTTTACGGCGAGCTGGGCTTGGACGGCAAACTGCGGCATACCCGGGGCGTGTTTTTGCTAGGGATGCTAGCCAAAGACAAAGGCGTCAACCAAGTTTTTGTCCCCAAACTGTCAGCCAACGAGGCGGCAGTAGTGTCGGGGATAAAAGTTTATCCGGTGGGGGATTTATTGAAACTGGTAAGGCACTTAAGACAAGAAAAAGTCATCCGGCCGCTCAAAACCATGCCGACGAAAGAGGTGATCAGCGAGGCGGAAGTGGAGTTTGATTTTGCCGAAGTGGCCGGCCAGGAGCAGGCCAAACGGGCCTTGGAGATTGCCGCGGCCGGGGGCCACAACGTGTTTATGGCCGGGCCGCCGGGAGCGGGTAAGACCATGTTGGCCCGGGCTTTGCCGGGGATTTTGCCGGAGCTGACCGAGGCTGAAGCTTTGGAAGTAACCAAGATTTACTCGGTGACCGGCAACATCGAGCCCGGCGGCGGTTTGATAAGAAGGCGGCCGTTTCGGACGCCGCACCATACTACATCAAGAGCCGGCCTGGTCGGCGGCGGCTCCAAGCCGATGCCAGGAGAAATTAGTTTAGCTCATCGCGGGGTTTTATTTTTGGACGAGTTTGCCGAGTACACCCGCTCAACCTTGGAAGCCTTGCGTCAGCCGATGGAAGATGGGGTGGTGTCGGTGGTTCGGGCCGCCGGCACGGTCAAATTTCCGGCCAAGTTCATGCTGGTGGCGGCTGCCAACCCTTGCCCCTGCGGCTTTTTGACTCACCCGAAAAAAGAATGTAAGTGTTCTTTGGGGCAGATCAAGCGTTACCAAAAGAGGCTTTCGGGGCCGATTCTGGACCGGATCGACCTTCACGTCAACGTGCCCTTTGTGGAGATCGAAAAACTAAGGCAGCGTCACACTCCCGGAGTGAAAGATGTTCACACTCCGGGAGTGGAATCTTCGGAGGTGATCAGGGAACGGATAAAACTAGCCAGAAAGGCACAGGTGGTAAGATTCAGCGACGAACCCGGGCTATTTGCCAACGCCGAGATGAGAAATAAACAGGTGAAAAAATATTGCCGGTTAAATAGCGAGGTAGAAAATTTGCTGCAGCAGGCGGCGGTGAGCTTTAACTTGTCGGCGCGAAGCTATTTTCGTTTGATCAAAGTGGCCCGAACCATTGCCGATCTTGCCGGAGAGAAAGAGATTGCCACCTCCCACATGGCCGAAGCGCTGCAGTACCGGATCAGGGAAGATAGTTGATTGTCGATCGTAGATAGTAGATAGTAGATTAAGAGATGATAAATAACTTTGATAAACTAGATGCTTGGAAGAAAGCTCACGGTTTGGCATTGAAGATTTACAAATTAGCAGAAAATTTTCCACGAACAGAGAGGTTTGGTTTGGTAAGCCAGATTTGTCGGGCTGCAAGTTCGGTTCCGGCAAATATAGTCGAGGGTAACAGCAGACAAAGCAAGAAAGAATATGCTCAGTTTTTGTTTCAAGCCAAGGGTTCTTTGAGTGAAGTTCAGTATTTTTTAATTTTAGCTAGAGATTTAAAGTTTATTAGCGACCAGCAAGCTAAAGAATTGATGAATGACTGTGATGATGTGTCGAGGTTAATAGCCGGACTAATTAAATATTTACGGAAGGGCTAATAAATAGTCAACGATCGATGATCAACAACCTATAATCTAATTATGCGTCAGCATAATGTCGCCCGCGGTAAACAAGGTGAAAATTTGGCGGTGAAGTTTTTACAAGAGAAGGGCTATCGGATTTTGGAAAGAAACTTTCGGACCCGGTTTGGCGAGGTCGATATTGTGGCTAAAGATGGTCAGGCGTTGGTGTTTGTGGAGGTTAAGACTAAAAGCAGCGATAGTTTTGGTGAGCCCTGGGAGATGGTGGATGAGCGCAAGCTGGAGCAGGTCAAGAAGATGGCCCAAGTTTATCTACAATCTAAAAACTACAATCAACAATCTATGCGCTTGCGCATCGACGTAGTCGGGGTGTGGCTTGATTCGGGTAAACTTAAGCACTGGCAGGCGGTTTATTGAGGTTCCAGGCGAATAATCCACCAGTTAAACTCCAAATCATAAGGCAAAGATTTATTGATGGCGACTTTAAACCATTCTTTCTCTTTTTTGGCTAGAACATAAAGGACTTGGTTTTGGGGGTCGCCTATGGGGGTGACGTAAGTTAAGGTGTCGGCGGAGACATGAGGCGTAAAGACGGTGAATTCGGTTAGACCTGCGGGCAGAGTAGCCTTGCCGGCAGTGGCGTTGGTGGCAATCGAAGACGAAGCGGTTGCCTCCTCGGAGGTGGCTGTAGCAATCACCAAGCCTTCGGTGGTAACTTCTTTGAAACTAGCCGAGCCGGTGCTGACCAAATTTTGGGTGAGTAATTCCTCAAAGTGACCTTGGTTGGCGGTAACTTTTTCGGCGATAAGGTTGCCGGTTACAGTCAGATTGCCGTTTATTACCACGTTGCCGGAGGCGTCCAGGGTCATCAGGCCGGCGAGTAAGTTGATGGCACCCACACCTGAAGGTTGAAGATAAAGGGTATTATCAAGGGAGGAAATGGAGTTTGAAGTTAAAAGTAGGTTGTCGTTTAGGTTTAAGCTATTGGTAACTTTAAGATCGGTGATGGTGGCTTGGCCGAGGACTGCCAGGTAGTCGGAGAAGAAACCAAAGCTAGCTTCGACCGAATCCAAGCGCAGGTTAGCCGAAGCCGAGGCTTCGATAGTTTGTAGATTGTAGATCGTAGTTTGTAAGTTTGGATCTTTGTCGGAGGTGTCTAGGTTTTCTGCAGATAAGGTTTGGTCGCGGTATTTTTGGGCTAGATCGGCTATTTTTTCTCTCAAGCCTTCGATTTGGCCGGCTTTGATCTTGCCAGCAATAAGCTCGTCGGTAACCACTCTGTCGGCTACCAGCGTGCCTTGAACATCTAATGCTAATTGACTCCCCGGGGTGGCGCTTGACGACTCCCTGGGGTGGCTTGGCGCGATTACCACCGGGCCTTCAATAGTAATCGCGCCGTTGTCTGCCAGGGGGGAGATAAAGTCGGTGACCAGTTTGTCGGTTTCGACGGTAGGAGAGATGATTTTATTGGCAAACAGGTTACCTGCCACGTTGGCGGCGCCGTCGACGGCCAATTCTTTGGCCTCGATAAGGCCCGCTTTTACGTGGGCGATGGTGGCGGAAGCGTAAGCAGTTGCCCGAGTAATTAAATTACCCAGAGTGTCGGTTAACCGGTAAGAAGTCAGAGTGGCCGAGTCGGTGGCCGGGTCGGCGGCAGTGATGTCTAGCTCACCGGCATCAGTTAAGCGGATGCCCGGGTCGTACCAACCGAGGTTAACAAAGACCATGATCCGGTCGCCGCCGTTTAACGGGTCCCAGGGCTCGAGCGCCTTGCCGATGATTTGGCCCGGCTCGGTCGCTTTCATGGCTTTGCCGGGTTCGGAAGAGCTAGTTAAAGCGTCGCCGATCATGATAGGGGCAGAGGCGCGGGAGATTTTCACCGGCACCCGGCCGGCCAACGCCACAGCCCGCTTGGCCGAGTCAGAGGCGGTGTCGCTAGCGCCCAGAACGAAACCAGGCTCGGTTGAGACGACGCCAAGTAACTGGAGATCATAAGGCTTGTCTGCTTTATGTAAAACGGCCTCAGTGACAACTTTTTGAGTGCCGTCGGGTTCGGTGATGTCGGTGGTGCCGACTTCGCCGATGACCACCACGTCGGCCGCGCCGATTGACGGGTCGCCGGAAACATAGTACTCGGCTACGTCAGCGGCCGTGGTATTAACCTTACCTGCAAACAGCGTGCCGTAGCCGTTGTATTCAGAAAGTAAGGTTCTGCCGGCAGAGGCGGCCCCGCCGTTGCCCGTGTCGGCACCGCCACTTGCTCCTGCTCCGAGGTTGCAGGCTCCAGAACCTCCCCCGGTACCGTTTTTACCTCCACCCCCGCCCCCACCAGCATCCAAAGCTCCGACGTCCGCACAACTGCCGCCGTTTCCACCTGTGGCGCCTGTAGCTCCACTTCCTGCAGTAGCTTGGTAAGTGCCCTCGGTGAGATTGCTACTAATAAGCCAAACTGTCCCTCCGGCACCACCACCACCACCTCCTCCTCCTCCTCCACCGCCACCTCCACCAGAAGCACGATCACCGGACGCGCCGACTGACCCGTCAGTTCCAGCAGTGGCAGTTGAGGGATTTGAAGGAGTTTCTCCATTAGCTCTAATTGTGCTGCTGTTAGTGAGAGTGTTTGCAGAAATAACTACAATGCCGCCGCCAATACCGCCGTTTCCTCCATTAGATCCGGCACCGCCAGCGGCGGTGTTAGCGCTAGCGCTGATTGTGGCACAGGCACTTTCACCACCACCACCACCACCTCCACCACCACCACCTCCTCCACCCATGAAGAGAGTCGAAAGAGTGCTGTTGCCTCTGGCAGAGTCGGCTGATCCGGCCGTACCCTCAGCCGTCCCACCAGCTCCGTCGGGCCCGGCTCCACTACCACCATCAGCACCAGTGGTTCCGGCAGTTGAGGCCGCGCCATAAGCTCCGCCTCCGCCGCCTCCGCCCGCTTCTGCACCGCCTCCGCCACCTGCATCACCACTTAGGTATGAGCCATGCTGACCAAGATCACCTCCTGCGCCTAATCCTCCACTACTTGAAGGGCCACCTCCAGTTGTACCGTCGCTGCCGTCTGTACCGTCATTACCATTGATCGAGCCGGTGCCGGAGCAGTTTGCTGCTCCAGTACCTCCGCTGCCACCGCTACCGCCTGTTCCTCCGGCATACCCCAGTTCGTTGCCCTCGACGGTGCCGCTATTTATGAATGTGCCGTTGGCTTTGATATAGAGGACTCCTCCTACGCCGGTTCCACTGTCCCAGGCGGAAGCAGTAAAAGTGGTCGAGGAGTTGATAGTAACATCGTTGTATTGGGGAATTCTAACTACTTGGGCTCCTGTTGATTGATAGTCGTTTTGAAGATTGGCAGTAAAGGTGATGATCCCGTTAGTTGAGTCGATGGCGTCTATCTCCATAATGTCGTAGTTACCGGCACCGGTGCCGGTCATTTGGATAACGATTACATGATCGCCCACCGTATAGTTAGGCGATGAATCGCTTACCGTGACTCTGTTGGTGTAGGATGCGGCAGCAGTGATGTCTATAGCTTCGCAGTCAAAATTTGAGTCACTGTCTGGCCCGTCCGTTGTAGAGCAGTTGAATGGTGTGTTGACTTGATTGCCGGTGGCGCCGCTGGTGACCACTTCAATGTCGCCGTCACCCCCGTCGCCATAGCGGTCGTTCGTTAGGTCGTTAGTGTCAAACCTTCCCTTAACCGTGCCGGAGGAGTTGAGGAAAAAGATCGAGGAGTTGCCGGCAACGCCGGTCGTGGTACCGCCGGCTTGGAGACGGAGAGAATCGGTGGAGTCGCCGATGATGTTACCCGTTAAGGTAATATCACCTGAAACATCTAGTTCTTGACCTGGAGTGTTCGTGCCGATACCGACAGAGTTTACGTTATCATCGACATAAAGGGTGTTACCGTCAAAGGAGATATCGCCGTTGTTGGTGGTGCCGGTGACAATATACATATGCGTTTCGGTGTTGTCTTCGTTGGTAAAGCGGATTTGAGAGCTAGCCGAGTCGTCGTCGCCGGTAATGACTAAATTATTGGTGATGTTGTTAATGAATGAGTCGGTGCCGTCGTGATAGAAAGCCAGATCTTCTCCCACACCGATGGTCAGGCCAGCGGTTGACCCGTCGGTGACAAGTTCTAGTTGGCCGGCATTAGTTAGGGTCATGCGGGTTGTTGCCGAAGCCGAGGCGGTAAAAATGGGACCAGAGCCTAATTGGTCTACTTGTAAAGTAGCCGCCCCGCCGGAATTGTTTTGAACCATGGTGATGCCGTTTGAAGCAGGGGCGATGGTTAAGTTAGCAGCATCAGTGGTGCCTAAGGTTAGATCGGTGCCGTCAGAGGAAAAGGTAAAGTAATCACCGGTGTCGTTATCTGGTTGGAGGAAAATGTCCGAGGCAGAGATGAAAGTCAGGTTGCCGGTGTTATTGTCGATAAACGAGTCGGTGCCGTCGTGATAAAGGTCCAAGTCGTTGCCGGTGCCCAGATAAAGGTGTTTGCTGTCTAAAATGTTGATGTTGCCGGCCACAATCAAAGAGGTGCCGGTGGCGGCCGGGTCAAGGTAGTAAGTGTCGTCGGCCAGGTCAGTATAGCGCTGGTAGTAGGCGTAGCCGTTGGTGTCGAGACGAAACTTGGTCACTCCCGAAGCCGAGGCGGTCAGTAAGTCGCCTGTGCCTAACTGGTCGATGACCACCAAGGCGTCGCCGCCGGCATTTGATTGGACCAAAAAGTGTTCGTTAGACTCCAAAGCCAGTTTTAATGAGCCGGCGTTTTGCGTCCAGGTGGCAAAGGTGGTGGCAGCGTCTTTGAAAAAGATGTCGGCGCCGTCGGCGTCAAGGATAATATCGCCGGAACTGTCCAAAGTCATGTCGCCGGTCGAGTTTAAAGTCAGGGTGCCGGTGGGGGTAATATCCAGGTTGCCGTCAGAGGTAATGCTGTCGCCGTTGACGGCCAAGGTGCCGGCCAGAGTGATGGAGTCGTCAAGATTAATGGTAACGGTGTCGGTGGCCGAGTCAACCGTGGTGATATTGGTGCCGCCGGCAATGGTTAAAGTGTTTCCCTGGGTGATGGCTTGGCCGCCTCCCGAGTCACCGGCGGCGGTAAAGAGCGTTCCGGAAACTTGGGCAACGGGAATTGTTCCTGTTGAACTAATCACTTCTGTGCCGTTGACCCTAAGAACCGAATCCCAACCAGATCCTACATTAATCGCGTATTCGGTAGCGCCTCCGGCCGAAGTCAAAGCGCCGATATTTAAGCCGTAAAGATTGCCTGCCGCCGGGCCGGAGGTGGTGGGGGCGACAATATTAAGACCGCTCATGGTACCGCCGGTAACAATGGCGCCGGAAGCAGGCACCAGTACCCGGACGCCGTCGGCGTTGACCGTTCCCGTCGTCTGGGTGATAACCGGCAGGGTAACATTTAGTCCCCGCCAATTAATCGTGCCGGCGGCTGTGTCCTGGGTTAAAGCGGCCGCGGCCGAGAGGTTGTAACCGGTGTAAGTAGTGGTGTTGGCGGCTGACTGGGTAAGAGCCGGGGTTTGGACGTTAGTGCCGGTAACATCCAAATCAGTCGCCCCGGTTAAGTTGCTGTTGAGGTTTAAGGATAGACCGGTGATGTCGCCGCCTGATTGGGTGGTAGCGCCGGCAAAATCGGCGTTGATCAGGGTGCCGTTAGTCCATTCGGTTTCCAGAACATAATCGGTGAAAGTGCCGGTTGTTCCCGGAGTGAAGCTTAGTTGTCCAGAGGAATTTACCTGGAACAGATCGCCGTTGCCGACAGTGAAGAGGGATGCGGGGGTTGAATCACCTACACCCACGTTGCCGTTTTCGTCGAGCGTCATTCTGATCCCAGAAGATCCAGCGTTCATGGTGGTGAAGTAGAGTTCTCCCGAGTTTTCACTAGTACCTTCAACGAGGGTGTATATGGAAGCAATTGTGTTGTTTGCGCTACCCGCATGGAAACTGATCATGCCGATCCTTTTACCGTCAGCAATGTTGTTGCTAGTTTTAGAAAACTCAAGATATGAGCCGTTGAGGCTATCCGAGGTGTCCACTAGTGTTATCGCCGGTTCCGAACTTGAGTTGATTCCGGGAGTGGTGGTACGAAGTCCAAGCTGACCAGCGCCATCGAGGGTCATTTTAACGGCCCCTGCGTCGCCGCTGGCGTTGTCGGTGAAAAAGTCCATTCTGGAGGAAGGTCTGGTATTACCGAAATTTCCTTCTGCTAAAACTCTAATGTAGCCTGCTGTATTTGAAGTTAAAGTAGAGTCGTTGGAATAGAAACTTAGCGTTCCGATTACTTCCCCTGATAAGACTGTTATGTCGTTGCGGCTAAGCGTGAGTGTGGGTCCTCCGGTACTTTCTATCTCCAGGTTGCTTATAGGGTCGGCTGTACCTATGCCAACTCGATCGGTGCTGGCGTCAATAGAAAGAGTATTGGAATCAAAATTCAAGGCATCGGCGGCGGCGTTTAAGGTGACGTCGACGGTTTGGTTAGAGAGGTCAATTACGCCCGTGTTAATAGCCAAGTTGCCGGTGGTAGAGCCACCTAGCGTTAAGGTTTGGGCATTGGTGGTGCCCAGGTTGCCCAAGCCGGTCAGAAAAGCAGCGTTGTTGCCGGAACTGGCGGAGATAGTGGCGGTGGGGGTGCCGGAGTTGACGTTGATGAAGCCGAATTTGGCAGAGGCGGTGGCGGTGTTGCCGATCAAAACATCCAGAGTGTCATTTATGGGGGATAAAGCGCCCTCGCTGAGGCGCCAGTAGACAGTGCCGCCGCCGGTATCATCGCTGCCGCAGGTTAAAATGCCGGAACCATCGGTTTCGAGTGCTGTGCAGGTAATAAAATCGGTTAGGATAATGTCGTCAACGGCGTTTAAGGTAATATCAGAGCCAGCGCCGGTGGTTTGCAGGGTGAGAGAAGAACCGTCGATGGTGATGGCGTCGCCGCCATCACCTAAAGTGACCGCGCCATCAGCGTCTAAAGCCCCGGCAATATAGGTGGCTCCGGTCCGGCCAACCGTAAACACCTCTGTTTCTGAGGCGCCGGAGGAGAGGTTTAACAGGTCTCCGGTGGCGGTGTCGTTGCCGACGTAGCCGGAAATTAAGTGGCCGGAGGTGAGAGAAGCGTTGGTAGCGCGGATAAAGTTAGTCGAGGTGGTAGAGCCGGTGAGCAGCAGTTGGCCGGTGCCGTCAGGGGCGATGGTGATGGCGCCGTTGGTGCCGGTGTCGGTGACGATCGATAAGGCTTGGCCTTTGATGGCAAAGGTGCCCGAGGTGGAGTAGACCTGGGGGTTGGCGGCGGCAATGACCAGGTCGCCCTCTTGGGTTAAGACCGGGATTTGGTCGGCCGAGGCCGAGGCCGAAGGAGGGAAGCCCCGCAAAGTCTCGGCGTTTAAGGCATAGGCGACGGTGGCGATTTGCTGGCGCGGGGTGGCCTCAGGGTCGGTCTCGACGGTGACTCCCAGCCAGAGGTCGGCGTTTTCGGTAAAGACACTGGAGGCGATAGAGGTTTCAGTGCCCAAAAGGACCGAGAAGATGCCGTCTTGGTCGGGGTCGAGGTAGCGCTGCTCCTCCCAAAGTTTAGCCGAGCCGGAGGCGGTTTCGTCGTCGTAAATGATAAACCTAAAGTCGGTGGGCACGGTGATGGGGTTGTCGGAAGTGTCGGTCAGCCGGGCCTGAAATGACAGGTAGCGGTTGGGAGTAGTGGGGCTGGGAGCTTGGGGGTAGGCTTGGCCGAGGAAGACCTCCTGGAAAATTTGTTTGTAGCCAAAGATGCCTAAAGCCACGGCAAACAGGACCAAAAGGGATAGGTTGAGGTAGCTGGCGATGCTTAAAGAGTGGTATTTTTGGTAGAGTTTGCCAAAGCTGATACCTTTTGACCTAGTTTGTATGAGTTTTCTAGAGGGGGGGTGAGGGTAGTGGTGTTTGGCCCAGGCAGAAAAGCGGTTGAGTGAAGAAATTTTGCGTTTAATGGTGGCTGATGGAACCTTTTGGGCCGCCAAATGCTTTTTATAGCGGGAAATGAGCTTTTTACTGGTAAGAGTAGTCAGGTCCATAGTCAGATTGTTTCTTGGGGTGGGTTAGCGGTCAGGACTAACAAGTGATAATAAATAAAAATCGGCATTTTAGCTTGATTTACAGCTTTAATTAAAGAAATCAGCGGCTCAAAAAACCGGCCTAACAGGGGTGAAAACATAATCGGTGAAAAGGGGCTATAGGTTGGGTTTGATACAAAAAAGCGGGGTAGGGCAGGTAAAAGCAGTTTTAGCGCTATAATTGTGTTATAGGTTATGTTTTTTGTAGAAAGTTTACCAAGTTTATGCGGAGAATTGGACAGATAATTAGCGTCTTGGCTATAGAAAATTTTTAGTTTCATAAGTGTAAAAGTTAAGGTGGTTATTAAAATCAACGAATGTGAAAGTTTATTGTTATCTGTTATTATGCTTGTTTTTGAGCCCATAGTAGATATGATTTTATGTCTGAAAGATAGTTTTTTATAGTCGACGGCGACAAGCTTTGATTTTCTAAATAATTTTTATATAGACCCATAATATCTTTCACTTTTGTGGCGGGGACTGATGAAAGTTTGTCGGTGGGGTCGGCTTCGGCGCGGCCGGTGGCAGCTAAAAATTCACCAAAACGTTTTAGCGACGAAAGGTGGCGGTTGGCGGTGGCGGCGGGGTATGAGTTTTGTAAAAATTGTTGGTAAGCGAGGCAAACGGCGGCGGTGATGTGACCGGCATTGATTATCTTTTCCTGGAGAGACTGACTAAGCCAGGTTAAGAAGCGGTTGACGTCGGACAGATAGTTGGCGATTGACGAGGCGGAGAGGTTTTTTTGGCCTTCAAGGAAGCTTTTAAAGGCTTCAGCCAGGGGTTGGAGAGAGCCAGAGAGAGTCAGGATAGAGGCCGGAAGCGGCTGGGACAGTGATTGGGGCAGGGTTTTGGGGGTATGGTTGAGGTTAGATAAGGCAGGCATAGGTTTAGCCTGCGTAGGCAGCCGGACAGACGCTGCCTACGCAGGCAGTAATAAAAAAGCTAGTAAGGCAGGCTTAGGGCCCAGCTAAGGGTTGCTAGGGCGGTAAGTAAGCTAATTAGGGCGGTAAACTCCACCACCAGTTGAGCTGCCCTGTTGCGGAAAATGGCTTTGAGGTTTAACTTAATCGCTCTGGGCGGAGTCAGGATGATCGGCAGGGTGGGGAAAGCGGTGACGGTGGACATAATTTGCCTTTCTTTTCTCTACCTCTGTAATTAGATTAAATTACAAGAGATTATTTGATAACTTCTTGTTCTATACTAAGAAGAAAAAGAGCCTGTAAACAACAGACCAAAAAAGCAACTTTTTTACAGGCTTAAATTTCTAATTTCTAATTTCTAATTGCTAAAAATTATTTCATGTGGTTTTCATGGGCAGTTGTTTGACTACATCAAAATATATAATTGTAATATTAACAATGTCGGCATCTGGCTTGTTTACGGATTACGGTTTACGGATTACGGTTTACGGATTAAAGCTTGACAGCCAAGATAGCGCAGTGTTATGGTGTAGTTAACTACAATTAAACAATGCGCTATGCGAGAATTGAAGCTCAAACTACTTTTTTCCCTTGCCAGCGAGCAGGATTTTTTCCGCCTTAGCGAAGGTTATGATTACCGGCCTTACCGGCATCTTTACAGGCTTTTGAGCGAGTTTAGAGCCGGTTCGGTCAGGGACGCGGCAGTCAGGCTGGTTAAGGCAGGAATGATGGATAAAATCGTCAGAAACAGGCAGCCTTTGTTTCGCTTGACCAGCCTGGGTAGAGACCAGTTGTTGAAGAGTTTACCAAGATTCAAGGGGCAAAGAAAAGTCTGGGATAGGATCTGGCGGATAGTCATTTTTAAAGGGGTGGGAAGAGACGCCAGGCTGGCAGCCAGAAGGCTTATTAGCTTGGGGTACAAAAGGGTGGCCTCGGGGGTGTATTTGACGCCGCTGTCGGTGTCAGAGGAGACCAAGGAGCTAATTTTAGCTAAAACTTGGACAAAAGAGGCGTTTGTGATCGCTTCCCGTCGGTTTATTATCGGGGACGACTTTGAACTGGCTAAAAATTTGTGGGACCTGGATAAGAAAGCTCAAGAATATGCTGATTTTGTCAGTAGGGCCGAAACTCTGCTAAAAAAATCCAGGCGTAGTTTGATAGCCCTACAGCAGTCCAAAGGCGGCTTTAAAGATGTCTTTGATGACTATTTTAGGTTGAATTTGACCGACCCGGGTTTGCCCAAGAAACTGCTGCCGCCGGATTGGCAAGAAGAGAAGGCCAGAGAGGTGTTTTTGCGCTTAGTGGAGCTGGCTAAAACCGCAAAAATCTAGGAAATCAAGATTGATATCTTTTGATATCTTTTGAATAGGTTCTGATGAGCCAGGCAATAAGGAATGTAGCCAAGAAGGTGAGACCGATGGTTATGAAGTGCGGGCGGGTCAAAGCCAGGTACAAAAGAATCAAGTCGGCCAGCCATAAAGGAATGAGGCTGGGGTTGGGCTGGCGTTTTCTTAAAAGATAAATCTGCCACAGTAGTAGCAGGATAATGATCCAGGGAAGGTAGAAGATGAAAGCGGCTCTTGCCGGGGCTAAAGGAAAGGCCTGGAGGATTTCCGGAAGAGTTGGCAGGCTCGGCCGGGGCAAAAAGGGCAGGCCGGGGAGGGTGATTTGGGGTAGGGGTGAGGGTAAAGAGATGACGATTGGGGGATAGGCCTGGCTTATTTCTAGGGTAAAAGGGGGCAGGGTAGCGGTGTTTCCTGGCGTATCAGACGAGGAAACGGTGACGGTGTAGCTGCCTGGAGGCAGAGCGTAGGGTGGGGCGAGGTTGAAGGAGCCGTCGGCGGCAACTAAGGTAGAAAAATTGACGCTTTTTGGGCCGACTAAAGAAATGGTGAGGGTAGCGTTGGCTTCGGACTGCCCCGCAAAACCCGGCTGGCGCTGGCTGGTAGTGAAGGTTAGGCCGGAAGGAATGGTGGAGTGGTCGAGTGACGACAGGTTGGTGTCGTGTTCGGCTACCTGGCTGACCAGGATCAAGGGAGCGGTGACATCGATGGTAAAAACCCAGGTGGCCGAGTCGCGGCTAAGGGTGTTACTGCCTATGGCTTTAATCATCCAGGTGTGCTGGCCTTCGGTTAACGCCGAGAGGGCCTGGGCGGCGATGGTGGTGTACGATTGGGGGATGTGGTCGGTGTTTTTTTTGCCGTCGAGCCAGAGTTGGTAGTGGGTGACAGAGGTTTCCCCCAAGGAGGGGTCGAAAATGAAGTTGGGGGCGCGGGTAGAGATGGTGGAGCCGTTTTCAGGCGAGATTAAGACAGGAATATCAGGCGGGTTAGTTTGGGGAACGGTGGCGGTGACGCTGGCCGAGCCGGATTGGGGGTTTTCCACGGCGAGAGCCGGAGAGAAATAGACGATGGCCGCGGCAGCAGCCATGATTACCCCCGTGGTGGTTTTACTCGACCAACTCATAGTAGGTGTTTTTTCCTTTACCCTTTCGGATAATTAACTTTAACCTGATGAGTCGGTTAAAATCCAGCGCCCGGGTAGCTTTAGCTCGTTTTACCAGTCTGGCATAGTCTTTATCGGTAATAAACAGGTGGTTAGTCAGGTAATCAAGAATTTTCTGATGATGCAGTTCTAACCTGCTGTCGGGCGTTAAGTTGATTTGGGGCAGCAGTTTTTGGACTCTCAAGAGTTCATCGATAATGCCGGCAGTAAAGTATTCCAGCCAGCCGGTAAAGTCGATTTTGTCTTTGAGATAGTAGAAATCGCCTTTTTCGCCAACAATGTCAAAATATTCGCTGACGTTTTGGTTGTAGTAGTTTTCAAAGCTGAATAAGTGAAAGGTGTTTAAACCTAAACTTGCCAGTAAGGCTTTGGTGGTGATTCTGGCGGTTCGGCCGTTGCCGTCCATAAAAGGATGAATCAGGACAATTTGTTTGTGGAAAATACCGGCGATGATTAAAGGGTCGGCGGCTGCTTGGTTTTTATTGACAAAGGCGATTAGGTTTTTAACCAACGGTTTGACGTCGTTGGCGTCCGGCGGCAGAAAGACTACCTGGCCGGTTTTAGGGTTGTTAACCGTTACCGGCAGTTTTCTTAAATGTCCGGATTGGTTTTGGGGCAGTAATTTATCAGTTACTTGCTTTTGAATTTTAAGAATCAGGGTTAAATCTAACTTGAGACTACCAGACGAAAGTTGCCGGTTAAGGTCTTTTAAGGCTTGGTTGTAGTTTAAAACTTCCCGCTCGCTGGCGCGGATAAATTTAGGTTTGTTTTTGAGAATCCTTTTTACCTCGGTTAGCGGCAAGGGGTTGCCTTCGATGTTGGTTGAGGCGAAGCTGGAGATTTCCCGGGCGTTTTTCTCCAAAGTGGCCAGCACGACATCGGGGAGACGCTGTCGGTTTAAATCGGCCACGAGTTTGGTGATTTTTTTTATTTGGTTTAAGAGCCGGTTGGTAATGGTGTAGCGGGGTTTAAACATTAGTCTAATTTTAGACGAAAACTAGACGATTGACAACCTTCAGGGTTTATCCTTGAAGGTGGGGAGTTTCCGGGAGAACGTCGGCCGGGGGTGTGTCCGGGGGGCGGGAGCGGCGGCGCTTGAGAACAATCAGGGTTATTAGGGCAATTAGGGCAATTGCGATAAGGATAATTTCTTTGACCGGGATAATCCAGAAGTAAATCAAGCCCTCGATGGGAACATTAGTGTCGCCGGCAGTGGCGGTCAATTTAGCGGCGTAACGGCCCAAGCGGTACTTGCCGGGGACTTCGAAGTCATAAGTGCGGGAGGCAAAAGGAAAGATGTTTTTTTCCTCGAGTTCAAACTCGGCGACAGTGTTGTTGACCATGTTGGTGACGCTGACACTACCGGTGGGGCGGAGGTGGACGTCGCCCAGGTTTTCGATCTCGGCAAAAAGCTTGATCGGGCCGTAGTAGGCAAATGTTTTCTCGACTGAAAATTCTTTTAAGAGTGCGGCCTCGGTGACGTCGCCGATGACGTTAAGATAAACCAGGGTGCCGGTGCGTTGTTCAATGCCCGAGCCGCCGCCGACAACAGTGTCCCCCCCGCCGCCAATTTGCCCCTCGGTGATCGGTTTATAGGTGACCATGGCGTAGTGGCCGCCGGCCAGCGCGTCGGCGGGAATGGCGATTAACAGGTCGACGACGGCGGTTTGGCCGGGGGCGACCAAAACTTTGTCGGGTGAGGTGGTCAGCCAGGATTTGAGGCTCCAGCGGCCGGAAACGGCTTCAGAGACGGCGACGGGAGTACCTTGGTTGTTGGTGACGATAAAGTCAGAAGTTTCGATGCTAAAGGCGAGTTCTTGGTCAGAACCGTTGGAAACCTTTAAAGTTTCCTGGAGGGTGGCGCCGGGCAGGGCTTCGACTTCCAGCCTGGGAGGAACGGCGGTGATGGTGATTTCGCTTGGGGCAGGCGGGGCGACTTGCCCAAAAACAGATCGTAGATTGTAGGTGGTAGATAGTAGAAGGGAAAAGAGGAGGAGGGGCAGGAGGCGTTTCATAATTTAAAACGTCGCGGTGGCGGTATAAGTGACGTTGTTTTCGTAGTCGCCGGCCGACTGTGTAGTATCGACCACCAAGCGGTAGCAGACATAAAGGTCCTCGGTGGTGGAGGGAGTAGAGGTGTTGGACATAATCTGTAAGACCGCGTCGCTGTCGTCGGGAGTCTCGCTGGCCGTGGCCGTTGAGGGCACCATGCGGGCACAGTAATCGGCGCCGCCGGCGCAACTGCCGGTGACAGTATCATATTCAAACGGGACGGTAGTAGCATCGATGTTTTCGAGCGAAAAACCAAATCCGGAGACGTCGTTTTCCGTCGACCAATCACCGCTGGTGGTGTCGGTGCAATCTTCGCCGTCGCAGTCGGTGTTTTCAATTTCGGTCGTGTGGTCGCCGCCGATTGACAGTTGGTCGTCGGAGATAACGGTGACAGCATAGCCGCCGAGAGCGTTGGTGACGGCGGAGAGTTTCTGGGCGGCGTCGTTAAAGGCGGCTAGGGTTACCGCGCCGAAAGGAACGGTGGTGGCGGTAGTGGTGACGTCGGTGGTGACGCCGCAGCGTGAACCGCTGGCAGCCTCGCCGGCAACGGTGAAGGTGATCGAGGGGTCGACGGTGGCGGTGACCCGGACCGACTCGATGACGGCGATCTTGATAGTGGTGGAGTCGAGCACCGGGTAGTCGCTGGTGCGGGAGCCTAAGTGTTGAACGGTGACGGTGTAGGTGTCGGCGGTGCCGGCAGCGTGTCCGGTAGCGGCAACGGGGTTGATCAGGTCGGTAGCGCCGCCGTCGCCGATGGTGAAGGTTAAGCTGGCATTGACATTGTTAGTGCCGTTGTAGCGGGCCTCAAAGCAGTGGTTGCCGGCGGAGCAAAAAGTGCCGCCGGAAACGGTGGCGGTGGGTGATTCCCAGGAAGTGACGCCGCCGCCGGTGGGAGCGGTTAAATCGCCGGCGACAATGCTGTTGAAGTCAAAGCCGTCGTGGTTGGGGATGCCGTCGTTGACGCCGTTGGTGCCTGAGGGAATCAAAATTCTGATGGCGCCGTTGGGGATGGCGGTAGCAGTGGTGAAAGCCAGGGTGTGGGTGGCCGAGCGGGTGGCAATCACCAGGTCGTCGTCTTCAACATCGCCGGAGGCCAGGCCGGCGGTGATGGTGAATTCGTCGGTGTCGATGATGTCGTCGACGGTGTAAGTCGAGCCGGTAGAGCCGTCGCCGATCCAGGTAGTGTCACCGGTGAAAAGGTTAGCGGTAGAAGTAGAGGGCATGCCCGAAGTGTTGACTTTGACGATGGTGGTGCCGACAGTGTGGGCGCCGTTTAACGAGCCGTAGTAGGACAGGCGCGAGGTGGACAGGGTGTCTTTGACCGAGGTTAAGTTGGCTGAATCAAGCTCGGGGGGGCGGACTAAAAGGGCGCCTTGGATGGAGAGGGCGAGTAGAGTTGAGATTAAGACTTTGGCTAAAAAACGTTTCACCAGTTAATCTTATTTCTTTTTAAAGAATTCTGTCAAGGATGATTTCCTCATAAAATTCCTACCAAAAAGGTAGAAGTTAATGATCAAAAACAGCGCCAGCAGGGCTTTGTAGGGTAGGACTAGAAACTTGATGGTAGCGGAAACGGTGTTGGTGGTATCGGCCGGGGTAATTTGGGCGGTGGCGGAGTAGAGGCCCAAAGGGAAAAGGGGATTCCAACCAACAACACACCCGGTGTGTAAGTTTCTTTCACACCGGGTGTGTTCGAGTGAAGTAAGCGATCTGGTGGAGCCGGCCAAAATGTTGTCTTCACGCAGAGGCAAGACGGCGCTTGACTGACCAAACATGTTGGTGACGGTGATTGAACCGACGGCTTTGAGTTTGGTTTGGGAGGTGTTTTTGACCCGGAGGGTAAAGCCGATGGGGTCGAAAGAATCCAATAAGGAGAGTCCTCGAAGGGAACCTTCAAGGACTCTCCTTGAAGGTCTGAACTCTTCTATTTTGGCGTTTCTGACCGGTTGGCCGTCGCGGGAAACGGTCAGCAGGATATTGGCGCCGATAGCGGCGCGGGAGAGGCTGCCCGAGCCGCCGATTAGGCCCTCGGTGTCGGAGTCGAAAAGAAAGGTTAAGGAGTGATCGGCGTCGGCAGCGGTTTCCGGGACGCGGATTTTCAAAACCAGCTCCTGGGTGGCGCCGGCGGCAAGCGCAAAGCGGGCGGGAAGATCAAGGTCGGCGTTTTGCAGGGAGAAATAGCTCACTGTCGGAGAAACTTCATTGGGGAGGACTTCGACGTGGCCGAGCTCGTCAGCCGGGCGGAAAGGGACGATCCTGGCGGTAATGTTGGTGTCGTCGCCCATATTTTTCAAGCGGTAAACTTGGGTGATGGCGGTGCCGGGTTTGATGGTGACTTCCAAAAGCGGCGGCCAGATGGAAAGAGAGGTGGTTTGCCCGTAAGCGGCTGGCGCTGCGTAAACCGTAAACAGTAAACCGTAAACGGTAATTATCAGAGGTAAAAATAAATTACCGAATGTCGTTTTTAATGTTCCTCCATTAAGGTCCGACCTTTTTGTAGGCATATTAATAGCCGGGGGTGGCGATAAAAGTGACGGCATTTTCGTAGTCGCCGGCGGCTTGGGTGGCGGAAATATTAACTTTGTAAGTGGCGGTGGCGCTGCGGTCTTGGCCGACGTTGGCACTCGACATGACAATTTGGGCGGTTTCGGCGGCAGAAGCATCGGCGAACTGCCTGAAGTAAGTAGAGTTGACAAAGTCGGCCGGAATGTCGTTACCGCTCATGTTGAAGCCAAAGCCGAAGTTGGCGCTATTGGTCCAGACGGCAGCGGTGGTTTCGTCGCAAGCGGTGTCGCAGGTGGTGTCAGGGATGGTGGTAGATGAGGTTTGCAGTTTCAAGGGGTGGTTGGCAAAGGCAGCGACCGAGTAGCCGCCCGCCCCGCCGGCAGAGACGGTTAGGGTGTTGGTTTGGGTAGAGAAGCTAGACGGGGTCAAAGCGCCAAAGTCGATGGACAGATCAGAGATGGTAAAGGCAAAAGCGATGATGGTTTTGATATAGGGGAAGCCAGCGCGGACGATGTAGCCGGTCGAATCGTATTGCCCCGGGGCGGTTTGGCCGACGGTGTCCAAAATATTGTAGTTATTCGAGGATTTACTGCCAGAAGTCATGTTGAGGTTGGTAAACTGGAGCTCATAAGAGTCAGAAGACATGTTTTCGGCCCTGGCGGGCGTAAACCGTAATCCGTAAACCGTAATCAGTAAAATCAGACTCAAAAGCAGTTTTTTCATTCGTCGGTCGCTTGGTCGATGGTTTGCTGCAACTTTTTGCCTGATTGGGCCAGCTTCTTGAGGTCTTGGTAGAGTTGGTTTAATTTTTCTCTTTGGTGATAAGGGATACGGGATAGGTTAGTCGTAAGTTGAGAAACGATATCCATTGCTTGATCTATTTTGTTATGGAATTCTATAGAAAGCCAGATTAAAGTAGTTGATTCTTCGTCACTGATGGTTTGATTGAGGATTTTAGCTTGATGTTTGAGGACTTTTATTCTATTTTTTCCTTCTAGCAGTCTTATATATTGAGTGCCAAAGATAAGCGCCAGAGGAGCCATGAATATGAGAGAAAAGAGGTTGACCAGCTGGGAGTTGGTCAAAGGGGCCGAATTTATCAGAAAGAAGCCTACGAGTGCTAAAGAAGTGATGAAGCTTACTAAGGGCATGAGGAAGAGGCTCAAGCCGAAGAGGAGAAGGTAAAGTAAGAACAGAAGGGGGGAGTCGAGGCCGCCGGTGGACAAAACCAGCAGCAAGGTCAAAATAGTGTAGATAATAGCTTTTGATATGTTTTGATATTTTATGTTAGATTTATGATGGCGCAGGAGCAGGTCGTGAAATAGATAAAACAGGATCAACAGGGCAGTCAGTTGCAAGGAAAACTTGGACAGTTCAGGATTTTCCCGCCAATAGAAAGAAAAAGCCACGGCGAAGATTAATAAAAGCGAGTTTAACAGTACGGGCAGGGTCATAGAATTATTGTACTAGTAAATGTCGGTCGGCGTCAATTTTGGTATAATAGAGGTATGGCTAACAAACTGCCGCGGCGCTTTGCCAAGTATTTCTGGGATGTGGATCCTAAAAAGATTGACTTGGTGGTAAATGACGACTACGTGATTAAAAGGATGTTAGATTTGAGTGAAACCAGTGGCATTAAGTGGTTGCTTAAGCGTTATGGTGTGGCCAAAATCAAGCAGGTGTTGCGTCACTCCCGAGGGATTAAAAGGAAAACGGCCTGGTTTTGGATGAACGTTTTGAATTTACCAAAAGAGGAGATAAAGTGTTTAAGAACACCTTATCAGTCGACACCTTTCGGGGTTTAAAGCTGGTAGGCAAAAGCAAGATATTGCCTGGTGCCTATTTGGCGGGCGGGACGGCGCTAGCCTTGAGGTTGGGGCACAGACGATCGGTAGATTTGGACTTTTTTACCAGAAAAAAATTTAATGAACAGATTGTGGTGCGGCGACTAAAAAAGCTGGGCAAGTTTAAAGAGAAAACGGTTGATTGGCAAACGGTTATGGGTAGTCTATTTGGGGTAAGTTTTAGTTTATTTTATTTTGAGTATCCGTTAGTGGGGAAGACCGATCAGTTTGAAGGGGTAGCTATCGCTTCGCTTAAAGATATAGCGGCGATGAAGTTGAGGGCTATAGGCGATCGGGGGACCAAGAGAGATTTTGTCGACCTGTTTTTTTTGGCCAAGGAAATGCGCTTGGCAGAAGTGTTTCAGCTTTACCATAAGAAGTTTGGCGGGCTTACGGAGCAAAAGTATCATTTGTGGCGGGCCTTAAACTACTTTGAAGATGCCGATAAGGACGTCTTGCCGAAAATGTTTAGGCCGGTCGAGTGGAGTCAAGTGAAGCGGTTTTTTAACGGCGAGGTGAAAAAGTTAGCCGCCGAGTTGAAGTTGACGCGGGGGTAGAGATTTTTGATAAGTTGTGGTATAAAGTAACCTTAGTCTGCCCGAAAGGCGGATTTTTAGTATGGCGCCGGAGATTTTTTACCCAGACAATGATAGAGTCAAAGAATTGTCATTTCAACCGAGTCAGAGTTATTTAGGAATAGATTTAAAAGCTGAAGGAGGGGTTGATACAGAAGCAATTGATGACTTTGGAGTAGAAGTGGGTAAGCATATTGCTGGAACTTTAACTCTTAAGTATGTGGTTGTGGAGGATTTAATGTTTGTTTTTTCGGGAAACGTTCAACACCTTGATTTTTGGAATTCAGCCGTAAAATTGACAGATCTAAAAATTCAGGCAGCAGGGTTGTTGGTTTTACCTGATGAGTCCAACAGATTTGGTCTAAGAATGTTACGAAATGAGGCTCCAAGTATGGTGGGCAAGAATCTTTTTTTTGAGAGAGAATCGAAAGCATATACTGAGAAAGTTATCATTCCAGGCCTAGGTGAGGGGTTTTTATTATCAGAGCTTGGCGTTTTATAAAGCTTCTCAGTTCTTTGGCTTTTTTAAGCTAGAGTTTTTGGGCAGGTTGTGGTATAAACTAACTCAAGTCTGCCCGAAAGGCGGATTTTTAGTATGGGATTTGAAACACAATCAGGATTACCAGGAAAACCACAATTTGGCTGGGATTCTCCTGCGACTCAAGAGGCGGTGGAGCGAGCCAAAAAAGCCACGATAAGGAAGATAGGTAAAGGAGAGTTGAAGTTAAGTTTGGGGCAGGGAGGTGGAGAGAGGGTTGTTAGCTATAGTTCAGGAATTAAGGTTGGGTTACCTTTGGAAGATGTAGCCAAGATTGCCCCGGGTAGGGACGGAAGTTTGTCTGTCGGCCGAATGCATTTAATGAGCCAATGGTTGAGGGCTTTTAACCTTTATGATTTGAGTTTTGATTCTGATTCAGAGAGTGTAAGAGTTATTAAAAACTTTAGATCTTCAGTGACGCTTGGAGGGTTCAGGCCAGCAGTGGATGTAATGGTGGGCGCTAGCGACTACCACCATGGCGGAGTAAAGTTACCCGATGGTTATTGGTTTCTTAATAGCGCCAGAAGGGTTATTGGCGGGTTGATGCTGTTTTATGAGGGTGAGGATTTCGGCGCAGTGAGGGATAGGGGTTTCTTAGTGGTACAGCAAGGCGAGGATAATAAAACCGTGGCTGCTTTTCCGGACTACATGGGTCGACTTTGGCCGGTGCCGTTTGCGGAGCAGACAGGGCCTGGCCTGAAGAGGATGTTTGAGGAGGGAGGAGCTTTGGCAGCTTGGAATCCGGTGATAGGGGTTTGCGATCCGGAATTTAAAACATAATTGGTGAGGGAGTAGATTTTTTTGTATACTCCCATTATCGGGAGTTTTTTGTTTTATGAGTTTTGACCATAATAAAATCGAAGCCAAGTGGCGGAAGAAATGGCGGGAGTCTGGGCTATATAAGGTAGACCTTAAAGGCGCCAAAAAGCCCTTTTATAACTTAATGATGTTTCCATATCCTAGCGCCGAAGGGCTTCATGTGGGTAACATGTACGCTTTCACCGGGGCGGATTTTTACGGCCGGTTCCAGGCGATGCGGGGGCAAGAGGTGTTTGAGCCGATTGGGCTTGACGGTTTTGGGATTCACAGCGAAAACTACGCCATCAAGATCGGCGCCCACCCGTCGCAGCAAGCCAAGGTGAGTCAGAAGCGCTTTTACGACCAACTATCCCGCATCGGTAACCGCTTTTCCTGGGAACAGCGTTTGGAGACTTACGATCCCGAGTACTACAAATGGACCCAGTGGCTGTTTATCAAGATGTTTGAGAAAGGGTTGGCGGTCAGGAAAAAATCGATGGTCAACTGGTGCCCGAGCTGTAAAACGGTTCTGGCCGACGAGCAGGTCGAGGGCGGGGTGTGTGAGCGGTGTAAGACGCCGACGGTGAGAAAAGAGACCTATCAGTGGTTTTTCAAGATTACCGACTATGCCGACAGACTGCTTGGTAACATCGACAAGATCGACTGGCCGCAAAAGATTAAGACCGCCCAAAGGAATTGGATTGGTCGCAAAGAAGGCATTAACATCACTTACGAAATTAAAGGCAGCAAAAAAACAGTCACTTGTTTTACAACCACGCCGGTGAATTTTGGCGCCACTTTTATTGTTATTGCTCCTGAACATGTGTTAGTAAAAGAAAGTAAGAACAAAAAAATCCAAGAATATGTCACTAAGGCACTGAAAAAAACTGAACAGCAGCGACAAATGGAAGGAAAAGAGAAAACCGGCGTTTTCACCGGGCTTTATGCTGTTAATCATGTCACCAAAAAAGAAATTCCCATTTGGGTGGCAGATTTTGTCTTAAAAGACGTTGGCACTGGGGCGGTTCAGGGTTGCCCGGGGCATGATTTACGCGACTTTGAGTTTGCCAAGAAGTTTGGATTGCCGATTACACGGGTTGTGGTTGGTCCTGATGGGGACAGAAACGAAATTACCAGAAAGGAGCAAGTGATTCAGTCGGGAACGTCAGGAAAAATGGTAAATTCAGACTTTTTGAACGGTATGGAGTTTAGTAAAGCAATGCAAAAAACCATGGATTACTTTGAAGAAAGGGGTTGGGGCGAAAGAGTGATTAGTTTTCACCTGCGCGATTGGCTCATATCCCGCCAACGCTACTGGGGGCCGCCGATACCGATGATTTTTTGTGATAAGTGCGAATGGCAGCCGGTGCCCGAGAAAGATTTGCCGGTGGAGTTGCCGTTCGTCAAAGACTATCAGCCTTTGGGCGAGGGTAAGGCGCCTTTGGAGAAAGCCCCGAAAGAGTGGCTTGAGGTCAAGTGCCCGAATTGCGGCGGGAAAGCCAGAAGAGAGACAGACGTCTCGGATACTTTTCTAGACTCAAGTTGGTATTTTTTACGTTATCCTTCGATTAAATCCAATAAGGACAGTCTTCCCGGTACCGGAAAGACTGTCCTTAGGGAAAAACTGCCGTGGGATCAAGAGGTCACACGGCGCTGGCTGCCGGTCAACGCCTACATTGGCGGCGCCGAGCACGCGGTGTTGCATCTTCTGTACTCGCGCTTTGTCTGGATGTGTTTAAGAGATTGGGGGTATTTGCCCAAAAGCCTGGGTGACGAGCCGTTTCCGTTTTTGTATTCCCACGGCCTGTTAATCAAAGACGGTGCCAAGATGAGTAAAAGCCGCGGCAACGTGGTTATTCCTGACGAGTACATGGAAAAATTCGGCACCGACGCTTTGCGGATGTACTTGATGTTTATCGGCCCCTACGACCAGGGAGGGGATTTCCAAGATACGGGGATGATGGGGATGAGGAAGTTTTTGGATCGGGTGTGGCGGTTGGTGATTGCCATCCAGGACACTCCCGGAGTGAAAAATTCTGCCACTCCGGGAGTGTCTGAGGTGGGTCGCTTCCGGCATCAGACGGTAAAAAGAGTTACCCAGGCCATGGAAAACTTGCGCTACAACGTCGGTATCGCCGCTTTGATGGAGTATGTTAACTTCTTGGAATTTCACCTTAGATTACTCACTCCCGGAGTGAAAAATTCCTCCACTCCGGGAGTGGTTGTGGAAGCCGTCGAAACTTTAGTATTGCTGCTGGCGCCAATGGCACCGTTTATCAGCGAAGAGATGTGGCAGATGCTGCGCAAATCCGAAGCACGAAGCACGAAATTCGAATCCGTCCACCAGCAAGCTTGGCCGACTTTTGACGAAGAGAAAGCGCGCGCCGATAAAGTTGAAGTGGTGGTCCAGGTTAATGGCAAACTGCGCGCCCGGTTGAGCCTTGGTCGAGACGAAGCCCAAGACAAAGAGCAGGTGTTTAAGGCAGCCAAGTCAGAGGCGGCGGTCAAAAGATACCTTGAGAACAAAAAGCCGGTCAAGGAGATTTTTGTCAAGGGCAAGCTGGTTAACCTGGTGGTTAGATAAATTTGTCCAGGATGATATAGACGACCATGGCAAAGAAAGCCGAGGCGGGAATGGTTAAAAACCAAGCCAGAACGATTCTTCTGGCCGTGCCCCAGCTGACGGCACGATTGGCCCGGGTGGCGCCGACCCCCATGATCGAGCCGGAGATAGCGTGGGTGGTTGAAACCGGAAAACCCATAAAGCTTGAGGCAGCCAGCACTATGGCGCTGCCGGTTTCGGCGGCAAAACCCTGGTAGGGCCGCAGTTTGGTAATTTTTTTGGCCATGGTTTTGACGATCTTCCAGCCGCCGAGTAAAGTGCCCAAGGCAATAGTTAAGTTGACGCTGATAATCACCCAAAGGGGAACTTGAAAGTGAGTCAGAAAGCCTTGCTGGACCAAAAGAATGGTTAATATCCCCATGACTTTCTGGCCGTCGTTTGAGCCGTGGGTGACGGAAAAGAAAAAGGAGGAGAAAATTTGTAACAGGCGAAAATAAGGGTTGATTTTGACGGTAGAGAAACGGATAAACAAGCGGATAATCAGAGCGATAAACAGAAAAGTAAAGCTAAAAGAGATAACCGGCGAGGCGACCATGGGGATGATTACTTTGTTCCAAACGCCGATGAGGTTGACCGGCGACCAGCTTCTGGCAGCCGTGGCGCCGGCGCCGACCAGACCGCCGATCAAAACGTGGGATTCGGATATGGGCAAACCCCAGAACCAGGTGGCCACATCAAAAATCAAGCCGCCGATCAACGCCGCCAGGATGAGTTTGTAGCTGATGATGTTAGGGTCAATAATGCCTTGACCGATGGTGGCGGCCACAGCCGTGCCTAAAAGAACACCCATGAAGTTGCCCAACGCCGAGAGCATTACCGCTTGTCCGGGTTTTAAAACCCGGGTGGCGACGATGGTGGCGATGGCGTTGGCCGCGTCAGAAAAGCCGTTCCAAAAAGCAAAAAAAAGACTCACCGCCAGGGTAAGAATAAACAACCCCATCAAAGGTTTTTCATGACAACTTTTTGAGTCAGGTTGCAAAACTCTTCGATTTTGTCAGTGAGTGTCTCCAGGATCTCAAAAACTTCTTTTTTCTGGATGAGGCTTTTTATATTTTTCTCCCGCATCAGTTGTTCGAGGCAGTCTAAAAGCAGGTTGTCGGCCTGGTTTTCCAGGCGGTGGATTTTTCTGGCGTGGGAGCGCATCTCTTTCTGGCTCATTTGTCTGATTTTGCCCACCAGCTTTTGCGATTCCTGGATCATAGCGTTAATAATTTGGGTGAACTGTTTAATTTTTAAGTTTTGACCGTCGAGCTTGTAAATGTTGATTCTTCTGGCTGAGGCTTGAACCAGGTCAATCAGGTCGTCGGCGGAGATGATTAGGTTGCCCAGGTCTTCGTGGTCGACAGGGGTGATAAAGGTCTGGTTTAACTTGTCAAAAACGTCGGTGATGATGTTGTCGGCCTGGCTTTCCAGGTTTTCGATGAGGCGAACGGTTTTAGGGGAGAAGGCGCCTTTTTGTAAAGAATGATGGAGGAGGGCGGAGGCTTTGACCACCAGGTTGATGTGCTCGTCCAAAAGCTCAAAAAAAACTTTGTCTTGGGGGATGAGCCAGTCTTTGAGTTTCATATGGCAATAAAAAGCTGCCGCCGGCAGCCAAGTTAATTTATAGACGCAACTTGATCAGAAGTCAATCTTTGCCTAAAATTAAACTAATGGAGTTGGAGAGGTTGGTTAAAGAAAAGCCTTATTTGGTGACGGTGGCTTTGGTGGGGGCACTACTCATCGGCGTGGGCGTTCTTTCGGCGGCAATGATTGCGGGGAGAGCCAGTTCGAGTGAGATTGAGATAGTAAGAAGTGGTGAGGAGGCCTTCGACGATGCTCAGGATAAAGAGATTTTTGTCGATGTTTCCGGGGCGGTGATCAAGCCGGGGCTTTACCAATTGGCGGCAGACGCCAGGGTCAACGACGCTTTGGCGGCGGCGGGGGGTTTGGATGAGGCAGCCGACCGGGAGTGGTTTGCCAAAAACATCAACTTAGCCCAGAAAGTTGAAGACGGAGCCAAAATTTTTATCCCGACTATCAGTGAAACCAGCAGTGAAAACTTGGGAGTTGGCGGTGGCGCGGCGGGGGAGACAGTCACCGGCAAAGTCAACGTCAACACGGCAACTGCCGCCGAATTAGATTTGTTATGGGGCATCGGACCGGCCACGGCGGAGAAGATCATTGCCAACCGGCCTTATTCAAGCGTCGAAGAACTGTTGGACAAGAAAGTGTTGAAGAGCAATGTTTATGAAACCAATCGCGACAAACTTACGGTTTATTAATAAGCTTCGGCTAAGCCTCTAGCCGATGAGGGGCTTCAAGTGGTTTTTGATATGGTTTGTGGTTTTTTTAGTGAGATTCTGGTTTGAGGTTCAGGAGAAACAAAAGATAGCTAAGTTTGCCGGGGATGAAGTCAGGCTGACGGGAAGAATATCTTCTGTACCAATACTACAGGGTACCAGACAAAACTTTGATTTAGGCCGGGTAAAGGTGGTGACCGAGCGCTTTCCGGAGTACCACTACGGCGATAGGCTAAGGCTTTCTGGCACTCTGGAGGAGAAGGTGTTAACTCCAGGATACTCAAGGTTTAGCTTGGTGTATCCGAGCGTTTCCAAAATAGAGACTTATAGCACAAACTCTTGGGTTTTTAGGTTGAGAAGTAAGCTTGAAGGGATTTTTCGCCGGAACCTGCCGGAGCCTGAAGCTTCATTACTTTCCGGCATTGTTTTGGGGATTAAGTCGAGTTTGCCGTATGATTTCTGGCAAGCGTTAAGAAAGACGAGTACTTTACACATCGTGGTGGCTTCCGGCTACAACGTCACCGTGGTCATCGGCACGGTGATCAAGTATTTAGCCGGGTTAATCAAACGAAGCTGGGCGGTGGGGTTAGGTGTGGCCGCGGTGGTGGTTTATACCCTGATGGCCGGGGGAGAGCCGGCGATTGTCCGGGCGGCGATCATGGGCAGTTTGGCTTATTTAGGCCAGGTTTTGGGTAGAAAAAGCGATGGAGTAAGGCTGCTTCTGGCAGCGGCGGGAGTGATGCTTTGGGTTGAGCCGAGCCTGGTTTATGATGTCGGCTTCAGATTATCGGTGGCGGCTACCGCCGGGTTGTTGTTGATAGCCCCGCTTCTAGGCAAGGTGTTCGACCGGGTGGCACTCATTGGTAAAGACTTATCCGAAACCACGGCGGCCCAGATTGCCGTCTGGCCGATACTTTTGACCACCTTTGGCCAGGTGAGTGCTTTTTCTATATTAATTAATGGTTTGATACTGTGGTTGGTGCCGATGATCATGGTTTTGGGGGCGGTGCTGGCAGGGGCGGGATTAGTTTTGGGGCCTTGGGCGGCTCCGATAGGCTGGCTTGCTTATGGCCCGCTACACTTGATGGTGGGGGTGATTTCCTGGTTTGGCGGCTTGTCTTTTGTCAGTTGGACCGTGGATCTTAAAGCCTCGGTTATCGGCAGTTTCACTTGGGTTTTTTTGTACTATCTGGTTTTGGGGGTGGTGATCTGGCGAAAAAGATAAACCTAATTTTGTTTCTTTTAGTGTTGCTGGTGGGGTTGACCATCCGGCAGCTGCCGGACGATAAGCTTCATCTTATTTTTTGCGACGTCGGCCAGGGTGATGCGACGTTGATTTCTTACAAAAACTGGCAAATGCTGGTTGACGGCGGGCCGGGGGACGCGGTGGTTTCTTGTTTGGGAGAACACATGTCTTTTTGGGATAGGAAAGTGGAAGTTTTAGCCGTGACTCACCCCCAAGCAGACCACATTATCGGTTTAGTTGAAGTGGTTAGGCGCTACCGGGTAGAAAAGGTAATTGCCGGAAGCTATCTAAACGACACGGCCGAGTTCAGGGCCTTTTACGAGGCGGTGACGGCCAAGAATTTGCCGGTATTCTCGCCGGTGCAAGGAGATAAATTTCGCCTGGGGCAAGTGGATTTGGCCGTGTTATGGCCAAGGCAGCAAACCGGTGACCTGGCTTGGAACGGGCAGGGTCACGAGCTGGTCTTGGGGGCAGAGTATCAAGGCGAGATCAACGAAACCTCGTTTGTATTAAAAGGGACTTTCAGCGGGTTTGACTTTTTGTTGACCGGCGACATCGGTGAGGCGACGGAGCGACGGCTGGTGGACAAAGTGGGGCAAGTAGAGGTGTTGAAAGTGGCCCACCATGGCAGCAAGTATTCATCAAGCGGGCAGTTTTTGGAGGAAGTCAGGCCGGAAGTGGCGGTAATATCAGCCGGACAAAACAACCGCTTTGGTCACCCGACGGCAGAAACTTTGTCCCGGCTTGAAGCGGTGGGGGCCAAGGTGTTTCGCACCGACGAGATGGAAACGATTGAAATAGTCAGCGATGGGCAAAAATATTGGTTTGTGTTATAGTAACAGGGAGAATATTTAGTCAACGAGTGTGGAGATAAAAATGGCTTTAAGAATCAGAGACCGGATCCTTTTGGGCCTGGCGGTGGGGGGAGAGATTTTGGACGCAATTGAGTCCGGTTCCCGGGCGTACCCGACCGAAAAGCTTTACACCTTCACGCCGCCGGGTTACTCAAAAAGGAAGTACCGCCACTTGGTAGGTAGGCTCGCGCGGGAAGATTTAATCAAAAGAGTGGTAATAAACGGTGGAGTACATTTTCGGATCGGCGATGCCGGAAGAAATCGGCTTACCAGCTTGCGGCCGGCATTAAAACTTAAAAACAAACCTTGGGATGGGTTTTGGCGCTTGGTGGTGTTTGACGTGCCGGAAAGAGACAGGCGGAAAAGGGATTTGTTGAGAAGAAAACTCAAGTTAATGGGTTTTGGGGCGTTGATGTACAGTACTTATATATCCCCTTACGACCAAGAAGAGAGTTTAGTGGAGTTTTTTAAACTCAATAAAATTCCCGACGTGCTGCTTTTGGAAGCCAAACAAAAAAACTTAGGGGAGCCCAAGAAGTTGGCCGAAAAAGCTTGGAATTTGAGTGGGATTGCCAAAAGGTACTTAGCCGTTGCCGAACAGCTGACTACCAGGTTTGGCATAGGAAGCGTTCAAAAACGCGAGGACTTTTTGAAAAAGGTCTATGGCGAGTACCTCAAAGTTTTAACCGCCGACCCGTTTTTACCCAGAGACCTTTTACCCGATTCCTGGCCGGCGGAGAAAGTTAGAAAGATAGTTCTGGCCGCAGGGGTGGTGAAGGAGTAGGTTTGAGGGTAGAATATGGTGATGAATCTTGAAGGGAAGATAAAAACAGCGATTGATAAAGTCTTGAAAGATTTTGGCGTTCCCGGAGGTGAATTTAAAGTGGAGCACCCCGAAAACGAGGCGCATGGGGATTATTCGGCCAACGTGGCTCTAGTTGCTGGAGGTGGGCGAGACTTAGCCGAGAAGATCACGGAGAAATTGAGAGCGGATAAAGGGTTGGAGGAAATTGCTTCGAAAATTAAGGTCGCAGGAGCCGGTTTTATTAATATATCAATCAAAACTGACCATCTTATCACTCAAGCTGTTGAACTGCTAAAAGAAGGCTATATGGGGGGTAAAAGCACACGCCGCCAAGGCTTTGTGGGGCAAAGGATCATGGTCGAGTTTACTGACCCCAACCCTTTCAAGGAGTTTCATATCGGGCATCTTTACTCCAACATTGTCGGTGAGTCTTTGTGCCGGCTGCTTGAGGTGGAGGGAGCAGAGGTAAAGCGAGTTAATTATCAGGGCGATGTCGGTTTACATGTCGCCAAAGCCATTTGGGGCATGAAGCAGATGATCCAAAAAGATATAGATTTAAATAGTTTGAGTAAGAAATCTTTGCCTGAAAGGCAAAAGTTTATGGGTCAGGCTTACGCCATGGGGGCGACTGCCTACGAGGAAGACAAAAAGGCTAAAGAGGAGATAGAGGTTTTAAATAAAAAGATTTACGAGCTTGATGATGACGTCAGGCAGTTATACGAGAAAGGTAGAGGTTGGAGCTTGGAGTATTTTGAGACGATTTATAAGCGCTTGGGAACTAAGTTTGACGACTATTTTTTTGAAAGAGAAGTGGGTCAGGTGGGTTTAAAATTGGTTAAGGAGTTTTTGAAAAAAGGTGTCTTTGAAGAAAGCCAGGGGGCGGTGGTGTTTCCCGGAGAAAAGTATGGCCTTCATACCCGGGTGTTTGTCAATAAGCTAGGCCTGCCGACTTATGAAGCTAAGGATTTGGGTCTGGCGCCGACCAAATACGGACGCTACCAATACGACCAATCGATTATCGTCACCGCCAACGAGATCGATGAGTACTTCAAGGTGGTAATTGCCGCTTTGAAAAAGATAAATCCTAAGCTGGGGAAGAAAACCCGCCACGTGTCGCACGGGATGGTCAAGCTGCCGGAGGGAAAGATGAGCTCGAGAACCGGCAAGATCGTCACCGGCGAGTGGCTGCTTGATGAAGCCCGCGCCAGAGCTTTGAAAATTATGGCGGAGGCAGAGATTAGTGAAGAGGAGAAAGAAATAATCGCCGAGCAGGTGGGCCAAGCGGCGGTCAAGTACGCGTTACTCAAAACCGGCATTGGCCAGGACGTGGTGTTTAACTTTGGCACCTCGGTATCGTTTGAGGGCAACTCCGGGCCGTATCTTCAATATACTTACGCCAGAGCGCAGAGCGTCTTGGCAAAATCCGAAACTCGAAGCACGAAGCACGAAAAAATTTCGGATTTCGGATTTCGGATTTCGGATTTAGCACCAGAGGAACTCGCAGTGCTGCGCTGGCTTTACCGCTACGGGGAAGTGGTGGATGAGGCGGCGGCGGAGTTGTCACCCAACCTGGTAGCCAACTTCCTTTTCGAGCTAGCCCAGCGTTTCAACAGTTTTTACAATAAAATGCCGATTTTGAAAGCCAAAGACGAAAAGATTAAGAGTTTGCGTTTGCTACTGACGGCGGCGACGGCAGAGGTGGTTAAACGAGGTTTGTATCTTTTGGGGATTCAGTCCCCGGAGAAGATGTAGTGCCCCTAGTATTCAATAAATCCAGGAATGTCTCTGGGATCAATACCGGGGTTTTCGTCTAGGATTTGCTCTCTCTCTTTTTGGGTGATGGGTCTGAGCCCGTGGGGTTGGTGGATTTTTTGGACTCTGCTACCTATATTTCTTGAGGCGTAGATGAGGAAGAAGACGATGGTAAGTCCCGTGCCTCCATAGCACAAAAGAGGGGTCCAGAAAGATTTTGTCTCATCGGCGCCCGGAGTTAATGGGGTTACTAGGGTGTTAGGAATTTCGAGTTTTGGTCTGCCAGTAGAAGACGGGAGAGGGGCAGCGGCATAACTGGTAGCGGTTTTGTTGGCATTTTTAACGGCGTTGGTGGCTTCAAGGTTGGCCCGGTGTTCTTCAAGTGCCTCGAAAGGGGTTCGGTGAAGGGAGTAAGGAATGGGTTGTTTATAGTAGTCTTCGGTTTTTGGTAGTTGGTTTTGGACAGGAAGCTGTAAGTCCTTTAAGAGGGTCCAGTAGCGGTTGTGGACGGGGCGGAGGCCGAGATCGGAAACATAATTTTCTCCAGTGCCTTCAACCAGGGCATAAGTTTCACCGTTGGGACCTTCGGTGAGCTCATAGACGGTGACGCTGGTACCCAGAGGTAGAGGATAACTGAAACTATCCAGGGCGATGTCGTAGTCGGGTTCTTGAGTGTAGGTTAACAGCGGGCGGGGAAAGTCATGGGGGCTGGCTTTTAGACCGAAGGCGTTCCAGAAGTCATTTTCTAAGTTGGGGTTTTGTTGCAGATAGAATTCATACAGATCTCCCAGGGCAAGCTTAGGAGAGTCGTATGGAGCCAGTTGTTTAAAGTTTTCTTGGAATTTTTCTGGTATGACGATGGCTTCCTGGGCTAGATTTTGGGTAAAAAAGCCGCTTTCCAGATGCCGTTGGTTGAGTTCTTTGACTATGATATCAATCTCACCGCCGAGGCTGGCTTGAGCTAGTTGTTCCCGGTCGAGGGCGATGATGAAAGAGAAAAGATCGTTAGCTCTGGGTTGAAAGGTAAGTAAAGCAATGGCTTTGTCCGAGCCAGGATCGAGACTAAGGCGATGGACGGTAAGGGGTTGACCGGTATACTGTGGCGGACCCTGCTTTTGGTATTCGAGGGGTTTATCTCTGGAAAAAAGTTTGTCTTCATAGACGTTGCCTTTAAGAATGTTGAGGGTTTGGTTACCAGTTTGAGAAAAAGCTTGGCGATATACGTCAAAACCTTCACCGTTTTGGTCAATGATCGAAAAGACTTCAAACTCGGCGTCGGCAGAAAGAGTAATAGTGCCGATGCCTGGTCCTAAGGGAAAAGGCTCGATAGTTGATTCCTGCTCTGGTTTAAGTAGACCGCCGCAGGCTGACTCAACGGCTGCTCCGGCCGCAAATATAGTAGCGACTTTGAGAAAGTTTCTTCTAGAAAGTTGTTCTGCTGCTGGCATAAACCTCTATTATACTATAGGGCTTTAAATCAGGGAAGAGAGCAGGAATAAAAACAGCAGCCCCGGTTGAAGCGTCAGGGGGTAGTGATCGAAAAGGCCGAGGAAGAGAAGTAAGCCGTAAAGCGTAATCGGTAAGCTGTAATTTTTAGATTTTATCGCCCGGTAGAAAGGAGAAAAGATCAAGTAAAGGAAGCCGGCCAGTCCCAAAATTCCGGTTTCGGCCAGGATCAATAGATAGACGTTGTGGACCGGTTGTAAAAAGCGGGTGGTGGCGGGAATTAAGCCGTAGCGGTCCATGATGACGGTGAAGTTGTTCAGTCCGACCCCGGTGAGCGGGGATTCTTTAACCATGGACAGGGCCATTTGGGTTAACTGCGACCGGCGGCTGAAGGAAGATTGGGGGGCCAAAAAGCTCAAGTTTTGGGCAAAGACCAAAAACAGCAGTAAAACTCCGGCGTAGAAAGCGACTAGCTTGACAGCAACTGATTTCACTCCCGGAGTGAAAAATTCCTCCACTCCGGGAGTGGGATTACTAAGCCGGTCCTGCCAGAAAGAAAAGCGGGGCAGGTCTTTGATCAGGGCCAACTGTTTGGCGCGGAGCTTTTGTTTGAGCGAGTCGGTTTGAAGCAAAGTTGCTGCCGGCAGGCCGATTAACAAAAACCCCAGCCAGGCGGAGAGGGAAAAGGTGAGGAATAAGCTGGCTACGCCAGCGGTAATCAGTAATCCGTAATAGGTAGTGCGTAAAAAGTTGACCTTCAAGGATAAACCCTGAAGGTGCTGGCGGATAACTAGCGGCAGGGTGACGGCCAAAAAGCCGCCTAGAACGTTAGGATGGGGAGTGGTGCCCAAAGGCGGGACTTTGAGCGAGCCGTCAAACCAGGTGATTTTGTCGATACCCGGTGTCGCGTCGGTGTAGGGTTGTTCGCCCAGAAACCAAAAGCCAAAGATTGAAGACTGGTTTAACCATTGAGTCAGAGCCAGAAGCGATTGGAATAAAACCGCCAGGCTTAAGGTTTTGGCAATTGAGGGAAGGTGGATTTTAAGGTCAATGTGGCGGCGGATCCAGAGGCTAAAAAGAGATAGCTCAAAAAATTTAAGCCATTTGTAGGCGGCCGGCACGAACGAGGCGGAAAAAATTACTGAAGGTAAAAGTAAAGCTAAAAAAACGGCCGTGGGGCCACGACCTTTTGGTCGGGACGAAGAACTAAACCACAGGCCAAGAAGTAAGAATATGAGAAAGTCGGTAAGATAGACGGTGGGGACAAGATAGTCGACCAGGGTGCCGGAGACGTATGATGAGGGCAGAATAAAGTGACGGGCAAGATTAGTGGGCAGAAGAAAGAGGATTAAATAGAAAAGCCGGTATTGCCAGACCATTAAAAATTACTATAGCATAATCTGTGTTATACTCGAGCTTATGAGATTAAAACCTCAAAAAAAATTACTGAAAAACGGCTTGACTTTGGTGACGGTGCCGATGGGCTCGGCTTCGGTTTCGGCGGTGCTTTTGGTGCGGGTGGGCAGCCGGGACGAGTCGGTGAGTGTAAACGGCATGTCTCACTTTTTGGAGCACATGGTGTTTAAAGGCACCAAAAAGTGGCCGACGTCACGGGAGATGAACCAGGTGATCGATTCTGTAGGCGGAGTGTATAACGCCTTTACCTCGCACGAGAATACCGGTTTTTGGGTCAAGCTAGCCAAAAAACACCTGAAGCTGGGTTTGGAGTATTTGCAACAGGCAGTGTTTGAGCCGCTGTTGCCGGCTGACGAACTTGAGCGGGAGCGGGGAGTGATTTTGGAAGAAATCAAGATGTACGAGGACAACCCGATGGCCAACGTAGCCAAGAGCTTTGTGGCCCAGCTTTACCAAGGCACAACTTTAGGCCAGCAGATTATCGGTACTGCCGCTAACATCAGAAGTTTAAAAAGAGACCAGTTTTACCGGCATCTTAAGCGTTGGTACCAGCCTAAAAATATGGTCTTGACCGTGGCCGGGGGAATTGACGGCAACGTCGGCCGCCTGGCGACAGAGGTTTTCAACAATAACTTTACCAGTCAGGTGAAGTTTGCCCGCCGGGTGAAAGAGATCAAAGTGGAAAAAACCGACAAAATTAGAGTAGTGAGTAAGGATATTAAGCAAGCTCACTTTTGTTTAGGAATGACCACTTTCAGAAGGGGTCACCAAGACCGCTATGCCCTGGCAGTGTTAAACACGGTTTTGGGGGCCAACTCGAGTTCCCGGCTGTTTGAAGAAATCAGGAATAAGCGAGGGTTGGTTTATTACGTCAGAACCGGGCTCAATAGTTTTTACGAAACCGGCTATTTAGTGGCCCAGGCAGGCTGCGACGTAAAAAGAGTTGGCGAGGCGGTCAAGGTGACTGTCGGTGAGTACGACAAGATGACGGGCAGGGTCAGCGGCATTACCGACGAGGAGTTAACCCGGGCCAAAGAATATCTCAAAGGCAGATTAGCTTTGGACTTGGAGGATAGCCAGGAGGTGGCCGGCATGTTTGGTGAAGATTTGCTGATGGAAAATAAGTTGAGGCCGGTGGAGGAGCTCTATCGGGGAGTAGAAAAAGTGACGGCGGTCGACGTCACCAGAGTGGCCAAGGCCATTTTTAGCCCCGAGCGTTTGCGCTTGACCGTAGTCGGGCCATTTAAGGGGAAAAATGAGTTTGCTAAGCTGGTATGACAGTTTTCTTGCTGGCATTTATCGCGATGGTAAGTTTAGGGGTAGGTTGGTTTTTTGCCGCTCGGTCGTCAAAGGATATGGATCCGCTTGCTTCGATGTTTATGTTTCAGCTAGTCGGGATACCTTTTTTCTTACTGCTTTTACCCTGGGCTCCAGCTGGATTTAATAGCGGTTTGTGGTTGCCGATTTTTTTGGTGGGAGTCTACGAAACCTTTGTGATGTTGTTGCTGTTTTATACAATGAGAATTGGTGATATCAGCGTGGTTTTTCCTATAACTACAGGAGGTTATGCGCTGGTGGCCTTTGTTTTAGGCTGGCTGTTTTTACACGAAACAACATCGTTGGCCAGGATTTTAGGCATGTTATTGGTGATTTTGGGGATAGTTTTGGTTTCAGCTAAGACTACAAAAGAAAAGATAAGGCAAAAAACCGGACTCAAAAAGGGAGCTTTGCCTGCTATGTTGGTCGCAGTTGGTACTGGGTTATATTTATTTTTGGTGGGGTTGGTAGCAAGGGGAAGTAGTTGGTTTGTGACGGCGTTGGGGATAAGAATAGCTATTTCGCTCACGGCCCTCATGCTGTTGTTGGTGAAGAGAGTAAGTCTTAAAAAGTTGTGGCAGGGGGTGGTGTGGCAGTGGATTTTGCCGGCAGCTTTTTTAGATGTTTTGGGGTTTTCCTTTTACAACATGGTAGTGGTTCAAGCCGAAGTCTCTTACGCCACGATTATGATTTCGGCCCAGTCTTTGATAACGGTGCTTCTGGGTTATTTTGTCTTAAAAGAGCAGGTTGTCAGGCGTCAGTGGGCGGGAATATTTTTGGCCATTGGCGGTTTGGTGATTTTACAGCTTTGATGGTGTATATTTAATCTATGGCCAAAGAGCAGTCGGTAGTTTTAGTTAAACCGGACGGGTTACAGCGGGGGTTGTTGGGCGAGATGGTCAGCCGGTTTGAGAGGAAGGGGTTGAAGTTGGTGGCAGTCAAGATGATGAGACTAACGGATGAGATTTTGGATCATTGGTACGAGCATCACAAGGACAAGGATTTTTTTGACGAGCTTAAATCTTTCATGAAGTCGGCGCCGATTGTGGCCATGCTGTGGCAGGGGGTGGAGGCGGTGGCGGTGGTGAGAAAGCTTTGCGGCACTACTTCGGGCCGTGAGGCCGAGGCCGGTTCGATCAGAGGCGATTTTTCCATCAGCCAACAATTGAATCTGATCCACGCGTCAGACAGCGTCGATAATGCCGACAGGGAAAGAAAACTTATTTTCAAAGACGGCGAGATAATCGATTGGGAAAGCGCGGCCGAGGCTTTGGTTTATTCGGCGGCAGAGAGAAGTTAAAGGTTTTTAAGAAAGTTTTTGATTCTGTTTCTGTCTTCGTTTGGTTTGTTCCCTTTATAGTATATCTCAATAAAAATAATCTTAGAGTTTGATTTGAGAAAGGCGTAGATGACTCTTAGTCCACTTCTTGAGCCTTTACCAAAGAGGGATTTACAGGCAAATTTCTTGATTTTACAGATATCAACTTTCTGGCTACAAAGTTCTGGAATTGGGAAAATGCTGCGGTTATCTGTGTTTTGAAGGTAAAGAAGTTCTATCGTGGTCTTTTTGACAAGGTTAAAGTCTTCGTGAAGGGTTCTTAAGCGTTTCTTTAGCTTCTTAAAATCCTTTTTAAATTCTGGAGTCTGTTCATAGATTAGATTTATCGTCATAGCTTCTTACAGACGTTTCATCGGTGCGATAAAAGACTGCTTCGTATTCTATTTGTTGGCCTTGTTTGGCGGTAATAAAGGGAACATCTTTATGAGAGTAGACGCTTAAGTCGTTGGCGTTTTTATCCGAGAGCCTATTTAAGACTTCGTCGATGTGTTTGATTTCTCTGGCAGTGAGTAAGTTGATATTTGGGGAACGATTAGGCAGATACTTCTTTTGATCGTACTGGAAGTATTTGCTTTTAACTTGGACGATTTCTTTTTTCTTTTCCATGTCCTGAATAACTTGGTCGAACATTGCCGGGGTGGGACCATGGTGGTTTTTAACATAAGCTGCCCCTATCAATTGCTCTTCAAATTTTTCGTAAAAGTCAAAGTCGATAAAGTAGAGTAGCTTGTAGATAACGGTTTTACCTACGTTACGCTTGGCGCCGACTTTTTCCAGGACGTAAAGCAAAACCTCTTTGAACTTGTCCACTTTTTCTTGAGGAATACTGATGCGGATGGTGTCATTTTTAATGAGAGGTTTTTTAGCTTTGGTGATCATAACTGTGATTTTAGGAAGATTAAGTATTGACTCAAGTCTTTTTAACTCTTTCAGGGTGAGTTCCCGAGAACCCTTTTCTACTAATATGTATGTCGGGCGAGAGATACCTAGTTTTTTAGCCAGGTAGGCTTGAGATAAACCTAGTTCTGTCCGTTTCTTTCTGATGATGCTTTCAAGAGATTGAACCATAAACCGCTACCAGTTTAGCAGGTGTAAAGAATTTTTGTCAAGTCTTAGAGTAAGAAATGTTGACACAGAACTTACTTTTTATTGACGTATTTCCACAGGGTCATGATGGCCAGAACCAAAAGGATTAGGACTAGGATGTAGATGAGCCAGCCGAAAAACATGACAGAGCCGCCTCCCCAACCGTTCATCATTTGATATCCCCACATTTTGCCTCACCTCCTTTAACAAGAGAGTTTTTAACTTGAAGCGTGATCTTTAAGTTTTTTTCGTAAAGTCTTTATCTCGTTGATAATCTCATCCCTGATTTCATAGAGTTCATCCTGGAAAGATTTAGAGTTTTCATTTAAGCCTTGATTCGTGACTAACTTGTCTGATTTGATCATTACGTTATTATTGTTGGTGATTGACGAGTGGTTGTTAATTGGTCGGGGTGGCCCGCCTAAGGCGGGCGGCCTGTCGCCTAAGGCGACCGCTCTGCCAACTGATAATTTTTGCTTTAACCATTTTCTTCCTTGCCCAGACTTAAGTTGTCTTTCTCTTTTCTTAGTTTTGTATATTTAGATTGACCGGAATTATGTTCATGAATCCGCCTTTTAAGATTATTAGTATGTCCAATGTAATGTCTTTCATTTTTATAACTTTTAATGACGTAGACGTAATACATGTCGGAGAGCCGGGATTCGAACCCGGGACCTCGTCGTCCCGAACGACGCGCGCTACCAACTGCGCTACTCTCCGTAACCGGCGATTCGTCTAAGGCGGGCGACCGCGCTACTCCGCCTCAGGCGGACGCTACACCCCGTGGGTGCCCCCACCAGGAGTCGAACCTGGATTAGAGGTTTAGGAAACCTCTGTTCTATCCATTAAACTATGGGAGCTAGTGAACCTGAAAGGATTATAGCAAATTTATATTTGGTATAATCATTCTGTTTTTATGATGGCAGAACGAGAAAAAAAACAGCAGCTTCATCCCGGTATGGTAATACATGCGGAAAAGTTGCTTGATGAAGCTGGAGCAAGAAATAAGAATTATAATGAATTACTGAATCAGGGACGAAGGCAAAAGATAGTTGAGTTTCTTGGAGAAGGAACTGTTTTTAACAACTACACTCAAGCATACATGGAGGCTTTTGTGGCAGCAGACGAAGTGTTAACCCTCGATCATGGTTTAGAGGGTTTAAAAGTGCTTCCGTCCTTGAAACGGGTAGCGTTGGTTTTTGGAGAAGACTTGCCTCCACAGGAAGGAATTTTTAGGCGCCTAGAGGACATTATGTTTGACACTCAATTTTTTGCAGATAGGCATTATGATAAGAGAGAAATTGGGCAGGGTTTGAGCGGTTTACAGAAAATGATTGCCTTTTACTATAACGCCACGGAGGTAAAGTTGAGATTTATACCTATGGAAGAAAAACTGTATGATGATGCTTGGTTCACATATTTGGGTCAGATGTTAATAGAGCGAAGAATTTGGAATAACCTAGACAGTTTTAGGGGGGAAGACAGTTTTGAAACAATGGTTAACTTTCATAAATACTACAAAGTTAACGCCTCTCATGTTTTTGCACACATTAGAAGAATTCCTAGTGGTAGATACTTAGAATTAAGCGCTAGAGATACGTCTGAACCAAGAGAGAGGGTGTTGTCTTTTCAAAGAGATGTGATTGATATCGAAGATTTACTAGAGGGAGAAGAAAATTTTTCTTTAGTCGATCTAGAAACGCTCGCGGAAAGATTATCGAAAAAGCATCAAACTATAATGGGGCAGCTTTTAGCTGGTCAAAGTCAAAAGATGCTTATAGAAGGTGGTTTTAAAAGAAGAGAAATTCAGTTAGCGACGTTTGAATTTGGCAAAGTGCTGGCAGAATTAGACGAGAAGTATAAAGGCTTGATAGTTGCTGAAAAGCAAAAACAAGCGAACATGAAAGAATTATGGGAGAATTTGCATATGGCGACGAGATATCTAACCCTCAGAGAGTTTTTTAATCATGTTTCAAGGTTGGGTCAAAGAGAAAGGTTTGCAATGCTGAAAATGACTGGTTACTCCGACCCGGGAAAATCTCTAAAGGAATCGGCGCAGGCCCATGGATTTTCAGGAGAGTTAATTATAATGAGGGATTTTAGCAGCGCCGTAAAATCATTAACCGAATCAGTTTCTAAATATAAACTTATTGACGAAAATAGTTCTCTAAAGATCAATCCTAAAAAATTAGTAAGGGAATCAGAAAATGTTAGATCTTTTAGGGTTGAAAAGGAGAGAGCTTTGAGGCCTGATGGACGGGGTAAAATAGTTGATAATATGATGTTATCCAGCGACGGCGAATTTATGAATTTATTGCCGTCTCATTTGCGCCGAACTTTTCTTTTGTTAATCGAACTAAACGATGATGGAGAATCATTGAAGCACAGTCGACAATCATTAATCAATAAATATGGATTGGGTTCAGGCAGATTGGATCGTCATATTGCTTCGATTAAAAGGGTGATTGAAGATTATTAAGATTTTTCTTAATACTTGAAATTTAAGCTCGGTTGGCGGTCGAGCTTTTTAGGGTTTTTGACAAAGTCTTTTTTGAGGAATTTGAAGTAAGCAGCTACGGCGATCATGGCGGCGTTGTCGGTGAAGAGTTTTTTGGAAAAAGGCAGGTAGACGGGTAGGTTATGGCCGCGGGCGACGCGGCGCAGCTGGCGGCGGATGTAGAGATTAGAAATAACGCCGCCGCCCAAAAGGATGCCTTTAGGCTGGGTTTTTTTAATGGCAAGCTCGAGCTTGCCGGTCAAACTGTCGGCGACGGCTTTTTGGAAAGAGGCGGCCAGGTTGTGGGTGAAATTTAAGCTAAGGGTCTGACCTTTTTTATTTTGGATGATATACAGAGCAGCGGTTTTAAGGCCGGAGAAAGAAAAGTTTAAGTCTTTGGAGTGCTGCATGGGTACGGGCAGGGGGATTTTGGCTATAGCCAGCGGCGAAGCTTTACGGGCCAGTTCCTCAATGATCGGGCCGCCGGGGTAGCCCAATTTAAGCATTTTGGCCAGTTTATCCAAGGCCTCGCCGGCAGCGTCGTCCAGAGTTTCGCCCAAAAGTTGATAACGGCCGATGGCGTGGACAAGAACAAGTTGGGTGTGGCCGCCGGAAACGAGGAGAGCTAGCAAGGGGAATTTGATAGACACACCCGGTGTGGGGGATTTCTTCACACCGGGTGTGTTGGGTAAGGCCAGGGGTGAAAGCAGATGTCCTTCCATGTGGTTGACGGCGATTAGAGGCAGATGGAGGTAGGCGGCGAGCTTGCGGGCAGTAGCGATGCCGACTTCCAGGGCCGGGGCCAGGCCTGGGCCAACGGTGACGGCGATGGCGTCGAGAGAATCCGTCAAGGTCGGACCTTTCGCCTGCCGGCGAGCCCTGCTTGGCTGGCTGCCAGGCATTCCTTTTAAGGTCCGACCTTGCCTGCGCGCTCGCATCAGCGCCTCCCGCACCACATAGTCGATTTTTTCTTGGTGGGCGCGCTTGGCCAGATGGGGGACGACCCCGCCGTACTTTTTGTGGATGTTAATTTGGGAGGCGATGACGTTGGAGAGGATTTTGCGGCCGCGGCTGACGGCGGCGGCGGTTTCGTCGCAGGAAGTGTCGATGGCTAGAATTAAAGGCTGTTTCATCAAAGCATTTTACCACTTTTTCACACTGGTAAAAACAGGTAAATAGACGGCGGAAGGGTGACGACTTCTATATAATTATAGGTTCTATGGGCTTCGGTAATTATTTTGTTAGTGGCCGAGTTTGACTCGGTTCTTTGGGTGGTAAAACGTCAAATTCCGTGAAAACTAAGAAAAAAGCTGACTCAAGATTTAAAAACGAGCAGCAAACGTGTTCAATTATTGATTTAAGATCAGTTTTATTTGGTGAATGTTGGGTTAAAAAAACTTTTTCAACCTGGAATCAGTCATTTGGCGATAAATTAATATAGGCTTTTAAAAAATTGGAAACAAGACAAGAAGAAGATTTTAAGCTATGATAGCAGTATGCCGGAAGTGTTAATGGCGGTTTTGCCAATGATTTTATGGTTTGTCGAGCGCTTATTGCCTTTTCCGGCAGTAGTGGAAGAGGTGGCCAAGGCTTTGGTGGTGGTTAGGGCTGATGGGCGGCGCCAAGCTTTCTTCTTGGGTTTGATTTTCGGCTTGTCCGAGGCTTTTTTGTTTTTAGTCAACGCCAACCTGCTGGCGGACTTGACCGGCTTTTGGCGGCGGCTACTTTTTACCGTGCCGATGCACGGCGTCACCGCCGGGCTGATTATGTTGTGGGGAAAACGCTACTGGTGGTTGGGTTTGCCTCTGGCGATGCTGGCACACGCTTGGTTCAATCTAAGAATTGCGAGCTGACCCACCAGGATTGACCGGAGTCTTGCCGGCTAAAGTCGATACGGGACCAATCATCACTGGTTTCAAAGACATAAACATCCAGGCTGGTTTTGACGGCCATGACTACGGCCGCGGCCGGGTCGGGTTTGAAGCGTACGTTGACGCTTGAGCCTTCAGGCACGGTCAGGCGTTTGGGAGTGGCCTCTCCCAGCACCTGTTTTTCCTGTTTGACGTTGACTTCTTGAGGCAGGGGTGAAGGTGAGGCCGAGGGTGAAGGTGAGGCCGGGGCGACTTCTAGGATTGTCGGTTCGGGTGCGCTTTTGGGCCGGAGTAAGGCCTGGGTGATGATGACGGTGACGATGGTGGTTGCCAGGATCACCAGCGGGATCAGGGCAGGGTTAGATATAAGCCGCCGCCAATCACCCGGCGTTGCCGCTGCGGTCAACGATTTTGGTTTGGTTGCCTTGGTGGATTTAAACCTGATCTGACGCATATAAATGGTCAGGAAGACAAAACCGGCAATGACAATGATGATGATTCCCCAGACGGCGACGGCCTGAACGCCGCCGATAAAGCCGAAGATCGAGCCGGTGCCCGAGGCTTGGGCTACCAGGTCTTGAAGACGGGCCATGTTGGTATTGACGCCATTAAGCTCGAGCTGGGCTTCGCGGTAGGTGCGGATGCGGTTTTCCGGGGCGATGGCTTTGCTTTGGGCTAAAAGAATTTTATTGACGGTGACGTCGATTTCCGACTTTAACACCGTGCCTTGGGCAAAGTAACTGGTTTTTTCCAGCGGCCTTAAGAGTTCGGCTGCCTGGTTTTTGAGCGCATCCAGCTCGGAGGCCGTCAGCTGCCAAATGTCTTCAACCTCGACGGCCACCAGCTTGGTTTCTTGGGGTTTTAAAGTGTAGGAGCCGGAGACAAACAACGCCTCTTCGGTGGTGTCGTAATGGGTTTCCAGGGACGGGTCGAGGCCGATGATGTTTTCGGTTTTTAACTCCCGGGGCAGGAAAAACTTTAAGGGGACGGTTTGGCTGATGACGCTTGATGGGTTGGTGATGACCGCCCTAAAGATGATGCTGCCTTCTTCAAGCCATAGAGAGCGGATCGGGTCGCCCGGCCTGACGGCCAGAAGCTGGCGGTTTAAGCCAAGTAAGGCTTTGAGATTAAAAAGCAGATTTTTTAAGTTGAGTTTTTTATCTTTGTTTGTCTTGGTGGGTTGAATCAAGCTGCCTCCGCCGGGATACTGGTTTAAGGCGAGAACCTGTTTTTCCATGGCGGTGACACTGGTGGTTAAAAGTGTTTCTCCCTGCCCTTGCCAGTTTTCCAGAAGCAGGGCCAGTTTTTGGTTTTGGTTTTCCAGAGCGGCGTCGCGGGCGGCGACATATGCCAGGAAACCAAAAAGCGTTGCTTGGGCGCTGGTATCGCCTGGGTGGCCAACAAAACTTTTCAACTGGTCTAGGTTTTGGTTCTGGACGGCTAGGTTAATGGCTTTGATTACCGGCGCATCCCAGTCATTAACTAGCGCGGTCAGAGCCGAAGGGTTAGTAAACAAAATGGCGCTGCCTGACTGGACCCAATCATAAAGGGCTTGGGCGTGTTTCCGGCTTTGCTCGAGTTTGACGTTCAGGTCGGGAATGGTCTGGCCCTCCTCCAAAGACAAAGACACCACCGGGGCGTTGACCAGTTTTTCCAGAAGCACCCGCTGTTGCTGTTGTTCTTGGGTAATGGCGGTAATTTGCTGGGCCGGGCCGGAGGTGGAAGTGGTGACGGCCGAAGTCCAGATGTTGGCGATAAGATCGCCAAAGGTAGTCAAGGAGCGGGTGGAGTGATCCCAAATGTCGGCAATCAAATCGCCGAAGTCAGTTAAAGAGCGAGAAGAGTAGGACCAGACCTCGGCAGCGGTTAGTCCGGGAGAAGGCGAGGCGGCCGAGGCCGTCACCTCAAAGGTTTTGTCGATACATAAATAGTCGGCGCCCGAGCTGCAGCACAGAGTAGTCGGGTAAAGCCCCTCGGTCGTATCAATAGTCGCGTCGTAATGATACCAGGCGTCAATCGGGGCAGTGATGCCGTCAATGTCTAAAAAACTGCTGCCGTTAGGGTATGAGGCGGTCAAATCACAACTGGCGTCGGTATCCAAGGCGTACTCATCGTCATACAAAAACTCGCCGATGGTGCAGGTAGCGGAAGTGGGGCACTGTTGATAGGTGGCGGCTAGTGCCGGTCGGGCCGGGAGCAAAAAAGCCAGGGCAAGCAGGTAGAACATGCCATCAGCTTTTATTTTTCTTGCTTTTGGTTGGGGGGCTGTCGTTTTCATTTAAAGCCCGCCTGAATTCGTTGGTGGCCCGGCGGATGCCTCGGGCCAGTTCCGGCAGTTTATCGCCGCCGAAAAACAGCATCAAGACCAGGGCTATGACGATAATCTCGCCCAGACCAATATTGGCAAACATTGATTATTCTTTTTCTTTGATGGCCTCTTTGAGGTCTTTGGAGGCTTTTTTAATCTCCACCTTAGACTGGCCCAAATTTTTACCCATCTTAGGCAAAAATTTGGCGCCAAAGAGCACCAACAAAACGACCGCTATGATGATAATCTCGGTCGTTCCCAGGTTAGCAAACATGGTTTCTCCTTTCTTGTTGGGGTAATTTTATTTTTCTTTGCTGGCCCGCCTAAATTCTTTAATAGCTTGGCCAATACCCCGCATCAATTCGGGGATTTTTTTGCCGCCGAATAAAAGGATGATGATGACGGCGATGACGATGATTTCGGTGCTGCCGATGTTACGAAACATTAATTATTCACCCCCTTCATCTTCCTCTTTAAAGGCTTTTTGGATGTCTTTTTTGGCGCCTTTTAACTCCCGGCCGGCCTGGCCCAAGCCCCGGGCCAGTTCCGGTAGTTTTTTACCGCCAAACAGCACCAGTAAAACGACAAGAATGACGATAATTTCGACAGCGCCTAAGTTTTTAAACATAACTTCTATTAAATATTAGCGTCAGTTCAAAAAGAAGTAAAGGGGGAATTGTCAGAATAGTTAAAGAGACGATGTCGTTGGGGGGGAGTAAGGCTACCAGGATCAAGATGGCGGTGTAAATATAGCGGCGGGAGCGTTTGAGGGACAAGGGCGACAGGACGTGAAGCTGGATCAGCCCGGAAAGGACGATCGGCAGTTGGAACACTAGAGCCATGAGGATGCCGGTAGAGATGATTTGCCTTAAAAACCCGCTTAGATCCCAGAGGTTTTCGACGGCGAAGTCGGCCGAGACTTGGGTATAAAGGCTAATTATAAACTGGATGATCCAGGCGCCGAAGGCAAAGCCGACGACAAATAAAATCAGGCTGACGGGGTAGAGGCGTACCAGCAAGCGGTATTCTTTAGCCCTTAAAGCCGGGCTGATAAAGCGGATCAGATAAAAACCCAAAAGCGGCAGGGACACGCTCAAGCCGGTCAAGACACCGGAACTGACGGCCAGGTCAATAAACTGGTAAGGGGAGGTCAAAACCAGGTTGATACCTTCGAGATTAAATAGGTGCATGATGGTTTTAATGATCGGTTGGTAATAAATAAAGCCCAGGGCACCGCCGCCGATAAAGACGGCGATGACATGGAATAAGCGCTTTTGGGCTTCCTTTAAGTAGGGCAGGTATTTGGCAATGGCTTGGTCCCGGTAGTCTAATTTAGGGCTCATTTAAGTGAAGCTAGAGTGGCTTTGGTTTTGGCGTCTTTAAGGGTTTTGGCAGCTGAACCGGTGACGGTGTGGCCGCTGGTAATTACTTCATCCCAAACACCATTGACGATATTAGTGATGTCGTCTCCGGTGACCGCGCCGCCGGTGTCAATGAATGTTCCAACACTGCCCACGCTTTGAGTCGAACCGGCAGTATTCCCCGAGAAAGTATTATGGAGGCGGATGCCGGTCCGGACTACCCCGTTACCGACATTGATGCCGTAGCTGGTATTGTTGTAGATGATATTATTTTCAAAGATATTGTCGGTTGAGTTGCTGCCGGTGATGACCACTCCGTCGGCGGGCGTGGGGACTGTGCCGCTGCCGGTGACAATACATTTTCTTACCGTCGACAGGGTAGTGTAGTCACCCATATTGATTCCGTTACCCTTGCAGTTTTCCACCACACAGGTTTCTACGATTGTTCTGGCGCTTGAGCTGATATCGATGCCGCTGCCGGTCGCGCCATATACCCAGCAGTCTTCGATTTGTGCCCGGTCACCGGTAACGGTGATGCCGTTGTCAGTGCCGCCGGCGGCAGTTGTAATGTAAAAGCCGGATACCTCCACATTGTCTGCCTGAATATTGATCGTTGGGGAACCCTCGGTACCTGTTAGTTTGAATGGGTATCCTGGGCCTCTTAGTTTTAAGTTGTCAATGGTGATATCTAAGGTTTCGGTAGTGGTCACGCCGCCGCTGGTGGTTGATAAAGCAAAAATGATGTCGCCCGCGCCGGCGCCGGGGGTGGCTAGCTGTTGGGCCCGATCAAAAGTCAAGACCGCATTAGCTGGAGTGGTACCATCGTTTCCGTCATTGCCTTTGGTCGGATCAGGGTTCCAGTACCAAATACTACCAATGGATTTATTTTTTCCCCGCAAAGATTCCAAAAGGTATAAAGTGGCGTAGTCGGCGTCGGCCTGGATGATCGTCGGCGAGGACGACTGGGCAATCACCACTTGGGTAAAGGCAGTCGGGTAGATGGGATTGTTGGCATAGTCATTGATGGCCACCAAATTGCCGCCGGAAACAGTACAAAGGATTGTGCCGGATAGGCCGTCTCTGGCCTCAAACGACAACCGCCAGTTATTGATCAGCTCCAAAGTAATGCCGATGTAAGAGCCGCCGCCCAGGGGTTGTTTACCGTAGGCATTAGCAATCGTGCCGTAATCTAAGTTAATTAACTGTTCCTCATAAAGCCGGATTTGGTCGTGAAGATCCTGAATTTCTACCGAGGTCTGGGGGGCGTCCACTTGGATAATTCTTTCGTATTTAAAAAAAGTTAATGCGGCAGGCATGTTAAGAATCTAAATAAACTGAAATTTTTAATTCTGGGATCAAACGTTTATTTCTGTAAATATAATTTACATCAGGATTGATCTTAATCGCCAGATAATTTTTGGGAATCTTCGATAATTCTTGCCCGGTTTGATTAAAGCTTTGATTAGTCTCATCAAGCTGAAAACAAATCAGCCGCATGGCTGATTTGGGTGAAAAGGGTAAGCCTGATTGGTTAATCACCAGTTTTTTTTGCCCTGCCGGTTGGTAAAAGTTGATCGGAATTAGCCCCCGGTCCATCAAGGCCACAAACCGGCCGATATTTTCGGCCACTACCCGGCTAAACTCTGTTTTTTTGGCTTTTTGACCGGGGTGATCTCTAAGATGCTCTAAAAGGTGGCGGTTAACCAAGTGGATTTGTCCTCGTTTGTCTTGAGCAAAAAACACTAATGAATTGTTGTATTGAAACAGGGGAGTCAATCGGTATTGTTTAAAAATTGGTACAATTTTCTCATCAATTCTGGCCGCAGTTAGATCAAGTAAATTCGGATCATTGACCAAAAAGGCCCTAGTTTTGGTGTTATAAATTCTTAATCTCAAGTTTTTGACGGCAATTTTTACTAGATTTACCGTCAAATTATCGTTGGCAGCACAAGTCAAAACAATTTGTTTTGTCCGGGTGTTTATTTTCATTGCCGCCATCATTTTTGTCTCTGGGTAAGATATCAGCAAGGTTTGATTTTTACCCTTTTTTACCTCAACTTCTCCGGTAAAGGTTAAAAGATAGTCGTTGATTTTTTGTAAGCACTTTTGTAAGTTGACAGAAGAGTTGGTGCTTATCAGCCTATAGGTTACAAGCTTTGCCATTTAATGGTTACTTAACCAATTTTTTGAGCTTTTCGGCTTGGACAATGTCGTTTTTTAAAACTTTAATCATGCCGTCAATCCGCTTGAGTTCGTTTCTTTCTTTTTTGATCGCTTCCTCAAATACTTTGATGTTCTGCTTGATTTTATTCTGGTATCTTTTTAAATCATTAACACCATAGCCGCGGATAATTTTGATTTTTTCCAGCTCTGCCTTTGACGGAATCGAGCTAACGATTGGCGTCGATGATGGCAATGATTTGGAAGAGCCTTTGGATCTCTTTTTCTTCGGCATCGATTTGATCCTGAAATAATTTAATATTGCGGCGGCGGCGGGCAATTTCGTCCTCCAGGGCAGGCTTACTGTAGCGCAAGGCTTCCTCTTTGGTGACCGGAAGGGTCGGGTCGGTCATCTGGTTATCCCCAAAAACGTTTTTTCCGGGCAGGTTTATTAGTTTTACCCTTGGCGATTTTGCTTGGTTTTTTGGCAGTTTTTTTACTGGCTAATTTGGCTGCTTTTTTTTGGGCTTTCTTTTTGGCGGCCAAAAGGCGGTCGATAGCCCGGGTCAGTTTTTCTTGAGAAGGTTCCCGGAAACGGACTACTCCTGACGCGTCCCGGGCGATGTGAAGGATTTTCGCACCACCATCATATGAGGAAACCGAGAGTTGATAGCCTTTATGGTATTTCATAAGTTATTAACTAAAGATCGTATCGGTGCTTCTAATCACAGACACGGTCATGCCGTTACTGGTAATTGTTGAGTCCTGTTCAAAGGGGATCATTCTCGGGGCAGCAGTAGAGTGCCGGGCGCGGACCCGGGTGAAAACAGTGGTGTCATAAACAACTTGGACTGTTTCCGAGTCTTCCGATCCGATCGAGCCGGTAGTTTCGTGAACATCGATAAATGGCACATAAAGCGTGTCATTGGTGGCTTCCGGGGCAATCGGCAGGGTGTTAATTTCATAGCCGTCAGTGTTGGTAAAGCCGGTTACGGTGGTCATGTTAACGTTGTCATCGTCAACTACTTCGGTGATATAACCGACTGCGCCGTTGGCAGTGCGCCGGATTAAGTCACCCACTTTAGCGGTGGCAAAAGCACCGGTATCTTGGATATGGGTGGTGGTATTGCCGGTGGCGTCTGATGTCAAACCGGTGGTTGAGTCTAAAGTGAAAACACTGCCGCTCCAGGAGGCAAAGCGGATTCGGTATTCGGTATTGGCACTATCATCCACAATTCTCAATACTCCGCCGACGGTTTTGCCTGGTTCGTCAATCCTGATTGTTTGGTTGACAGTTAAACTGGTGCCGCCGGCAGCCTCGCCGCCGACACAGGTGTAGTAGTTTTTTTCAATATCACCGCCAGAGCCGGTCAATCTAAAGACGGCGATTCTGTCGCCTTCAATCGTTTTATTAACAGTAACGTTTACCTTAATTGGGGCCAGTCTCACTGTACCGCCGTCATCAACCAGCTGAAAATTATTTAAGTCAGAATCCAGACGATCGTTAAGGTAAACTCCTGGGGCACAGAAGAACTTGCCGCCGGCGAAGGTGCCGAAAGGAGCGGCGCTGATTGGGGTAATGGTAGCGATTGTTGCCCCGGTTGGGTTTATAGTTACACCGCCGCCGGTAATGCTACCGCCGCCGGCAGTAAAAGTTCCCCGGGAATCTCTTAAAATCAGGATATCATCTGTAGAGTTATGGTTAGTACAGGTGCCAGTTGCGCCGGTGCCGGCTTGGGTGACTACTGTTCCGGTAGTGATAGTGCCGTCGTCGCTGGTATAGCCGGAGATTTTGTAATCAGAGCCGATATAAGATTCGCCGATAACCGTGGCTGCACCCGGGTCAATGTCGTCGGCATTTAGGTTGCGCCTGGTAATGTATTTTGTCCACTGGTAGACTTTGCCGACTGAATTTTGATTACAGTCAATGACGATCGAGTAGTTTTCATTTGTCCCGTTTTCGTCAACGTCAAAACTGCCTCCGTCGGCCATTCCGCCGAAAGCAAGCGTTGCGGGAGTGCCGCTTTCCCAAAATGTCGTCCCTGAAGTTGTTGCCGGTCCGGCAACAACCGGAGCCGAAGCGGTGATCGTGCCGCTGCCGTCGCCATCTGATTGAGTCGAGAAAACATATTCTTGAATGACGGTATCGCTAGCAGAAAAATCAGTGATCGGTTCACCGAGTAGGTAATAGTAAATATAGTTGTTGTCGGTATCAATGGCGGTAATCACTCCGCGCTTGGTAGTTGTAGCCCAAGTATTGGCGCCGGAGTTGGTCCAATATATATAGTTACCAACATCAAAGTTTGCCACAGAGGCAGTCATTGTCATTCGGCTGTAGCCGGTTGGATTGTCCAGGTCAGTACCGGTTTGAAGCGGGATAGGGTTACGACCCACCACCCCGGCAGTAGTGATCAAGTCCACAGTATAGTAGGAATAGGTTTTGGAGTATTGCCGGGCATAGACTTTGATCCAGCCTTCGTCGGTTTCCGCACCCAACTCCTGGACGTTGATCAAAATGTCGATATGGTCGGTGGACAAACCTGTAGTTTTGTCGCTCCACCAGTCGCTTTGGGTGTCTTTGTAGGCGGTTAAATAGGCACCGTCTTGATAGACGTAAATATGAGTGTAGTTTTCAATCGCACCGATGGAATAGATATTGGCCCAGAGCGATTCGCCGGCGGAAACGGCCGCGGCCGATTGGGTAGCGGTGTGGGTGTTACAGGTAATACCGCCTGAGGTTGAGTTCCAGTCGTTAGCGAGAGCATTGTTAGCTGGCCTGATCCACAAGGTGCTGCCGGCGCCGGTGCCTTTTACATCCAAGAGCGTCCCGGAGTCGAGGTCGGTGTCGTGGCTGATGGTCTCACCGATGTCGCCAGCAACGATATTGGTATTGTTGCAGGTGACTTTGACGATACCGACATTGCCGGTGCCGTCACCCGGCAGGTCTCTTTGCCATTCAGCCGTTTTTAAAGCACCGCCATAGAGGTGTTCGACCGTGGTTCGGTCAATAAACCAGGGGTCTTTATCGCCTGTGTCAATAATGCCGATGGTGTACTCGGTCGGGGTCTGGGCGGACATGGGCACGCCGTCGTCCATCTGGGTGAGTTCGTCAAAGAGGTCCTGGAGAGCCGAGTAGAGTTCATTGATCGTTCTGGTGCCGGTGTCCGATCCGGTCCAAACAATCCGCTTCTGCCGATTTTCGGCGCCGTAGTAAACTGTGAAGTCACCGCTTAAAATAGTGTCTGACATAGCAGGCTATAAAGTTCAGTATGGGTGGTTTTTCAAACCCTGTCAAGTAGGAGTCCTTGACATAGACTTTAATAAAAGTTAGACTTTCGTTAAAATGAAGTTATATAAAAGAAAGGTATTCTCTGTTATCCAACGGCTGGTGGAAAGAGAAAAGTCGTTGGTGATTACCGGTGGAAGACAGGTAGGTAAGTCATCGGTTTTGCTTTACCTAAAGGAGTGGTTAGAGCGTCAAGGTAAACGGACGGTTTTCTACGATTTGAACTTTTCGGATGGGCCGTTTAACCTGGCAGCCGATTTAACCGCCAAGGGGGTAGGCGGCGACCAGCCGGTTTATGTTTTGGTAGATAACTGGCGGCCGGAAGCAGGCGGGGAGCTTGAGAAAAACTTTCATCTGGTGGCCGCCAGCGCGGTCAAAGCCTTTCTGCCCGCCTCGGCCCGGGCGGTGGAAGTGCTACCTTTGTCTTTTGCCGAGTTTTTAGAGTTTAAAGCGGCAGACCCAAAAGACGCGTCCCAATGGCCGGAGCTTTACCGGGAGTTTGTTAGCTACGGTGGTTTTCCGGCAGTGGTGCTGGAGCCGGTAGTGGAGCAAAAGAAGCAAGTTTTGTGGCAGATAGTGGATCTTTATTTAAGAAAAGACCTTAGCGATTTGGCCCGGATCAAGGACCCTACTAAGTTTTACCAGCTGCTTTCGGCCCTGGCCGGCAGATCCGGTCAGGTTCTAGACATGATGGCTCTGACCCGGGAACTGAAAGTGTCTTTTCCCACCCTGAAAAAGTATCTGGCGATATTGGAGCAGACTTTACTGGTGCAGACGGTCAAACCTTACAGCCGCCAGCCGGAGAGGGAGATCAGCAAAAGCCCCAAGGTGTATTTTTTGGACAGCGGCCTGATGTCACTTTTATGGTTGAACCAGTTTTCAACCAAGATTCTTGAGCCGGTGTTTGCTACCAACGTCTTTGCCGAGTTGGTTAAGAAGGTGGGCCGGGAGGCGGTCGGCTTTTGGCGCACCAAAGCCGGGGCCGAGGTCGATTTTGTGGTTGAAAAGGGCGGCGGCGACCTGCCTGCCGGCAGGCAGATTTTGGCCGTTGAGGCCGAAGTCAACTTCGACCGCTTTAGCCCCAAAGACATCAATAGTTTCAAGCGCCGCTACGACCCCAAGCGCTGGCGGGTGATCGGGCTGACCGGAGAAAAAATGGCCAAAAACGGCTTTTACCCTTGGGAGATGTGACCCTTTAAAAATTTTCGGCTGGCTTTATCAATAGTCCAGCCATTGATCAGTTTAAACTCGTCCTTGGCTTGGGCCTTTATCGGAATGTCGTAGCGCATGTTTTCCGGCTCGTCAAACAGATCCATGAGAAATGAGTATAGTTGTTTGGCGTTGTAACTTTTACCGCTGCCTTTTTCCTGGCAGCTGATGGTCTTGGTTTTAAAGTCGACTTGAAAAACTGTTGGCGTCATATTAGGTATTAGAATCTATTCTCAGGGTGACTTGTAGGTCTAACCCCGTGCTTGATGCGATCGTTGCAGTAGTGCTAAGCGGAACATATCTTGTGTATCCGGTAGAACTTTTTCGTACCCTGACATAACAATCAGCCGGAGTGGCTCCGGCAAAAGAGCCGGAAGCAACCCCAGAGGCATTGGTGTCGGTATTGAGAATCTCGCTATCGTCTGAAGTTAGGAACACAGCTGTCTGTGCCAGTTCTATCGGATCGGTGGCGGTATCGTTCACAGTTATGGTTATCGGCACTGATCCCTGGAAAACGACTATTCCCGTATTGGTAGAGGGGTTTGAGGTGCCCGACTTTGATATCACCAGCGCGTCTTGGGGAGAAGTTGAGTTGTGGACGTCTTTTTCATTGCCGTTGAAGTTTAGGTCAGTGTAGGTAATCGGGGTAGTCACGCTGTAGGCATCGGATGAATCCCACCGATTGTCGGATCCATTGGCAAGACCGGCTGCACAAACCAAATTATTATTATCAGTAATGCTGGTCACCGTGGCGTACGATCCGTCGATTTCGTTATAGGCTATATCGTTCACCGCCGCAGTGGTCAGGAAAGAGGCCGAGCTGTCCGTCAGCGTCACTCCTGTTGCGTCCGGGGTGGTGACTGTTCCCGTGGCCACTCCGGGTATGGTATCGTGCTCTATGCCGTGGGCTACATCAGAGCTGGCGTGGCTGTTGGCCAAGAAGTTACATTTTTGTATATTGATCGAACTGTTCCAAAGCAGGGCTGATCGGTTGCTGGCATCAGCCGTGCCGTCGTCATAGACGGTGGTGAAGTTACAGTTTCTGATTTGTACCCCTCCCACCGGATCAAACTGCTCGCAACCCGAAAAAGAACTTGAAAATAATTTGTGTGCCGTATTTGTTCCCCAAGTTAGTGACCCAGATAAACTTTCAAAAGAACAGGCGTACCATTCGCTGGTGTTTACACTCCCGTTATCAAAGGAGATGTTGACGTGGTAGGTGGAATTACCTACTACTGACCAGCCGTTTCGTCCCGAATCAGAACCTACAGGCTTTCCGATTATTATCGAGTTTGTGCCCGTACCCCCGACACAATTAATATCAAAATAGTCAAGCGGCACCGAATTGGTAAAAGAAGTGCCGTCATAATACCGGGGCTCTGCTACGAATATTTTTGAATTGATATCAGACAAGGTTGAGTCGGTGGCGGCAGTCGTATCTCCCAAAATTAATTTTCCGTTTAGTTCGACGGCTGTTTGTGAATCGTTTAGGGACTGGATAATGCCATGCCGATTGGTGGTTTCGTTGGCCAGAAGGTCGGCAACCAAAGCATCGCTGGTCGATGTTCCTGTGACTGTGATCCCGGTGCCTACCCTGATTTGATCAACCACCAGGTTGTCAAAACGGGCCGTAGCCGTGGTATCTGCGAATAGGCCAAAATATCTGACTGCTGCCAGGTTTATTGCCGTACCCGAACTGGCCGATACGGTTTCGGTTGGGTCCAGGACAAACCTTTTCCAACCTCCGGAATAGTTATCTTTGCCATAAAAATACCACAGGTGGTACTGCGTGGCCGATGGCGTGGAGCTCTCCAGAAATACCCCAAAACCACCGGTATTTTTGGTCTGCAGTAGTCCGGCCGCCAAAAAGTTCCCCCAGATGTACACCATTTGCCCAAAAGCATTGCCGCCGCCGGTAAAGTCTAGCGTGTTGCCAGCACCGATGTCTGCGTACAGTGCTACTCTTTTATTGTTGGAAGTAATTGTCACGGCACCCGTTCCTTCAATAGCGCCATCGGCCACACCTATTGATGGCGTAGCTCCGCCTGCGGTAATCTTGATCACTCCCCAGCCGGTTGTCGAATCGGCGGTATTGACCACGCCGTTGCTGGTTGGTCCGGTTGTTCCGTTCCAGGTGACTGTCGCTGCCATATTTCTACTTTACGACAAAATGTAACTTAGCAAAAGGGGGTAGGTGATGTGTTATGGTCAATCGTCATCGTCATCGTCATCGGGGGTAAAGGGGTTGGGGGCAGCCGCAATTTTTTCGTGAGCCGAGTGGAGCATTCCCTGAAGTAAAAGCAGGGCTGTCGGTAAAAGTAGGGCCAGACCAGCGGCCGCCAGAGAAAACGACCATTCCAGCGTTACCATCTTTGAGGCAGTAGCAGTTTGCTGAAGCGCATAAAGCTGCATCAAGCCGGCAATTACCAATAAGCTGCCGCCTTTAGCCAGGTGGGCCGATTCAAAGAAAGAAAAGACCCATAAAGGGGATAAAAACAAGCCTAAAGCCCGGATAAAAATAATCGCCGCGGTAAAGGGATAAGTGTTAAAGAAGGTTTGGTTTAAAAAGACGTAGGGCGAGGAAGGTTTAATGGTTAAAGGATCAATTCCGGACTGCAAAACATAGGTTAACAAAAACAGTCCGCCGATGATTGCCAAAACATATTCTTTGCCGATTTTCATTAAGCTCAATTTAGCCTAATCGTGCCAGCGTTTCAAGTGGAGGCGGTAGAAATAGAGGTTAGCTAGAAAAAATAATGCCGAAAAGGTTAATCCGATAATCAGCGTAGCTTTTGGCAGATTTTCCTCGGCGGCAGTTAAGACAAGCGAGGGTTTGGCGGTAACAAAAATCGTCCACGAGGCATTGCCGACAGTGACGTATTTTTTAGTATGTAGCAAAGCAGGAAATTTCATCGGATCAAACTCCGGGTCGGAATCAAAGAGTAAGTGTTCAGTTCCGGGAGGGGAATCATAGTGATCGTGGAAGATGGCAAAGTCGATATCCGGCATGGGGTTTTGCCGGCCGAAAAGGGCGGTAAACAGGTCGGCATCCCGGAAAGCCAGGTTAACAAAACCGATCAGTTGACTGCGCCGTTCGTCGATACTTCTGGGTGTCTCGCCGCCGCGGTAAAGCGGTGCCGTTAGAAAAAATCCCGGCCGATTGGTGGTGACCAAAGTAAAAGGTTGACTGGAGAGAATTTCGCCGCTGTCGCGTACCTGCTCTAAAAAGGCTTTTCGTTCCTGCCTGGTGTTGTGGTCAAATCCCAGGGCGGTTTCCCGGTCGGCAAGCGGTTCAATATAAACAGTAATCAATTTTTCGCCCCGGCGCTCAAAAAAGGCCACCGAGGAAATACCGGGATAGTCATTGAGTAGGTTCAGCGAGGCAGTATAGGCGCTAAATTCTTCTTTAGTAACTCCAGAGTTACTGCCGGCCCAGAACGCTTGGAGTCCCTTGAGAGTGGTGACGTGGGTGAGCATGCGCTCTTCAATCCACTGCTGCACCCGCTCGCTGGTTTGCTCGAAGATTTTTTGTTTTTCCCTTGCCAGAGTTTTCTGGGTCAGAGAGTATGCCAGCAGGGTAGTTACCAACAACAGAATATTCAGGCCGCTCAGCACCGTCAGGAATTTTTTATCCTGTTGGTGTTCGGCCGGTTGGTTAAAAGATGTCTTCAAAGTCGTCATAAATTAGGCCGTCGCGGCCGTCCCAATTAGTAGAAAAACCGGTACTGCCTGCAAAATAGCGGTAAGCGCCGGTATCGACGCCGGTTAAGGTTTCCCGTTGAATGTACCAGTTGCCGTTTTTGTCAGTAAAGCCGTAGTAGGCGAAGTCGGGATCGGAAGTGTCGTCGATTTGGGAGATGTTATAGCCGTCGGTGGGCTGTTTTTGAGCCGGATCAATGGCAGCGCCGCTTAAGTCTTTCAAGGCCACAGTGCCCGGCCCGGGCATGGAGCCGAAAAAGGTGGCCTGGGCTTCTTTAGACACCAACGACATGAAAAAGAGGGATAGTCCGGTCGAGCCGATGAGTTTAAGAAAGAGTCTCCGGTCGCGGTCGGAAATGCCGGCCGGCCCCGCCACTACCTTGCCGGAAAGCGGCGACTCACGGGTTTTTCCGGCAGTGGTGACGGTTTTAAAAAAAGTCAGCGGCTGAAAACCGGTGGGGAAACGGCGGGGCAGGGAACGGGGCCGGCGGACCAGCTCGAAGGCTAAATGATAAATAAGCGGAACTAAAAGCAGGGGGAATACCAGCCCGGCAATTGAGCTGGCCGATTTGATCCCGGCCGCGCCGATCATGACTAAAACCAGCAAATTGTAAATTAAGAGCAGCCTTAAGAGCATAAGTTTTAGGGTATGGCAAAGACCGTAACCACGGTAATTAAAAGCAGGGTCAGGCTCAAGCGGAAGCCAAAGCTGGGTTGGAGCAAAAAACTTTTGAAAGAAAAAGAATCGCGGTAATGACTGATTTGGGGCTGATCGGGGAACAACCACTCGGCGTACTTTTGAACAAAGAGGCGGTTTTTGGCGGTTTGCCTGAACGCGGCTGCCAGAAAATAAGCCACCAGCGGCAGTAAAAAGATCAAGGTTACCCCCCGGCTGGCGGCGGCAATCAGCAGACAGATGAGGCTGCCGTAGTAGAGTCGGTAGGCGCGCCAGCGCTTGCGCCGCAGTTTAGTTAGGATTAACAGTCGGTTGGCTTCGGCTTGGTTTAGCGGCGTAGGTAACCTCCTTGTTGGTAGGCGAGTAACAGGGCAATGGTTAAAAACAGCAACCGGTTTAACTGGACGGTCAGCGATACCGTTCGGTTGGAAAAAGCGTCGATTAAAATGAGGCCTAAGCCCAAAAGAATTAAACCCCGGATGAGTTTTAAGGGCAGGTTTTTGCCGGCGGCGGCGGGGGAGGCGGGGTTGGTTTTCAGCGGAGCGCCCAAGAATTCCTCCAAAGAGGTTTGGGGAATGCGGAAGCGGCCTTGGTGTTTGGTACCCCGGCTGGCCTTAATCCGGCCTTCGTTTAAGTATTTATAAAGGGTGTTGGTGGAACAGCCGACGATTTGGGCGGCTTTTCTGACAGTGTAGAGCTGCATGGGCAGGTTTTCTCTTGTTTTTTACAAGTTTTTACCAATTGGGTTAATTCTATTGATCTATTTTGATGCTGTCAAGCCCTAGGGAACTACGTCTGCCAATCTAACCCAGCCTGATTGAGTGGAGTTTAGTTGAATTTTAAAAAAATCAGCGGCAAATTCCAGAGAGGGGAAAGTTTCTCCTGTCGTGGCGATGTCGATAATTTGACTATTTAAATTAGGTTGGGAGTAGATGTTGGCCGCCTGGTGGGAAATGGTGATTGTGCCCAGAGTAAATTGTGGCGTTGGCGACGGTTGGATATCGGGTAAAACCAAGAGTTCCGGGTCGATGGCAAGCGTCGGCGAGGGGGCGACTGCAGCGGTTGAGCAGACCGGGCAGTCCGGTTGAACCGGTTTGAGCCAAAAAGACAGTTGAAAGGTGATCAGACCCAGAACGGTAAGGCAGAAAACCACGATGACCACTCTTAGCGACCAGACGGCCTCCGAGGTTTTTTGGGGATTGGTTAAGTTGAGCCAAGAAAGAGCGGTCAAAGGAGCGACGATGATTAGGTTGGCGGTTCTGACCGGGCCGGAAAGAAGCAGTAGGCTGGCCAGAAATATCACCGTCGAGGCGATGATGGTGTAAAGCTGGTAAAAGCGAAACAGCTTTTTAGGCACAAACCGATTATAGCCATGTGTTATGATAATTGGTAGTATGCAAGAGTGTATTTTTTGCCAGATTGTGGCCGGCAAACTGCCCAGCTACAAGGTTTACGAGGATGAGGAGTTCTTGGCTTTTTTGGATATTTTTCCCAAATCAACCGGTCACACTTTGGTGATTCCTAAAAAGCACGTGGAGTGGGTGTGGGACCTGCCTGCCGGCAGGCAGGTTACTCCGAATTTAGGCAAGTACTTTGAAGTAGTGGGTAAAATTGCCAAAAACCACAGGAAACTGGCGCCCGACGGGATTGTCCGGTCGATCATCTGGGGCTGGGAAGTGCCTCATGCTCATATTCATCTTCTTCCGGGAAAAAGTAACGACCTTTCGGGTGAGAAGCTGGGTGACGAGAAAATGAAGCAGATACAAAGGCAGTTTAGCCTCAAAAAATGAGGCTCGCACCCAAGTTTTGGTGGGGACTGGGGCTGGTTTTAATCCTTCACGGAGTTATGTTTTGGGTCAAGCAGAGTCAAAACCCGCTCTGGTACCAGCAGGATAACTATGTGGGTTATGCCAGGGGGTTGATTGAGGGTGGCGGGATTGACCAACCGTGGTTGTTTCCCGGGTTGGCGATGTTGATCGCTGCCGCGGCCAAGGCGGTCGGCAGCGTGGTGGTAGCGGCAACAGGGGTGGCGGCAATAAGCTTGGCGGCGATTTACGCTTTAGCTTACTTAATGACTTATGATTGGTTATTTGCCGCGATGATTAGCTTGTTTCCGCCGATAGTGTTTGAGCAGACGAGTAAAGTGAGTACGACCGGCTTAGTGGTGGCGGGCTGGCTTGGTGCCTACTACCTCTACAGTAAGCGGCGGGGCTATTGGGCCAGCTTGGTGACGGTTTTATCGGCTTTGGTGAGGCCGGTGGCGGTGATTTTGGGCGTAGCTTGGCTGATAGATTTAGGCACAAAGGGGAAGTATAAAGAGGCGTTGATTAACGGATTGATTTTGGGGTTGTTTCCCATGGGCTTGTGGCTGTTTAACCGGCAAGTGTTTGGCGAGGGGGTGTTTTATCAAGCAAAAATGTACCAAACTTTGGGGCCGGTGCGGGTGGGGATTGTTCAGTTTGGCAGGGACATTTTGCGGGCGGTTGATTGGGGCTACTGGCGGATTCTGGCTTCGGGTTTGACCTATTTGGGGCTGTCTTTGGTCTTGGTAGGGATGATAATAAAAAGCCGGGCCGAGGTTTTGATCAAGTGGTGGGCGGGGCTGACTTTGGTTTATGTTTTGGCAGTGGGGCCGGAGCCGCTGCTGGAGGAGTTTAGGCGTTACATTGCGGTTTTGTTTCCTTTGGGACTGGTGGTTTTATACCCGAGATTTAAGCCTTACCGGTTGGTCTTAGGAGTGCTGATGGTGATGTCTCTGGCGGCTTTTTGGTGAGGCGGGGTTTTGAGGTTGACCAAGACAACGCGGGCGCGTGATTTTTGAGCCAGAGTTAGCAGCGGTTTTAGGGTGCGGCCGGCCCACTCGACGGCGGCGACGGTTTTGGTTTTGAGGCGATCTTCAAGATGAAGCTGATAAAACTCCTCGATGTGACTAAGCCGCCAAGTGTCAAGGTGTAAAAACTTGCCGAAAACTTTATAGCGGCGGAAGGGGTATTCTCTTTCGATGGTGTAGGTGGGCGAAACGATGGTTTGAGGGATTTTAAGAAACCGGCCGATGCCTTTGGCAAACTGGGTTTTGCCCGAGCCAAGGTCACCAATGAGCAAAAACAGCAAGGGTTTTTTCTGTAAATCGTTCCAGTGTGCCAGCATCAGTTTTTGGGCCAAGTCGCTTGTTTCTTGAGGAGAGTGGGTGGTAACACTTTCCGCACTCCCGGAGTGGGGGAATTTTTCACTCCGGGAGTGAAGGAGTTTAATTTTGCCTTCGCGCAGAATCAGCGGATCATCCAGAGTGGTATCGACCACGGTGGAGGCCGGGCGGCGGGGGAGTTTACCAACATCAATAATAAAATCAATCAAACTTTGCTGTTTTCGGCTGGTGTGTTTCAAAAGTTGGGAGATGGAATAAGGCTTGGGTTTGTAGGAGACATTGGCAGAAGTGGCGGTGATGGGGCGTCCCAGCCTGCCAGCGAGCGCCAGCGCTACCGGGTGATCAGGAATGCGGATCCCCAGAGTGCCGGTTTCTGACTCCACTCCCGGGGCGACTTTGCCCCGGCCCCACGACACCACAGTCAACGGTCCGGGTAAAAACTTTCTGTATAAGTTTTTAGCAGAGGTATTTAGTTTGACATATTTTGATGCCATGGTTTGGTCAGCGACGGCCACTGATAAAGGTTTGCCTTCGCGGCGGGATTTGTAGGCAAGTAATTTGGCGACCGCCTTTTTGCTGGTGGCGTCGACGCCGGCACCGTAACACGTTTCGGTGGGGTAGATCACCAGGCCGTGGGCTTTTAAGACTTTGACGGCTTGGGTGATTTCCATTACTTAAGGTTAATCGAGTACAGATTGGGGGGCTGGTTTGAACCGCCGTTTAAGGAGGCCAGAATTATCAGCCTGGAGCCGTTGGGCCAGGGATAGGCAAAGTCGTCGGAAAAAGGGCCGGCGTAGACGGTATCCTGGTTGGTGCCGTCGTATTCACCGATAACGATTTTACCCTCCTGGACTAAAATGTAGTGGCGGGAATCGGGGAACCACTGGACGGGCTGGAAGTGAATCGGGCTGTAGCGGTGGGAAAGAGTTTCGAGGGAGGAATCTTTCACTCCGGGAGTGTCAGTTGCAGGCGCAGCTGCCAGCCAGAAATTTTTGTCTTCTTCCAAGTCATAGATGTAAATGTTGTCTTTTTCAAGGTTGCGCCTTTGAACTTGGGTGGAGGAGGCTGGTACCGGCGGGATTAAGTTCTCTGGGATGGTAAGAGTTTCCACAGCGGTGTACATCAGCTTGTCTTCGTCGGGTGACCAGTAGACGGCTCGGGCCGACTCGGTGGCAACTTTTTGCATAAATTCGGGCAGAAGGACTAGCCGTTCGTGGTCTTTTTTATCCAAAAGCTCGTGCCATTCTGAAAGGGTTACCGGCAGCCTGGCGGTGGCGTCTTTTAGGGTGGCGATGTCATTGAGGCTTGATACGGAAAGGAGAATGTTACGCTCGTCCGGCTGATTAAGGTTGACGCTAACCAGGATTTGGGATGAGTCGGGCGACCAGGTGAGACGGGCAACGGTAAAGTCAAAGTCCGGGTGGGGCCGGGAGATTTGCCGGGGCTCGGAGTTGAAGCCAAAGGGGCGGTCGAAAAGGTCTAAAACGTAGAGGCCATTTTTGTCGTTGGTGGTGGCGTTGCCGACGGCAAAGGCGATCTTCTGGCCGTCGGGCGAGGGGGTGAGATTTAAAGCTCCGGAAAAAGTCAGGGGTTTTAAGTCGGGGACAGAGGGGAAGAGCCGGGCGTTGGTTTGGGCGACCAGTTCTGCCTCCAAAACCAAAGTTTTTTCCCAGGGAATGTAGCCGTCTTGGGCGATTTTGACCCGGTACTGGCCCGGGGGCAAGTTTAAGGTGTCGTCGGTGGCGGTGGTCAACTTGTCGTTTAAAAAGACGCTGGCACCGCGGGGTACGGAGTTGGCGGCGAGCAACCCCGTGCCCTGTAAGGCCCGACTAGCCAGCGACGGCCGGTAGCCCCGGGCAAGCCTGATGGCAAAGTAAGTGCCGGTGACAAAAAACAAGACGGCCACGATGACGATCAAAAGCCTTGGGGTGCGCTGGAACATGGTAGCGGTATTATACCTTAATTTATAATCAGCCAATCAATGGTGGTGTTGGCGTTGACCGGGTAGTTGGTAAAGACGGTAAACTGGTTTTTATCTGGTTCTTTGATCACCCAGTATTTGGTGGCGGGCGAGTAAGACGAGGTAAAAGTGATGATGACTTGGGAAGAATCGGTCAAGCGGTCGGTAGCGACAATGGCGTGATTGTTTCCGGTCGGAATTAGGACGGAGCCGGCAGCAGACAGATTTAGGCGGGAAAAACTAGCCGAGCCGGAAGAGTCGATGGCGCCCACCAGGCCTTCGATGTCGTTATAGAAAGTCAGGGCGGAGTTGGTAGCCAAAGTGACGCTTAGGTCTTGCCCTGGCGGTGGTTTTAGCTCGGAAGCGATTAGGGTTGGGGTGGTGATTGATTCTGATACCGCCAGCCTGCCGCTGATGGCGACGTTGCCGGCGGCGTCCAGAGTCATGACTCCGGCCAGAAAGTTGATGGCGCCGACCCCGCCGGGTTGAAGATAAAGGGTGTTGGAGCACTTCTCGGAGGTGGCCGAAGGGTCTCCTCCGAGGTGGGTGGGACAGGGTAAAGTAGAGATAGAGTTACCAGTAATCAGTAAATTGTCGTTTAGGTTTAGGGAGTTGGTGACTTTAAGGTTGGTGATAGTGGCTTGGCCGAGAACGGCCAGGTATTCGGAGAAAAAGCCGGAGTCGGCGCTAAGCGAGTTAAGATCAAGATGCCCGGAAGGGCTGGCCGTCGGGGCAGAGGCCAACAGAGCCGAGGCGGTGGCTGTTGAGTCGGGGTCGGCGGCGGCGGAAGCGGTGGCGCTGGTTTGCTGATAAGAAGCGACCAGGTCTTTGATTTTTTCTTTGAGGCCGTCGATGGCGGAAGCGTTAATGGATTTGGCGGTGAGTGTTCCGGAAACGGAAACGTCGCCGGTGATCTTTAAGGCTTGCCGGTCGGTAAGAGCCACGATTAAGTCTTGGTCAGAAACCGGTTTAATGAAGTTGGTGGTCAGCGCCTGGCCGACAGGGTCGGTGGAGACGTAGGGAGTAATCAGGGCTTCAAGGCGGCCGACGCGCTCATAGAGGTCCAAGATATAAAGGACGTTGTTTTCCACTCGTTCTAAGATAGCCATAATTGAAGTGGAGATGTTGAGGCCGGAGTTTTGGATTTCTTCCTGGCTGGGGACGCCGGGCAGGTGGTGGTAGGTGGCGATAAAGTCTTTGAGGGCGATGGGCGAGAGAAGTTGATAGCCAGTTTCAAAAACGTAGTCGGGGACGGCAGTGCCGTTGATGGTGACAGTGCCGCCGTCGGCGATGGTGATGCCGTTGCCGGCGTTGTCAAACAGCTTTAAGCCGGAGTCGTTGGTGGCCTCGATGAGATTGTCGGAAAGTTTGATGTTTTTAACGGTTAGCTCGTTATCAAAGTTGCCCTGTTTGGCATTTAGCTTGAAGCTCGCGCTGATGCCATAGCTGGTCTCGCCGCCCACACCTAAGCCGCCGGAAAAAACCAGATAGCCGTCCAGGTCGTTGGAGATAGAGTCGCCGTAGTCGGAGAAGGTTAGCCCGGTAGCGAGGGTTATGTCTCCGGCCAAAGACAAGCCGATGCCAGGAGCGGCAGGGTCGAGAAAGTAGGCAGAGTTATCAGAGTCGATCAGTTTGGGTGCGTAAAGGTTGCCTGAAATCAAGGTCGGTTGGGACAGGGTAATGGGGTAGACAGCGTCGTCGTCGATGGTGAGTAAAGTTTGGGCCGCGCCGCCCAAAACGCTAAAGGCGCTGTTGACTCCGGCCAAAGTCAATTTCAGGGAGGTGGCCGAGCTGGTGGCTAAGTCTCCTAAGGTTATATCTAGGTCGGTTTTGTTGGCGGTAAGGCTGGTGTTGCCGGCGTCGTAAAGGTTTTGGATGCTTGACTTGCCTGAAGGGGAGGCGGTGGGGTTTAGGTTGACCCAGTCTAAGCCGTCAAAGTAGTTGAGGTTGCCGGTGTTTTTGTCAACGTAGAGGCTGCCGACCTGATTTTCTGGTTGGTCGGTGGGAATGAATTTTAGGACCGGGGTAGTCAGGCTGCCTTGGATGAGGGCGTCATTCTTAAGATAAAAATTGCCTTTTTGATCTAAAAAAGACAGGGTGCCGGTGTCGCTGCCGATAGTAATCTGGCCGTTTAAAAAATTGGCTACCGAAGGCAGGGCGACTTCGACTTGAGAAGGGATGGCTAGTTGTTCAATGGCAGGGCTGGCGATTTCTTGATTGCCTCTGACATAAAAGTAGGTGGCCAGAGCCAGGCCGGTAAAGATTGCGGTTAGTCCTAGGTAGACTAAGGGTTTATGGGGTAGACTGGTTATTTGAAGCGGGGTTGGCGGTTTTTCCTTGGTCTCCGGCGACGGAGTCACGGGCAAGGTTTTGGGGGAAATTTGGGCTAAAATTTGTTTTAGGGTTTTTTCTGAATAGCCGGTATTGCCGGTTTTGTCGATGGTGAGTTTTAATCTTTTTTCTCTGGTCCAACGCCGCACTGTAGCCGGGGAAACTTTCAACAGCAACGAGGCCTGGTTTAAATCTAAGAGCCGGTCGGTGGGCGGCGGGTCAAACTGGCCGGTTTTGATGCCAACTAGGGTTTTTAGGTGTTGGTCGGTGTAGCGGCGTTGGTTACCGATGGTGCGGGTCGGGTTGACTAGTCCGGAGTCTTCCCAGCGGCGCAGGGTTTTGGGGTGAACGCCGACAAACTTGGCGGCAGCGGAGACGGAGTAGTGGTTTTGATCGGGCAAAGGTTTACCTCTTGAAATGTCTAACTTTGTACAATGGTTGGACTGTTTTCACGATCCAGTATGGACTATATTAAAAAGGCTGTCAAGGTGGGGAAAATGAGATAAAATTGCTATAAATAGTTATATATTGTTATACTTATTGAGGCTTTAGAGAGAGTTAAATGATGTTTTTTGATATGTTTTGATAGTGACTAGTTTTTGCCAGTTGAGATTAAATTGGTGGCGTGCTAAATTTATTCACCATGGCGATGATTCAAAAAGTAGGCATAGATTTAGGCACGGCCAACTCGGTGGTGTATTTGGCGGGCAGCGGCATAGTGCTGGCCGAACCGACGGTGGTAGCGGTGACGGTGGAAGACAACCGGGTGGTGGCGGTGGGTAACGAAGCCAAAGAAATGCTGGGGAGGACTCCGGAAAACATTGTCGCTTCAAAGCCGATGCGCGACGGGGTGATTGCCGATTACGTGGTCACCGAAGCGATGTTGCGGTATTTTTTGCAGAAAGTGGCCGGGCGAAACTTGATTTTTAAACCGGACGTGATGATTTGCGTTCCCGCCGGTTGTACTCAAGTAGAGAGAAGAGCGGTTGAAGACGCCACCTACGCTGCCGGAGCCAGAGAAGTGTATATCATTCACGAGCCGTTTGCGGCGGCTTTGGGAGCCGGGGTGCCGGTGGGCGAGGCCTCGGGCAACATGATTGTCGACATGGGCGGCGGTTCGTCTGAAGCGGCAGTGATCTCTTTAGGCGGGGTGGTAGTGGCCAAGGGTATCCGGGTGGCCGGCAATAGCCTGGACGACGCCATCGCCGGTTTTGTCAGGAAAAAACACGGCCTGGTGGTGGGCGAGAGGATGGCCGAGGAGATAAAGATCAACTTGGGCCGAGCGTCGAGCGAAGTTGAAACCACGAACCACGAACCACGAACCACGAACCAGAAAATGCGGGTCAAAGGCAGGGACAGCATCCAAGGCTTACCCAAATCAGTCGAGGTGACGGCAGAAGAGATTGAAGAGGCGATTAAACCTAAATTATCCCAGATCGTCGGCATGGTTAAGTCGGTTTTAGAGGAGATTCCGCCGGAGCTATCCAGCGACATTATTGATAAGGGGATTGTGATGAGCGGCGGGACGAGCCTGCTAACTAACCTGGACAAGTTACTGACTGCCGAGACCGGCGTTCCCTGCCACATTGCCGAAGAGCCGATGCTTTGCGTCGCCCGCGGCACGGGGATTGCTTTGGATAACCTGGAGCTTTACAAGCGGGCGATTAGTAAGAGGTAGCTTAGCGGTGTTTGACTACCAGTTTTCTGGCAGTCTTGGCAAAGTTTTTGTCGCCGATTAAGCCCTGGGCAACTTGAAAGTATTGTTCAGCTAGGCCGTATTCTTGGGCGGTAGTGTAAACTACCCCGTTAAAATACTTTTGCCTAGCCTCGGTTTCCAATCCGAACTGGTAATAGCGATTATTAGGCTGAAAGCCCCTGTCTCTTGCTTTTTTACCTAGGGTTAAGGCGTCAATCCTGTCTCCCAGAGAGGGTTTAAACTCTAAGTCATCAAAGGCATGACCTAGTTCATGGCCGGCTTTTTGGGCAAAAACCAGAAGACTTTCGCCAGAGGTGAGGCCGAAGTGCTCGGCGTATGCCTCGCGGCTTGCCAGGGCTATTTCTATTGGTTTTAGCTGACCTAAAAAGCCTGCCTTATATCTTGAGTGAGCAAAACTTTCATTGCCGGTGAGAGCGTTCATGGCGGGAAGAGTGTTAAATATTTCAACCTTAACCCCTTTAAGGTGAAGGGCATTAATGCCTCGTTGTACTGCTTCGATTACACCCTGTTCGTAGTTGCGCCTAATGTTAGAGACAATTTGAGTTTGAAAGTTTCTTAAACGATCGATCGGACCAAGTCTTAACTCAAAAACTTTAGGGATATACCCTTCCTCAATGCCGGCGTAATGAGCAATTTGGGCAATAGGGTCTATTGAGTAAAGGTTTCTTAGGGGTTTTCTGGTGGGGGTGGTTTCGCTTTGTTTTGGAGAGGGTAGATCGCCGCGGTTGTCCATAGGTAAATTTTACCACGACCATCGATTTACTTTCCCCCTTGACAATTTTCACGCGGGTGTGCGACACTTAAATATTGATGTTTGCCAGAATGAAATACAAATGGCTTAAAAACAAGAAAAAGATTTTAGGGTTTGGTGGGCTTTCGGTGGCAGTAGTCGGCTTGGCAGTAGGGGTATCTTTAGTCCAAAGAAGTCAAAGACTCGAAAGTCAAGCTAGAAGTGAACAGGTAAATCCGTGCGGGTACGGACTGGATTGTACCGACAAACCCATTACAGGAGCAACGAGTTGTGTTGATCAATATGGAGGAAATTCTTACTGTTGTCCGGAAAACTCTATTAGGTGGTACGGAGCCTGTGTGGAGAAATGTGGGTCGGGCTTAAGCTGTTGGGATTATCCTGTCCAGGGTGCTTCTCGCTGTATTGTTATTACTAACAAGATAACTGAGACTTACTGTTGTCCAAAGGATAAGCCATGGAACCTAAATGGCGTTTGCAACCCGGCGCCTAGACGTTTTCGTCCTAACCCAGTCAATAAACCGACATCTTCTCCAGAAGGAGAGTCGGGAGTTCCTGGATTGCCGGAAGTGTCGGGCCAACCCATTCCTCTATAGAGTTAGTTTTTTACACACGGTTGATTACTTTCCCCCTTGACAATTTTCACGCGGGTGTGCGACACTTAAATATTGATGTTTGCCAGAATGAAGTTTAAGTGGTTAAAAAACAAGAAAAAGATTTTAGGGTTTGGCGGGCTTTCGGTAGCGGTGGTGGGACTGGCAGTAGCTTTAACAGCGCTTCAAACAGGGGGTTTGGATATCCGCTCTCTGGCTTCTCCACCAAAAACCAATGAGTTCTGTGAAGTGATAAGAAAAAACGACCCGAATTGTGAAAGAGTCCCCAGCAAATTAAAAAATTGCTGTCAGTCAACACCTTCGCCATCACCGACACCGACACCATCACCGACACCTTTAGTATCCCCAACACCTGGAGACGGGAGTTTACCAGCTTGTCCAGCCGGAACAGATGCTGATAGATGTATCGATGTTGACCAGCCGAATGATATTGTTGGAGGGGTTTGTTTGTCTGAAATTGATAGTGGAGAAACAACTTATACGGCCTGTTGCGCTGAAGGGAAGAAGCCGGTTTATGATTTTGACAGTGCTAAGTACATCTGCCAGTAGTTAGAAAAGATTAGTGGTTTCTGCGGGCGGGGAGGGGAAGTGAGCTAGGCAAGAAAATAGGTGTTAAGGGTAAACCGGTATTGTTCCAGGAATAATCTCTTGACGTGGTATAAGTTGTTTGTTTCATAAAACAAAATCAGGGCTTGTTTGTATTCGTTCTCATCGAGACTGCGGTACGACAAAGGGAAATAATCGTTAGCCAAAAGGATGGCGTTGGCAATCATCCTGGCCGTGCGTTTGTTGCCATCGGCAAATGGCTGGATATAGGCAATCAAAGTAGAGGTCAGTGAGGCTTTTTCCAAAGGGTAATCGATGGCGTTAATGGTTTTAAGCGTCTGCTCCAGAGTCTGTCTAATCTGCCACTGGTTCCCCGGCGGCTGATAAGTAGTTCCGGTAATGCCCACCGCCTGCTTTCTCATGCCGCTGCCGATGTTTAAGTTTTTGGTGAGCGTGTTGTGGAGCTCTAGTAGGTCGGTAAGGGTTATTTTTTTAAACTCCCGTCTGTGGGCGACAATAGTCTTAAAAGCATCTTTATGATTCAAAATCATGATGGCTTCCTCTTTGGTGCGGCCGCTAGCCTCCTGACCCTGCTTGATGAGTGTCTCTGTCTCCAGTAAGGTATAGGTGTTGCCTTCGATTTTTGAAGATTTCCAGGAAAGTTCAATCACGTAGCGCTCGAGTTCACGATTAAGAATGGCGGGTTCAAGGGTTTTGGTCGCAGCGGTGAAGGAACGGGAAATGCCAGTCAGTTCTTGGCGCTCTTGAGAAGTGATTATTCCCGGTAGCCTCTCAAATATGTCGGTGGTAAACGATTTTAGGACGGATTTTCGCTCGTCAGGGTTAAGGGTAAAATATTGTTCCAGGTCAACGTAAGTGATTAAGGGATGAACGTTTTTAGCCCGGTAGACGCGGCTGGGCCCACTGCCAGCGGCAACTGCCAGTCGGTTTTTGATAAGATGTTTTAAGTCTCTGGCCAGGGTGGCTTTGGAAACAGCAAAAACCGAGGGTAACTTGGCCGCTATTTGTTCCCGGGACAATTCGGCCTGTTGAGCGAAGAGGTTGAGGATGGATTTTTGCCTGTAATTAAGTGATATCGTCTCATTCATACTGTCTAATCGTCTCATAATGAGACGATGAACGCAAGCGAAGTTGTGTTAAGATTTACTCATGATAATCGGCATTGATGCGTCGAGGGCGTATAGCAAAGACCGGGCCGGGGTGGAGAATTATTCCAATGAGTTAATCTGGGAGATGGTCAGGTTGCCGGAAGCAAAAAGCCATCAGTTTCGGCTTTATGTCCGGGCGGGGGCAAAGGTAGATGATGAGGTGAGGGGAAAAGAAAATGTCGAGGTAGTGGAGATCCCCTGGCCGAGGTTGTGGACGCAAGGGGGGTTGGCGTTGGAGTGTTTGGTGCGGCCGCCGGACGTTTTGTTTATTCCGGCTCACACTTTGCCGGTAATAAGAAGGTCGAGTTTGAAAACAGTGGTCACCATTCACGGCGTCGAGTACGAGTATTTGCCCGAGTATTACCGTTGGCCGCAAAAACTTTATCTTAATCGTTCCACCGAGTACGCGGTTGAGAGAGCCGACAAAATCATTGCTGTTTCCAATTGGGTTAAAAAGGAGTTGGTTAGTCGCTTAGGAGGGGATGAGAAGAAGATTCAAGTGATTTATGAGGGGGTAGGAAGAAGGTTTTTGGCCGCGGCAGAAACGGGACTTAATAAAAAGTTTTTCCGCCAAGTCAAGCACAAGTACGGTTTGCCGGACAGCTACTTGTTGTTTGTGGGCACAATCCAGCCGAGAAAGAACCTGGAGAAGTTGATTGAGGCGTTTGCGAAGGTAATACACTCCGGGAGTGTGCCGCAGGCGCAACACCACTCCGGGAGTGAACCGCATTTAGTCATTGCCGGGAAAAAGGGCTGGATGTACCAGGAGATTTACGCCGCGCCGAAAAAGTTTGGCGTGGCCGACAAGGTCAAGTTTATCGGCCGGGTGGCCGATTACGACTTACCGGCGGTTTATCAAGGGGCGGAGGCGCTGGTTTATCCGAGTCTAATGGAGGGTTTTGGCTTGCCGGTGTTGGAAGCGTTTACTTTAGGCATTCCGGTTATCACTTCCGATCGCGGAGCGCTAAAAGAAGTCGCGGCCGCCGCCGCTTTACAGATAGATCCGGAAAATGTCAGTCATTTAGCAGACGCGATCGGTTTGGTGCTAAAAAACCGGCAGTTGCGCGAGGGTTTAAGGGAAAAAGGCCTGGGACGGGCTCGAGAGTTTTCTTGGCAAAAAGCCGCCCTAGCCACTTTGAGCCTGGTCACCGATGTGGTAAAATAGGCTTAGTGTTATTGACTTCGATTAACCCCATTAACGGCAAGCCCTTAGGTTCGGTGAGGATGGCTACCAAGAAAGACGTCGAGGAGACGGTGGCCATGGCCAGAAGGAAACTCAAAGGCTGGAGGAGTTTGACACTCAAAAAACGGGCGGCGATTTTAGTCAAGTTGGCGGGTCTGTTACGAAAAAATCAAGAGAAACTGGCTGAATTAATTTCCCAAGAGATGGGCAAGCCTTTGACAGAAGCGGCCGACGAGGTCGAATCAACCGCTGAATATGTTGACTACTTCGTCAAGGAGGGATTAAAGGTTTTGGCAGACGAGAGTCTTTTTAAGCGGAAAACCGGGGTGAGTTTGATTCGTTACGACCCGGTTGGGGTGGTGGCGGTAATCAAAGCCTGGAACTTTCCGGTCAAGGTGCCGTTGTGGTCGATCGTGCCGGCTTTGCTTGCCGGCAACACCGTGGTTTACAAGCCGTCCGAGTACGTGCCTTTGGTGAGCCAGGAATTGGTTAAACTTATCTTTAGCGCCGGAGTGCCCCGCGAGGCTTTCGGGGTGGTTTATGGCCGGGGTAAAGTGGGAGAGATGTTGGTGGAGCAAGATATCGACATGATTTCTTTCACCGGCTCCACCAAGGTGGGTAAAGACATTGCTCAAAAGGCAAGCGGGCGGTTAGTCAAGCTGGTCTTGGAGTTGGGCGGCAGTTCGCCGGCTTTGGTTTTAAAAGACGCGGACCTTGACCTGGCGGCCGAGAGGATTGTTTGGAGCCGGTTCAGAAACTGCGGCCAGGTTTGCGGCGCCATCAAAAGGGTTTACGTCGAGGAGGCGGTGGCCGATAAATTCATTGCTAAGGTGGTAGAGAAAGTTAAAGCCTTAAGGGTAGGCGACCCGCTGGACAAAAAGACCGCGATGGGGCCGCTGGTAAGCGAAAGGCAGCTGCGGCGGTTTCAGGATCAAGTCACCCGGGGCGTGGTGGCCGGCGGCAGGATCATCAGCGGCGGGCGCCGCATCAGGAAAGGAAAGCTGGCAGAGGGTTGGTTTCATGAGCCGACGGTGATGGTTTACGTGTCCAACAAAAATCCGGTGATGCAGGAAGAGGTGTTTGGGCCTTTGCTTCCGGTGATGCGCGTGGTCAGTTTCTCGGCTGGGTTAACTTTCGCCAATGACAACCCTTATGGCTTAACGGCGGCGGTGTTTACCCGGTCTAAGCTTAAGGCCAACCGGGCGGTTGAGACGCTCGTGGCCGGGTCGGTCTATGTCAACGAGGCAGGCTTTTTGTCGCCTGAATCTCCCTGGAGCGGGTTAAAAAACAGCGGATTAGGGGTGGAAAACTCGCGCCACGGGCTTTTAGAGTTTGTTCATAAGAGACATGTTTATTTTAGGGGTTAGGGTCGACCAGACTTCGACAAGTTCAGCGTTAAAAAAGGTGGCCTCCTGGGTTAAGGAGAGAGAAAAACGCTATATTGTCACCCCAAATCCGGAAATGATTGTCGCCGCTCAGAAAGACGAAGAGTTTAGGCGGATTTTGAACAGAGCCGATTTAGCCATTCCTGACGGAGTCGGTTTGCGCTTGGCCGATAGAAGGCTTCAGCGAGTGGCAGGGGCTGATTTGATGTTGGCTTTGATCAAACAAGGCTACAAAACTTTACTGGTCGGCGGCCGGCCGGGGGTAGCGCAAAGAGCGGCGGAGAGATTAGGAGTTTTGGGCATGACCGAACCAAGCGTGGCGGCAATTAACAAGATTAAGCCTGATTTGTTGTTCGTGGCTCTCGGCCACGGTAAGCAGGAGAAATGGATTGCCAAGAATTTACCCAAACTCAAAGTCAAAGTGGCCATGGGCGTGGGCGGGGCTTTGGATTATATTGCTAAGCCCTGGTTGCGGGCACCGCGGCTACTTCAGGCGCTTGGCTTAGAGTGGTTGTGGCGGTTAGCGTTGCAGCCCTGGCGGGTAAGAAGGCAGTTGAGCTTAGTGAAGTTTTTGTGGCTGGTGTTGAAGAGGGGTTAACTTTTCTCCTGTATCCCCAGAAGCCATAAGACGGCTTCTTTTTTGTAGCGGCGGTCGCCCCGGGAGTTTATCCTGATGGCCGGCAATTTGCCGCGCTTGCCCCAACGTTTGATGGTTAAGGGGGAAACGCGCAGCAGATCGGCGACTTCACGGACGGTGAGTAAATCCGGCAGGTTATCAAGAGATACAGATTTACCTTTTGATACACTTTGATCGACCATGGCTTGTTCACAAGGCAGCTAATTACTACTTCAAGTAGAGTTAATATATCAAAGTGTGATAGAGAATGTCAAGACTACTTGAGCTCAACCTGGGCGCCGGCGGCTTCAAGCTTTTTCTTGGCTTCTTCGGCCTGCTCTTTTTTGAAAGTGCCGACTTCTTTGGGAGCGGCTTCGGCCAGGTCCTTGGCTTCTTTGAGGCCCAGTTCCTGGTTGACTTCGCGTAGAGCCTTGATCACGCCGATTTTGTTGGCGCCGGCTGATGCCAGCACCACCTGATACTCTGATTTTTCTTCGGCGGCGGGTGCGCCAGCCGATTCGCCGGCGGCGGGAGCCGCAGCAGCGACAGCCATCGTCGGAGCCGCGGAAACGCCGAACTTATTCTCTAAAGCCTTAACCAGTTCATTTAGTTCCAAAACCGATAGCTTCTCGATCGTGTCGATGATTTTCTGCAACGAGGCGGAAACTTTAATTTCTTTCTTGGTATCTGCCATTAAGATTTCACCGCCTTTAAAACGTAAACTAAATTTCTAAAATTTGCTGACAAGACGTTGACGATGCCGGTTAAGGGGGATTTGATGGTGGCCACGGTTTTGCCAATGAGTTCCACCTTGGAGGGGAGTGTGGCCAATTCTTCAACTTGGACTTTAGCTAAAGGTTCTTTGACTAAAAAACCCAGCTTGATCGTGGGTAGTTCGTTTTCTTTAACAAACTGGGCCAGGGTTTTGATTGGGGCGATGGGGTCAGAGTAAGCAAAGAGGGTCATGGTCGGGCCTTCCAGCGTTTGGGCAAAATCCTCTGGCAGAGAGTACTTTTCTGCCTCAAGAGCTAGTTTAAGAAGCGAGTTTTTAGCCACAACCAGCTCGCCTTCTACCTCAAGGATTTGGCGGCGGAGTTTGCTTTGTTGGGCGACGGTCAGGCCGCGGTAGTCGGCCAGCACCACGGATTTGGCCCGGGAGAGTTTGTCTTGGAGTGTTTTAACCTGGTCTAAGTTTTTTTGAGAAGGCATAATTTCCTCGGTAGGGTTTATCCGCCGGCTGGCTGACCTACTGTCTTAGGACAAAAGGCATTATATAATCAGACCATGGATTTTGTAAAGGGTCAAGTTAATTTAGATGAGGATATTTTGGTGGTGGATAAGCCGGTGGGTTGGACCAGCCATGACGTGGTGGCTAAAATAAGAGGGGAGCTTGGTAAGCACGAAACTCGAAGCACGAAACTCGAAACTAAAATCGGTCACGGGGGGACGCTGGATCCGTTTGCCACCGGGGTGCTTTTAATCTTGGTGGGGAAAGCCACCAGAAGGTTTGAAGAGATAAAAACTTGGGATAAGGAGTATGTGATGACGGTTAAATTAGGGGCGGCCACGACCACGGGCGATCCTGAAGGAGAGGTAACGGAAACCAGGCCGGTAACAGGGGTAAAAAGGGAAAGGGTAGAGAGGGCTTTGAGAGATTTGACGGGGTTTTACCAGCAACAAGTGCCGGCTTACTCGGCGGTAAAAGTAGGCGGGGAGAGGCTTTACGCCCTTGCCCGGGAGGGAAAAGAGGTCAAGTTGCCCCGGCGTCAGGTAGAGATCAAAGAGATTGAGCTAGTTGACCTTCAAGGTTTATCCTTGAAGGTAAGGGTGGTTTGCGGCAGCGGCACCTATATGAGGCAGTTGGCGGTGGATATAGGAGAAAAGCTTGATCTTCCCGCTCATGCGGCGGCTCTGCGCCGCACCCGGGTAGGTGACTATGAGTTATCTTGAGTTAGATCAGCAGTTTACGGCAAAAGCCGGGATTGTTAGAACCAGCTATCCCCTTGAAAAGGGGACTTTTCAGTGGGTGGGATTTTCTAAGACGCGAGAAGGGCTTTGGGGAGAAGAACCGGAGAAGATTTTTAAAGAGGCCAGGTGGGGAGCGACTGAACCCTGGTGGCGGGGAACCAGACTTGAAGTTCATGGGTCCACGAGAGAGACGGCATTCTTATTAATGGGAACGGCTAACTTCCAGGTGGCGGTAGGCATGGGCAAAAGAGGTGAGCTACAAAAAGTGGAGGCAGTCAGTTTGAGTCAGGATGGTTACTGGGAACGGGTGTTGTGTTTTGATGTCGGAGGGGTGTGGACGTTTTCCCGGCCGGCGATTAAAGGGAATATGGACCTGTTCTGGCAGACTATGAGGGGGGTACTGTTGAGTGGTTTGGATTTTGAAGAACTGGTGAAACAGACTGTTTATTTACCGACCCCAGAGGGCGACCGGTCAGAAGTGGCCATGGAGCTTGACAAAAGCGGAGAGTATCTGCTGATTACTGACAACGACTGGAGAGGATGGCTCGGAGTGAATTTAGACGGGGTCGATGTAGAGGAAACTAATGATTTGGAAAAGTTGTTGGAGTTGGTTGGAGTGGTATCACCGAGCCAAGAACAGGCTGTCGACTTAAGGGAAGCGGCAGACAGGCTTTTAGGGGGTTTAATCTACTTTTAGCCTGATCGACGGGCTCATGGAGGAGCAGAGAAAGACGGAGGCGATGTTTTTTTTGGCGACGGCGGCAAACGCCGCTTTGATGTTTTCCTCGAGTTTGGTGTTTTCAAAAGAGAGTTTACCGACGGCCAGGTGCAGTAGCGGCGCTTTAGCTTCGGAGCGGAAGCGAAGGCTGCCGCCTGCCAGTTTTTTCTTTAACTCCTCGGGTTTGTCGGAAACGGTGCCGGCTTTGGGGTTGGGCATGAGGCCCTTGGGGCCTAAAATCTTGGCGTATTGAGCCACTTTGGGCATGATTTGGGGTTCGGCTAGAAGCACGTCGAAGTCGATTTTGCCGGCCTTTAATTTGACCAAGGTGGCGTCCGAGGCGATCTCGACCTTTTTGGTCTTGCCCGAGCCGTGGGGCAGGGTTAACTCGCCTGAGAGTTTGTCGGTGTTCAAGTTGAAGTGGAGTTCGACCGTGGGGTCAAAGTTGACATGAGAAATTTCTTTTAACAGTTTGATGGCGTCACTTACCGGGTAGGCCTTGGTTTTGTCGATTTTGGCGCGGGCCTCTTGGTAGCGCTGGCTTCTGGCGTGCTTGACGCGCTTTTTTTTCTTTTTGGGTCCCGGCTTATCAGCCGCGGATCCTCGACCCCGACTAGAAGTCGTGGGTCGGGACTTTATCGGTTCGGGTTCGGGCTGTGTTTCCAGTTCCGGTTTTTTGATTCTAATCCTTTGGTCGCGAGTGCCCCCGGCTTTGTATTGGGCGGATTCTGACTGAGACAGGTCGATGACGGCGACTTTCTTTTTACCCATTATTTCTCCACTTTAAGGCCCATCGACCGGGCCGAGCCGGCGACGATTTTTTTGGCGGCTTCAAGGTTGTTGGCGTTTAAGTCTTCCATTTTTTCTTCAGCAATTTTAGTCAGCTGTTCCTGGGTGATGGTGGCGACCTGATCGCGGCCGGGAGCCTGCGATCCTTTTTCCAGCTTCAACTCTTTTTTAATAAACTCGGTCACCGGAGGCTTTTTTAAGACAAAATCGAAAGAACGGTCTTCGTAGACGGTGATCACTGCCGGGATAACACCGGACATAGTTTTGGTTTTTTCGTTGTAGGAGTTTACAAAGTCCATGATCGCCACACCGTGCTGGCCAAGAGCCGGGCCGACGGGCGGGGCCGGGTTGGCTTTACCGGCGGGCAGGTTGAGTTTGAGAACGACTTTGACTTTTTTGGCCATACTTGTCCGCCTAGGGCGGAAAAAAACCCGCTCACAGCGGGAATTAGTTAAAATATTCTAGCGCAATTCCCTGAGAATCGCTCCCAGCCGACTAGCGTCGGCTAGTAAGGAGAGTATAGCAAAGCTGAAGAAGACTTACAAGCACTGGCCGGTGCAGCGGTTAAGACAAATCGACCGGGATCCGGGCAGAATGCTTAGCTCGGGGAAGAGAGTGAAGACGGCATCGCACTGGGCGCTACAAGCGTTACAGCTGATGCCGCCTAGGCTGGCCGAACCCCCTGGAATGCCCTCCCCGCCGATACCGTTAGTCGCATTGGATGCGTCTTGTGAGACAGTTGAGGTAGTTGTGGATGTGTCACTGCTGGTTCCTGTACAACTGGCTTGGTAGACCGCCAAAGCGGTTTGGCAGTTGGCTTGTTGGGCTCTTTTGCCGTATTTACAAAAAGGCACCCCGGCGTCTTTGGCAATAGTAAAAGCCAGAGCGCTGCAGTCGTCGTTTCGGGGCAGGTCAAAAGAGCCGCAGCCTTCGTCGTGGAGCCTTTGGTAGCATTCCTGAAACTTAACATCATCGCAGGGGACGGGGTAATTACAGGAGCCGCCGCTGCACAAAGAGGTGCCGCTTTGGCACGCTTGGGGGACGTTTCCCGGCGGCGGGTTGCCTCCGGATGAGCTGGGGGGGTCTTGGGGTGGAGGGTTATTATCAACGCAGCTCCAGCCATTACCACCATATTCTCCAATTGAACAGCGTTGTCCGTCACCGCATTCCTCAACCTTATTCCAATCACCGTTTTTACATTGAAAGACAGCGCTAATCCCTCCGGGCCTGTTGCAAGCAAAGGCGCCTTCTAAGTTGTCATTACAGCTTGCCGCCGGAGAATTTATGCCACCCGCCAAAGATCTGGTCCGGGTGGGGGACTGGGCAAGAAGGTAAGCAAAGCCGAGGCCGGCGACCAAGACCAGGCCGATGACAGCTTTGAGTAAAACGGAGAGCTTCTTGAGCCTATAAAACAGGGCCATCAGGGATCATTATAACCTTAGATTTTCTGAACTTGCAAGAAGTCAAGCTCGACGGGGGTTTCACGGCCAAAGATGGACACCAAAACTTTGACCTTGCCGCGTTCGTTGTCGATACTCTCCACCGAGCCCAGAAAGTCGGCAAACGGCCCTTCGATAATTTTGACGGCCTCGCCGATGGTGAAGGCGGCCTTGTACTTGGGCGCCTCCATCTCCATGAACTTCAAGATGTTTTTGACTTCGGAGGCGGGCAGAGGGGTGGGTTTGTTGCCGGCGCCGACAAAGCCGGTAACACCCTGGGTGGTGCGGACCGCCAGCCAGGAGTCGTCGGTGAGGATCATTCTGACCAAAAGATAGCCGGGGAAAAGTTTTTCCCTGACGTTTTGCTTTTGACCTTTTTTGATCTGAATCTTGTTTTGGGTGGGGATTAAGACTTCGAGGATCGAGTCAGTCAAGTTCATGGTTTTGACTCTTTGCTTTAAGCCTTGGGCGACTTTGTGCTCGTGGCCGGAGTAGGTGTGGACCACAAACCAGTTGGCTTTTTTACTGTCCTTATCGGAAATGACGATGTGGTTTTCCGAATCGGGTTGGGTTTTCTTTTTGGTTTTTACCATATTTATTTGACTATCAGGCCGACCAGTTTAGTAAACAGGTAGTCGAGGCCGCCCAGCAGGGCGCCGGTGACGGCGCTGACGCCGATGACGATGCCGGTTAATTTGACCACCTGGTTTTTTGTCGGCCAAACGACTTTTTTTAATTCCGTCAAAGACTCTTTGACGAAACGTTGAGGCGCTGATTGTACCATACTTTAACACGTATGGTACCACAGAAAGGTGAGCGCGTGGTATACTTAAAGTCCTAGATATGGCAGGAGGCAAGAAAATCTCCAAGGCGGTAATCGCGGTAGCTGGCTACGGCACCAGGTTTTTGCCGGCGACTAAGAATCAACCCAAGGAAATGCTGCCGATCATCGACAAGCCGATCGTCCAGTATTTGGTAGAAGAGTGTGTTGAATCAGGGATTGAAAACATCATCATGGTGACGCGGTTTGGCCAGAGCGTTTTGGAAAACCATTTTGATTCCAATATCGAACTGGAGCAGCAGCTTCGGGCCAACGGCAAGCTTAGCTTACTCAAAAAAGTCCAGAGGGTGAGCCAAATGGCTAACATTGTCTATGTGAGGCAAAGGAAGCACTTTCCTTATGGCAACGGCACACCGCTTCTGGCGGCCAAAGATTTGATTGACGAAAACGAAGCCTTTGTGTTTATGTGGGGGGACGACTTGGTCAAAGCAAAAGTGCCGGCCACCAAGCAGATTATTCAGGTGTGGGAGAAAGAGGCCGGCGCTTTGGTGATGGCGGCCCAAGAAGTGCCGGCAGACGAGGTGGACCGCTACGGGATTGTTAAACTCAAAAAGGGCAGCGAGAATCAAGTAGAGGCGTTGGTAGAAAAGCCGGAGCCCGACAAGAGTCCGTCGAGGCTGGCCCAATACGGCCGGTTTGTTTTAGACAGAAGAATCATCGACATTTTGTGGGAGAATTTTGAAAAAAAGAGCTTGGGTAAAGGCGGGGAATTGTGGTTGACCGATGCGATCGAGCAGTTTATAAGAGGCGGTGGTAAGGTGGTAGTGGCGGAGGTTGCCGGTAAGTGGATGACAACGGGAGATCCGCTTCGGTACATGCAAACCCAAGTGGAGTTTGCTTTGGAGAGAGAAGATTTAGGGAAAGACTTTAGGAATTATTTAAAGTCTTTAAGGCTGTAGTTTAGCCAATGCGTCAGGGTAAAATTGTTTCTCAACTTTCACAGATTATCTTGTCAATTGAGGCCGTTTCATCACAGAGTCTGTCTTGGAGCTTGGATACCTGTCACGCGTGGGCGGCGGGTTACTCTTTGGGTAATCTTGGGAAGTCGTTGATAGGGAATGATATAGTTAAAGGGTTAAAGATGGCAAAAATACTAGAATGAATGGTTGGTTTAAACGGCATTGGTGGTGGGTGTTGATTTTACTAGCGGTTATTGGAGCGACTTGGTGGGTGAGAACTGACAAACAAGTGTTTTTGAGCCCGGAGGCGCCGTATGTTTTGCTAGAAAAACCTTTGGAAAAATACAGCTTTGCCAATTTGCGCCAAGCCTCATTTACCGGCAGCGAGATCAAGCTGGAGCGGGTGTTGGCGGAGGAAGCCGGTTACACCAGTTGGATGTTTGTCTATGACGCAGATGGGGGGAAAATCAGCGGCCAGGTAAATATTCCTAAAGGAGAGCCGCCGGCTGGCGGTCGGCCGGTGATTGTGATGTTGCGGGGTTACGTCGATCAAGAGATTTATGAAATAGGAGTGGGAACGAGTCGGGTGGCGGCAGTTTTGGCCGCCAACGGCTTTATCACTTTGGCGCCGGATTTTTTGGGCTACGGCGAGTCGGATCTGCCGCCGAATAATACTTTACAGGAACGATTTATGCGGCCGGGGCAAGTGATTCAACTAATTGAATCGGTAAAAAGCTTGCCGCAGGCTGACCCTGACAGGGTGGGAATTTGGGGGCACTCCAACGGAGGCCAAATTGCTCTTTCGGTTTTGGAAATAACCGGCAAAGACTATCCGGCGGTTTTGTGGGCGCCGGTATCAAAGCCTTTCCCTTACTCGATTCTTTACTACACCGATGAGTTTGACGACTACGGCCGGGCTTTGCGCCAGGTGGTGGCCGGGTTTGAAGCAGTCTACAACGCCGACGACTACTCGATTCACCGCTACTATGACTGGATTTCTGCCCCGACTCAAATCCATCAGGGCACCAGTGATGACGCCGTGCCCTATGAGTGGAGCCAGGAGCTCAACGATCGGCTGGAAGCTCTGGACAAAGAAGTGGAGTTTTACACCTACCCGGGAGCGGATCATAACTTGCTGCCGGCGTGGGATACGGCAGTTAGTAGGAGTATGGAGTGGTTCGCCGCGAGACTATAGGTTAATCTGGTATAATCGGGGCTTATGATGGCGGAGATGGAAAACAAACCGGTGAGTCAGGAGTTAGGCGCTGAAGGCGGTGCCAACTTGACGCCGCTTGAGAGCCTGATCGAGATTGGCAGAGAAGGCGGTCTGGTGACTTTTAATGATGTTTTAAGTTTTTTCCCCGACGTCGACGAACCCGGGGATTTTGATCGAGTATTGGATTCTCTACAGACAGCAGGGATATTGGTGGTTGAGGAAGAAGTTGAGTCGGAGCCAACGGATGAGGATTTGGCCGATAACGAACTGACCCGTCTAAGTAGCGGGACAGATTTAAAGCATCTTAATTCAGATGATATCGTGGGAACGTATCTTAGAGAAGTGAGCCGAGTGCCTTTGTTGACCGGCAAAGAGGAGGTTAATTTAGCCAAAAGGATTGAAAAAGGCAGGCAGGCGAGAGAAGAAGTGGCAGAGGGAGATTATGAGGCGGAAGAGTTGGGGAGGTTTCGGGAAATCATAGACAGTGGTGATGAGGCCTTTAAGCATTTAGTGGCTGCCAATGGGCGTTTGGTAGTCAGCGTGGCTAAAAAATACATGGGGCGCGGCGTGCCTATTGAGGATTTAATCCAAGAAGGCAACATTGGCCTAATCAGGGCGGCTAAAAAGTTCGACTATCGTCGGGGTCATAAGTTTAGCACTTACGCCACTTGGTGGATTCGGCAGGCTATCACTCGGGGGATTGCTGATCAGGGCAGGACGATCAGAGTTCCGGTTCATATGGGAGATAGTATTAACAAGATGCTTAAAGTGCAGCATCAGTTAGTCCAGAAACTTGGTCGAGAACCAACTAATGAAGAGGTGGCGGCGGAGCTTGATAAGACTAAGACGAGTAAAGCACCGATTACGGCTAGTAAGGTAAAAATGATGAAGCAAGTTGCCAGAAGGCCGTTGTCTTTGGAGCAGCCGACCGGAGATGTTGAGGATGATTCGGTGTTGGGAGACTTTGTTGAGGATAAGACTGAACTACCGCCAGATGAAACTGCGGCAAACAACTTACTCAATGAACATTTGGCGGAGGTGATGGCAGATTTGCCGCCAAGAGAACAGCGGGTGTTGGAGTTAAGGTACGGCTTGGCGGACGGAATGGCTTACACTTTGGAAGAGGTCGGCAGAAAAATGGGTGTAACTAGAGAGAGGGTGAGGCAAATCGAGGCTCAGGCGTTATCGAGAATGAGACACCCGATGGTGAGAAAGAGGTTAAGAGAGTATTTGTCTGAAGATACATTTGAATATTTTAAGAAACCAAGTCTTGAGCGAGCGAGAGCGTCAAGAGAAAACATATTTAAGACTGGCAGTTTTGATAGCTACTATCTTAGTCTTTCCGGGAGAAAAAACCCGATGGTGGTAAGCAGCTTAGATCGATTGGGGGGCATAAGTTTGAGCGAAATTAATAAAACTCTTCTGGGATTTTTAAATTTTGAAAGAAGGGTGCTGAAAAAAGCTTTGGGAATAGAATTGGAAAGGGGTTTTGTTTATTCGGTGCCAGGGATTATGAAAGAGACCGGGTTATCGCGGTACGCGATTGAAGGAATTATTTCCAGGGGTTTGGCTGAAATAATGGCGAGATATAAAGGGTAGTTGCTATAATGATCTTTAATGCCTACCGATAAGCACGAGTTGCCTCCGGAAAGTTTGGATTTGAAACAAGCGCTTCACGAAGAGCGGCATATGCTCGAGGACGTCGAGACACCAGTGGTGACGGTATCAGCCACTTACCGCAAAGAGCTGGCGTATAAATATCAGACTTTGGTTCACGCCGCGTCTGACGTGGTTTTCTCCCGGGCCCACTACTCGATGGCCGAGGCGGTGGTGCGGGCGTCGACTCTTTTAGGAAGAGCGGCCCACATGGCGGATCCGACTAACTTTGTTTCGCACCGCGATTGGCAAAAGGTTCAGTTTACCGAAAAAGTGGGGCAACTGATGGCCCGGTCAAAGATACTCAAGTGGGTTAAAGACAAAGTCGACACCGTGGCTAGAAATCAACTGCCGATCAACCAAGCGATTACCCCGCCTTTAATTTACCTTACCGGCAGAGTCCGTTGTCCGGTGGTGTCGCTACACTATGAAGTGGGCAATATTTTGGTTGAAAACGGCCGGGAGGTAGTTCAGGTGGTGACCGACCCGCACGTTAGGCCGCAGTATTTAACCTGCCTGCCTTCAGACAAAATTACCTACTGTGTTTTTGACGAGAGGACTAAAAAGGATTTATTAAAGCAGGCCAGAAAGATGGGGAAAAATATCAAGCGGGGGCAGGTGGCAGTCACCGGGCCGCCGGTAGACCCGAGAATTGTCAGATTGGGTAGAAGCGTTAAAGATCTTGGTAAAAACGAGATGGTCAATTTGGCGGTGGCGACGGGAGGTTTAGGGACGAACATGGACGAAATCAGGCAAATTTTGGACCAGCTGGTGCCGCTTCTTAAGCCTCCGGCTAAAATTAGGCTGTTCTTGTACGCCGGAACGCATCGGGACTTTAGGGCTTTGTTTGAGGACTATGCCGAGGACAACGGGGTGAGGATCGGTAACCTGGACGATGAGCTGGCACCAATAAGGATTCTTTACGAGGACTCGATAATTGATGCCAACAACAACCTGATCCGTTACATGTTTCCTTGGGCTCACGGAGTGGTGACCAAGCCGTCGGGAGACATGGCTTACGACGCGGCCGCGGCCGGGTGCTTTTTACTCTTTTTGAAGCCTTGGGGAGAGTGGGAAGAAAACATTCAAAAGCGGTTTGTCAAACGCCGCGTGGGTTATGATTTTCCGCCGGAAGATGCTTTGGAACATTTTAAAAGTTTGTGGTCGAGGGGGTTACTTAATAGCGCCATGAGCCGGGCGCGCCGGCTGCCCAAAATTTTCCGCGAAGGCGCCAAAAACATCGTTAGGGTGCATCAAGGTAAGCCGTGCCGGGTGTAGAGCAGGGGCGGCAGGAGTCGAACCTACAGTCCGGGTTTTGGAGACCCGTGGTTTGCCATTAACCGACGCCCCTATGAGGCTATTTTAACACGAAGTGGGTTTCGAGCCAGCCACCTATTGACAAGCGCATTTATTTTCGGGTATTGTTTGTATAGAGGATTTGAGTATGAGGTGGGATAAAGTTATAGTTCACAAAGCTAGGAAATTAAGAACAGGAGGAAGAACCTATTCAGAAATAAATGCTCAGCTGGGAGTTAATGTGCCGAAATCTACTTATAACTTTTGGTTTAAAGACTTAATTTTGCCAGAGTCGTACTACAAAAGAATTGAGAAGTTAAATAAGAAAAATTTTAGTAAGGCGATTCGGGCGGCTCAAAAGATAAACAGGGAAAAATTGATGGCCAGGATTGATAGGCTTAGGGGTAAAAATAAACACTTGGTTGGTAGAATTGACAAGCAAACAGGAAAATTGCTTTTGGCAATGTTGTATCTGTGTGAAGGGAATAAGTATCCTTCCCATCAGGCTCTGCGGTTTGGCAGTTCCCATCCGGCAATGTTGAGATTGTTCATTGCTTTATTAAGGAGTTGCTTTAGGCTTGATGAAAATAAAATTAGAGGAGAGTTGCAATGCCGGGCCGACCAAGATACAAGAAAGCTGCAAAAATTTTGGAGTAAGGTAACAGGAATTTCCTTAAGTAGATTCTATCCAGCAAGAATTGATAAAAGGACAATAAATAAGCCGACAAAAAAGAGAGATTACAAGGGAGTTTTTGTTGTCAATTACTTTGACGTAGAAGTACAACTTGAGTTACAATTACTGGGTGAGTATTTAGGAGAAGAAGGGCCCGTAGCTCAGTTGGTAGAGCGCCTGCATGGCATGCAGGAGGTTTCAGGGGTTCGAGCCCCCTCGGGTCCACAGTTTACTTCAACTTAGTGGTTTCTTTGTGCAAGGTGTGCTGGCGGCAAACCTTGCAGTATTTTTTTAAAGATAGCTTTTCGGTAGTGGTGGTGCGGTTCTTTTGGGAAATGTAGTTTTGGGAACCGCAGACAGAGCACTTAAAAGCGATTAAAATTCTTGGTCCTTTTTTAGCCATACTTCGACTCCTTCCAGTCGCTCAGTACAAGTAATATTCAGAGGCCAATTGTAACAGATTGGTTTGTACTGAGCAATTTAATGCGAAGTGAGCCGAGACCGGGAATCGAACCCGGGACCTCGAACTTACCATGTTCGCGCTCTACCGACTGAGCTATCTCGGCACCTCGCTGCGCTCGGTGTAAACACAGCAACGAAGGTATTTTACGCCAGCCGTCTAACTTTTTCCAGCACTGCCTGCCAGTTTTTACAGGGAACGATGTTGATATCCGAGCGGGGGGCCTGGTCGGGGTAGTCGTAAAGGAACAGAACTCCTTGATAGTTTTTAGACAAATCTTTAGCTAGCTGGGGGTGGTCGTCGACCATACCGATTACCTGGGGGTAAAGGTATTCTAAGACTTTGGCTTTCCAGGAGAGGCTTTCCGGGAGTTTAACTCCGGGGGTGCGGTAGGCGACTTCGGCTTGGGGAAAGCCGTATTTTTTGAGCCAGACTCGGGTGCCGGGCATGACCGACTTGGACCGGGCGGTAAGATAAACCACCACCGGGATAATTTGGTGAATTTGGTTGACGATGTGGTTGGCGTTTTTGATTAAGGGAAAATCGCGATGGAGTCTGTCGTCGTGGCGGACTTGCTTTTCCCAGGCGCGAACCTCTTTGCCGCTCCAGTAGGGAGCATAGTAGGAGTAGCGGTATTTTTGTTGTACTTCTTCCACGCTCAAACCTTCGGGGTTGCCGAATTTTTCCATCAAACCTTTGATCCAAAAGTCACCGGTGCGGGCCAAGGTGTCGTCAACGTCGACGGCTAAACCCTTGAGTTTCTTTTTCTTGAGCTTGGCTTTAAGGTCTTTGATAAATGGGTGCATAGTTTAATGATTATAGCAACTTGTGATAAATTATCCTCTATGACGATAATAGAACGGGAAAGGGCGGGTGTGGCTCCAAGACTTGATGAGGCCCAAGGTTTGATAGTCGAGCTTAGTCAACGGTTGGAAACAGGGCTGGCGTTTTTGCTGGTTGATGGTCCGGTGGCCAGCGGTAAGACAGAGTTGGTTAAGGGGTTGAAGAGCGAATTTAATGGTCTTATGGGTGGGGTCGAGCCCACAGTAATTGAGGTTGACTGGGCAGTGCAGTCGCGAGAATATAGGAGTCAACATCCAGAAAAGCTTAATCGACACCAGGCTTGGTTCAGGCTGCACCGCCATTATGGTCTTCTACATCAGTATTTAAGAGGACAAGAGAATGGGGAATTAAGCATTACTCATAAAAATTTTTACCAAGCACAAAGTCGAACCAATAACTATTATGGTGGAGGCACCTTTGGAAGACAAAGTAAGGCGAATAAGGGAGAGAGCCAGGGCAAGAAATCAGGACCCCGATGAGCAGGAGAGGCGGATGCTAGAGGTGTTTGAAAAGGATTGGCTGTCAAGGCGGGAAGAGGTGTTGGCTCTGGCTGGTGGGGTGGCAGACTCAACCGAGGGGGAGTTTTTAGTGAGAAGGAATGGGGACTGAGAGTGGTGCTGGGGCCAGGGTTCGAACCTGGTTTGGTAGTACAATAAACTTATGTTAAAGATTAAGTTATATAAAGATTTACCTGAGGAGTTGAGATCAAAATATTCTAAACTGAAGAGGGGTGTTTTTGTTGGTGAAGCTCAGGAAGAAGAAGATGAGGGAATTGAACACGAAGAGGAATATTGTAGTGAAGCAGATCTTATCTGTTATTTAATTGCTTATGAGGATGAGGAGATAATTGGGGGCTTAGAATTATTTAAAAGGAGGATTAAGCATCTTAATCAATTGATAATTTTAGGTGGGATTGGTAGTCTTTGGGTGAGAAAAGACAAAAGAAGGAGGGGTTTAGCTACAAAACTACTAAAGAAAGTAATGGAGGAATTAAAGATAAAAGGCTGTGAGGTGGTTTATTTATGTACTGATATAGGGAAATTAAAAAGTCTATATGCCCAAGTTGGCTTTGTGCCTTTAAAAAAGAATTATACTTTTGTAGGTAGGTCTGGGAAAAGATATTTTAAAGATGACGGTATGATTGCTTTCATAAAACCTAAGGAAACTTTAAGGAAGATAGTTAAGAGTAAAGAACCATTCGATATTGGAGTAGGTAATTGGTGAATTTGATTGCCGAATTTTTCCATCAAACCTTTGATCCAAAAGTCGCCGGTGCGGGCCAAGGTGTCGTCAACGTCGACCGCTAAACCTTTGAGTTTCTTTTTCTTGAGTTTGGCTTTGTAGATTCGGTTTATAGTGTTGGAATCTATTTTTCTCTTTGCTCTAATGACAGGGTGCCAAAATTGATTTTGGATTTTACAGGACCAAGAGGTTGCTGCAATTTTTGAAATTCAGGCACAAACATATATAGCCAACCTGGGTCAGATTCGTAGATAGAAAAGTGGGTTGGTTCAGATTGATCGGTTTTTTCAAGGAGGTCACTGCCGGTAATGCCAACTTGATCGGCGCCAACCCATTTGGGCAAATAACCATATTTTTGCTGGCCATACCAGGAGTAAAGATAAGCCCAAGTGGTGTTGTATTTATAAGGTGAAGTTAGGGTGGAAATGGAGAAGTTTTGTTTGTCGGCGGCTTGATAAGTGTAGTCAACCAGCTCGAGTAAACGGGATAAGAAAGCTCCGTTTTGCACGGTGAAGATGTTAGAGTGAGATTGTCTGATTTGTTGAGCTGACTTAATGTTGGAGACAATAAACAAGATAGTGATTGAACTGAGGCAGAAGGTTTTGAGCCAAGCTTGGTTTAGTTGTTTGAAAAGTAAGTACGAAAGAATGAGATAAAGAGCCGGTATTAGTCCGGTTAAAGAGTAGTAAGAAGCTCTGCCAGTGATTAGAAACATCAGTAAGGGACTGAATAGCCAAAGAACAAAAAAAACTTTCTTAGATGATGAAAGCTTTTTTAACAAGAAAAAAATTAAGGCGATTAAAATCAAAACAATTGAGAGGGTGGGGAAGGAAGGCAGAAGGGATAATTGGGCTTTTTGCAGATAAAGATTATAGATATTTTTAAGAATACTCATTAGGCTAGGTTTTCCCCCTTCGTTAATATAGAAATCGCTAAGTTGATAAACATGATTAATGAGTAATTTGAGCTGAGTGAGAATCATAGTGCTGATAGCGATAAAGAAAATGGCCAATGATTTGAAGAAGTTTTTTGTGCCTAAAAAGAAGAAGTTTTTTTGCTTTAAGGTTTGGAAAAGGTAGATAGCTAAAGCAAGGCCGATTAAGTAAGTGGTGTAGAGGGTGGTTTGAATAGAAATGCCTAGGAATAGAGCAGTGAGGGGGAGGAATTTTTTTTGTTTTTTAAACAAGGATTGCCAAAGGTAATAGTGGAAGAAAGGGACAGACCAGGTAGTTAAGCTGGGAGCGCCGAGCCATGATCCGACTACAGCAGCGTCAACCGAGAAAGCATAAAGCACAGAAGCCCAGATGCCAACTAGGCGAGATTGAAAGATTGTTTTACTAATTAAGAAGATGGGGATGACGGTTAGGGAACTTAAAAGGCTTAAGCCTAAAGTGGGGATTAATGGGTCACCGTGGGAGAGGGTGTATAAAGGGCCAATAACATAATAGTATAAAACACCGCCGTACAGTCTGTCGTTGGTGCTGCTGCTTGAAGGACCTTGAATTTTTAAATCTTTGTTTTCAAGAATTGATCGTGAAACGATGGCGTCTCGGGCTTGTTGAAAATAAAATTCAAAGTGATTATCCCTGATAAGATACCAGCGGAATAAGAAGCTTAGAGTGATTAAACTCACCAGAATGAGCTTTTGCCTCATTGAATGATTATAAAATTTTAGCTGGTTGGTTGCCAGCGGTATAGTGCTGGGGCCAGGGTTCGAACCTGGGTAGGCTTGCGCCGCGAGTTTTACAGACTCGTGTGTTTGACCACTCCACCACCCCAGCGTGAGAATATTTTAGCAGATTTTGTTTGGGGAGCCGCCTTTCGGATTCGAACCGAAGACCTGCTGTTTACAAAACAGCTGCTCTGGCCGGCTGAGCTAAGGCGGCATACAAAAAAATGCCCCACTCGGCCGATTTCTGGAAGTTGGTCCCCAGACAAAGTCCAGGAGGGGTAGGCTGAGCCGACGGCAAAAGCCTGTCGAGCTACTTCTCCGAGTGAATTTCATTCGGAGCTTTACGCCTCCCTTTACACAATCATTGAGGAGTAACCTTCCAGAATGTCAACGAGCCTCGTAGGGCAGGGTCACGATGGATATCGGACCAAAATCATTATATCATGGTGTCAATAGCTATGGCTGAAGAAGGAAGAGTAGAAAGAGAAGTTTATTTAGAAAGTTTGTCTCAGTCTGACCGTGAGAACTTAGGCTTGATAATGACGGCTTTTCTCGATTATTTAGATACAGAAAATCTTACAGGAGAACTTCTGGTTGTCGGTGGAAGCGTTGTGCCTGAAACTAGAGGCACAAAGCGTAAAGACATTGATTTAGTGCCGTTGATTGATAACCAAAGCTCGTTTGAGGATTTTGAAAAATTGGTGACTTTTTTTCGTGACAAAACAGAATTTATGAAGATAAAGGTAATAAGGCCGATTATTGACGAGGAGTTTGGAGATCCGGAGATTTTAAGACATGATGGTTCGTTTATCTTACTGCCGGACGAGGGGACACCTTTTGAATTTATTAGAATTGATCCAACCGTTGATAAGGGAGATCGTTTTTTTAGCGTGTTGTTACCTAAAGCAACAGGTTCAAAATAAACTGGATAGGGGGCAGAATTAGGTTGATCGCCAAGGAGTTGCCGCCGATGGGAAGAATGAGCAGGATCAGTAGCAGCATGCCGTAGTCGCGCATAAAGGAGTTATACTCGTCGGCCCAGTCCATCGGTAAAATACCGTAGAGGATTTTAGAGCCGTCAAGCGGGGGGACGGGTAGGAGGTTAAAGATAGCCAGGTTGACGTTGATGATGATCACCGGAACAAGTAGGGCAGTCAAAAGCGAGGCGGGGGCGAGTTTCATAATAAAAGATAAGACGACAGCTAAGGCGATATTGCTGGCCGGGCCGGCAAGAGAAATTAAGGCCGAGTCGCGTTTGGGGTGAGCCAGGTTAAAAGGATCAAAAGGCACCGGTTTGCCCCAGCCAAAGCGAAAAAGGAGTAACATGATCGTGCCGACTGGGTCAAGATGAGCCAGTGGGTTTAAGCTGACGCGGCCCGAAAGTCTTGCCGTGGGGTCGCCCAAGCGGTCGGCGACAAAGGCGTGGGCAAATTCGTGGATGGTAACGGCGATGACCAGGCTTGCCGCCCAGACGAGAAAGAGGATAGGATTTGAGAGTAACTCGGTTAACATAATATAGATAGTATGTTATCATACTCCCCAATATGGCTTTAAAGTGTGACAACTGCGGCAAGGGAGTCCAGCACGGCAATTACGTTTCCCACGCCAAAAACCGAACCAAAAGAACTTTTAGGCCCAATTTGAAAAGGGTGACTTTAAAAATTGACGGCGCCAAAAAGATAATGACGCTTTGCGCTAAGTGCGTCAAGCTTTTAAAGAAGCGGGCCTATAAGTAGAGCCGGTTTTGTTTGATGTAGCGGGCAACTTTTGAGGGAACTAAGTGTTTGATCGACAGTTGGGCTTTGAGTCTTTTGCGCACCATGGTGGAGGAGATGTTGGTGACGATTTGCAGCGGGTGGGTTAGGGGTTTCATGCCCGGTTTTAATGGTTTTAAGGGAAAGCCGGCTCGGGGATAAACGTAAAAAGGCATGAGTTTGAGTAAGGTCTGCCACTGGGGCCAGGAAGTAAAGTTTTTTAGGTTATCAGAACCCATCAAAAAAGAGAACCGGTGTCGGGGATGCTTTTTTTTGAGGAAAGTAATGTGGTCAATGGTGTTGCCGGACATTTTATTATCAATGACACAGGTTTCGGTTTTAACCTGGCTGTTTTCGAGCATTCGAGCCATGCTCAAGCGGTGTTTGACCGGAGCCAGATGAGAATTTTTGGCAAAAGAATGCTGGTAGTCGGGAAGCAGCCAGATTTGGTTGAGGTCTTTGATTAATTCAAAGGCCTGAGACAGGACTAGCTGGTGGCCTAAGTGGGCCGGATTAAAGGAGCCGCCAAAGAGGGTGACGTTCATGGGGTTATTTTAGCAGATGGGAGTAGCCGTTTTTGAATTGTTTGAGGCTGATCGGGTTTTTGCCCTCAAGTTGGACCATATTTTTAGGCAACAGCTTTAGTATTTTACCATTAGGCATGGTTGTCCAAACCCCCGGCCAAGGATAAAAAGCCCGGATTTTTTTGTCGTCAACGCCGTGTTTAAACTCTTCCCAGGAAACAAAACCGTCTTTTTTAGTGAATTTGTGGCAGTATGGGGTAGGCGAATCTTTCGGTTGCGGCCTCGAGGTGATTTTGCCTTCGATATAATCGGGCAAGGTTGATATTAAAAGCTTAGCCCCTTCGGTAAAACAGCGCCTAAGCAGGCTTTTGACGGTGTCTTGAAGCAGGATTTTGACCGGTTTTTGGGCGACGATCGGGCCTTGATCAAACTCCTCAACCATCTTGATAATCGATATCCCCGACTCTTTTGCTCCATTTAATATTTGGTAAGGCGCGGGAGTGGCGCCGCGGTAAGCCGGAAGAAGCGAGGGGTGAAGATTTAGCCCGCCGAACTTGATTTTCTCAAGAGTTTCTTGGGAGATTTTCTGGCCGTAGTCGGCCACGACGATCAGCTGGGCGCTTTTAAGGTTGTCAACCAGCCTGTAACCGGCCTTTTCCAAGGCGCTTTTAACAATTTGCGAGTTCTCCGACGAGCCGAAAAAAAGAAGGTTAGGCTTCATATTTTGGGAAAGTGTTCGGCGAGGGAAACCGGGTGGAAGTCGCCCTTTGTGTCGGACTTATAAAGCTGGTGGCCGGAGTGCTTCAAGTGATCGATGAACAAAATGCCGTTTAAATGGTCGAGTTCGTGGGCAAAGTAGGAAGAATGGGGCGGAGTCAGGGTTTTTTGTTTGAGTAAGCCCTTTAGGTTCATGTAGCTGACTTTGATTTTGATTGGCCGGTCGATAAAGCCCCAGTAATTTTCTATCGACAGGCAGCCTTCAAGAAAACGGGCCTTTTGGGGTAAGCTCGAGAGGGTTTTTGAAGAAGCTTTGACGATTTTAGGGTTGACGACGATTTCGTAGCGTCCTTCTGGCATTTTGACCACAAAGATGCGGTAGAGCTGGTTAACTTGGTTTGAAGCCAGCCCCACGCCCAGGGGTTTTCCCCGGCGCGGCACCAGGGTTTTTAAAAGCTCTTGGCCAAACTCAAGAATTTCCGGGGTGAACTCGGTTACCGGCCGGGCTTTTTTTCTCAAGGCCGGGTGGGGGTATTGGACAATGGTGAACATGATGGTATTATACAATTATGGTAACTGTAGGTAAGAGACCAGAAGATTTACAAGCCGAAGATCAAAGAGACGGCTTTTTTGCCCGACTAGGCAAGAGATTTGGAATTAAAGTGTCCTCTCCGGAAGCGCGTGAAGAGGTTTTAAGAAATCCTAGGGGTTCGAGAGATATAGAGGCTGGAAAGAGAGAGGGAGGACAATTTAACCCCCCAGGGGTGGGAGAGAGAAAGGGTTAGAGTTCTTCCAGCTTGTCTTTGACGGTTTGGTTGGCGGGATTTAAGTAATCAAGGATGTATTGGTATTGAACGCGGGCCAGATCGAGTTGGCCGGCGTCTTGATAAAGGGAACCTAGGGCAAAACGGGCGGCTTCGTAGTTTGGTTTTAAGTCGATGGTTTTTTCCAGAATTTGTTGGGCCAGGCCGTTTTGACCCATTTGCACGTACAAAAGCCCTAGGTTGTAGTAGAGTTTGGCGTCGGTGGGCGAAAGCCTTAGGGTAGTTTCAAAGGCAGACAGAGCCTGCCCCCGGTAGTTTTCGTCGATGGTGGATAAAAGCAGGAAAATCTGGATGCGGGACTTCCAGTAGTTGAGGTGAACTTGGTTTTGTTGGTTGACAACATCGATTTGGGAGACGGCCTCTTTGACCATCTGGTCGCGGACGGTAGCGGCTTGGGTGGCCAAGACAGGGTCGGAATCGGTAAGTGTCTGTTGGTGGTAAAGAACGGCCAGTTTGGCGGCGGCCTCGGCGTACTCGGAGCGGAACAACGGCTCGTCAGGTTGGCTGTCGACGGACTGCTTGAGGGTGAGAAAGCCGTTTAAGATTTGGTCGGCGGCAACAAGGTTTTTACCGGTGTTGAAAGCGACGTCGGCGCGCCACATGGTAACCAGACCGAAAGCAAAGTAGGCGGCGGTTAGCCAGGCGGCGGTAAGGAAAAGGGATTGTTGGTTGTTGAGGGCTGATGGTTGAGTCGCTTGGTCGGTTTGAGGGGAAGTGAGGGAAAAAGCCAGTGCCGGCCACAAAAAGAAAAACAAAGACACGGGGACGACGGCAAAGCCGAAGAAGTTGGAGACGGATAAGCCGATAAAGCCTGCCAGCAGGGCAATTTTCAATTCCCAATTTTCAATTTTCAAACTTTTTAGACACCAAATTGTAAACCAAATTTGCAGCAGCAAATAGCTGCCTAAGCCAAAAATGCCCGTGGTAGCTAAAAAATTAAGGTATTCGTTGTGGGCTTTGTTGTAAAGAAAGTCCCATTCGGAAAGAAGGTTGTGGGCTTGGGGTTTGAAGTTGTAGTAGGAGTAGGCAAAAGTTTCTACGCCCGAACCAAACCAGGGGTAGGCGCGCCAGACATCAAGCGCCCCCTGCCAAACCACGTTTCTTATTTCCTGGGAACTGGAGCCGCCCAAGGTAATGGCCGGAGGGGCAATCTCGTTTCCACCGTCCGAGGAGTCACTTCGTGCCACCTCGGAGGAGGAAACTTCAACACCACTCCGGGAGCGGAGAAACTCTTTGAAAGTGGGGGTCAAGTCGGTGCCGACGAGGCCGGCGATTAGGGCTAAAGCGGCGCTGGTGAGTAAAAACTTTTTCCAGGGAAAAGATTTAATTTTTTGCTTAAATAAAATTAAGATCCAGAAGACGGAGTAGGCGACGGCCAGCCCGGCCAGGCCGGAGCGGGATTTGGTGTAGAGCAAAGTGAGGTAGAAAGCCGTAATCAGTAAACCGTAAACGGTAATTTGTAATTTTGTTCTGGCTTTTAAGAAAAAGGCCAGGGCGACGGGGATGAGGGTTAAAAGATAGGCGGCCAGCCAGTTGGGTTGGCCCAGGGTGGAAAAAACCCGGTTTTTGACGTCCTGGATCCAGACGTGTTCGTCGATGCCGAAGTGCTCTAAGATGCCATAGAGGGAAACTATCAGGGCGGTGGTCAGGGTGACTTTTAAAAATTTTTTGGTAAAGCGGGGCGAGGCAAGGTTTGAGATATAGGCATAGTAGAGGGTGAGGTAGCTCGCGGTGGACACAAGGCCGCCGTTGAAGCGGGAGTAATAGCCCCAAAGCGAAGTGTGGCGGTCGATGGAAAATACGGTTGAAACAAGTTGGGAGAGGAAAAATAGAAGTATTGGAATATCAAACGGGGTGCGCCTGAAAATCAAGCGCCGGGCGAGGATCATTTTGCTCACCCAGGCGGCGGCGATAACCAGGGTGAAAAAATAAACTGCCAGAATCTTGTTAAACTCAAAGAGTTCGTAGTTAACCGGCGTTAAAATCAGGGGAACGATGATGGTCAGAGCGTAAAAGGAGGCGCGGATGATTTGGTCGAGACGATGATTCAAGCTCATTGCTGCCAGTATAACATGATACAATTTCTAATTGACCTAATTTTTAATTAACCTAAGATGAAATTTATCAATCTTTTTCGGCTGGTGGGGAGTGAGTTGGCGGTGGATTTGGGAACGGCCAACACGGTGATCTTTGTCACCGGTAAAGGGGTGGTGGTGCGCGAACCGACGGTGGTGGCCAGGAGAAAGAAATCCAAAGAACTTTTGGCGGTAGGGGGCGAGGCTAAAAAAATGCTGGGGAAAAACCCGGAAGAGATCGAGGTGGTCAAGCCTTTGGTCGATGGCGTGATTGCCGATTTTGACGCGGCCACCGACATGCTCAAATATTACTTTAGACAGCTTAGCCAGCACGGAGGGATCATTCCCCGGTTGTCGGGGCCAAAAGTCTTGGTGGGGATTCCCTCGGGGGTGACCGAGGTAGAAAAGCGGGCGGTGCAGGAAGCCGCGCTTAGCGCCGGCGCCCGCCAAGCCTTACTGGTGGAGGAGCCGATGGCGGCGGCGATCGGTTCGGGGCTGTCGGTAGAAAAGGCCGACGGCCAGCTGGTGGTGGACGTGGGCGGCGGTACCACCGAGATCGCAGTGGTGAGTTTGGCCGGGATAGTCATCAACAAATCGTTAAGGGTGGCAGGATCGGAAATGGACGAGGCGATCGTCAAGTCGACGAGGTTAAAGCACGGGCTACTCCTGGGGGAGGCGACGGCCGAGGAAGTGAAGATGGCCATCGGCAGCGCGGTACCGTTTCCCAGCGAAAAAAGCTATGTGGTGCGGGGAAGAAATTTGGAGAAGGGTTTACCCAAGTCGTTGAAGCTGGTAAGCGGCGAGGTAAGAGAGGCATTGGCGGGGGTGGTGCGCGAGATCGTGGCGGCGGTGGCGGGGACGATCGAGGAGACGCCGCCGGAGTTGGTGGCGGACATTTTAAAACACGGTATCGTTTTGTCGGGAGGCGGAGCCCAGCTTTATGGCATCGACAAGGTGATTGCTGAGGAAACTAGGATGCCGGTGTGGATGGTCGACGACCCCCAAGATGCGGTGGTCAGGGGCCTGGCGAAATTACTCCGAAACGGCAAACTTTTGGAGCAGGTTAAGGTGACAAGAGGCTTACGCTAAATTATTCTAATTACTAATTCCTAATTACTAACTAAACACCAAAAAACCAATTACCAATGAACAAAGGGTTTGATTTGGAAGAAAGAACGGCTAAGTTTGGCGAAAAAGTGATACTGGTTAAATGCGCTACCAGCATTGGAGCCAATTACTGTGAAGCAGATGATGCGGAAAGCAGGAAAGACTTCAAACACAAAATTAAATCTTATTTTCAACTCAATTTATAAAAAGTTGTGAATTAGTTATTGGGTAATTTTGAATTTGTTAGAAATTAGATCAATTAGAAATTAGATATTGAGTTAAGTATGAAGTTAAGTAAGACAAAGGTTTATATAGTGTTGCTGCTAATCAGCGGTTTATTGTGGTGGGGTGATGGACGAGAATATTTTGACTGGTTAAGGCGGCCGGCGGCAAGGATTTTTCAACCTTTACGGGCCAAGCTGTATCAAACCCAAATTAAGCCAGAGCCGGAAAGGGCGGAGAAGCTGCAACAGCAGTACGATTTGCTGACTGTCGAGGCAATGAAGTTAAGAGAAGAAAACGAAAGTTTAAGAAAGCTTTTGGGGGCAAATTTACCGGCGTCGATGGCTTTTATCCCGGCTAAAATTTTAAAGCTTGATGAAGACGAAATCCGGCTTGATGTCGGCAGTGACCAGGGGGTCAAGACAGGCCAGACGGTGATCGGCGACGGGGCGCTTGTCGGTCAAGTGGTGGAGGTGACGGCGACCGAGGCGGTGGTGAGATTGCTTTTGAGCCAAGACAGCCGGGTCTTGGCGGTGACGGCCGGCGGGGCAGAGGGAGTGGTAGCGGGGTATTTGGCAGAGGCGGGGTTGAGATTGACAGAGGTTTTAAACAAACATGAATTAAATCAGGGAGAGCTGGTGGTGAGTAAAGGAGGAGACGGGGTTAGGCCCGATTTGGGCATCGGCAGGGTGGCCGAGGTGTTCAAAGAGGACAGGCAAGTGTATCAGGAAGCCAAATTGGCCCCGATAGTTGATGTTTTAAGCTTAAATCAGGTGTTTGTGATCCGGTAAGCCTACTGACCTAAAATCATCTCCATGCCCTGGCGGTGAAGGTCGAGGATGGCGTCGACTTTTTGGGTAAAACTCAATGGTTCGGCGCCGATTTGCTTGATGGTAAGTTGGTTGAGGCCGGAGTTTGCCGGTTGGTCGGCGGGATAATCAAGCTCGTCGGCTAAAGGGTCGGGAGGGATAGCTTCTTCGATTAAAATGGCGTTTATGGCCGGCAAAGACGAGGGGACGATGAGGATGGGGTAAGCCAAATAAATGAACATGAGAGTCAAGATGAAGACCAACGAACGCCAGAGGATCCTTAAAGACATAACTGAAATAGTATATCATGGGGTCATGGAACGAATTAGGCTGATTATTTGGTTGTTGGCGATATCATTAATGGTGCTTCAAACCAGTGTTGTTGGTGGCAATTGGCTGTGGTTGGTGGTGGCGTGGTGGGGGGCGCGGGGAGATTTTTTGGAGATTTTTTTGGCAGGACTAGCTTTGGATTTAATCGGCGGCACCAGGCTGGGAGTAACCAGCTTAGAGTTTCTGGGAGGGGGCTTGGTGGTTTATTTTGCGGCAAGATGGGTGAGGCAGCCCGACTATGGCAAGTTTGGTTTTTAAGTGGTTTGAAGCGGCTTTGGTGGCCGTTTTTATGGTCTTGGTCGGCAGGGTGATGGTGCTGACGGTATGGGAGGGAAGTTACTATCGGGAATTGGCTGAAGGCAACCGGGTCGAGGTGGTCGACCTGCCGGCGGACCGGGGAGTGATGTATGACAGAAATGGAGTCCAGCTAGTCAGGAATACGCCGGAAGGCAGGGAATACATTTTTGGCAAAGCCCTGGCCCACGTTTTGGGGCACGTGGGGGAGATTAGCCAATTCGAGGGGGACACCGTGGGCAAGGTGGGACTGGAAAAGGAGTACGACGCGGTTTTATCAGGACAAGACGGGGCCTTGTTAGTAGAAAAGGACGCCGAGGGCAAGCTGGTCAGGGAAGTGGGCCGGAAAGACCCGGTGGCGGGAGAGAGTTTAGAGTTGACTGTGGATGTTTCTTTGCAGCAGAAAGCCTTTCAGGTTTTGGCGGGAAGATTAGGAGCGGTGATAGCTAGCGACTCTCAAACCGGAGAAATTTTGGCCTTGGTTTCTGGCCCGGCGTTTGACCCGAATAAAGTGGAGGAGGCTTTGGCTGATTCCAAATTGCCTTTGTTTGACCGGGCGACTTCGGGTGAGTACCCGCCCGGTTCGGTTTTTAAAGTGGTGACGGCGACTGCCGGTTTGGAGGAGGGTCGGGTAAACGAGTCGACCCAAATCGAGGATACGGGGGAGATCGTCATCGGCGACTTTCGCTACGGCAACTGGTACTACGATCAGTACGGCAGGAAAGAGGGCCTGCTTAATATTGTCAGGGCTATCGCCCGAAGTAACGACATCTTTTTTTACAAAATGGGTGAAGCTTTAGGGATTACCGCCCTGTCTGACTGGGCCAAATACTTTGGAGTCGGCCGGGCGGTGGGAATAGATTTACCGGGCGAGGCCAACGGCCTGATGCCGGATCCTGACTGGAAACAAAAATATATCGGGGAAAGCTGGTACCTGGGCGATACCTATATTTCTGCCATAGGCCAGGGGAATATCTTGATGACACCTTTACAAGTCAACCAAATGATGAGCATTGTTGCCAGCGGCGGCCGCTGGTGCCGGCCTCACCTGGTAAAGTCCGAAACCAACTGTCAGAAGTTGGACATCAGTAACAAAACCATTGCTACGGTGACCGAGGGGTTAAAGCAAGTCACCGAGACCGGCGGGACGGCCTGGCCGTTTTTCGACTTTACGGTTGATGGCGAAAGAATCTTGGTGGCGGGTAAGACCGGCACGGCCGAGTACGGCGATCCGGATGATAAAACTCACGCCTGGTTTACCGCTTTTGCGCCCGCCGATGAGCCGGAAATTGTGGTGACCGTTTTATTGGAAGGGGCGGGCGAGGGGTCAAACGAAGCCGCGCCGGTGGCCAAAGAATTACTCGCGGAGTGGTTTAGGCGTTAGCGGTTTTTGCAGTATTTTAAGCACAGGGTGGGGTTGGGGGCGGTGCGACAAAGGTCTTGGCAATTTAGTGTGGTTGGTGGAGGAGTTGGGCTGGGACTGGGTGAGGGCGAGGGATACGGGTCAGGCGGGGGTGGGTTGTCAGCCTCAGGAAGATAGTCGGGGAAGGCGGTGGCCTCTTTCAGATTTAAGATATATTTCCACCAGTTGTTGAGCCGGGATGCGGTTGAGCCGGAGACCCTGGGTAAATGGCTAAACCAGTATTTATGAAAGTCGTAGCCGCTGCAGTTCCAGGCTTGGCAGTTTAAGTTTTGTTTGGCTTCGGTTAAGTCGGGATAGTTGACCCAGTCCTGACAGGTGCTTGGAACATAGGTTTGGTTGCTCCAGTCGTAGTCGGTAACCGAGTTGGGAGCGTAATGAATTGAACCGCAACCGCTGTAGTCGTAGTTCGGAGATTGAGCTTTTACTAAGGCGAATTTGTCCCAGTCATGGGCGGTGCGGTTTTGTGCCCAGCCGCCAAATGCTTGGGTTAGGGCCGACTCGGCCCTGTGGCCAAAACTTTCCAATGCCTCGTTGATTTGTCTTTGGTAATTAAGGCCCATGATGGGCAGTTGACGTTGGCAGCCGGTGCCAGCCAGGGGGGGTGAGTTGTACCAAAAGGTGTCGGGTCCGGCCAGGCGAGATTCGTAAAAGCCAAACCAGGGTCCACCCCAAATCCAAAGCTCGTCTATTTGATTATCATTGACTCGATCGCAGATGTTGAATTGATCAAGGATTTTTAGATAATCTGCGGTGGCCGCGTCACAGTTGCCTTGAGCCATACAATCAAGGTAACTCTCGTCGGTAAAGTCAAAGCCGGATTCTTTTACTGGGAAGTCATCGATGTCTTGCCAGTTGACGATTTGGTAGTTGACGTAGTAGTCGCTGACGGTTTTAAAATCTTGAACCAGCTGGTTGGTTAATTGTTGAGGGTCCTGCCAGTTATAGTAGTCATAGAGTTTGACTTTATCCTGACTTTCTAAAATTGGTCGGTAGTTGAGAACAACAACCTTGGTAGCTGTGGCTTGGTTGGGGCCCTGGATAGTGATGATTAGTTTGGCCGCCTTTTCTTCCTCCCGTTCGTAAGCATAGACCCGGCGGATGGTGGCAGATTGAGAGTCAAGAATGATGGTGAGGTTATTGCCGGCTTGCCAGTCGGCTTGGTCGACGATTTCTTGAATCACCGGGGCAAGATCGGGAGTAGTTTTGGTGGTGTTAAAGTCCCAGTTGTCGGTGATGGTCCAGGCAGAGGTGTTGGTGGTGGGAGTTAAGTCTTTGGGTTGACGGCTGGTGCTTAAGGGGGTGGAGTCGGCGGTAGCTTCGGCGGCGATGGTAACGTTTAGGGGGTCGGTATAAGGGCCGTCGACGGTAAACTGCAAATGAGCCGAGACTACTTGGGAGCCTTGAATTATGGGGAGATTTTCGAAGCGGAAAGCGGCGGTGTATTGAGTATCGGGGCAGTTAGGGTCAGCTCCGAGGTAAATTTCGTTTCTGGTTTGGGAGTAGTCGCAGCCGGAGGTGGCGTCGTTGGCGCCAGAGTTTATCTGAAGCCGGTGGTCGGCGTTGATCACTTGGGAGGACCCCGTTTGGTAAATGGTGGGTTCGTTCCGAAACAACCCCAGACTGATGCCGGCAAGCGGGGCGACAAAAAAGATGAAGATTAAGGAGCTAAAGTAAAACTTTTGAAAATAGGAGAGCTTTTCCAGATAGTTTAATCTAGCGTGAAAAGAGGACGGGTGTCAAGTAAGGCTAGCGGCAGTATCGAAGACACAACGTGGGGTTGGGGGTTTGTTGGCAGATTTGTTGACAGTTGGAGGAAGAAGGTGACGGAGTGGGCGTAGGTGTGGGTGAAAGGTAGGGGGTGGGGGAAGGTGTGGGTGTGGGGGAAGGGTTAGGTATCGGGGTGGGAAGAGGCAAGTCGGCTCTAAAAAGATGGACGTTGTAAGGGTTAAAAGTGGAGGTGGTGAAGTAAAAGCCCTGGCCGTTACCAACCATCAGGTTCTGATGGCTGAAGGCGCCGTAACAAGTGGGCAGGTTGCTTTGGCAATCTAGAAGAGTTTGGGGTGGGCTCCAAGGTCCCCAGAGGTTTTTGGCGGTAGTGAGCACCAGTTGGGCCGCTTGAGGGTTTAAGTAGCTGGCCTGCCAGAGGGAAAGATAAGGGTTGAAAACGACCGAGATTTCTCCGACCGGGTGGAAAGAAATGATAAAGCTGGCGTTTTGTTCTTGGTTAATCCACAGGCAATCGTTGGAGTCGGTCAGCTGGCAGAATTGGTAGGCGCTTGAGTCGGTGAGGTCGCCAGCGACGCGGGCTAGTTTGGCAAAGCCGGTTCTGCCGGCCGGAAGGCCAAAGAGGTAAATATATTCCGACGAGGGTGGTTTGACCGGGTAGATTTGGATAAAGTTTGAGTCAGAGCCGAAAAGGTTGTCGTGGCGGGTGAAGCTGGCGCCGTCGTTTTCGGAAACGGCCACGCCAGAAAAGTTTGCCTGCCAGTATCCGGGTTCGCCCCAACTTTTGACCGATTGGTAGAAGGCAAAGATTTTATTATCGTCAGATATGGCCCCGGTGGGAATCAAAGTAACTTCAGCGGCAAAGGTTTTGGAAGGGATGGCCTGTTTGACCTTTTTGTTTGCCAGAAGGTCAAAAATATGGTTTGACCGGGCGACGGTTTCTTGGTAGATGGCTTCAAACTGGGTGGCGGTGTCTTTGGCCCAGAGGTAATGGGCTTGGTAATCGAGATAGTCGCGGGCGCGGGTGGCCGGGTCATCGGGATTTTGGAAGGCAAAGCCGAGCAGGTTGAATCTAACGGCGGTTTTGGCGTAATAGGCGGCCAGCTGATCAGGCCCCTGGTTTTGATAAAAGGTAAGGATCTTTTTGAATTTACGGTTTAGCTCACCGGTTAAAACCGAAACTTCCTGGGTTCGGGACCATTGGTAGTAAAACGAGTAGTTATCAAAGATGAGCTTGTCGATATCTTGGTTGGAGCTTTTTTCTTCTTCGGCTTGAATGACTGATTCCCGGGCGAAAAAGTCGGCCGGGTTTTTGTAGAGGTTTTGGGCGGTGATAAAGCTTAATTTTAGACAATCTTCCGGATCAGTATCCCGGGTAAAGGCTAAGATATTGGCCAGGTCGCTTTTGGGCTGATCCTGGCTTAAGTTGGTGTCGCCGAAGATAAAGTAAAGTTTATCTTTATGGGAGAAGCTGATGCCCAAATCGGTGCCTTTGACATTGGTAACGTTGGTGTTGTTGACGCCGGTTAACTGGCAGATTTGTTGGGTGGTGAAGGCTTCGGCCGCCGTCGCCCCCGGGATAGCCTGGTAGATTGCCGGCTCCGGGCGGCTTAAGAATACCGAGACGGGTCCCAAAACTAAAAAGGAAGCAAGAAAGAGTAAGAAAGATTTGTACTTAGCCATGAAATCAGGATATAGTGAAGGTTAGGCATGAGTCAAGACGAGCTCAAGTACTGGGTGGGGGTGGCCGGGTTTGCCGGCATGGGGATAAAGCGGTTTACACTACTTAAAAAATACTTCGGGTCGGTGGAAGCGATTTGGCAGGCGTCGACAGGTAAACTAATATCTTTGGGAATAAAACCGGAAATGGCTAAAAGTTGGCAGGTGTGGCGCGAGGGCCGCGATCTCGATCGGGAGATAGAAAGGTTGGGTAAGGAACTGATTAAAGTTATTACCATTGAAGATAGCAGGTACCCTAAACTATTAAAAGAGATTGACTTACCGCCATTTATCTTGTTTGTTAAAGGTAAGGTAAACGTCCTAAACAGGCGGGCGGTAGCGGTGGTGGGGACGAGAAAGGTCAGCAGTTACGGCCGGAGGGTAACGGGTGGTCTGGTTAGTGGTTTAGTCAAAGAAAAACTGGTAGTGGTGTCGGGTTTGGCGCGGGGGGTGGACAGTTTGGCCCATCGGGCCACTTTGGCCGCCCGCGGAGTGACGGTGGCGGTTTTGGGGCACGGTTTAGACCGGGTCTATCCGCCTGAGAATCGACCTCTGGCAGAAGAGATCGTTCGCTCTGGTGGAGCCATCGTCAGTGAGTACCCCTTGGGTTATGGGATTCAAAAAGGCAATTTTCCGGCCCGAAACAGGATTGTGGCCGGTTTAAGTCTGGGAGTGGTGGTGACCGAGGGGGCGCACCGCAGCGGCACCAAGATCACGGCCGGTTTTGCGGCAGACTTCGGCCGCGAGGTTTTTGCCGTACCCGGGCCGGTAGGCAGTCCGACGTCCGTCGGACCGGCAGATTTGATTAAACAGGGGGCAAAATTGGTGACGGGGGTCGAGGACGTTTTAGAGGAGTTGCCGCGGGGTTGACAACATGTTATACAACATGTTATATTAGGCTATATGTTAAAGACTTATCTTTACGTGCCAGACGAATTAAATCGTGAAGTCGAAGCTTTGGCTACGGCCGGTAAGACCAGCAAGGCGGCGGTGATCAGAAGTGCGCTTGATGCAGGAGTGAAAATGCTCAAGAGAAAAAAGACTGGTTCTGTGGAGGTTTTAAACCGAATAGCCGAGATTGGCAGAAAATATAATCTTAAAGGGCCAAAGGATGCTTCTGCTAAGATGAATGAGTACCTCTGGGATAAAGATTGGAACAAAAAGGATGAATAAACAAACTTTGGTGGTGGGGGACGCAGATTCGATCGTGGCGCGAGCTAATCCCAACGACCTGAAGCACCAGGAAGCTAAAAAGATTACCGATAGACTTAGTGATTTGGAAGCCCAGCTTATTTATCCTGTTACCGCTGTGGTTGAGGCGGTAACGTTTATTCAGCGAGCTTTAAATAGTGGGGCAACCGCTTATGGGACAGCGGTGGAGTTTATCGAGTCGGGGCAAGTGGCAGAGGTAGATGAAGAGATTTATTCCAGGGCCGTTAACGATTTTTTTGACGCCAGTGTCAGCAAACAGGATACTCTATTTGATTGTATCGTGGCTGCGGTGGCCAAGAAATACGGAGCGGAGGCGATTTTCAGTTTTGATAAGTTTTACCAAAAACACGGGTTTAAGTTGGCGTCAGAGCTGTAAAGATGAAATTAATTGTGGTGGAGAGTCCGACAAAGGCCAAGACATTGTCTCGATTTTTAGGGGAAGACTATCAGATTGAGGCGTCGATGGGGCACATCAAGGATTTACCTAAGAGCAAGTTGGGAGTCGATCTTGAAAAAAACTTTTTGCCCGACTACCAGGTAATCGAGGGCAAGAAAAAAGTGGTGGCGGCCTTGAAAAAGGCGGCCAATGGGGTAAGCGGGGTGATTTTAGCCACTGACCCGGACCGGGAAGGAGAAGCGATTGCGCGTCATGTTCAAGAGGTGTTGGGCGCAAATAACCAATTTTCAAACTCCAATTTTCAAAGAATCGTCTTTCATGAGATTACTAAAACAGCGGTGTTGGGGGCGTTGGCGCACCCGGGAAAGGTGGATTTAAAGCTGGTAGATGCCCAAACCGCCCGCAGGGTTTTGGACCGGTTGGTTGGATATAAATTGTCGCCAATTTTATGGAAAAAGGTTCGTAGAGGTCTATCTGCCGGTAGGGTACAAAGCGTGGCAGTACGCTTAATTGTTGAGCGGGAGAAAGAAATCGAGGCTTTTTCGGCTATCGAGTATTGGGAGATTAAAGCACATCTTCGCGCGACCAAAGGCGAGGTTTGGTTTGATTTGGTTAAGGTCAATGGCAAGAAGCTTGAAGTGGGGAATAAAGAGCAAGCAGATAAGATTGTTGAGGATCTTGAAAAGGCTAAGTATAGACTAATAGAGGTAGCGGAGAAAGAGGTCAAGCGTTATCCAGCGCCGCCACTGATTACCTCGACTTTGCAGAGGAGTGCGGGCAATAGGTTTGGTTGGAGCGCCAAAAAGACTATGAGAGAGGCCCAAAGACTGTACGAAGAGGGTTTGATTACCTATCATCGGACAGATAGCGTTAATTTATCTGTGGTTGCTGTGGAAAAGGTGAGGAAAATGATTGAGGAAAGATACGGAGGCGAGTATTTGCCGGAAAAAGCGGTTTTTTATAAAGCCAAGTCTAAAATGGTCCAAGGAGCACACGAAGCGATACGGCCTACTGGGCTAAGCACAAAACATGAAGCACGAAGCACGAAACTAGGCAAAGGCGCGGTTTTGCTTTACCGGTTGATTTGGGATAGGTTTGTGGCATCACAAATGAAGCCGGCAATAGTCAAAAGAACTATTGCCACTGGTGAAGCGAAAACGGACTCACTTTATTTATTTAAAGCGAAGGGCGAGCGGTTGGTGTTTGACGGCTGGTCAAAAATCAACGAAAAAATTAATTTACTGACAGTTCAGGAATTACCTCAACTAACAGAGGGAGAAGCGCTTCAATTAATTAAATTACAACCGGAGCAAAAATTTACCCAACCGCCGGCCCGCTTTACCGAAGCCAGTTTAATTAAAGAATTGGAGCAAAAGGGAATTGGCAGGCCGTCTACTTATGCGCCGATTATTTCTACCATTCTAATGCGTCAGTACGTAGAAAAAGAAGAAAGGAGTTTGAAGCCGACGGTGATTGGATTGACGGTGACGGAGTTTTTGCTTAAACACTTCGCGGGCGTGATGGATTACGAGTTTACGGCTAAAATGGAAAACAATTTGGATCGGGTGGCGGAGGGCAAAGTGGTTTGGGTCAAGGTGGTAGAGGAGTTTTATCGGCCTTTTTCCGAGAGGCTAACCAAAACTGAGGAAAATGCCAAGAGGGTTAAAATCGCGGTAGAAAAAACCGGTGAGGCCTGCCCGGAGTGTAAACAAGGCCTGCCTGCCGGCAGGCAGGGAGAGGTGGTAGTCAGAACCGGAAGGTTTGGCAAGTTTTTATCTTGCTCGCGGTTTCCGGAGTGCAAATACACGGCTAATTTCAAAGAGGTGGTCAGCGGAGTGGTTTGCGACAAGTGCGGCGGCCAGGTGGTGGTGAAAAAGACCAAAAAGGGTAAAAAGTTTTACGGTTGCGCCAATTACCCCAAGTGCGATTGGGCCAGCTGGAGCAAGCCCAAACCAAACAAAAGTTGATTTGGGCGGGTGATTTTAGTACATTTGATTGATGGCAAAAAAGCGAGGACGCTTAGTTGTGCGGTATGGGCCGATGTGGTCGGATAAAACCAGTTGGTTAATAAAGCAGTTTGGTAAAGTGGCTGACACATTGGCTTTTAAGCCCGATATTGATACCAGGTATACTAGAAAGCCGGTTTTAAGGACTCACGATGGAAAGAGCGTGCCGGCAGTAATGGTGCCAATTGATCAACCAGAAAAGATTTTCGAGGCAGTAAAAAGAAAACGGGGGGTAATAAAACGAGTGCTGATTGATGAAACTAACTTTTTTTCTGGTGGTTTGGTGAAAGTAGTTAGAAATTTGATTGGAATGGGGATTGATGTTTATACTGCTGGGTTAATCTTGGATACCGACCTGCAAGACTTTGGTCCAACCAGGAAGTTAACTAGGATGGCCGATGAGGTGGTAGAAAGTTTTGCTAGGTGTGATTTTATGTTTTTAACTGGTAGGTGTGGGAGGAGAGCCAGGTTTAACTATTTTAAAGCAAAAAAGGATACGCAAATTGTGGTGGGGGCCGATGAGTTGTACGGCGTAGCCTGTGAAGATCATTATCAGGCCCTTCACTTTAAGACTGGTAGTCAAAAACAGTGGTGGTCAAGAATTAAGAAGCTGGTTGGGGCTAATCACCAAAAGAGCGACTGGAGTTGGTTTAGGCGATTAAAGTTACCGTCTAAGAAAAGGAGGCCGTTAAAGTTTTCCTTTGACCGGTGGCCAAGAATCGAAGTAGTAGCAGACAGTATGCGGGTGGGTAAAACTACGGCGGCTAGGGCTTTGGGTATAGAGCTTAAAAAACTGGGTCTGCCAGTAAGAGTCAGTTTAGAGGATTGGTCGAATAATCCCTATTTGGAAAAGAGTTACCTTGATTCGTCGGAATGGATACTTTTGTCACAAGAGTGGTTTGCTAAGAAAAAATTTGAGCAAATTAAACGTGGAGAGAAAGAAGCAATATTTATTCAGGATGTTAGTCCGGAGATGGATTTTGCTTATGCTTTGACCAATGTGCTCATGGGTAGGATGTCAAAGGAGCATTTTAAGGATTACTTTAAGTTCTATTCTAGCCACAAATGGGAAAATCTGCCGGCTCCAGACGTATTGGTTTATTTGACGATTAGCGATGAAGCCTTAGTGAAAAGGGCGTTGGAGAGTGTTAGGGATCTGGAGAAGATTGATCCATCATATTTTTTGTTGATGCGAGCGGTTAATCGAACCTGGCTGGCTGATTCAGACCATATGACGGTGGTTAATATTGATACTGACGACCTTGATTTTTCTAAAGAAGGCCCGGCTAGAAAAGCCTTAGCCGGGCAGGTTTTAAAAAAACTACACGATTTAGGCTGGAAGTGGGATAATAGTTTTACTGCTGAGATGAAAAGGCAGGATTGGTTTGCTATGGTAGCAATATGAAAAAACAACCGTGGTGGCAAGATCTTAAGAAAATTGGTAGCTGGCCGCTTGGTTGGTTAGCCGAAGTTGAATTTCCTGACCAGAGGAAAGCTCAAAAGGAAAAGGGTAGAAAGTGGCCGAGAATTGAAGTGGGAGGCGACACCATGCGGGTGGGTAAAACCACGGCGGCAGTGGTGTTAAATGAACAGTTTAAGAGGAGGGGTCTGTCGGTTAATTTATCTGACGAAGATTGGCAGTCAAATCCATATTTGTTTGAAAGTTATCGGGATTCTTCCAAGACGATTTTTGAGTCGCAAAAATGGTTTGCTCAACGTAAGTATGAACAGTTAGGCAGGGAAAATAACTCGATTATGATTCAGTGCGTTCATCCGGAAATGGATTTTTGCTACGCTTTGACCAACGCGATTATGGGCAAGATGAATCAACGCCATTTTAAAGCCTATATGAGAGTTTATCTGTCTTTGGGGTGGGATAAAATTGCGGCGCCTGATTTACTTGTTTATGTCACTGCCAGCGATGATATTTTAGTCAATCGAGCCCAACGGTCAGCGAGAGATTTTGAAGTAATTGATCCGGAATATCTTTTGGTGATGAAGTTTTTAAACCAAACTTGGCTCAGTGGAGCTAAAAAGAGAATGGAGGTGTTAGTGATAGATACTGACAATTTTAACTTTGCCCTCAACCAGAAATCCAGAAAGGAGTTGTCTGACCAAGTGATTAAAAAACTAAAGCAGAGAGGTTGGAGATTAAAGTGAGAAAACAGCAGGGTAAGTTGATAGTTTTTGAGGGAATCGACGGTTCGGGTAAAGCCACGCAGGCAAAGTTATTGTTTAATTATTTAAAGAAGAGAAAAGTGGCTGTGGAGGAGATTGCTTTTCCAAGATATGACACCATTCACGGCCAGGTAGTTAAGCGGATGCTTCAGGGTGAGTTTGGTAAAAGCGTTAATCCCTATCTGGCCTGTTTGCCGTTTGCTTTGGACAGGTTGATGGCTAGAGATATGATCAAAAATTGGCTGGCTCAGGACAAACTAGTGATTGCCGACCGGTATGTGACGGCTAGTATGGTGCATTTATCAGCTTTTTTACCGCAGGATAAGCAGCAGCGGAAGTTTATGGACTGGGTGGCGATACTTGAGTATCAGATTCATGGTTTACCGCTGGAGAACTTAGTGGTTTTACTGAAAGTGCCGGCGAGATTAAGCCAGAAGTTAATGGTAAAAAAAGACATGGTGGAGAAAGATTTAATTTATCAAAAACGGGTTTATAACCAGTATCAACAGATGGCTAAAAAATTTGGGCATTGGGTAGTGGTCGAGTGCGTTGATAAAAAAGAGGAGATTTTGCCCAAAAGTGAGGTCCACCAGAGGGTGCTTGAGGCATTAAAGAGAAGAAAGATAATTTAGGGCTTGACAAGCCCCCATCGGGTTTGGTAACTTTAAATCCCAGAGCCACTGGTTGCCTCACGGCAAGCCAACTCTGGTTTTTTTACGGCTCTGAAAGGAGAAAAGGTGAAGTTTCCGGAAGGAGCGCCGATTCAAATCAAGGGGTTAATGAGTCAAGACGGAGGAGGAACATTGCCAGTGGACGGAAAAGATGAAGGTAAGGGTCAAGAAGCTTCAGTAAAACCACCCCATTGGACAGCCATTCCAGACGAAGCATATAAGTCATCGCCCTGGTTAAAAGACCCTAAAGTCTTGGGGGCGAAACAAACTAGGACAAAACCTGCAACGGTAAGAAAGGGCACTAACCCTGCAGGCAATCCGTAAGCGACCACCCGAGAGGGTGGTTTTTTAAAGTATGAAAGTAAAGCATTAGAAGTTAAATAGTTTATATGAAGAAGGACTACTACACCAAAGTTTCAAGCTACGAAGCCAGAATGGGTGAAGTGAAGCGGGTGGTGCTTTTGTATTCTGGGGGTTTGGACACCAGCGTGTTGATGAAGTGGATTCAAGATAAATATAGGGCAGAAGTGATTGCCCTAACCATAGATTTGGGACAGCAAGGCGACGATTTAGACAAGATCAGAAATAAGGCTTTGAAGCTGGGGGCGAAAAAAGCTTATGTGATTGATGCCAAAGACGAGTTTGCTGATGAATATTTGTCGCACATGATTAAGGCCAATGGTTCATATCAGGGGGACTACCATATATCGACAGTGAGTAGGTATTTGATGGCCAAACTGGCGATTGTGGTAGCTACCAAAGAGAAGGCTGACGCAGTGGCTCACGGTTGTACCGGAAAAGGTAATGATCAGGTGAGGATTGATTCGAGCATTTTAACTTTAAACTCCAACGTTAAAATTATTGCGCCAATTAGAGAGTGGGACATGACACGGGAAGCGGAGATCGAATACGCTCAAAAACACCAGATTCCTGTGCCGGTAAAGAAAGATTTTCCTTACAGCGTGGATGATAATATGTGGGGAATGACTTGGGAGGGTGGGGAGATTGAAGACCCGGGTAAAATTCCTCAAATCGACCGGTTTTTGACTGCGTGTAGAACCTTGGACAAGACACCGGATAAACCGCAGATGATTACTTTGGAGTTTAAAAAAGGCGTCCCTTATAAACTCAATGGTAAGAGTTATAAGTTAGCAGAGATGATTATGAGGCTTAACAAAATAGCCGGCAGACACGGAGTCGGGGTGGTTCATCATGTGGAAGACAGGCTAGTGGGCCTAAAAACGAGAGGGGTGTATGAGCATCCCGGTGGTCATACTATTATCCAGGCTCATAAAAATCTAGAGAAGTATGTTTGCACCAGAAGAGAAAACGAGTTTAAGGAGATTATGGATGTGAGATTTGGCTATCTTTGCTACGGGGCTTTGTGGTTTGACCCAATTATGGATGATATTAGAACTTTGAACGACAAAATTAACGAAAAGGTAAACGGTAAGGTAACGCTTAGGCTCCATAAAGGCCACGCGACTGTGGTGGCGATGAGGTCGCCTCATGCGCTTCACCACGTGTCGTTTGAGGACAAGGCGACACCATTTAATGTGATGACCAGTGCGCCTTTTATTGAGGTTTACTCGATGCAGATGAGGTTGTCGCAACAGCGGGGTGAGAAAAGAGTTTTGTTGTCGATTGGGAGGCAGGGAAATAAAGAAAAATTGTTACCGACTGCCAGGAAGCTTTCTAAGTTGGGTTACGTGATTTTTGCCACTGAAAAAACTCACAGGTTCTTAACTGAAAATGCGGTGTCCAATTACTTGGTGTATAAAATCAGCGAGAAGAAAGCCCCCAATTTGGGGGTGATGCTTAACGAAAAGGGGTTTGATCTGATTGTAAACATTCCCACGTCAAGCGTTGACAAGAAAGAAATGACCGACGGCAAGCTGATTCGGCAAAAGGCGGTGGATGATAAAGTGACTCTGTTGACGACCGTGGACACAGCCAAGCGCCAGATTGAAAAGCTATATGAAGCTAAATTTGGTAAGCTGGAGTGATGGTTAAAAAAACTGATGGTTGGGACTTAAAAAGGTTGCTTGTTGAGGAAATTAAAAAGCAGGGCGGCTGGGTTAATACTCATGCTCATTTTGATAGGGCTTATACTATTTCTCCAAAGCTTCTTAATCAAGCACATGCGCTTATGGAGCGGAAATGGACTTTGGTTGACCCTATGAAACGGGCTTCTAGCGAAGAGGTATATGAGGCGAGAATCGAAAGAGCTGTGAGGGCGATGATTAGTCAGGGAGTATCTGCTTGTGCGACATTTATTGATGTTGACCCTGTTGCTGGACTTAGAGCAATAAAGGCAGCATTGAAGGTAAAGAAAAAATACGCCGGGAAAATTACCATGTTGCTTATTAATCAAGTACTTAAGGGTGTAATTGATGAGGACTCGAGACGATGGGCAGAAAAAGCCTTAGAGTATGTTGATATTATTGGCGGTAATCCTTCTAAAGACCGACCTCAACCCAGAAAACATCTGGATATTGTGTTGGGATGGGCGAAGAAGACGGGCAAGATGGTTCATGTACATATAGATCAGGAGAATAATCCGAAAGAACACGACACTGAACTGTTAGCAAGAAAAACAATAGAGCATGGCCTTGAAGGAAAGGTGGTAGCGGTTCATTCAATTTCAGTCGGGGCTCAACCAAAGAAGAGAAGAAAAGAAATTTACAAGTTGATGAAGGCGGCTGGATTGATGGTTGTCTGTTCGCCTTCGGCGGCCATTTCCATGAAGCCGTTGTCATACAGAACAGAAATTCACAATAGCATTGCTCCGGTGCCAGAACTTCTAGATGCGGGGATTACTGTAGGGTTAGGGTGTGATAATATCGGTGATATTTTTCAGCCGCTGGTTGATGGAGATATGTTTACAGAGTTGAGGTTTTTGGCAGAAGCGTGTCGATTTTACGAGCTTGATCAGCTGGTGAAAATTGCTACTATTAATGGTAAAAAGGTTTTAGGGATTTAAAATGGCAGATCTAAAAGTAAAGTTTTTAGGATTAACTTTTGCCAACCCGCTGGTGATGCCGTCGGGGATTATTCAGGAGATTGGCGACCACGTGCGGGCGGAAAAAGCCGGGGCCGGCGGGGTGACGACGAAATCTTTAACCAAAGAACCCAGGGAAGGAAATCCCCTGCCGCGGGTGATCAAATATCCCTTTGGGCTGTTGAATTCGGTGGGTTTGAGAAATCCGGGGATCAAAGAAGGGGTTAAGCAGCTAAAGGAGTTTGTGGCCCAAAGCAAGATTCCGGTGATTGCCAGTGTTTTTTCGGCCAACGTGCCGGATTTTGTCAGTCTGACAGAACAGGTGGTAACAGCAAAGCCTGATTTTATCGAGCTCAATCTTTCCTGTCCCAACACCACCGACGAGCTGGGCGAGTCGTTGGGCATGGGGGCGGAGTCAACGGAAAAGTCAGTAGCGGCGGTGAGGCAGGCAGTGGGAAAAAAGATTAAGTTGATCGCCAAGTTGAGTCCGAATGTGGCCAATATCGACCAGGTAGCCAAAGCCGCGTCTGACGCGGGAGCCGATGCCATTTCCGCCATCAACACCGTCGGCCCGGGGATGGTGATTGATATTGCTACCAAAAAGCCCAGATTGGGCAACAAAAAGGGGGGAGTGTCCGGGCCGGGAATCAAGCCGGTGGCGGTGCGGTGTGTTTATGATATTTATAAAGCGGTTAAAATTCCGATTATCGGCATGGGCGGGGTGGAGACAGTTTTAGACGTAGTGGAGATGATGCTGGCCGGGGCGACGCTGGTGGGGGTGGGGTCGGCTACCTACAGGCACGGTTTTGGGGTGTACCAAAAGATTAACCAAGGTTTGGAAAAATACCTGGAAGAGAATAAGATTAAATCATTAGCAGAACTCGTGGGAGGAGCTCATGAATGACGTAGTAGCTATCTTAAAAAGAATCGGGGCGGTGATCACCAACGATCACTTTGTTTACACTTCCGGCAAGCACGGCGAGGTGTATATCAATAAAGACGCGCTTTACCCGCATACTAAGGAAACCAGTGAAGTCTGCCGGATTATGGCGGAAAAGTATAAAGATGCTGATGTAGAGGCGGTGGCGGCTCCGGCCGTGGGCGGAACGATTTTGTCCCAATGGGTGGCTTATCACTTGAGCCAGATAAAGGGTAAAGAGATTTTGAGCGCCTATACGGAAAAAGACGCCGGCACGACCGCTTCGGCGGCGGAGTCAAAGCAATTGTTTCGTCGCGGCTACGACGCCGTGGTCAAAGGCAAAAAAGTTTTGGTGGTGGAGGATTTGACTACCACCGGCGGTTCGGTGAAACAGGTAGTCGATTGCGTGAGAGATGCCGGCGGCGAGGTGGTCGGCGTCTGCGTCATGGTCAACCGCGACCCGGAAAATGTCAATTCCGAGTCAGTCGGGACGCCGTTTACGGCCGCCGGGGTGCTTAAAGCCGAAGCCTTTGACGAGAAGGACTGCCCGTTTTGTAAACAGGGCAGACCGATTAATACCAAAATCGGCCATGGAAAGAAATACCTGGAAGAGAAAGGTAAATGAGTTACGTAGTTTTTTCGATTGCTACGGCTTTGTTTTTTTCGCTGACTTTTTTATTAAGAAAGCTGGCGGTTAAAACTCTGCCGTTTTCTGCGGCTTTACTGATCGAGGTGGTGGTGGAGTTGGTTTTGTTCGCTATTTTGTTTTGGGTTTTAAAGCCGGAAGGCAGGGTGGAATTGGACTGGTCAAACAAGGGAGTAAGATACGCGGTTTTGGCCGGAGTGATGGTGGCTTTGGGTGTGGCAGCCAATATCTTGGCAGTCCGAAGTGGGTTTTTGTCTAAGGTGGTAGCGATTACCTCACCGAGCCAGATTATTTTCGGGGTGCTGTTGGGGCTGGTTTTATTAAGCGAAGCATTGAGCCTGAGGCAGATCGTGGGGGTGATACTTGGAGTAGTGGGAGTAATTTTAGTAGTTTACTAGCCATGAAATACAAAGTCGGGGTTTTTGGGTCGGCGGTGGATGAGGGGGACGAGGTGATGGCTAAGGCGCGGCAGGTGGGCGAAGCGCTGGGTAAGTTTAAAGAGAAAATCATCGTGGTGACCGGTGCCTGCAGCGGCGTGCCCTACGAGGCTGCCCGCGAGGCGGCCAAGGCAGGAGTAACGGTTTGGGGTTATTCGCCCGAGTTTGATGTTTCAGGCCAAAAGCGGTTTACTCCGGAGGATGACTTGTCAATCTATCAAAGAATAGTTTTTGTGCCGCGGCAGTTTGGTTTTGAAGACAGGCCGATGGTGAGGAAAAAGTACAGAAACGTGATTTCTACCGCCGACTGTGACGGGGCCATTTTTATTGCCGGCCGCTGGGGGACGCTTCACGAGTTTAGCTCGTTAGTTGACTATGGCGGAGTCTGCGGAGTTTTGACCGGCACTGGGGGTATCGCCAAGGAACTGCCGCAACTAGATGCCAAGGTCAAAAAAGCCGGCTCGGGGAAAGTGATTTTTGATGTAGATCCTGCTAAGCTGGTCAAAGGAGTGATTGATGAGATTTCAACAAAAGCTTAGTGCGATCCAGAAGAAAAATAACTCGCTGGTATGCGTGGGGTTAGACCAGGGCGAATTTGAGTTTGATAAAAAAATTATTGAAAAAACCCACGACTTGGTTTGCGCTTACAAACCCAATTTTTCCTTTTACGAGGCCCGCGGCGAAACGGGTTGGCGGGATTTGAAACTGACGGCGGAGTATTTAAGAAAAAACTACCCGGAAGTGGTGACCATTGCCGACGCCAAACGGGCAGATATAGGCAACTCCAACCAAGGGTATGTCAAAGCCATTTTTGACGAGTTAAAGTTTGACGCGGTCACGGTGCATCCCTACTTGGGTCGGGAGGCGGTGTTGCCGTTTCTTGAACGGGCGGACAAGGGAATATTTGTTTTGTGCCGGACGTCAAACCCCGGAGCGGGCGAGTTTCAGGATTTGAAAGTTGGTTCTGCGGCGGGTTCGGGGCAAAAACCTTTGTGGCAGGCAGTGACGGAAGGGGTGCGTGATGACTGGAATGAAAACGGCAACGTGATGCTGGTGGCCGGAGCCACTTACCCGGAAGAACTCAAAAAGATTAGAGAAGTAGTGGGGGAGATGACGCTTTTGGTGCCTGGAGTCGGGGCCCAAGGCGGCGATGTAGCCAAAACCGTCAAAGCGGGGGTAAACAGCCGAGGCGCGGGGATGATTGTTAATTCCTCGCGGGGGATAATTTTTGCCGACGATCCGAGAACAGCGGCGGAAAAATTAAGAGACGAGATAAACTCGTTTAGATGAAGTTAACTTTTGCCGGACACTCGGTGGAAATAGTTTCGGCCCGGCCGGGAGAAAAGATCGACGTTGCCAAACTGTTGGCATACCCAGATGAGTTTCACGGTGACACCCGGGTGAATCATTTGGTTAAGTTCGGCGATTCGTTTAGCAGTTTAATTGGTCAAAGCAGGGCGGTTTTGCCGAAAGAGGCAGTGGTGGTTTTAGAACATCATTTTGACGAGGCCAAGAAACTGATGGATAAAATTAACGCCTTAGCGCAAAGGTTGGTGGCAGAGCCGGAAAAGTACGACGACATCGGTTTTTGCCGACAGTATTTTGAGCTGGCCCGCGCCGGCTACAGCTTGCTTGCCAAGCACGAAGCCGAGTTTGGTTTTGATGCTAAGTCTATTCCGGTGAGTCTGGAGCGGGCAGGGCTGGTGACTACCAGGTTGGCCGGGGGACTCACTCAAGACGCGGTTATTGATAACGAGGTGGCGGTGGTGACCAAAAGGGTTCACCTTAAAGGCGAGCCGGAAACAAATTTGGCGGTGACGGTCAAATGGCGGGATAAGCATAAGCTGATTTCAATCAACGGCCGGGAAGTTTTACTGGCTGATTTTGTCAATCCGGCCTCGGGAGCGAGCGGGGCGGCTTTTTTACTGGCGGCCAAAGTGGTGAAAGTTTACCCAATTAAAGTACAGCATCGGTCGGTATCTTTAACCCGGCAGGGGGTGAATTTGATCAAACCAGCGCTGAAAGAGCTGGGAGTGAAAACCAGTTTTTACAGCGTGGGAGAGGCCAGTCAGCTTAACCGCCAGTATTACCTGGTTGGTAATCGAGCCGTGGCTGACGCCGGCCAGGTTTTGCGGCATTTTCTGCCTAAGTTTTACAAAGATTAAGCCCCGTGATATAAGAAGTTATGTTGGTGTTTAGCGGGTCGTCAAATAAGCTTTTGGCCCAAAGAGTCGCCGCCAAACTAAAGACGCGGCTGGGCAAAGTGGAATTGTCGCGGTTTGCCAACGACGAAGCCAGGGTGTGGGTGAAAGAGGCAAGGGTGGGTAAGAGAGCGATTTTAGTCCAGTCGATGAGCGCACCGACCGATGAGCATTTAATCGAGTTTTGTTTATTGGGAGATGCTTTGGTGAGGCGGGGGGTAAAAAAAATTATCGCCGTTATCCCCTGGCTGGGGTACACCAAACAGGATAAGGTGTTTCGTCCGGGCGAGCCTTTGTCGGTGGCAGTGATTGCTAAAATCATCGAGCTTTTACCGCTTCAAAAGGTGATTACTTTTGACCTTCACAAACCGCATACAAGGCGGTTTTTTAAGACTCCGATTGCCAATTTGTCGGCCCGGGAGCTGCTCGAGGAATATTTTAGAAAACGAGTCAGCAAAAACACCATTGTCGTAGCGCCTGACGTCGGTTCGGTTAAATCCAATACCAGCTTTGCCAAGAAGCTGAAGCTGCCTTTGGTAAAGATTGATAAAAAGCGGAGTCTGGCCAACGGTAAAGTCAGGGTGGGGGGAGTCAGCGACGAGGTTAAAGGGAAAAGGGTGCTAATTAAAGACGACATGATTGCTACCGGCAGTACTTTGATTGAGGCGGTCAAATTCTTGAAAGCCAAAGGGGCAAGTCAGATCGAGGTGGCGGCGACTCATCATCTGTATGTGCCGGGGGCGCAGGCAAAACTTGATCGAAGCCCGATTGCCCGCGTGGTGGTGACGGATACGGTCGAGCCTAGAGTAAAGTCAAAGAAATTGGTCGTTTTGTCCGTGGCGGAGGTGATCGCCCGCGAGATCAGAGTTTAATTTGGGGCTTGACAGAAATCTAAGTCAAAGCTAAATTCAACTTAGGGCTTGATTCAGGCCCTATTTTTTTGGGAAACAAATTACTTTTAGGGCCGGAAAGGAAGAAATGAGCGGAGAGAGGTGTTTTCCTGGAGCCGAAGCATTTCTTGTGAGGCAAGCTGATAAGGCTGGTGAGAGCGGCGGGAGCAACGAAAAAGCAGAACGCCCAGTGGTTCAAGTAGATACTCGTCCGCCGCAAGTAATTCATAAAGAATGGCAAGAGGAACAGGCTAGACAGCCCAAGCCGAAGGTGCGCTCATGGACCGGTCGTGGTGGGTGAAGGAGGGAAAAATGTCAAATTGTGAAGTAGACTTGGGGCCAAAGGATCCTCCCAGAAGAGTGGGAAATAACTGGGTTAAGGCAAATGAAAATTGGGAGTTAGTAGTAACTGAAAGAGAAGATTATCGACCTATGGGTGGGGAAGTCAAACGCAAAAGGGTGGTATGTGGCAATGGATCTGTGAGTATAGGTGAAGTGACTTTTAAGCCTAAGGGTTGGCCTGGTATCAGACAGGCTGCGGCTACTCGTAGAGGACAGTTGATCGAGACAATTTAGTATTGTTTGGTATACTCAAACTATGAGGACAGAGTTGTTAGCAGATTTGAAGTTTTTGAGAAGTGAGTTTTTGCGGGACGCCAAAGTCATTGACGCGGATAAAGGTTATATTTCGGTGTCGGCCTTTAACTTGCGGATGAAGCCGAAGATTTTGGCGGTGGCGGCGCGAGTCATAGCGGCCGAATTCAGAAAAGATGAGATCAGCGCCATCCACGGCATCCCCCATTCGGGCAATTTTTTGGCCACGGCGACGGCGATTGAACTCAATCGCGATGTCAGGCTGCACGCGTCAAGAAAAGACCAAAACATTCCTGCCTCCTGGAAAGACGTTTATCGGGAAGAGATTCGTTCTTTTACCACCAGCTCGGCAGGAATTGATGTGTTTTCGGGGATCAACTTGTCTTTTGTCAAAAAAGGCGACAAGGTGTTACTTTTGGATGACGTTTGCGCCACGGGTGAGACTGGCTACCGGATTGTAGCAGGCTTAAAAAAGCGGGGGGTCAACGTCGTCGGCTTCGCCGTTTTGTGGGATAAAGTGTTTCAGGGCGGAGTGGACACGGTGGCGAAGTTGGGGATAAAAGTTTTTTCCTGCGTGCGGGTGAAAAAGTTAGGCCGTGGCGACCAAGTGGAACTTTTAGAATGATTGCCGTTATCGACTTTGGCTCCCAAACTGCCCATTTGATCGCTAGGAGGGTGAGGGATCTGGGTGTGGCGGCCAAGATATTTAGTTTTAAGACGAAGGCCATGGCCCTGAGCGAAGCGGAGGGGATAATTATCTCCGGCGGTCCGGGGACGATATACCTGCCCGGGGCGCCGAAGCTGGATAAAAAAATTTATTCATTGGCAGTGCCGGTTTTAGGGATTTGCTACGGCATGCAGCTGATGGGTGACCAACTTGGCGGTAAAGTAAAAAAGGGCAGCAGCCAGGAGTATGGCGGGGTGAGGGTAAACTTAAAAAAGTCGAAGCTTTTTGAGGGAGCGGGCGGGTGGCAAAGGGTATGGATGAGTCATAGCGACCAGGTGGTTAAACTTCCTTCAGGTTTTGTCAGGACGGGGGAAAGCCGCGGCACTAAAAATTTGGCCATGGTTGACGAAAAACGAGGACTTTACGGGGTGCAGTTTCATCCCGAGGTGGTCCATACCCAAAAGGGCAGGAAAATTTTGAAAAACTTTTTGTTTGACATTTGTGGGGCGAAAAAGAATTGGGGTAAATCAGAGTGGCTTGAAAGTAAGCTCGCGGCGATTAGAAAAGAAGCGGGAGTCAAAAGAGCCATTTGCGGTTTGTCCGGCGGAATAGACTCGACCACGGCGGCGGCGATGGTTTTTCGGGCGATAGGCAAAAATTTAACCTGTGTTTTTGTCGACAACGGCTTGATGAGGCTGGGTGAAGCCGGGCAGGTCAAAAAAGATTTTAAGGAGTTTTTTGGAGATAATTTGGTAGTGGTTAGAGCCCAAAGGGAGTTTCTAGCCGCCTTAAAAGGGGTAACCGATCCGGAGAAAAAAAGAAAGATCATTGGCAGGCTTTATATCCGGCTGTTTGAGGCAGAGGCTAAAAAAGTTGGGGCAAGTTACTTGGTTCAGGGAACGATTTACCCTGATGTGATTGAAAGCGCCCGAATGCACGATGCCGCCGCTAGCATCAAAACCCACCACAACGTCGGCGGCTTGCCCAAGAAAATGCGTTTGCAGCTGATTGAACCCTTGCGAGATCTTTATAAGGATGAGGTCAAAGCGGTGGCAAAAAAACTTGGTTTGCCCCAAAGCGTTATCGAGCGACAACCGTTTCCGGGGCCGGGTTTGGCGGTGAGAATCAGGGGCGAGGTGACTTTAGCCAGGCTTGCCCGCTTGCGACAGGCAGAGGGGATTTTAAAAGAGGAGATGGAAAAAATTACCCGGCCGAAAGATCTATGGATGGCCTTTTGTGTTTATGTGCCGGTTGCCACCACCGGCGTCAAAGGCGACTCCAGGAGTTTTGAAGAGATGATTGCCATCCGTTCGGTTGACTCGACAGACGCGATGACGGCGAACTGGACCAGGTGGCCTCCTGGCTTTTTAGCCCGGGTGTCGGCTCGTATCGTCAACGAGGTACCGGGAATAAACCGGGTAGTATATGATATTACTACTAAGCCTCCGGCGACCATGGAGTGGGAGTAAGTTATGCGCAAAAGCGGCGTCATTACCGTAATCGGCAACATTGCTTCGGGTAAGTCGACGGCGGTGCCGATTCTGGCAGAGGCTTTGGGCGGCCAGGCAGTATTTGCCGACGAGCTGTTCCAAACCGTGGACCCGTTTCGGGATAGGTTTTTAGTTGACATCAAGCGTTGGGCTTTAGCCAACGAGTTGTGGCTGGCGGTGGAGAGGGTGAATTTATTGAAAACCCACCTTAAGGATGCTAAGCGTCGCTGGCAAGTGATCGACAGCGGGATATTGATGAGTTGGGCTTTTACCCACAGTCATTTTTTGGCCGGCAATTTGACCGAGGACGAGTGGCGTTTGTTTGAGGTGATTTACCGGCGGTTGACCGATGATTTTTTGGCCGGCACGGTGGTGGTGGCCTTAAGCTGTCCGGTGGCGACCTTGAGAAAAAGGGTGGTCAAAAGGGGTAGAGTTGAAGAGGAAAGGCGGTTTGAGATTAAATATTACCAAAAAAAGTATCTTAACAATATTAATAAGGGCTTGACGGCGTTGAAGCGGAAGTTAAGACAAGAAAAGAAAGTTAAATTAATCAGCGTCAACGAAGGTAAGATTATGGATTTTGCCGCCACCGAGCGGGGCAAGAAACAACTGGTGCGGCTGGTGAAAAAAGAACTTTGAGGTTAGAATACTCTATGGTGATGGACAAAATATTTGAGATTATTAAAAAAGAAAAAAAGCGGCAGCGGGAAGAGCTGGCGATGATTCCCTCGGAGAACTTTGCCTCCGAGGCGGTGATGCGGGCGGTGGGATCGTCCTTGATGAACAAGTACGCCGAGGGTTATCCCAGGAAACGCTATTACCAGGGCAACGTCAACATGGACCTGGTGGAGAGTTTAGCTCAAGAGCGGATTCTTAAAGTTTTTGGTTTGAATGAGGCAAGGTGGGGGGTTAACGTCCAGCCCTATTCGGGTTCGCCGGCTAACTTGGCGGTTTACAATGCGCTGCTTGCCCCGGGCGACAAGATGATGGGCATGTACTTGCCAGACGGCGGGCACCTAACCCACGGTTGGCGGCTTGATAGTCGGCCGATCAGCATTACTTCAAAGTTTTACCGCTCCGAGTTTTACCATGTGGATCGTAAAACCCGCGTCTTTAACTACGCGGCCATTGCCAAACAGGCCAAAAAGTACCGGCCGAAAATTATTATTTCCGGCGGCACGGCTTACCCGAGAAACATCAACCATAAAAAGCTGGCCGGTATTGCCAAAAAAGTCGGGGCTTACTACCTGGCCGACATTGCCCACGAGGCGGGACTGGTTGCCGGCGGCGCCAACCCGTCGCCGTTTCCTTATGCCGATGTGGTCACTTTTACCACCCACAAGACATTTCGCGGTCCCCGGGGAGCGGTAATTGTGGCCAGACGCGACTTGATTGACAAGATTAATTTTTCGGTTTTTCCCGGGCTTCAGGGAGGGCCGCATCTTCATACCATCGCCGGGATTGCGGTGGCGGCCGGTGAGCTTACCACGGCAAGTTTCCGCCGCTACGCGAGGCAAGTGGTCAAAAACGCCCAAACACTGGCGGCGGAACTGAAAAAAGGAGGACTGGATATTGTCTCCGGAGGAACGGATAAACACTTGGTGCTGGTTGATTTAAGAAACCTTAAGCTTTCCGGGTGGACGGTAGCCTGGGCTTTGGATAAAGCGGGAATTATTGCCAATAGAAACACCGTGCCCTACGACACCGCCTCGCCCTATTATCCTTCGGGACTAAGACTGGGGACGCCGGCGTTGACCAGCCGGGGAATGAAGGTGCCGGAGATGAAAAAAATCGCCGTTTGGATTTTGGCAGTAATAGACCACGTCAAAAAAGAAAAGATGCCTGAAGGTAAAAAAGCGGTTAACCGCTTTGCCAAAAAGTTTAGACAAGCAGTAGACCGCGACCCCTGGCTTAAGAAACTGAACCGAGAAGTGACGGCTTTTGCCAAGAAATACCCTTTGCCGGGAATATAATGGCGCGAGTGTTTGACGGCGAGGCTTTGGCTAAGAAAAAAGAAGGCGAGCTTAAAACAAAGATAGAGCGGCTCAAAAAGCAGGGCAAAGGCGCGAAGCTGGCGGTGATAGTTTTTTCAGACGATGCGGCGGGCAAGCTTTATAGCGACTTGAAGCAGGCGGCAGCCGAAAGGGTGGGGATAGAGTTTGAGGAATTTAACTTTAGTGACATTGACCTAGAGCCGGTGATTAAACTGATAGGCAGGTTAAACCGCGACCCGAAAGTGACCGGGATAATGATTCAGCGGCCGGGGGTATCTTGGGGGAAAAGCCGGGGAATGGATAGAGTTGGGTTTGAGGCCTGGTGGGTACAATTGGTTAAAACAATTGTACCAGGGAAGGATGTTGATGGTTTAAGGCAGGGGAGTCGCTTTGTGCCGGCTACGGTCAAAGCAGTCGAGGCGATCCTTAACTCGCTGCCGTCCCGGGACGGAAAAGTGGTCGTGGTGGGGAGTTTGGGCTTGGTGGGGCGGGCCTTGGTGAAAAAACTTGGAGCGACCGGAGTTGACATTGAAACAAAAGATCTGGGAGCGATTACTCTAGAAGCTGACGTTCTGATTTCGGCTGCGGGGCAGCCCAATTTGATCACGGTCGAAATGGTCAAAGACGGGGCAGTGGTAATTGACGTGGGTTGGCCCAAAGGCGATGTGGATTTTGAGGCGGTAAAACGCCAAGCGGCAGTAATTACGCCGGTGCCGGGAGGGGTGGGGCCGGTGACTGTGGTTAGCTTACTTGAAAATTTAGTCGAGGCGGGGTATAGTAACTGATCTAATGACCAAAAAAACGACCAAAAAAACAGACTACAAAATCGACCTGAAGGAGTTACTCGATGCCGGGTGCCATTTTGGCCACCAGGCCAGGCGGTGGAACCCGAAGATGAAGCAGTACATTTATGTCAAGCGCGACGGGGTGCACATTTTTGATCTTGAAAAAACGGCTGCCCACCTCTCGGCGGCGATGGAAAAGGTGCGGGATTTGGTAGCCGAGGGCAAAGAGGTGGTGTTTGTCGGCACCAAAAGACAAGCCTCTTCGATCGTGGAAGAGGAAGCCAAAAAAGTGGGGGCGCCTTATGTGGCCATCCGCTGGCTGGGAGGAACGGTGACTAATTGGGAGCAGATTAAAAAGGGAATCGACAAGTTGAATGAGTATGAAGAAAAAAAAGCCAAAGGCGAGTTTAAAAAATATACCAAAAAAGAAAATTTATTGATCGCCAGGGAGATGGAAAAGCTAGACCGGTTTTTAGGGGGGTTGAAGACTTTAACCCAGATTCCGGAGGCGATTTTTGTGGTGGATATCAAAAAAGAGGTGGCAGCGGTAAAGGAAGCCAAGATCCGCGGCCTGGAGTTGATCGCCATGGTCGACTCAAACGCTGACCCCGACGTGGTGACCGATGTGATTCCGGCCAACGACGACGCGGTCCGGTCGATCAAATTAGTGGTAGCCAAAATGGCCCAAGCTTACAGTGACGGCAAGGGCTTAAAAGGCAAAAAGCCCAAGGCAAAATCATGAGTAAAATTTCTTTAAAAGACATCAAAAAACTAAGAGACGAGACCGGGGCGGGGTTGATGGAGGTGAGAGTAGCCCTTGAGGAGGCGGGAGGCAAGGCTAAAAAGGCTAAAGAGATTTTGAAAAAGCTGGGGGTCAAAAAAGCAGCCAAACGCGGCGACAAAGCCACCGATGAGGGTTTTATTTTCACCTACGTCCACCAGGGCAGGATCGGAGCCATGGTCAAGCTGCTTTGTGAGACTGACTTTGTGGCCAGATCGAGTCAGTTTCAAAAATTGGGAGCTGAACTGGCGCTGCAAATTGCCAGCATGGAGCCAAAAAACGTTGAGGCGCTTTTAAAGCAGGAGTATATCAGGGACAACAAAACCAAGATTGCCGATTTAGTGGCCGCGGCCGCGGCCAAACTCAAAGAGAACATTAAGGTGGACGATATCGCGAGATTAGCTTTAAAGTAATACTTGACAATATAGTAATACTTATTTATAGTAGTATTACTATGACGATTCTTTCTACCGTAACCACCAAGGGCCAGGTGACTATTCCCCAAGAGTTTAGACAAATGCTGAACATTAAACCAGGCCAAAAAGTACAATTTTCCAAAGGCGGGTCAGGAGCAATTAAGCTTAAACCTGTACCTGATTTTGCGGATATGATGGGTTACTTTAAAACTAAAATTAAATACAATAAAAAGGCTGCTAGAGCAGCTTACGTTAAGGATTTAATTGCTGGTAAAATCTAATGGTTATTGATACGGATATTATTATTCGATTTATAACCCAAGACGATAACCAAAAGGCGAAAAAATTTCAAGTTTGGCTGAAAAAAAACAAAAAAATTCTCCTGTCTGATGTTACGGTTGCCGAAACCTATTGGGTGCTTAAGTCTTTTTACGGTTTTTCTCAAAAAAGAATAATTATCAGTCTTGAATCACTGGTGAGCTATAACAATATCGTATGTAATAAAGTTTTGCTGTTATCAACGATGGCGCAATTAAAAAGATATAAGATTAGTTTTGTTGATGCTTACGCGTCAGCATATAGTTTGCTGGAAAATGATGGGAAAATACTTTCTTTTGACAAGGATTTTGACAAAATTAAAGGCATTAAAAGAATTGAACCTTAGTGTGTTAGACTATAAGAAATAATATGGACGAGTCGATATTTGCCTCGGGTAAAGCCAAGATGGACCAGGTAGTCGAGCTGGTGAGTCAAGAATTGGATCAAGTCAGAACCGGCAGAGCCAAGCCGGCCTTGGTGGAACGGGTTAAAGTCGAAGCCTATGAGGGGACGACGATGGAGGTACGGGAAGTGGCGGCGATTGCCGCCCCCGACCCGCATTCGTTGATTATCAAGCCGTGGGATACCAACGTTTTAAAGTCTTTGGAAAAAGCGCTTCTGAAAGCTGATTTAGGGGCAAGTCCGGTAGTCGAAGGAGAGCAGGTGAGGTTGACGATTCAGCCCTTAAGCCAGGAGCGCCGGGAAGAGTTGGTCAAACAGGTTGGTCAAAGAGTCGAGAGTGGTAAGGCGATGTTGAGACAGATAAGAAACGAGGTAAAGCATGAAATCGACGAACACGAAGACGACCCAGGGGTGTCGGAGGACGACGTTCACGCCATGTATGACCGGCTGCAAAGTTTAATTGACGATTACAACGGCAAGCTTGATTCTCTCGAGGAAGCCAAGGCCAAAGAATTGATGGAGCTGTAAAGTAAATTAACCTAATGCAAATCATTATATTCCTGATTATCTTGTCCGTCTTGGTTTTGATCCATGAGCTGGGGCATTTTGTGGCAGCGAGAATTTTTGGCATTAAAGTGGAGGAATTTGGTTTGGGCTATCCGCCCAAGGTTTGGGGTAAAAAGGTCGGCGAGACTATCTATAGTATCAACTTTCTTCCCTTTGGTGGTTTTGTCCGGCTTCTGGGAGAAAACCCCACTTCGCTCGAAGAGTTACGCGGGGCAGGCGTTGATAGAAAGAGAACGTTTTTCAGCCAGAAAAAAAGAGTCAGGACGGCGGTTTTGACGGCCGGGGTGGCGATGAACTTTTTACTGGGAGTGATTCTGTTTAGCGCCATTTATACCAAAATCGGCATTCCCGAGGAAACCGATTATCTGACGGTGACCGGGGTGGCGGCCGGGTCGCCGGCAGAGGCGGCCGGAGTCAAAGCAGACGATAGGATTGTCGGGGTAACCGGCCTTAGCTTTGAAGACGGAGAAGTGGACCAGGCGTTTATCGACCATGTTAACGCTCACCGGGGAGAAGAAATTATTTTACAGCTTAAGGATGGCCGGCAGGTGAGGCTAGTTCCTAGAACCGAAGAAGCCACTCCGGCAAACCAAGGGGCTTTGGGAGTGGTGATCACCAACGTTGATTTGATCCAGTATCCGATGTGGCAAAGACCATTCAGGGGCGCGGTCGTGGGTTTGAAAGAAGCGCTTTCGTGGGGCAGGGAGATTTTGGCCTCTTTGGGGCTGATGGTGGCCCGACTGGCTCAAGGGGTGGTACCCAAGGATGTCGCCGGGCCGGTGGGGATTTACGAGATCAGTAAAAGCGTGTCCCAGGAAGGCATTTTGGCGGTGCTACAGTTTATGGCGGTGTTGTCGGTCAACCTGGCTATTCTCAATTTACTCCCCCTGCCGGCGCTTGACGGAGGCAGGCTGGCTTTTGTGGTGGTGGAGGCGGTCACCGGCAAACGGGTCAAGCCGGAAGTAGAGCAGTGGGTTCATCTTGTCGGTATGGTCTTACTCTTGGGCCTGATGGCCCTGGTGACCATTGCCGATATCAGGCGGCTGGCGGGGTAGGTTTGACATTTTTACATACATTGTATATACTTTGTGTATATGAGTGACACAGCGGTAATCAACATCAGAACCGATGCTCGGATAAAGGCTCAAGCCCAAAGAGTGGCCAAGGAAGCCGGTTTGACTTTGAGCGGCTTGATTAACTTTTTAATTAGAACAGTAGTAAAGACAAAAAAGTTGGAGTTTGACTTAAACGAGACGCCTAGCCCTTATTTGATTGAGTCACTTAAAGAGTCCGAAGAGGATATTAAAGCTGGTAGGGTTTCTCCGGCTTTTGACAATGTCAAGGACGCCATTGCCTGGTTAGAGGATAAAGACAGAAAGTATGTCAATCAGATTTAGCCGGAAGTTTAAAAAACAACATGGCAAGGCACCGCTAAAAATCAGAAAAGCATTCTACCAAAGGTTGACACTTTTTGAAAAAGACAAATTTTCTCCGCTTTTAAACAATCACGCTTTAAGCGGACAGTGGCGAGGTTATAGGAGTATCAACATATCAGGAGATTGGCGGGCGGTGTTTATTGAGAGTACCAGAAGCAATTTGGTTATTTTTGTGGCTTTGGGCACTCACAGCCAGTTATACGGCTGATTAATTTATAACTCATTTAGTCTTCATTGATTAGGTATTGACAAAGTAGTTAGTTTGTGCTTAACTTAAGTCAATGAAAAAGCTGCAGTTATCGCTCACCCGCCAGGAAGCCCAGTTACTCGAACTCAAAGGCGCCGAACTTGGCTACGACCTGACCAAGTACGTTAAGTTCATTTTGGCGCGCGAGGCGGCCAGCGTGATGGAAGCCGCTCACCCCAGCCAGCCCCAAAAATTTGATCAGGATGATAAAATAGAGTGATATATGACTATAGCTACAGGTGAATTAGCTTTACCTTTGCCGCGCGCCAAACAAGGCGTGCCAGAAGTTAGGTCGATAGACTCTTCGGAATTACCGCCGTTGACAGTGGGGGAGATGTTGACTGATTTGACCCACGACGCCCAAGACTTATATCAGGCAGTAATGGGGGAAGCAGTGAGCAGATATAGTAGGGAGCCGGCCCTGCTTTTGGCTGATTTAAAAGAGGTGGGTCGGTTTGGCTTGGAGTTTATTAAGCAGCTACCCCAGGACGCCAGAGTTTTTGGTGAGATGATTGCCGGTTTGAAAGAAGCGGATTTTTCGTGGCGGAACCCAGACGGCGGCTGGAACAGGACAGGAATTTGGAACACGATAAAACTAGCTTTCACCGGTGTGGTAATTGGAGGTTTAGTGTCCGCCTGTGCTCAAGATCCTGAACGAGTCACTCCAACCCAAGACGGTGATGACGACTGGCTGGGGAGCGAGTGTGCTGGTTTGATAGGAGCGATTCACGGGTTAAATCCCGACCAGGTAGATTTTGCTTTTGTTGACGCTAACTCTTTAGACTCCGGTGAGCTGGGCGCGCTTCAGGCTGACTTCCAGGCGGATATTCCCGGCGCCTTAGTCAGGGGTTTGGTTGGCGGTGCGGGAGATTTTCCGGTTTTGGGGCTGGCAGAGCCTGATAGTACCGGCCGGCTGCAGTCTGTTTGGGCAGTGCCGGTTTGCGAAGCGGGCGACTCTGTCGGCCTTGGGTTTATTTGGCCGGATTTAAGCCAGGTTGGCCCGGATATGATTACCAGAAGCAATGGTAGTCTGACGATTCCTTTGCACCAGCTTGTTTTTAATCCGGAATCAGAGGATTTTGAGCCGGTCGAAGCAGCAACGCCTATGGTGGTAAGGGTTAATGAGGCTGGAGAGTTTACTTATGAGCTGGAAGGTCCGGATGGCGGAAAGGTGGTTCTGGTCGAAGAAAATTTGACCGATGCATTGGCTGCTGCTTTTTTGGTCGACCAGGTGCACGACATTGTTGACGCAGAAAACGAGCTGGCAGGGACGCCGGCGTTTGTGGGTTTTAACCCGGAAATCGTGGCCTTAACCGGTTTGCCGGTAGAGGTTAACGGTCAAGAATATTGGGCTAACTCGTTTGAGTTGCAAGACGCCCTAAACGACCAAGGTTTGTCGCCGGCGGTGGTTACCGTCAACAACGGCGACGGCAGCAGTTTTAATGCTTTGAGCATTACTAAAAACGGCGAAGCCTTCGTCAGCTACGCCGATCAACTATATGACCCTTATGACGTCAATGGGCCGGAAGACAAGTTTATCGGCATTAATGACGCTGGCATGGCCGAGTATGGTGATGAACTGGACCAGGCAATAATCACCTTGCCTAGCGAAGGCTTGGGTGACAACGTGGGCATAGCGGCCATGATCGTTACCGATCCGGATAAACTACCGGATCACTTAGGCGAGTTTAAGACAGGGACGGTAATAATTGCCACTGTAGACAAGAATACTAACGAGGTAATCTCGGCGGTCAGGGCCATTTGGGAGAAGGACGACAAGATCGATATCACCACCGCCGAAGGCAAGATAATTTTGACAGTTGACGAAGGCGACGGCCAAGTTAGCCGCCACGAGCTGACCACAGTGCTTGAATCTTCGGTGTCGCTACCGACGACTTTGCCCGAGGAGTTGCAAGTGCTAGTCGAGGAAAAAGGGTTAACTTATGACGATGAGACCAACACTTACGTTAATAGCTATGACGAGAAGAGGCTTTACCAAAACGAGGCCGGCGACTGGGTAGATTTTTACCAAGAGTTGATTGACAACGCGCCCACCAAGAATTTTTGGGAGAATCGAGAGACTGGAGATGGTGGTATTATCAATCGAGATGCTTGGCCGGTGTTTACCGGAGAAACAAGAACCATGGAAATGGAGCTCATTTCTGGTACTCAAGTAACTTTGGATGTTTTAGTGGCATTAATTGCAGACCCGACCAACCCAGAAATTATACGAACTGCCCTCATTCTTGAAAAAATGACCGACTCGAACGGCACAGAGCTTGCTAGCATCTCTCCCGCAGCCTCAGGTGGATACAGACCGATTTTTGAGCCAGGGACAGAAAAAGTGCGCCTTAATAGTCTTGATGGTGATGGTGGTTTTTTAAGTGATTTTTCTGGCATGATAGCCGGTGACCAGTTAGGCATCAGTTATTGGTTCCATTTCCCTTCAATTCTTCCCAGTTGGGGCGTTAAACCAAACAGGGTCGGTTGGTTTTATGACTTAGATCAGACGACTGGCTCGACTAGGGTGCTTGAGGCGATGTTTTCTGGCCAAGCCTACGACTGGCCCGAAGACGGTTTGATTATCTCCGCGCACACCAACTGGGTATATGTCTTAAGATAGGCTGTCAAACCGGTTGACTTTTAACCAGAGCTTCATGCTACCATTAGGTTATGGATAACAGGAAGTTGATTTTGGTTAGCTACATTGTCCTGATTAGTCTGTTTCTTGGTTTTCTGGGTTACTACTGGTTTGTTAAATACTATGTTTTTCCCAAGCGATCAGATTTAACTCCTTTCCCGGTACTGTCTTCCAAATATGCGACCGTAGGGGTAAGCGACGAATGGCGCTTTGAGTATATTCAGCCTTTCTTAAAAAACTTTTTCTCTCAAGACGGAGTTAATTATCTTGAAGTTTTCTATTATGACACCGATAACAAGAGGCATAATATTAAGCTATTTATTTCCGGTGGGTTTAAGAGTGAAGCTGTAGATGGTATAGGCTACGGTGACGGAACCGATTCGGGCTTGATTGATTTTGCTGAACTTAAAACTAAAATCAAGCCCGGCCAGCAGGTGGGGATAGAGTATTTAGCCAAGCCCTTTCCCAAATTTTTTAGAACGGAGCAGGTTTGTGCTAAGTTGGGACATTTATGCCTTTTGGCGGACATTATGGAAGAAAAGTCGCAGGAGGCAGAAGGGGCTACTTTTTTGGTGGCCACGGCTATTTACACCGACTTATATGAAGAGTAAGTTGTTTTTGGTCGTCTTAGGGGCCATCTTTGGTTTGAGTTTACTGGTGGCAAAAGACAGGGTTTTGGCTGACGAACTTTGCCCCGGAGGCACTTGTTTGGGGGAGTCGGTATTGGACGTGTATGACTATTGTAAGGCACACCAGTCAGAAAACTGGTGTGTGCAATACTATGCCAGAGATACAGTTACTTGCGGTGCCTTAACTTGTAGGTATTCCAAGTTTAGCCTAGGCCCAAACGTTAAGTGTATTTCGGAGGATATCAGTATTAACCCTGAGTGTGATGGGACGACTTTTGAGATGCAGGCAGGTAGTTGTTGTAGTAATGATCCTGGTGGGGGTAGTGGTGGTAGTTGCCCGGCGGCGGCGGGGGTGCCGGGGAGCTTGACCATTAGCCCCTCAAACGGCTCGACGACAGAGCCGGACGGGGACGGCAACATTACCGTGTCGTGGAGCTCTGACTCCAATGGCAAGGCTGACGTGTGGAATTATGAGATTTACCCTGCCGGCACCAGTTGTTCTAACCCTTTGGCCTATTGCAGTCAGTTGGTGGGCCGGGACAACCGGTCTAAAACCTTTACTTCTGCCGCCGACACTTACTTTGCCCGGGTTCAGGGAGTCAACGTTTCCTGCAGTATTCAGCCCGGGCCGTGGTCATCAACCACCTTTTTTGTCGGCGAGCCTTTAGGAGATATATCCGGCACGGTCTATTTACTGGGTGACGGGAGTACCGCTAGCCAGGTGGGATTTTGCCAGCTTGATCCTGGTAGTAGCGCTAGTCCATTAAATTTAGGTACCAATGTAACGGTTAGCAACCCGGGAAACTACACCGGAACGGTGGGCGGGGGCGGCAACTACACGGTGGCAGATGTTCCTGCCGGGGGAGCGTACACGGTGACTTTGGATCCTTCTACCTACACTTGCGCCTGTCCCTCGGGGACCTGCCAGTATGGGGGAGTCAGTTCTCCCCAAGCAGGAGTGGATTTTTATCTGACAGATTTAGCCGATGCCTGGTGGCAGGCAGAAGGGGGTAATCTTCATGCCGACGGCGGCAGTGTCTCGTCTAACATTCCGGCAAGCTGCGCCGGGCTGTGTTCGCCTTATCTTGTTACCGAGGATGCGTCCGGCACTACCGGTCTGGTGAGTTACACCGGGTCTTTGGTTACCGGCAGCGGCGACATTAGTCAGGACGGCAACGACTGGAATGCCAAGACCCAATACAAGGGGCTGGAAACCAAATATGCCTATTTTGCCCGGATTTTGGAGGACGACCCGGAAGAGGCAAGTGTTTGGGACGGGAGCGAGCCGGGAGCCTCCGGGGTCTATGCCGCCAGCGGGTCGACGGCTACCTTTGGTGGTGATTGGAGTATCGGCTCGGGTACGGCGGCGGTGATCCTGGTTGACGGCGACGTCACCATAGCCCAAAACATCAACGTTGACGAGGGCGGCTTTTTGGCCATCATTGCTTCGGGGAATATTTCGGTTAACTCGGCGGTCACTAACGTCGAGGGGGTGTATATTGCGGACGGAGTAATTGCCACTGGGACAACGGGGACAGGTGACGAGCAGCTTATCGCCGAAGGCATTTTCACCGGTTGGGGCGGGTTTAATTTGGAGCGGGATCTTGACAGCGGCAACAACAACGAGGCGGCCGAGTACTTTATCTACCGGCCGGATTTACAGGTCAACGCTTACCAGTACCTGACCCGTTCCAAGTACCGCTGGGAAGAAGTGGCGCCGTAGGATTACTTCTTGACAAATCTTTACATTTAGTATATTCTTTACTTATTATGAATGTAAATTATTCTATTACTTTACCGGTAAGCGCTAAGGGGCAGGTGACTATCCCTGTTAGCATTAGACGCCTACTTAAGCTTGATAAAACTCAAAGGGTAACAGCGGAAGTAATTTCTAAAGATAAAGTGATCTTAAAACCGATTAAATTTACCCTTGAAGATGTTTACGGCTCAGTTAAGCCGATTGCCAGGAATTTTAAAGAAATGAGGCAAATTGTCCGACAGGAGAGAGCGTTGCGGACAAGCGGCTAATGAAACCCACTTTTGTTGACACCAACATTTTTATTCGCTTTATTACTAAAGATGACTCTAAAAAAGCGGCTAAGTGCTGGTTATTGTTTAAAAAGGCCAGAGAGAAAAAAGTCATTTTAACTACCTCCGAGGCTATTCTGGCAGAAACGGTTTATATTTTGACATCTAAGGCGCTGTATGGGCTTTCGAGAGAAGAGGTTAGGGATAAACTCCAGCCTTTAATCGGGCTTAAAGGGCTAAAGCTTAACTTTAGAGTTGAAATATTAATGGCTTTGGATATTTTTGTAGAATACAAAATTGATTTTGAAGACGCTTTAACCGTGGCGCGAATGAAGAGCGAGCAGATAAAAAACATTTATTCTTATGATCAAGATTTTGACAAGGTGGATTGGATCGGCAGACAAGAACCGTAAGTTCACCTGGCGGGAAGTGACGTCGGAGCTTGGGGCTGGGATTTTAGGGGGAATTTTGATAGAGTAAACTCATGCGTTATAGTCAGCTTTTTCCCAAGACTAAAAAGGAAGCGCCTAAGGGCGCCGAGAGCGTCAACCATAAGCTGTTGGTGCGGGGCGGTTTTATCGACCAACTGATGGCGGGGAGCTGGACGTTACTTCCTTTAGGCTGGCGGGTGGTCAATAATATTAACCAGATTATAAGAGAAGAAATGAACGCCGTCGGCGGCCAGGAAATGCTGATGCCGTTGCTTCACCCTAAAGAGATTTGGAACGAGACCGGGCGGTGGGACAAAGCCGACGAGATAATGTACAAATTAAAAGACGCCCGGGACCGGGAATATGTGCTTTCCTTTACCCATGAAGAGATTGTCATGGATTTGTTGCGCAAAAACATAGTGAGCTTTAAAGATTTGCCGGTGGCAGTGTATCATTTTTCGACCAAGTTCAGAAACGAACCGAGAGCCAGGTCAGGGATTTTGCGCGGCCGCGAGTTTATGATGAAAGATCTTTATTCGGCGCATACCTCGGAGAAAGATTTGATGGAGTATTACGAGAAGGTTAAGGGGGCTTATGTGAAAGTGTTTGAGCGCTTGGGGTTTGACTATCGGGTGACCGAGGCCGGCGGCGGCGTGTTTACCGACAAAAATACCCACGAGTTCCAGGTGCTATCAGCGGGCGGCGAGGACACGATTTTTTATTGCGACAGCTGCGACTGGGGAGCCAACCAGGAAATTTTTAAGGGCAGCCAGGGGGATAAATGCTCCGAGTGTGGTAAGGGTCAGGTAGTTAAGACAAAAGCGATCGAGGTGGGTAACGTTTTTCCTTTGGGGACCTGGTACGCGGAGAAGATGGGGATGTATTTTACCGACAGCCAGGGCCAGAAAAAGCCGGTTTGGTTTGGCAGTTACGGCATCGGCCCGACCAGGGTGATGGGGGCGTTGGTAGAAGTCAATCACGACGAGCGGGGCATTATCTGGCCGGAAGTAGTGGCGCCGTTTGCGGTGCATTTAGTGTCGCTTCCCGGGGCAGAAAAGCAAACCAAAGAAGCCTATGGCCAGCTTAAGGAGGTAGGAGTGGAGGTGTTGTGGGATGATCGGGAGGTGTCCGCCGGAGTTAAGTTTGCCGACGCCGATTTAATCGGCATTCCGGTAAGATTGGTGGCGTCGGCCAAGTCGAAAGATAAGTTAGAGTGGAAGGCAAGAAGTAGCGATAAAACCGAATTGGTGAGTTTAGATGAAGCGGTCAAGCGGTTAAAATGAAAACTATCGTCACCCATATTTTTCCCGACCTGGATGCGGTGTGCGCGGTATGGTTATTGAAGCGTTTTGATCACGAATTTGAGGGAGCCAAGGTAAAGTTTGTGCCGGCGGGGACGACCTTAGATGACAAAGCGGTTGACAGCGACCCTGATGTAGTTCACGTTGACACCGGTCTGGGCAGGTTTGACCACCACGACAGCAACGCACGAACCTGCGCGGCCGACCTTGTCTTTAATTATTTAAAGAGTGAAAAAAACATTACTTTAAAATATCAAAGTGCGCTGGAACGCTTAATAGACTTAGTAATTCAGATAGATCATTTTGAGGATTTTTTCTGGAACGATGCGGCGGCCGATATTTATGATCTAAGCCTCCACCATCTTCTTGACCACCTGAAAATGTCGGGCCGGCTAAACGACAGAGAACTGGTGGCTCAAGGGGAGTTACTCCTTGAAGCGGTTTTGTATGGCCTTCATCAGAAAGATTTGGCGGAGAAGGAGATTAGAAGCGGGATTGAGTTTATTTCTCCCTGGGGCAAATCTTTAGGAACGGAAACAAAAATGAGCCGGGTTTCTAAACTAGGACAGAAAATGGGTTTTGCCCTGATAGTGAGAAAAGAGCCGGGAACGGGTTTTGTGTCGGTCAAGTGCCAACCGAAGAAAAGTCTTGATTTGACTGCTGCCTACCAGGCGCTAAAACAAGCTGATCCAAAAGCAGACTGGTTTTTTCATCCCAGCCGTCATATAATCTTAAATGGCTCCAGACACAATCAAAAGGTGAAGGCCTCGAGCCTGAACCTAAAGGAGCTAGTAGACCTATTAAAGGGGGTGGATTTTTTAAATGCCGGTGGTGGTTAAATCACAACCTGGTGAATCGACTGATCAAATAATCAAGAAGTTTAAAAAGAAAGTGCTGGCAAGTCAGCTTTTAACCAAGATTCGGGATCGGCAGTATTACAAGAAACCGTCGGTGAAGAAAAAAGAAAAACTGGCGGAGTTTAAAAGAAGAAGCAAGCGGCGCAAGCGTTTGAGGAAAAAGAAAAATAAATGATTTCAGTTGATAAGATCCGAACTGATCTAAACCAGGCAGTTAAAGCCAAGGACGCCGACAAGGTGTCGACCTTGAGAATGTTGTTGGCGGCGCTTCATAACGCCGAGATTGAAAAAAAGGGCGGACTTGAAAGTCAAGATGTGTTGAGGGTGTTAAAACAAGAGGCCAAAAAAAGGCAGGAATCGATCGAAGCCTACAGGAAAGGTGGGAGGCCGGAATTGGCGGACAAGGAAACAAGCGAGCTTAAAATAATTAAAGCGTATTTACCCCAAGAAATGGGCGAGGAGGAAATAAGGCAGGCGGTGAAGGCAGTTCTCGCCGAGGCTAAAGGAGATTTTGGCCAGGCGATGAAGCTAGCGATGGTTAGGCTTGCCGGTAAGGCAGACGGGGCGGTGGTAGCCAGAATTGTAAAGCAAGAGTTATGAGGTTGTCGGTGAGGCTGGCCTCACGCTACCGGGTCAAAAAAGAACTGCTGGAGCAAGCGGTCGCCAGGGTGATCAAAGGCCACGGTTTGACCGGTAATGTCGAGGTTTCGGTGAGCTTGGTTGACGACAAAAAGATGACTCAGCTCAACCGAAAATACATGGGAAAGCTTGGGACGACGGATGTTTTGAGTTTCCCTCTCGATAAAGAGCCAGGGCCGGATGGGGTGGTGAGATTGGGAGACGTGGTGGTAAGTTTTCCCGAGGCCACCAGGCAGGCAAACGAACGTGGGGTGGGGGTTGACGAAAGTTTGCGGTTTTTGACCGAGCACGGGGTGCTCCATCTTCTCGGAGTACATCATGACTAAATTGACCTAATTTCTAATTGACCTAATCAATGACCAATGACACAATGACTAATAAATAAAAAGTATGGCGTACTATTTAAAATACCGGCCGCAAAAAATTTCTGATTTGGATATTAAGGAGGTTAGCTCTGCTTTGGGCGAGATTTTGGCAGCCAAAGACGTGCCCCACGCCTTTTTGTTTGTGGGGCCTAAAGGTACGGGTAAGACGTCGGCGGCCAGGATCGTAGCCAAGGCGGTAAACTGCACGGCTAAAAGGGGTAATCCGCCAGCCGGCGGAGAGCCGTGTAACAAGTGTGAGGCGTGTTTGAGTTTGAGCCGAGGGAACGCTTTAGATTTGATCGAGATCGACGCGGCCTCAAATCGGGGAATTGACGATATCCGGGATTTACGGGAAAAGATCAGGCTGGCGCCGGCAAATTTAAGCAAAAAAGTCTACATCATTGACGAAGCCCACATGCTGACCAAGGAGGCCTTTAACGCGTTACTGAAAACCCTGGAAGAGCCTCCAGAGCACGCTGTGTTTGTGCTTTGCACCACTCAAGCCGAGAAGATACCGGGGACGATTGCCTCGCGCTGTTGGCAGGTTAATTTTAGAAAGGCTAACTTAGAAGAAATTATCAGGGCGTTGACCCGGGTGGTCAAGGGAGAGAAGCTTAAAATTAGCCTCAATGATTTAAGGCTTATTGCCAAACAGGCCGGAGGAAGCTTCAGGGACGCGGTCAAAATTTTGGAGCAGTTGGCGGCGGCGGGGAAAAAGATCAGTTCGGCCAAAGTTGGTGAGGTGTTAAAGACAAAGTTGATGGGTGAGGAGCTTGATGACTGGTTGGTACTGGTTTACCAAAAAGAGGTTAATAAAGCTTTGGAGTGGTTAAGAAAAGCGGGCGAACAAGGCATCGACGTGAAGCAGTTGGCGATTAACCTGGTGGAGCGGTTGAGGCAAGTGTTGTTTTTGCGCTTGGGCGTTGAGGAGGAGGCAAGCGACATCGACGAGCTAAAAGACAAAGATGAAGTTAAAAAATTGCTGGCGCTTTTGGCGGCGGCGGCCGAAAAAATTAAAGGAGCGGTAATAGAAAGTTTGCCTTTGGAGTTGGCGGTGGTGGAGTGGTCCGCCTCTGCTAAAGCTTCGGAGGATAAAGGGGGTAACCCCAGCCCACCCAGCCCAGAGCCTGATTTAAAAACCAAGTCGGGAAAGCTTAGCTTGAAGGCGGTGGAGGATAGGTGGGACGAGGTGCTAAAAGCCTTGCGGCCCCACAACCATAGTTTAGAGGCACTGCTGCGGGCGACCAAACCGACCGGTTTTGACGGTAAGAACCTGGTTTTAGAAGTGTTTTATCGGTTTCACAAAGAGCGTTTGGAGATAGCCCGCTACCGCGAGTTGGTAGAGACGGTGGCTTCAAAAGTGCTTAAAAGCCCGGTGGGGGTGAGGTATTATTTAAGCGAGAAGGGGAAGAAAAGCAACGACGATGATATTATTAAAACTGCTCAGGAAGTTTTTGGGGGGAGGTGAAGGATAAATGTTTGATAAAGTCAAACAGTTGGGCCAGTTGAAAAAAATGCGCGATCAGGCCCTAAAGATTCAGAAACAGCTGGCAGCAGAAACGATCGAACTTGATGAGGACGGAGTCAAGGTGGTGATTTCGGGTGACCAAAAACTGGTGAGTCTAGCCATAGATGGTATGGCCAACGAGCGGGTGATGGCAGTAGTCAACAAAGCGGTAAAAAAGTCTCAAGAGTTGGCAGCGCGTAAATTGGCCGAGATGAGCGGGGGCTTAACGGGGCTGCTAAAAGGCCAAGGGCCGATGGGGGCAGGCGAGTAAGTTTAACTAAATCTTTCAAAGTCGATTTCGGATTCAACCGGGGGTTTGCCGAAGTGAAGGTAAGCGTTGCCGGAGCGCAAAAAGACCTCGATGAAAGGGTCGGGGCCGCCGGAACTGCCGGGGGCAAAAGCCAGGTCGCCGGCCTTGACGGCAAAGTTGCCGTTGGCGTAGTAGGCGGTATGGGTCAAGTGGTTGATGGTGATTCTTAGTTTTTCTCCGGGCTTGAATTTAACCTTAGAGCTTCTGACGGTGGTTTTGAGGTTGCCGTAGGAGTCGATGTGCATTAGCCGGTTTGGGGGAACTTCCGGTATGGTGGTTTTAGAAATTGGCGGACCTAAGTACTTTAATTTTTTGCCGCTTAAAATGCCGACGGCGGCTTGGGGCCAGAAGTCGCGGGAGCGAAACTGGGAGCCGCTGTGTTTGACGTTGACTAATTGGAGTTTTTTGATATGGGATTTTATAAAGCTTAAACAGTAGCCGGCGTTGACGGCGCAGATTTCCACGCCGTTTTCAAGCTTGAGGTAAACGAATTTTTCGCCTTCATTTTGAAGGCGCTTTTGGGGGTTGTCCTTCCGGGGAGCGGTGTTGGAGTAGATAAATAAGTTTTGGCTGGGGTTGTAAAGGGTTAGTTGGGCTAGACAAAAGCCAGTGTTGAGCGTGGAAAAAGGCGGAGTCGAGGTGGCAAAAACTTCGGCTTGGGGTAGCAGCTGTTTAAATCTTTGAATAACTTCGGCGAAGGCTAAATCACCGGTGCCGTAGTCAGCGACGATATGGATGAAGGGAACTTTTGCGGCCACGGGGCTATGTTATACTGGGAAGATGAAGTTGGCAAGGGGGGCAAGACGTTTAATCGACGCTTTTGAGCGCTTACCGGGTATTGGTCCCAAAACCGCCCAACGCTTAACTTTTTATCTGCTTCATAACCCGCAGAGCCAGCTAACCGAGTTTGGCGAGGCGGTCAGCCGGTTGAAACTGGATACCAAAGAGTGCGGTTTGTGCTTTAACGTGGGGGAAAAAGACCCGTGTGAAATTTGCACCGATAGAAACCGGGATCAAAGTAAAATTTGCGTGGTGGAGAGCGTCTTGGATATTTTAGCTATCGAGCGGGGTGGGTTTTACAGCGGTTTATACCACGCTCTGGGAGGGGCGATTTCGCCTTTAAATAACATTGGGCCGGAAGAGCTTCATTTGAGAGAGCTAACGCCCAGGATTAAAAACGGTAAAGTAAGCGAAGTGATTATTGCTACTAACCCGAGTATGGAAGGAGAAGCCACGGCGATGTACATCGCCAAGTTAATTGGCAAACGCAAAACTCTTAAGATTACCCGGATCGGGCGGGGACTGCCGACCGGGGCCGATTTGGAGTATGCTGACGAAGAGACTTTGAACCGCGCCTTTGAAGGCAGAAAGGAGTTTTGATGCCCAAGACAGTGGTGCGAGACGTTTTCGGCGAGTTATTGGAGACCGATAAACAAACGGTTAAAGCCGGCGGCAAGGCGGCAGGCGATGTGGCTAAGCAAACGGCCAAAACGTTTTTGGGCCAGGGACAAACTGGAGGCCAGCGGCCTCCGGCGCCGTCTGCGGCCATTGACAGAATGGAAAGCCTGCGTCAGCAAAGGCAGCAGCAACAGCAAAGGGAGCAGGGAGAGGAAGAGACGAGAAAGAAGCAGATCGAAAAGTTGAAACAGATGGATAAGGATCGATCGAGAAAGGCCTACGAGGAAATCCAGCAGCAGATAAGACACTATCAAAAAATAAAAGCCAGCCAGCCGAGAAAGTATGTCACGGCTGCTCCGACTTTTGACCAAGAGCAAGTCGAGGACCCGGAAGGGTTTATGGAGAAGATGAAGAAAAAGGCGGCCAAAGCAAAGGAAAAGTTTTTGCCCTGGACTTCGAAAAAGGGCATGGGCACGGGAGAAATACAAAGAGGGGTGTCGGGATGAAGCTCTACAACAGCCTAACCCGAAAGCTTGAGGAGTTTAAACCGATTGTGTCGGGCAAAGCGGGGGTGTATACCTGCGGGCCGACGGTTTACGACTACATTCACATCGGTAACTGGCGTACCTACGTGCTGGGAGATTTGTTAGTCAGGACGCTAACCTGGAATGGATTTAAAATTGATTACATTATGAACATTACCGATGTGGGGCACTTGACCGGCGACAATGCGGGAGACGCGGATACGGGTGAGGATAGGATGGAGAAGGCGGCGGAACGCGAGGGTAAAACGGCTTGGGAGATAGCCAAGTTTTATACCCAGGATTTTTTGGCTGGCTACGACAAGCTTAATTTAATCAAGCCGAAACAGTTTACCAAGGCCACGGAACATATAGCCGAGCAAATAGAACTGGTGAAAAAAATTGAGGCGGCAGGATTCACCTACAAGATCGAAGACGGCATTTACTTTGACATCCAGGCTTATGAAGCGGCGGGTAATACCTACGGGGCGTTATCGACCCTGGACCAGCGGGAGGCGGGGGCAAGGATTGAGCCTAACCCCGACAAAAAAGACCGGCGGGACTTTGCTTTGTGGAAATTTTCCCCCTCGACTGCGCTCGGGGCTGTAGTTCCCAAGCGGGAGATGGAGTGGGATAGCCCCTGGGGCGTGGGATTTCCCGGTTGGCACGTTGAATGTTCGGCGATGAGCATGGGCTATTTAGGGGAACAGTTTGATATCCATATCGGCGGAGAGGACTTAAGAAGCACCCACCACCCCAATGAAATCGCCCAGTCAGAGGCGGCAACCGGTAAGAAGCCGTTTGTCAAATATTGGCTGCACGGGGCCCACCTTTTGGTTGAAGGGGGCAGGATGGGTAAAAGCCTAGGTAACGCCTACACTTTGGCGGATTTAACCAAGCGCGGCTTTGAACCCTTGGCTTTGCGCTACTTTTATTTGACCGGCCACTACAGAAAGCAATTAAACTTTACTTTTGAGGCTTTGGGTGCGGCCAGTGAGGCTTATAAAAAACTAAGACAGGTGGCTGGTTCATGGCTGGGGCAAAAAGGCAGAACCAGTTTGAGCCAAGAAAAGCTCGAAAAACTTCAGGGTTTATCCTTGAAGTTTAGGCAGGCGGTAGAGAATGATTTGAACTTTCCCGAAGCTTTAGCGGTGGTATGGGAGATGGCCAAAAGCAACCTTCCGGAGCAGGACAAGAGTGAGCTTATGACTGATTGGGATCAAGTATTGGGGTTAAAGTTAACCGAGCCGCCGCAGAAGGTAAAGGTGCCGGAAGAGGTTGAAAAGCTTATGGCCGAGCGGGAAAGGCTGCGGCAAGCCGGTGACTTTTCTAAGGCGGATAAGCTAAGAGAGGAAATTGAGGAAAAGGGTTTTAAGGTTGAGGATGACAAAATTAAGGCTTGACAGGAAGGAAGATGATCGGTAGATTTAGTCTATCTGTTAGTCTATTCGGGTAAAAATCCAAAAAGACTAAGTTTGACAATCGAGTCTTTTGGCGGCAAGGCTTTTAATCTTTTTAAGATGGCCGCGTTTAACAAGGTGGCGGTGCCGCCTTTTTTTGTGGTTTCGGCAGATTTGTACCGGTTGCTTTTGAAGGAAGACAAAGCCTTGGCGCAGATGGTGGGGCGGTTGAACGACGGTTTGAAATTGCCCCAAGTGGAGGAGTTGACTGAAAAGATCCGCGGCTATTTTGGCAAGGTGACTTTGCCCACTGCGGCGGAAAAAGAAATCATTACCGCCTACCAAAATTTAGACGGGATCAAACCCTTAGTGGCGGTCAGGTCCTCGGCGACGACTGAAGACTTAGCCGAGGCTTCGTTTGCCGGCCAGCAGGACACCTATCTTAATGTTTCCGGAGACAGGCAGCTTCTTACCAGCGTCAAGAAGTGTTTGGCGTCGCTCTTTACCACCAGGGCGGTGATGTACCGCAGGCGACAGAAAGTTAGTCAAAAGCGGGCGGCGTTGAGCGTGGTGGTGCAGAAAATGGTTAAACCAGTAGTTTCCGGGGTGGCTTTTTCGGTGGAGCCGACGACGGGTTTTGCCAGGGTAGTGAGGATTGAAGCCGCCTTTGGACTGGGCGAGGGCATTGTTCAGGGGCTGGTAACCCCGGATACTTTTTTGGTGACCAAAAGCGGCGTGATGCTGGCACGCGACATGGGGGCTAAAGAAAAGCAGGTGGTCAAAGCGGCGGGGCGGGGGACTAAGATCGTCGCCACGTCAAAAAAGCAAGCGAGGAGTTGGACCCTGACCGACGGGCAAGTTTTGCGCCTGGCAGAAACGGTAAAAGAGATCGAGAGCTATTACGGCCATTTTGTCGACGTCGAGTACGCGGTCGACTCAAAGGGCAAGATTTGGTTGCTCCAAGTGCGGCCGGAAACTAAGTGGCAGGCATTGGCTGATAAAAATCCCAGCTTAATTCCTTTGAGCCAAGCCAGATTGGATGCCGAAGTAGCCAGGAAGCCAACTTTGACCGGTTTGGGAGTGTCGCCCGGAGCCGCCGCCGGCCGTGCGGTGTTTTTAGGGGAGGGAGAGTCGCTTTTAAAGGTGAAACCGGGGAACATTTTGCTTACCAAAAGGACTGACCCGGACATGGTGCCGGCGATGCAGGTTTGCGGTGGGGTAGTGACGGCGGTGGGCGGCAGAACCTCGCACGCAGCTATAGTTTCTCGAGAATTGACCCTGCCGGCAGTGGTGGGCACGGAAAATTTGGGTCAACTGAAGCGTCTGGACGGGCAAGACCTGACGATCGATGGCGACACCGGGTTGGTTTACCGCGGGCTCTTGCCTTTAAAAAAGCGGTCTGCGGACATTGATACCGGAAACGTTCCCAAGACCCGGACCCGAGTGGGGTTGATTTTGGCCGACGTTAACCAGGCGTTTAAACTTTCAAAGCTCTCCGAAAATGATTTTGAGGTGGGACTACTTCGGGCTGAGTTTATTTTGGGCCGGATCGGCATCCACCCCAAAGCTTTGGATGAGTTTGACCAAGGTAAACTGGCGCGCACCGCCCCAAAAGTGTCTCAAGCGATAAAAGACAAGCTGGTAAGTTCCGGCTTTACCTCGGGCAAGAAGTATTTTGTCGACGGGTTGGCTAGCGGCATGGGGGCGTTTGCCCAGGCTTTTTTTGGCCGGCCGGTGATTTACCGGACGACGGATTTTAAAACCAACGAATATAAGGCACAGTTAGTCGGCGGCGAGCTTTATGAGCCAGATGAGGATAACCCGATGCTGGGCAACCGGGGAACGGGTAGGTATTTACAGGATGAGAATTTGAAATATTTAGGCTGGGAGCTTGAAGCCTTAGATATTGCCCGGTCAAAATTCGAAGGCGACAACTTAGAGCTAATGCTGCCGTTTGTCAGGACGCTGTTTGAAGCCCAAGAAGCGCTGAAGTTTATCAAGGCCAAAGCGAAAACAGGCAAGCTCAAAGTGATTGCCATGTCGGAAATTCCGTCCAATGCTCTTATTGCCACAGAGTTTATCAAAGTGTTTGACGGTTTTTCCTTGGGGAGTAACGATATGACCCAGCTGGTTTTGGGTACCGACAGAGACAACCAGAAGTTGGCAGCCACCTACGACGAGCACGACCCGGCGGTGGTCAAGGCTATTTTGGCGACGATATTTGCCGGTTTAAAACAAGGCAAGAAAGTGGGTTTTTGCGGCCAAGGAGTGTCGGACAGCGTGATTATTGCCGGTTTGGTGTCGATCGCCGGGATTACCTCGGCTTCGGTGGTGCCGGATCGGTACTTGAAAACTAAAGAATTGATCGCCAGCCTGGAAAAGCAAAAAATCAAGGTTAAAGACTTGGGTGAGTGGTTGGCAGCTAGTTTCAAGAGAAAGTATCGAGCGAGCCAAAGCGCCAAAGACGCCCTCTACGTTAATGTCGACTGGCGGGGGGTGGTAGCTTCGGCGTTAAACCTTGGAGGCATCAGCAGCTTTGCGGCAGCCCAAAAGCTGATTGATAAGAGGCGATGATTTCTAGCCGCGCCGAAAACTTAGAGTTTTCGCCGATTCGCAAATTAGTGCCGCTGGCTCAAGTGGCCAAAAAGCGCGGGGTGACGATTTATCATCTTAACATCGGCCAGCCGGACATTGCCTCGCCGCCAATTTTTTTAAAAGGAATTAGGAGTTTCAAAGAGAAGGTGGTGGCTTACGAAAAGTCGGACGGCAGTCAAGCCCTAAAAGAGAGTTTGGTCAAGTACTACCGGCGTTTGGGGCTGTCGGTAGTAAGCGACGATTTGGTGGTGACCACCGGCGGCAGCGAGGCCCTGGCGATGGCTTTTTTTATTTTGTTTTCTTCGGGTGATGAGTGTTTGACTCTGGACCCGACTTATACCAACTACCTGACTTTTGCCGCTTACGCCGGTGTCAAGCTCAAGGCGGTAGTGACTAAAATTGATAACAACTTTGCTTTGCCCAAAACCGACAGCATCAAAAAAGCGGTGACCAAAAAAACCCGGGGAATTATCATTACCAACCCCTCTAATCCGACCGGGGCGGTTTATCCTCAAAGGGTTTTAAGCGAGTTGGTGGATTTTTGCGTCAGGCGAAAACTTTTTATCATCGCCGACGAGACTTACCGGGAGTTTGTTTACGGTAAAACTAAATTTGTCTCGCTTTTGAGTTTCAAAAAAGCCGCCGACTGGGTGGTGTTAACCGACAGCCTGTCCAAGCGCTATTCTTTGTGCGGGGCGCGTTTGGGGATGATTGTCACTAAAAACAGACAAGTGGTGGAAGCGGCGACCAAGCTGGCCCAGGCTAGGTTAGCCAGCCCGACGATAGAGCAGGCGGCGGCCAGCAAGCTTCATCGGGTGCCGCTTAAATATTTTTCCAGGGTAAAAAGAGAGTACCAAAAAAGGCGGGATACTTTAATCGCCGGCCTGGAAAAAATTCCGGGGCTGAAAGTGAGCCATCCCGACGGGGCCTTTTATTTAATCGCCGAGCTACCGGTCAAAAACGCCGAGGACTTTTGTAAGTTTTTGCTGACCGATTTTAGTGACAAGCGGGAAACGGTGATGCTGGCGCCGGCCGAGGGCTTTTACGTTACTCCCAGCCTGGGGGTGAACCAAGTCAGGATCGCTTATGTCTTAAAGACCAGAGACCTGACCCGGTCTTGTGAGCTTTTGAGGTTGGCTTTGGCGCGGTATAGGGGCTGAAGATGTTACAATTACGCTAGTTGATTGGCAAAAATATCTCAAACCTTTGTTTGATAGGGTTAGGGTTGATTTTCCAATACACCTCGTAATCTCGAATGCCCGCTCTCACCTTATATCCTTTTAATCGACAGTATTTCTCAAGCTCTTTCCAGAAAAGTGAGAGCATGTTACCAGAGCCACGATATGTGTAAGTTATTACCTTCCCAGGACTGAATGTCATTCGCTTAACGATGCTCTTGAATTCGTTTTTGACCTTCACCCCTTCATTAGCAAAAGCACAGATTTTGATACGGCTTTCTTTGGGTCGATATCCCTGGTCTTCAAAAATAGAGAGGGTTATAAAATTATTTCTTTTATTGGTAAACATTTTACTAAGTTCCTGACAATAACTGTCAATTTTAGCGTATGGTCCGACTTTATTGATGTAATAAACTTCAAAAGGATCTATCGTCTTAATTTCAGGATCTACTAATGTCCCATTGCTCTGAAGATTAGAAAGGTATTGTTCTATGTTATTAAGACTAAATTTAAGACGCTCGATCTCATTTTTGATAAGATGCTTTTTTTCACTGAACAGGTTTGATAAGTTTCCTTTGTTTTTCAAATATCTTTTAATTTCTTCCAGGGATATTCCTAAAGTTGAGAGGAGTAATATCATTTGGTAGTCCAGGACTTGCCGCTCTTGATACAGACGATAGTTAGATTGGTTGATTTTGACAGGCTTAAGAACCCCTTTCTCGTCATAAAAGTGGATAGTCCTCTTAGTCGTGCTAGCTAGCTTGGCGAGTTCGCCTGTAGTGATTAAATTGTTCATTATTTGACAATAACGTAACGTTATACTTTATGATAGCCTATAACTTACTAAGTGTCAAATATGATGAACTCAATAAATATAAAAGGCGCTCGAGAGAATAATCTCAAAGGTATAGACGTCACCATTCCTAGAAACAAGATTGTATGTCTGGTAGGTGTATCTGGGTCGGGAAAGTCTACTATCGCTTTTGACATCATCGCCAGAGAGGGAGAAAGGCAGTATTTTGAATCCTTACCTTCCTACGCTAGAAGATATCTCCATAAGAGCAATAGACCAGAAGTTGACGATATTAAGGGAGTTTCAGCTTCGATTGTGATAAGTCAAGATCGAGTAAGGGGTAATCCGAGATCAACTGTTGGAACGCTTACGGAGGCTTATACCTATTTGCGCTTATTGTACTCGCGGGTCGGTTTGCCTTCGATGGACTCGTTCTACTATTCTTTTAATCACCCTTACGGTGCCTGTAAGAAATGCAAAGGTTTAGGTCGGGCGGTTGAAGCTAATGTCGATAAAATTTTGGACAAAAATAAAAGTCTTAACGAGGGCGCCTTAATCCCCAAAGAATGGTATGTGGGTGGTAGGCAATGGAGTATTATTAGGGCCAGTCGTTACTTTGACATGGACGAAAAATTGAAAGACTTCAGTGATTATGAGTTGGATAAACTGTTGTTTGCGCCGCCGGAAATGCTGGAATCGGACGGCGAGTATATTGTTGACCGATGGACCTTTCAGGGGATTGTCTACCGGATCCAACATAGAAATACCAAAGTCCACCGCGGACCATCCAAGCGGGACTTGCAGTATTTTGATTTTGTCGATTGCCCAGAATGCCATGGTGGTCGTCTTAATGAGAAGGCTTTAGCTGTTCGAATAAATGGCAAGAGTATAAGTGAGGCAGGCAACATGCCATTAGAGGAATGTTTTACATTTGTTAGAAGCATTGATCATATAAATGCTAGAGTTATAAAGCCAAGATTGGAAGAGCAACTTCAAAGTTTGATCAACATTGGTGTTGGTTATTTGTCCTTAAATAGATCTGCAGACACATTATCAGGGGGTGAAGCTCAGAGAGTAAAAATGGCAAGGCAATTGAGCTGTGATTTGATTGAGAGTGTATATGTTCTTGATGAGCCAACAGCCGGTCTTCATCCGCGAGATGTAGCCAAAGTGGTTCAGAATCTAAAAAGACTACGAGACAATGGTAATAGTGTCATAGTGGTTGAACATGATGAAGCGGTAATAAGAAACGCAGATCATTTAGTGGAAATTGGACCAGGCGGAGGCAAAAAAGGTGGGGAAATTGTAGCGGAAGGGAAAATTGGCAATTTGATAGCCAGCCCTAGGTCATTGACGGGAAAGTATCTAGAGGGAGATAAGAAAATTGAAGCAAAGAGAGGCTACAGAAAAGCTTTGGGCTACTTAAAAGTAACGAATGCGACTAGACACAATTTAAAGAATTTGAATATAGATATCCCTACAGGTGTCTTAGTAGCCCTGACGGGAGTATCAGGTTCGGGCAAGAGCTCACTGGTTGAAGAGGTTCTAAATCAGCACAGGAGTAAGGTCATTTTAATTGATCAGGGTCAAGTTGGAGCTAATAAGAGAGGTTGTATTGCCACTTATGTGGGAGGATTTGACAGAATTAGAAAGTATTTTGCTGACGAGCACAGAATGCGCCCAAGTTTTTTTAGCTTTAACTCTCAGGGACGTTGTGAGCTCTGTAAAGGTTTAGGCTTTATCGAGATGGATATGAATTTTTTAGGAGACGTCAAGATAAGGTGCGAAAGTTGTGGTGGTTCAAGATATAAAGAAAAAGTTTTGAGATACAAATATAAGGGTAAGAACATAGCTGAAGTTTTGTCTATGACAGCTGCTGAAATAAGAGATTTTTTTGATAGCCAAGAAATAAAAGAACAAATGGGCTTGCTTGACGAAGTCGGGTTGGATTATATGGAGATGGGACAAACTCTAGACACTTTATCAGGAGGAGAATCGCAAAGGTTAAAATTAGCCAGCAAGTTGCAAGCAAAAGGAGAGTTTTATATCTTAGACGAACCTACTTCTGGTTTACATTTTGCTGATGTTGAAAAATTGCTAAATCTTTTAAATAGGCTTGTTGATAGTGGCAACACTGTCTTGGTAGTTGAACACAATCTCGACGTGATTAAAAATGCCGATTGGGTTATTGATCTGGGTCCAGAAGGAGGGGAAAAAGGAGGTCGGGTTGTAGCCCAAGGGAAACCGGTTAAGATAAGTGGTAGCAACCAATCTCACACCGGAACATGTTTGAAGGAAGTCTTGAAAAATGGTTAATACTTTTTCTGCATGGTTTTTAATATTGTTCAAGACTGCTAGAATAGTTTAGTATGTCGCTATCGATTGGGATTGTCGGTTTGCCGAACGTGGGGAAATCCACGCTTTTCAACGCGCTTTTGAAAAGGGCGGTTGCCGACGTCGGGGACTACCCTTTTACCACGGTCGAGCCCAACACCGGCGTAGTGGAAGTGCCCGATGAAAGGCTAACTAAACTGGCAGATGCTTTGAAAATCGAGAAACGGGTGCCGGCGGCGGTGAAGTTTTATGACATTGCCGGTTTGGTCAAGGGAGCCCACGAGGGCGAAGGCCTGGGCAACCAGTTTTTGGGGCACATCAGGCAAGTGGACGCGATTTTGCACCTGGTGCGGGGATTTTCGGCGGAGAAAGTGCCCCACGTTTCCGGCCGGGTAGACCCGGTCCATGACTTGGCCACGGTAAACTTGGAGTTGACTTTGGCAGATTTTGAAATCGTCTCTAGAGCGGTGAATGAAACCAGGGGGGACAAAGATAGACTGGCGGTTTTGGAAAAGCTTTACGGGGCATTAAAGCAAGGCAAGCTAGCCCGGGAGGCGGATTTAACCGACGAAGAGCAGGTTGCCGTAGCCGACCTGAATCTGTTAACCCTAAAGCCGGTGCTTTATGTTTTGAACCTCGACGAGGCAGCGGTAGAGGGCGGAGCGGAAGTTAAGGGTTTACCGGAGGTGATGCTGATTTCGGCTAAGCTTGAAGCGGAGATCAATGAATTAGCTGAGAAAGAGCGGGACGAGTATTTAAAAGAGCTGAAGCAAGACGAACCCTTTTTAGACAGGCTGATTAAGCGTTGCTACAGTTTACTTGATTTAATCACCTTTTTTACGGTCAAAGGCGGTAAACAAGCCCAGGCCTGGCCCCTGAAGCGTGACGGGACGGCCCTGGAGGCGGCCGAGGTGGTGCACACTGATTTTGCCAAGAATTTTATCAAGGCCGGAGTGATTTTATGGCAGGATTTGGTCAGGTCCGGCGGTTGGGTGACTGCCAGAAAAAAAGGGCTGGTAAAAGCGGCGGGAAAAGGGTATATACTAAAAGACGGTGAAGTAGTAGAATTCTTTACATGAGAAAGTATGAACTAGCCTTGGTGTTTAACGACACGGCAGGGAGTCAAAGCAGTCGCAAAAAATTTCTCACCGAGCTTTTGACTCCAATAAAAGGCAAGCTAGAAAAATTCGAGGTGGTCGGTTTACGGGACTTGGCTTATCCGATTAAAGGCAAGACCCGCGGCTGGTATGGCTTTGGGGAAATTTCAGTCGAAGAGGATAAAATAAATGAGCTTGATAAAGCGATTAAATTGAAAGATGACATATTAAGATATTTACTAATAAGGAGGGACTAGGTTTATGTCCTCAAGATCTTTAAATCGGGTGACGTTGATTGGTAATCTGACCCGAGATCCAGAACTGCGATATACCCCCCAAGGGACGCCGGTGTGCACCTTTGGTTTGGCCACCAACAGAAGTTGGCAGCCGTCAAGCGGCGGCGAGCGACAGGAGGAGACAGAGTTTCACCGGATCGTGGCTTGGAACAAGCTGGCAGAACTCTGCGCCGAGTTGTTGTTTAAAGGCCGAAAAGTGTTTGTGGCCGGAAGATTACAGACCAGAAACTGGCAGGCGGCCGACGGCACCGAGCGGACGACGGTGGAGATAGTCATCGACAACATGATTGTCTTGGACTCCAAGCGGAAAGACGGTCAGGGTTACGCCCAGGGTGACGGCGATTACGCCGACGAGCAGGCGGCGGCATCCAGCCCGCCCCAGGGTGACGACGTGCCCTACGACGACCTGGAACAGGGGGAGGCGGCGGCCGAGGAAAAGGCCAAACCGGCCCAGGGAAAGTCAGCTAAGCCACCGGTCAAAAAAGCCCAGCCAAAGGCTGATGATACCAAAGACGAGGAGGTCAACCCCGACGACATTCCTTTTTAAAGGTAACTGATTAAGCCATGCCGATTAAAAAATTAAAGTGCTATTTTTGCCAAAACAAGACGGCTCCCAACTATCGGGAGTTTGAAGTTTTGGCAAAGTTTACCAGCGATCGAGGCAAGATTGTGGCTCGAATCCGAAGCGGAGCTTGCGCTAAGCATCAACGCCGGCTGGTCGCCGAGATTAAAAGGGCACGACATTTAGCCTTGTTACCGTTTGTGGTTTAAGATGCGTTTTAGAGTACCTTTGACCAAGTTAAGAGGTTTGATTTTAGGCGTTGCCTTGGTGCTTTTGTCTTTCTGGTTAGGCTGGAGGGTGGGGAGCGTCGGGGGGAAGCCGAGCCTGCAAGGGGTCAAAGAGGTTTTGGTCGACCGGACGCAGCCAGAGAGTCGGGCCCAAATTGACATGCTGCTTTTCTGGCAGGTGTGGGACACGTTGGAACAAAAATACCTAAACGACGAGGATATCAAGCCGCAAGAGATGGTCTGGGGGGCAATCGCCGGCATGACTAAGGCTTTGGGTGATCCCTACACCGTATTTTTACCGCCCAAGGAACAGGAAGCCAGTCAAGAGGAATTAAACGGAACCTTTGAGGGTGTGGGGATTCAATTGGGTTTTAAAGATGAGGTGTTGGCAGTGATCGCACCCTTGTCGGGGATGCCGGCCGAGGCGGCGGGGGTTAAAGCGGGAGATTTGATTCTACACATTAAGGATGAAAATCGCGGAGTGGATACTGATACTCTGGATATGTCTTTACCCAAAGCAGTGGATACGATTCGCGGCCCCAAGGGTACGGCGGTGATCTTGACGCTGCTTCATCAAGGTAAGGTTGATCCGGTGGAGATTGCCATCGTTAGAGACACAATTTTGATTGCCAGCGTCGAGCTTGATTGGCTTGAGGGCGAGTCGGTGGCTCATCTTAAACTGATGCGCTTTGGCGGCAATACCGACAGCGAGTGGGACGAGGTGGTGGCGCAAATTGCGGCGCGACAAAATCAAATCCGCGGAGTGGTTTTGGATTTGAGAAACAATCCGGGAGGATTTTTGGACGGAGCGATTCGCTATTCGGGGGAGTTTTTAGACAGAGGCTTGGTAGTGGTTAAACAAGAAGACGCTGCCGGTTCGATTGAAAGCTACAGCGTTCAGACTCAAGGAAAGCTTAGCGGTGTCCCTTTGGTGGTGTTGGTAAATGGAGGCAGCGCTTCGTCTTCCGAGATTATGGCGGGTGCTTTGCGAGACCATAACCGGGCGAAACTGGTAGGAGAAAACACTTTTGGCAAGGGGACGATTCAGGAAGCTTTGGAGTTGTCGGGAGGCGCGGGTTTACACGTCACCACGGCTCAATGGTTGTTGCCCTCTGGGGAAAACATTAGCCAGGAAGGGTTGGCGCCGCAAGTGGAAGCCAAAGACGATCCGGAAACAGAAGACGTTGACGAACAACTTAACCAGGCGGTGGGGGAATTAAAATGAAAGTAATTATTAAAAAAACCGGCGAAGTCAAAGAGGTGTCGTTGGGTCATGCCGTTAATTTTCTGCTTCCTCAAGGGTTGGCGCTAGTGGCGACAAAAAAGAAACTCAAAGAGCTTGAGTCGAACCGGGAAGCGGAAAGGAAAGCTAAGCAAGTTGACAAAGTTGACCTGCGTCGCCAGGCGGAAAAAATCGACGGCAAAGTGGTAGAGTTTGAACAGGGGAGTATTAGCAAAAAAGACATCGCCGATAAATTAAAGATTGATAAAAATTACGTGGTTTTAGGTAAAGCGATCAAGAAGCCAGGAGAGTATGAAGTTAAACTTGCCTTTGGAAAGTCAGTCGCTAAAGTAAAAGTCAAGGTAAAAGATTAAATGAGAAGGAAACTTTTATGGTTGGCGGCAATCGTAGTGGTGGCGGTGTCGATTTTGGGCGGGGCGATCGGCGACAGACTCTTGGGCTATAGCCTGCTTGATCGCTGGTTTCCCAGGCAAAAGCAAACCGACCGTGAGGTAGTCAGGGAAGTGTTAAAAGAAGAAAACGCGGTGGTGGCGGTGGTGGATAAAGTGACGCCCTCGGTGGTGACGGTGCGGGTTAAACAAGATGTCGGTTCCGGCTTTATCATCGATGAGGCGGGTTTGGTGGTGACCAACCGCCACGTGGTGGACGACCCGACCGCCGAGTACCAAGTGGTTACCGCTGACGATCGGGAACTCTCGGTGACGAAAATTTACCGAGACCCGGCTAACGATTTGGCGATTTTACAGGTAGACCCTTCGGCAGGGTTAAAGTCCGTCGAACTGGGGGATTCAGACCAACTTAGGGTCGGCCAAGTGGTGATTGCCATCGGTACGGCTCTGGGCGAGTTTCGTTCGACCGTGACCACAGGAGTGATTTCGGGTCTGGGCCGGGGAATTAACGCCGGATCGCCCTTAGGTAATTTAACCGAAAGGTTGGATAACGTCATCCAAACCGACGCGGCCATCAACCCGGGTAATTCCGGCGGGCCGCTTTTAAACTCTCTGGGGCAAGTCATCGGGGTCAACGTCGCCGTCTCCCAAGCCGGAGAGAATATCGGCTTTGCTTTGCCGATCAACGTGGTGCGCGACTCGATTGACAACTTTAACGCTACGGGTAAGTTTTCCCGGCCGTTTTTGGGGGTACGCTATCAGATGTTGTCTTCAAGGATGGCGATTTTAAACAACGTGCCCCAAGGAGCCTATGTCGTCGAAGTGGTGGTGGATTCACCGGCGGAAAAAGCCGGGGTAAAAGAGAATGACATTATTATTGAGATCAACGGCGAGAATTTGACCGATGAAAGCACCTTGGCGACAGTGGTAAACGGGAAAAAAGTAGACGAAACGGTGGAGCTGACTGTTTATCGGGACGGGGAAACGTTTAAGCTGACGGCGAAGCTGGCGGAAGCTGGCGAGTGAGGGTAGAGACGACTGGCTCAAGGTCGCCGGCGATAATTTTATCGAGAGCCTTCCAGGATTTGGCGATTCTATGATCGGTAACCCGGTTTTGGGGAAAGTTGTAGGTCCTTATTTTTTCGGCCCGCATCCCCCGACCGATAATTGCCCTGGCGGCGGATTTTTGGGCGGCAATTTTTTGTAGCTCACGTTGGTAGAGTTTGCTTCTCAACAAGTCCAAGGCAATTTTTCTATTTTGTTCCTGAAACCTTTGGGTTTGGCAGGAAGTAATAATGCCGGTGGGCTTGTGGGTGATTCTGACAGCGGTGGAAACCTTTTGGACGTTTTGCCCGCCCTGGGAAGAGGCGTGGGTGAATTGAATGGTTAAGTCGCCCGGGTGGATGACGACCTCTTTTTCGCTTATTTCCGGCAGTACCGCTACCGTGGCGGTTGAGGTATGTAAGCGACCGTGGGCTTCGGTTTCCGGGATGCGTTGGACCCGGTGGACGCCGGCTTCAAACTGGAATAAAGTAGCGGTCTGTTTGCCTTTGATCTTGATGATGCCTTGATCAAGCTTGACTACGGCAAGACCCTGGGAGTTGGCAAAGCGGGTGTACATGTCTTCTAAATCAGCCGCCCAGATTTTAGCTTCTTCGCCGCCAGTACCGGGGCGGATTTCTATAATGACGTTGCCAGAGCGGGTAGTTGAGTCGATGGAATCTTCCTGGTTTATTTGAGGAGTTTGTTCGGCGGCAAGCAGGACTTGTTTTTGGGCCTGAAGTTTAGCCAGCTCTTCTTCAGCCAGAGGTGCCAGCTCTCGGTCGGCAAGTGACTTTTTGACGGCGGCAATTTTTTGATCGAGTCTGTCTATTTCCTGTTTTAGGTAGTCGGTCATTTAGCTTTTTTTTGCTGCTCGATCATCTCTCTTAAGGTTTGAGGCCTTTCCTCTTTTTGAGGTTGGTTCTGGTTTTTGGCTTTTTTGGTGTAGCCGGACTTGGCGGCTTTTTGGCGGAGTTTTTCAAAGCGTTCGACCCGGCCCATGGTGTCGACGTACTTCATCTGTCCGGTGAAAAAAGGATGGCAGGCGGCGCAGATTTCCACACGGATTTCCGGCTTGGTGGAGCCGGTGGTAAACTCGTTGCCGCAGGCACAGGTGACCTTGGCGTCAGAATAGTATTTGGGGTGGATGGCTGATTTCATGAGCTATGATTATATCTTCAAGCCTTTGGTTTGGCAAGGCGGCGGGGGCGAGATTCGCCTAAGAACACCCCAAGAAAAATGATGACCATTGCTAGAATTTGGGGCCAGGTGACTGATTCTTTTAGAAGTAAGAATGAAACGGGGATGGCAAAGACTCCGGTGAGATAAATAAACAGAGAGGCTTCGGAAGCCTCAATTAAATCCTGGCCTTTGATGTAAAAGGTGAGGGCAATAATGGAGCCGAAAAGGGCCATGTAGCCTGAAGCCAAAGCCACCGAGGGGGCTTTGAGCAAAGTGACCGAAGTAGACAGGCCGGCTTGGTTGAGCATGAAAAACAAGACTATCGCCGAGGCCAAGTAGCCCAAGCCGGTGACCATGAATTTGGGCTTGCCCTGATAGAATTTCTTGGCCACAAGGTAGTAGACGGCGATAAGCAGGTTGTGAGCCAGCACCAAGAGGTTGCCTAAAAAAGAAAAATTAATTTTTCCTATCCTGTTAGTTAAAAGCGGCTCGACGACCAAAAGGCCGGTACCAATTAGGGCTAAAGCCAGGCCGAGCCACTCCCGTCTTTCCTGTTTCTCTTTGAGAAAATAGATGCCGCCAACGGTGATCAGTAACGGATAAGTGGCGGCAATCAGCGACGCTTCGATGGCCGAAGTTTGTTTGAGGCCGGAGTAGAGTAGGCCCAAAGAGATGGGGGTGGCCAGAAGCTCGAGGGCGACAGAATAAAGGATAGTTTTAAGTGATGGTCGATGTTTTACCAGGAGGATTATCAAAAAGGGGAAAATGAGGATGGAGGCGATGAGGTAGCGAAGGTAAAGAAACTGAAATGGGGAGACGAAGTTAAGCGAGGGTTTGACCAGGGGTAAAGCCGCGCCCCAAATGACAGCGTTGACCAAAAGGAGTAAGTAGGCTTTTTTCCGGGCAGGAGTCATGGGTTTATTTGAGCCTGACGACGACTTGATCCAGGGTGAGGCTTTGTTGTTCACCGGTGGTCATGTCTTTGAGAGTAACTTTGTCGGCTTTAGCCTCGTCGGGGCCGATCATCAACACAAAAGGAATATTTTTGGCGGCAGCATATTTTAGTTGTTTATCAAGATTTTCATCCTGAGGAAATATTTCCGTTTTAATGTCAGCAGTTCTCAATGTGTTGGCCAAGTTTAAAGATTTTCCTTCGTATCCCGGAAATATGGTAATCAGCGCTTTTATTACCGAAGTTGCTTTAGGGATTAGATTCATTTCAGAGGCGGCTTCAACCATTCGATCAAATCCGAAAGCAATACCTACCGCCGGCGTGTTTGTTCCACTTAGTTGATCAATCAGCTTATCGTAGCGACCGCCACCGCCTAGCGATCCCGATTCAAATTCCGGAATAATAACTTCAAAAATCATGCCGGTATAATAATCAAGTCCTCGGGCCAGATAGGGGATGAATTCGATTCTATCCTCAGGTACGCCAGAAGAGATGCTAAACCCAATAATTTTTTCTAGTTGTTTTGTCGGCCGAGCTTGTTTTAATAGGTTGTTTATTTTTTGAAACTGCTCTAGGGTTACTCCTTTCTTTTTTAACTCCATTTGTACCTGGTCAACAGTTTTTTTATCCAGTTTGTCAAGAGATTGAATCACTGAAAGTGATTTTTGTTCGGTTATCCCAGACTTTTTGATAACATCAAAAAGAATTTGCCGGTCGTTGATACGTAGCGTCACGTTGGGAAAACCGACATTTTTAAAAGCGAAATAGGTACAAGCGATGATTTCGGTATCGGCCAACGGTGAAGTGGTGCCAAAGATATCAATGTCGCACTGAGTAAATTCCCGATATCTACCTTTTTGTGGTTTATCCGCCCGGTAAACATTTTGGAATTGATAGCGACGGAAATATTTGGGTAATTGATTTTTGTACTGGGTTAAAACTCTGGCAGTGGGTACGGTTTGGTCATAACGGAGGCCAACTTCTCTGTTTCCCCGATCTTTAAAGATGTAAATCAACTTATCAGCTTCCTTGCCATATTTTCCAAGTAATAAATCGGCGTATTCCAGAGTGGGAGTCTCTAGGGGTTCAAAGCCAAAAAGTTCAAAGGTTTGTTTAATTTTTTCCAGCACGAAATCCCGCTTTCTTTTTTCATTGGGTAAAAAGTCCCGAAAACCTTTTAGAGTCTGGGGCAGGTTTAGTTTAGCCATAGAGTTATTTTATCATTAAATTTTAAAAAGAGAGATCATTATTAAGTTTTTGCATCATGCAGCAGGCTATTCCTGGATAAAGTCCGGGAAACAAGGGGAAAAACTTGATGCCGTCAACGGAGGCTTCTTCAAAATCTTTGAATCCTTTGGGGTCAAGCCCTGATAATCTGCCGGTGACAATGAAAAACTGCTGAGGTTCTTGTCTGGTTTCTCCTTCAAAGAAAGAGTTTAAAACTTTTTCTAGATCTTGAGCCACTTGAGGTGAATTTTTTGGTCCGCATTGAATTTCTAAAGAGTTAGGGATGAATTGACACAGTGGCCCGGTCGGTAAAAGCCCCGGCCACAAAACCACTTTACCGATATCAAGATTTTTTGCCAGTTCAATATTTTTCCAGTTAGGGTCGCCTAGAATGATAAAAATACCACAGTCAGATTCCGCCCCATGAATGTCAATTACTTGCTGGTATTCACTGCCAGTTTGGATGAGGCGGAAAGCGAGTCTTTCTTCCAGTAATTTAGAATCGGGATTGCCCGGACCAGATCGGTTAAGATCAGCCTCAAGGTAGCGCTGGTTTTCTGTCAGGGCTTGAGGATTGGCAACAATCGAATCGAAATTAAATTTCGACTTTAACTTTTCCACGATTGGAATAGAAAAAGCTTCGTCGCCGTGTACGGCTGTTAAAATTAATGTTTCTTTTGTCATATTTGTTTTATGTTTTCTAAAGGCGGGCTTGTTCTAGGATTAGAATATTTTTTTGGCAGGTAAGACCGGTGTTTTGGCGACTTTGGTAGCTGAAGCAAAAGATCATAGAGAGACCGTAGGTTTGTAATAGTGATAGAGATTGGTTAAAAGGGGTGAACCAACTTCCAGTTTCTGAATCGTCCTGTCCAAAGAAAGCATAACCCAGTCCCTCTGGCAGAATTTCCAAAATCGTATTCTTTATGCTTTGTAGCGCCTCAGAAGTTAGCCTATCTTTCAGTTCGGCCAGTCGGTAGACTTTCCGTAAATCATTTATTGATACTTTGTTATTAATTAAGTCGAGCAGCTCTTGGTATGGAATTAGTCTTAAGTCTGAGGTTTGGATGTTTTCACTTGAGGCTAGGGTGATTATGGCAATACCGCCTTTTCTTAAAATCGTGCTAGCTTCCTTGAGAATTAAGGGGCTGATAGCTAGAGGGTTATAGTTTAGTAGATAGTCTAAGACTACCAAGTCTTGACTATTATCTTTAATTTCGGTATTCGTCGCGTTTGTAAGAAGAGGAGTAATTGATGGAGATTTTCTTTCTCTTAAACTGGTGATTATCTGGTTATCAAAATCAACTACTCTTAGGTCTCGGCAGGGGACGTCTAGGCTGTTGGATATAAAACTGATCACTTGGTCTGGTTCTTCAGGCGTGCCGGTTCCTAACATGGTTACTGATATAGGGACTGTGAAGCGGTTTCTGAGTTTCTCAGACACCAGGGGTATGTTAGCAACGGTGGCCAAGCTGGCTCCGATGGGAGGATGATTGTTGAGCACCTCCTCGCTAGGGCCTTGTTGAAAAAAATCTTCTAAACCTTTTCGGTAAGTAATTCGAGTGAGTACCTCACGGCGAGACTCTGCTGGCAACATACTAAGTTAACAGATTTAGTAGCAGGCGGTAGAACTTTTCTGCTTTTACTCCTGAAATAATTTTGACAGCTTTAGTTTTGGAGGGAATAAGTTTTGTTTGCCCTCTATTTTTACCAGCCAAGTTGACTTGAATTCTTCCCCGGTAGGTTTTAGTGACGATGTTTGGATCAATCATTGCGGCGCTGACTAAAGGGTCATAGTAACAGTTGAAGTCGTAGTTATTTTTAAGAATTAACTCTCTTATCACTAGGCTATTTTTTTTGGTCAGCCGTTTTTGTTTAAGGTTTTGATTAAACTGCTCTAATGTTTTTTTGAGTTGGTTTTTAACGAGGGGAACCATGGCTGGTACGTAAAGAGTGGCGTTTATTGGAATTATTGTGGTAGGTATTGATGAGTTAAAGATAATATCGGCAGCCTCTGGATCAAGGTAAAGATTATAGTCAAGAATGTCTTGGGAAAGCGGAGGGCCGGGCATGGATTTAAATGCGCCTCCCATTAAAATTATTTGATCGACTTTAACAATTAATGTGTCACGGCACTTTTCTATAAGTGTGGCAATATTGGTGAGGGGGCCTAGGCAGACTAAGGTAATTTTCTGGCGTTCGCTTTTAATTAAGTCGGCAAGTTTATCGAGAGAGTTATAAACCAAGATTTTTGGAGAAGGGTCTTGAGGGAGGGGAATTTTTTCCAATAGTGTCAGCTTATTGGCTCTGACACGGTCGATTTTTGGAAATACAGCCTGCCAGTTTCTATTCATGGCTCTAGTTTTACCTTTTATGATAGGGATGGGGTTGTTTATAAAAGTGAGAATTCTGGCTAAGTTACTGGTACCCAAGTTGGTTTCAGAAACACCATAAACTGTACTAAATGCTTTTATGTTAAATTTTTTAGAAAGTTGTAGCATTAAGATAGCAATTAGATCGTCGTTGCCTACATCGGTGTCTATATAGATGGGTTTTTTCATATTTTCTTCATTTGCTCAAATGGCTGATCGTTATTTTTTGAGGCCTGAATTATTAGAGATGCGGCTCTATCTGAGTTGTCGTTGACAACTACCATATCGATGATTCCAGCCTCAAGCATGGCTTGAGCTTTTGAGGTAGTTATGTCTAGTTCTTGAAGGGAACGCTTCAATCGTGTGTCAACGTTTCCTTGATTTCTAGTAATTAGTCTATTTTTGAGTTCTCTGAGTGATGGGGGGAGAACAAGTACCAGCTTGGCTTGAGGAAGGAGTTTTTTAAGCTGGATAGCGTTATCGGTGCCTTCAAAAACGCAGAAAGCGTCGTTCGGAGTATTAGTTAGTTGGGTGATGATTTCTCTTTTTGTAACTCCATAGAGTTCGCCATTGGCCCGGTAGATTCCAGCGGTAAGCATTTCTCCGTTTCTCACTTGTTTTAAGAAATACTCTTTGGTTGTCGGTTGAATTCCTAAAATTTCTGCAGTATTTCTAGAAGGTCGAGTAGTTACCCTTTTAATCTGAGTTGAACCTGGTGCCTGATTGATAACTATTTGGGTTAAGGTAGTTTTACCTACCCCAGAGCTACCGAAGAGAATAATGACTTGTCCGGCTTTTTGGTTAAGTTCTTCTGGGAGCTCTGTAGGCGTTTGCGGTAGTTGCTCAAAGCCCTCGAGACTGAAAAGAATTTCTGTGCCTGACTGGAGAGTGATTAATGCTTCTGTTAGATAGTCAATAACGTTTTCCTCTTTTTCAGCCGCCCTGATTTGATTTGTAATGCTGGCCAACAAACCGTAGCCGGCGTCGGAGATATCTTGAAAAGTAAGGATCCTGCCAGATTTTTTTTGGATAGATTCTAAGAGTTTGAGGTTTGCCCAGATCACGCCTCGACTGAAAGGAATTAATGTTTCTGGAGGGATACTAGCTCCCGAACCGTCAGAGAAAGGGGCAAAGTAGGGAATAGTATAGTAAATGGCTTTTTCGTTTTTTGTCTCTAGGAAAAGTTTGCCGCCATCAAATCTTAAATCTCGACAGCAGACCCAATCGAATATGTTCCTAACGGGCATAACTGCTTGATAGCCGGGAGTAATACCTGGAGAGCCAGTTTCAGTTTCTCGGTCGTATGGTCCTATACCACCATAAAAGCCCACAACTTCTAGACTTTGATTCTGAAAGATTTGAAGATATGCATTAAGGCAGCCTGGCCACCAACCGTCGTCAACAAGGATAATTTTGCTGTCGGTACCCGTTTGGGTTATTTCTTCTGCCAGTATCTTGATTTGTTTTTCTAAAGAGGGCTCGCCTGGTCGGGGGCCGATGACTTCTCCGGCTGAATTGATTATTCTACCGATGCTTAAAATAGAGTAATCTTTCCCAGACTGTTGGTTGGGAGAAGAGATGAACCTATCAAGAACAACAACTCTGGCGTTTTGTTGTTTAGCATCAGCGACAGCCTGGTCAAGCAAAAAGGAGAGTTGTTGGTAGAAGGGCTTCTCGGCAACAGACACAATGGGAACTTTTTGTTTTTGGAAGGCAGCGGTTAGGGCATCTAAGATAGATAGGTTGAAAGCTTCAATGGCATCGTTGGGAATGTCAGCTTCAGTTAAACTGGGTATTTTAGTAATGGCGCCAAGGGTATCTTGAGTAAGCACGAAAGCCCCACCGGCCCAAAGAGCTTCAGGAGTAGATGTTAACTTTGAATAGGTTTTTAACTTTTCCATATTTTCTCCAGTAAAAAACCCCGCGGCTGCGGGGGAGGGGATAACTATTTAATTATTAGGGAATTAGCTATACCGCCCACAGCCACAGTCGGGAGGGGCGTGATGAACTTTGGTAGAAAAACCTTGTTTTATCATGTTAACACGCTAATATACAGGAAAGTTTGGAGTTGTCAAGCGTCAATTTATCTTTTGTTTGGGAAAAGACGGTTTAAGATGAGGCGGTAGCCGCCGCGACCACGGTGGAGCCAGTAGGCCACGCGGGTAACGGTAGTGGTGGAAGTTTTGGCAAGGCGAGCGATTTCTTGGTAAGGTTTACCTTGGTGCAGTAACCGGACAACCTTAAAACGGCTAGAGAAAGTGTCGATTTCCTGCGGGGTAAGAAGGTCCCTGAAAAAGGCTTTGGTCTCGGCGAGGTTTTTGAGCTTGAGAATTGCCTGGTAAAGAATTTTGGTGTCGGGCGATAAAGGATTCATAGTTTAATGGTAGCAGACCTAAGGTCTTTGGGGAATTTGGTTAAGAGTCGGTAACCGGAGCGGGTTTTTAAAACCGTGTCTTCAATGCGGATGCCGAAGCGGTTTTTAAAATAAAGACCGGGTTCGACGGTAATCACATCGCCTGGTTTGACTACTTGGTGTTTGGCTTTAGGGTTTAAACGGGGGAATTGGTGAATGGCTCGGCCGATGCCGTGACCCAGACCATGGATAAAGTGGCGGTCAAGGTTAAGCTTTTTAAAATAATGCCTAACCGTTTGGTCGACTTCAGCCCCGTTCACTCCGGGAGAGTCCTTGCGGCCACTCCCGGAGTGTCGGAGGTGATTTAGGGCAATTTGCTGAGCGTGGAGCACCTGGCGGTAGGCTATAGCCCAGCTTGGCTGGGTTTTGCCGGCAAAGAACATTCTGGTGGCGTCGCTACAATAGCCGCCTACTTTGACGCCAATGTCGATCATGACAATTTGGTTTGTAGTGAGTTTGCGGTTGGTGGGGCGGTGGTGAATGTTAGCCGTGTGGTTTCCGAAAGCGACGATGGTGGGAAAGGCAAAGCCTTGGGCGCCAGACTTTTTTAAAAAGCGATTGATTTGGCGTTTAATTTGTTGCTCGGTTTTACCTGGAGTAAGGAGTGGTTTGATAAAGTAAAGCGCTTGGTCCAGAAGCCGACAGGAGGCGGCAATCGAAGTTAGCTTACTCGTCATCTTCGGCAGGGGGCTGGGCTGAGTCGGTGGCGGTGGGAGCGTTGGTGGGGGTAAGAGAGGCGGGGTTGTTTTTGCCGGGGATGACCAGGATGGAGTTAACTTCGTCGATGCCCCCGTTTTGGTCTAGGACGACGATGGCAAAAAGTGAATCGTCCAGAGCTAAATCTTCGACTGCGGGGTCTTCTAAGCCGGGAACGGTAAAGTCGGTCGAGGAAGAGATGGTTAAAGTTTTGCCGTCGAGGCTGACGGTGTTGCCGTCGATTTCTTCGATCTTGCCGGAGATTAGTTGCCTGGCCGGCGGGGTCTTGGGGGCGGTGACTTGAGAGACGCGTTGGGCTTCTAAGTAATCTTTCTCTGGGTAGACATAGCCCATGGCGATGAGAAAGTCGTCGGTGGCGATCTTGGCAAAGCTGCCGGGATTCCCGGCATAATCGGTGTCGTCATTGACCGTAATTTTATTGGTTTGAGATTTGTATTCCAGGGTAAAGCCGGAGTCGGTGATGTCGGTAACTTTGCCGACAAAAGCTTTTTTCTGAGGCAAGTTGGATTGGGCTTCGAGCTCCAGTTTAATTTGTTGAAGTCCGGTTTCGGCGGTTTGCTGGAGGCGCTCTTTAATTTTTTGGGTCAGCTCGTCGTCAGGAGAAGGGGATGTCCCCTGGGCTGAAACCCAATTGAAAATTGAAAATTGAAAATTGAAAATTAGAGCGACGACAATCGCCGTGACGAGTTTTTTCATTGATCCTGGCTTTCTTCAGTTTGAGGCGGGATAAGTTCGGTAGTGGAGTAGGTGATAATTAAGTTTTGGGTTTGGGTGGTGTTGGTTTCGTCAGAGGCGACTATGGTTAACTCGTTGAAGCCTTTGATTAGGGTGACGTCGGTGGCAAAGATGCCCTCCTCGTCCGCCTGAAGCAAGACCTGGTCGGTCTCGGAGATGACGGCGATAATCGCCCCCGGCCAAGCGATCCCGGAAAGGGTAATGTCACTTTGATTAACTAAATCGTTGGTTTGGTGTGAGGTAATGGTGAGGGTTTTTTGAGACAAATCTGAGGAGGGCGGCGGGGTGACGCTGATTTCTCCCTGGGATTGTTTTAACTTTTGCTGCTCTAATGATTTGTTGGCGGTGTAGATGCCGAAAGTGATGATCAGGCCTAAAATTAACCCGGAAACGACCGCGATTAGAACTTCCTTTTTCATATGAGGTGCGGGCACTATAGCATCAGGGGAGATTGATTGTCAAGCAAAGCCGATTGTGTTACCATGAGGCCCATGGATATAATCTATTTGGGACATTCTTGCTTCCTTTTAAACTACAAACAGGTAAAATTGGTGACCGATCCTTTTGGGGAAGCCGTGGGGTTTAAACAGCGTCAGGCGGCGGCGGATATCGTGACTATTTCTCATAATCATCGAGACCACAGCGATTTAAGTCGCATCAAAGGAGGCGGGCCGAGAGTAATCAATGGCCCGGGCGAGTACGAGGTTTCCGGGGTGAGTATTATCGGGGTGGCTGCTTGGCACGATGACAAAAATGGAGAAAATAGGGGTAAAAATACCATTTACGTTATCGACATGGGCGACGTCAGGTTGTGTCATTTGGGAGATTTGGGGCATAAACTGACCGACAAGCAATTGGATCTTATCGACGGAGTGGACGTTTTATTGATACCGGTCGGCGGGGAGGTAACTATTGGTCCAGCGGAGGCCAGCGACGTGGTCAAGCAGGTGAGTCCGGGATTGGTGATACCGATGCACTATAAAACCCGCGAGCACGGCAATGCTTTTGCCAAGTTTTTCGGAGTGAAAGAGTTTTTAGATGAGGTGGGCGGCAGTTTTAAAAAGGCAAGTAAAATAAAATTGACTAAGACGGATGTACCGGAAGAAACAGAATTCGTGGTGATGGAGAGGAAGAGTTAAAAAAGCCTGCCAGAAAAAACTTATGGCGAAAGCGCCGCGAGTACCACCTCACAGCGACGAGGCCGAGAAATCGGTTCTGGGAGCGGTGTTGATTGATAAAGACGCAGTGGTGGCGGTGGCCCAGTTTTTAAAGCCGAACCATTTTTACCGGGAGAGTCACGGCCGGATTTTTGAAGCGGTGTTGGCGCTTTATGAACAAAGGGAGCCGGTGGACGTGGTGACGGTGTCGGAAAAGCTCAAAAAAGCCAAGAGTTTAAAGCAAGCCGGCGGAGCGGCGTATTTGACCGAGCTGGTCAACCAGGTGCCGACCAGCGCCCACGCAGAAAACTACGGCCGGATTGTCAAAGATTTGTCGACCAAAAGGGATCTTATTTCCGAAGCGTCTAAGCTGGTAGAAGCCTCTTTTGACGAGGTTCAGTCGACAGAAGAGGTCTTAAATCAAGCAGAAAAGATTATTTTTGGCCTAAGCCAGGAGCGATTAACCCGCCATTTTGTGCCGGTCAAAGACGCTTTGGCCGAGTCGTTTGACAGGCTTGACGAGCTGCACAAGCAAGCCGGAGGTTTGCGGGGAGTGCCGTCGGGTTTTTCTGACCTGGACGACGTTTTGGCGGGGCTGCAGCAGAGCAACTTACTGATTCTGGCGGCGCGGCCGGGGATAGGCAAGACCAGCTTGGCTTTAAACATTGCCCAATACGCTACGGTAGAGGAGAAGATCCCGACAGGATTTTTTTCTTTGGAGATGAGCCAAGAGGAATTGGTGGATAGACTCTTGGTGGCCCAAGCCGACATTGACGCCTGGAGGCTTAAAACCGGCAAGTTGAATGAAAAAGACTTTTCCCAGTTGTCCGACGCCATGGGGGAGCTGGCAGAGGCGCCGTTTTATATCGACGACACGCCGGGAATGAGCATCAACGAGATGCGCACCAAAGCCAGGAGGCTTCAGGTGGAGCAAGGGGTCAAACTTTTGGTGGTTGACTATTTACAGCTGGCCCACAGCCGCAATTTGGAAAATCGGGTCCAGGAGATTTCCGAGGTATCGATGGGTTTAAAAAACCTGGCCCGGGAGCTTAAAGTGCCGATTTTGGCAATCTCGCAGCTGTCGCGGGCGGTAGAGCATCGGGGAAGCAGGCGGCCACAGCTGGCAGATTTAAGAGAATCGGGAGGAATCGAGCAGGACGCCGACGTGGTGATGTTTCTTTACCGGGAAGACGAGGAAGACCTGGAAAATTTAAAGCTATATGTCGCCAAACACAGAAACGGGCCGCTATCGACGATTGATTTGAGATTCCGCGGCGACCGGATTAGGTTTTATGGGGTGGAAAAAAGAAGGCAGAAATGATCACCATGTACACCACTTCCTGGTGCGGGGATTGTAAGCGCTCCAAGGCATTTTTGGACGAGAAAGGGGTGGACTATGACGAGGTGGATATTGAGAAAGACGCTAGGGCGGCCAAGTTTGTCGAAAAAGTCAACCACGGTAATAGGAGCGTGCCGACGATAGTCTTTGACGACGGTTCGACTCTGGTCGAGCCGACTAACGAGGAGCTTGAAAAGAAGTTGGGGTTAAGTTAGTGCCAGGGGAGGGAATCGAACCCTCATGGGTCAATGGCCCACACGATTTTGAGTCGTGCTTGTCTACCGGTTCCAACACCCTGGCTTATGTGTATAATTCTACCACAAAGAATTTTCCAAGTCTTGACAGGATTTAGTAATACTGATAGGATTAGTAATAATTAATAGTGATTATTACTTTAATATGCAGGCAATAACTACAGTAACTCAAAAAGGCCAAATAACCTTGCCCAAGTCGTTGAGAGAATTGGTTAATATCGATTTGTTCGACAAAGTCATAGTGAAACTTGGCAAAGGATATTTGAGGGTAGAGCCGACAAAGGATATTTTAGATTTGGCAGGAAAGTACCGGGCTAAAAAGGGTCAGTCAGCCTTGAAAGCTAGAGAATTGATGGAGAGAGAGTACACCAGGGTTTAAGAAATGAAACCTCATTTTATTGACGCGAATGTTTTTCTAAGGACAGTAGTAGTAGAAGACGATCAAGTGTCTCATGATTGTAAAAAATTTTTAGAAAAAGTAAAACTGAATAAAGTAAGAGGGTTAACATCAAGCGTAGTGGTGGCGGAAGTGGTTTGGGTACTTGCTTCTTACTATAAATTGACCAGGCCTAGCATCGCTGAAGTGGTCGAGGCTATCACCAGCTTAAGAGGATTAAAAATAGTCAGAACCGATAGTATTAAGCTAGCCGTGGATATTTACAGGGACTCGGGAGTTAAATACGTCGACGCTTTAATTGCGGCCACAGATAAAATTCAGGAAAAGAAATGGGTGGTGGTGTCTTACGATAAGGATTTTGATAAGTTGGGAGTGAGACGGGTGGAGCCGGGACAGATATGATTAACGTCAACCAATTGCGAAACGGCACGGCTTTTGAAGTGGAGGGAACGCCGTTTCTGGTGCTAAAGTACGAGTTTACCAAGATGGGCCGCGGCACCGGCAACATCAAAGTCAAGGTAAAAAATCTTAACACCGGGGCGGTGACCACCAAGACCTTTATTACCGGCAACAAGGTGGAAGAGATTAATTTGACCAGAAAAAAAATGCAGTTTTTGTACCAAGCGGGAGACCAAGCGGTGTTTATGGATGCTACCACTTTTGACCAGGTGGAACTGGAGGCGGAACTGATTAAGGAAGAGAGGGCCTATCTGACAGAGGGCTTGGTAGTAGAAGTGTTGTTTTGGGAAGAGAAGCCGTTGTCGATTCAACTGCCGGTTAAAATCGAGTACGAGATCAAAGAAACCGGCCCGGGAGAGAAGGGCGATAGCGCTACTAACCTTTACAAGCCGGCCGTGCTCGCCAACGGCTTTAAAGTCAAGGTGCCGCTGTTTGTCAAAACCGGAGACAAAATTAGGGTGGATACCAGGACAGGGGAGTACATTGAGAGAATTTCTAATTGACCTAATTAACCTAATGACCAAATGACGATTATCGCCACGATGACAACCTGCCACACCAGGCCCCAGGGAAGATCGAGTTTATTATGGAGGCGGCTTTGGAGGCGTTTAACCCACGAAAAAGGGGGAAAGTTGGCGTCAAAAACGTGGTAGGGGGCCTCGATCCAATCGGGCAGCTGGGCGGTAAACATCATCAGTACCAGGTAAGCCAGGGGGACTTGGTCGGCGAAGATGATGTAACCTAAGCTCATGCCGGCGGCGGCGTCGGACAGGGAGAGAAAGATAATTTTTGCTTTACTCCTTTTGACTTTTCTGGTCCTAAAGTCCCAGTGGGGAGTAAGGTCGGCTAAAAAATGAACTGCCAGGCTTGCCGGCAAGCCCAAATAGGGATTGGGGATGAGTTTGGCCAGTGAGGCGCCGATTAAAGCGTGTGAGGCGTCGAGCATAAAGGTAAGTATATAGTATCCAGTGGTGGGTATCTAGTATACTAATAGAGTATGTGGCCGACTTTAGTTGCCATCGGACCGCTGGCATTCCATTCGTTTGGAGTGGTTTTGGGGTTGGGGGTGTTTTGGGGCGGTTTTGTTTTGTGGCAGAAGGGTAGGGAAGAAGGGTTTGAAGAAGTGGCCTTGATGGATGGTTGGCTGGTGGCGGGAATAGTGGGTTTGATTACCGGCAGAATCGGCGAGGTGCTTTTAAACTGGGGAGAGTTTAGCGGCAGTATCTACCGGATGCTGTTTTTTACCAAGTTTCCTGGTCTCGCCTACGAGGGAGTACTTTTGGGGGCGGTAATTACCTTGGCGGTTTTTGGCTTAAAGCAAAAATGGAACGTCTGGCGCTTTTTGGAGACGGCGGTACCAGCGCTTTTGGTGGTGGAGATGGCCGGTTGGCTGGGAGCATTTCTTGCCGGAAGCAACCTAGGGAAAGTGACCGAGTTTGCCTGGGGAATAAATTTCCCCGGAGTGGAAGGCGCCAGGTTTCCGGTCCAGCTGGCGGCGGTTTTGCTTTTATATATCTGGTATAGGTTGATGGCCCACTGGGAAAAGGAATACCGTAGTTTTGGCTGGTACCAAACGGACAAGGGTGAGGCGAGGCCGGGGTTTATGGTGGCGGCCTATTTAGCCGGTTTGGGCGGGATCCGCTTGGGGTTAGGGTTTTTGGCGGTGGAGAGACACTGGCAGTTTGACTTGGGTCTGTTAATTTTTTCTGGATTGCTTTTAATTTGGCGATCGGGTATAACGATACATGTCAAAACTCAAACTGAAAAACTCAAAGTCGCTGCTGATCAAGGGGTAAAACGAGACAGAAAACGGGAGAGGCAATTTAGAAAAAAGCAGGGATTTGATTTTAAATAGTAGGTTTTATGAGCAAAATAAAATTTCCTTTGGCAGTCCTAAAACCGATTTTGGATCACTTGCATCTTGAAGAAAAAAAGCTGAAAAAGCGAAAGCAAGAGCTAAAGAAGGAAGATCCTTACGAAGACCAGGATCGAGTCAATGACAACGCCTCGATTGACACCGACGCGGCCGAGGAGGCCGGTCACGAACGGGTGACGGCTTTAAAAAGCGAGATCGATCGGACGCTAATTCGGGTGAGAAAGACTTTAACCAGAATAAACTTGGGCAGATACGGCCAGTGTGAGTCTTGCGGCAAGATGATTGATACCGATAGGTTGGCGGTGGACCCGACGGCAAGCCTGTGTATTGATTGTGCCAAAAAACTTCCAAACAAGAAGCAGTGAGTATTGTCTTTAGGCCAAAAGTGGTTTACGAGGACGGGCAGATTTTAGTGGTCGATAAGCCCTCGGGTTTAGTAGTGGACGAGTCGGCCACAAGCGGGGGCAGACCGACACTTGAAGCCTGGCTTGAGAGTAGGGGAATTAAGGCGGAAAGGAAGGGGATCGTTCACCGGCTGGACAAGGAGACCAGCGGGGTGTTGGCGGTGGGGAAAACCGGTAAGGCAGTGAGAAAGCTTAAAGAGCAGTTTAAAAAGCGGCGGGTTAAGAAAACCTATTTGACTTTGGTTCACGGTCAAACACTCAAAGAGGGGAGGGTAACGGCGCCGATAAAAAGAAGCCCGTTTAGTCGGCAAAAGTTTGGTGTCTTTGTCGGAGGAAGAAGAGCGGAGACTGGTTTTGTTCGGGTTGGCAGTTATGTTTTGAAGTCAGGCAGAGGAGAAGAGAAGTTTTCTTTGCTTCGGGTTTATCCCAAGACGGGGCGGACTCACCAGATCCGGGTGCACTTGAAATTTTTGGGTCATCCGTTGGTTTCCGACACCAAGTACGGCGGCAGAAAAAGCGTCAAAAAAGATTTAAGCTGGTGCCCGAGGTTGTTTCTGCACGCGGAAAGGCTTGAGTTTAACCACCCGGAAAGCGGTAAGAGAATGGAATTTAGAGTTGAATTATCTAACGACCTTAAGGAGGCGGTAGAAAAATGCCTAAGAGAAGAAAATCACTAAGCCTGTCAGTTTTTTGGGGGTTGGTTTTTTTGGTGTCGTTGGCAGGGTTGCTGGGATTAAGTTTTCTTATCAAGCTGAAAAAAAATAGCCTGTGGGATGGGCGGCTGCCGATGAGCGTGGTGGAAAGCCAAGGGGAGCAGTTGTGGCTCAAAAGTTTTTTTCCGGAAGAAAACCGCTGGCTGGAGCTTAAACTACCGGGCAACACCCTGGTAGAGGTGCCCGGAGGCTTCGGCCAATATCAGTTGAGAAGCGTTTATAAATTAGGCGAGCTCGACGGAAGAGGGGGGCAACTTTTAGCCCGGTCGGTACAGGATTTGTTGGCGGTGCCGGTGGACGGCTGGCGGGTGGAAGGAAAAACCAACCTTAGTTGGTGGGACAGGTTGAGGCTGTGGTGGCAAGGAAATTTAAACGGCAGTCGAAAAAAAGAGATCAACTTGGGGCAGCTTGCGTCTTTTCAGCCGCTTGAGCTTAAAGACGGTAGTCGAATCTATCGGGTAAGCCAGATTTTGGTGGACGATCTAGTTAACCGGGAGTACTTTGACGATAGACTGGCTGAGGAAAACCTGACGGTGGCGATATTAAACGGCAGCGGGGTGACTGGTATGGCTAAAACGGTGTCGCGTCTGGCGGCCAATTTAGGGGCGGAAGTGGTGAGCATCAAAAACTATCAGTCTATAGGAACCTCGATGCTGGTAGTGGCTGAAACGGGAGTGGTAGAGAGTCGAACTTACCAGAGGCTCTCCCAAGCCCTGGGGATAGCTAAAGTCGAAATCAGGCCGGGGAATGAGTTTAGGGCAGATTTGGCGGTAGTGGTGGGTGAGGATTTTTGAGCTTCAAGGTGATAAAATCTCTCTATGTCAGGACATAGCAAGTGGGCGACGATAAAACACCAGAAAGGAGTGGCCGACGCGAGACGCGGCCAGTTGTTTACTAAGCTGGCGCGGGCGATTACCGTGGCGGCCAAAGACGGGGAGGACTCGGACTCAAACTTTAAGCTGAGGTTGGCGATGGATAAAGCCAGAGAGGCTAACATGCCCAAGGAAAATATTAAGCGGGCGATAGAAAAGGGGAGTGGGTCGGGCGGCGGCGGAGAGCTGACAGAGGTGATTTATGAAGGTTATGGTCAGGAAAAAGTGGCGGTAATGGTCGAGGTGGTAACCGATAACAAAAACCGAACCGTGTCTGAGCTTAAAAAGATATTTGAGATGAGTGGGGGAAACTTAGGTGAGCCTGGGTCGGTGGCTTTTCAGTTTAAAAGGAAGGGGAGGATAGAAGTAGAAGGCGGCGGTGAGGCAGAAATGCTTAAGCTTATCGATCTGGGGGTCGAGGAGGTGGAGCCGGTTGAAGGGGGGTTGGAGGTGGCGGTGGAGGCGGAGAAATTGACGGAGTCTAAGGGGAGAATCGAGGCGGCGGGGTTTAAGGTAAAGCTGGCAGAACTTATTTATGCGCCGCTTTCCTTGTTGCCGGTGGAGGATAAGGTCAAAGAGAGGGTGAAGGGTTTTTTGGCTAAACTGGTTGACCACGACGACGTCCAAAACGTATACACAAACGCCGACCTATGAGCAAAAGACAAAAGCTGGTGGCGGCTTCGCTGCTTTTAACCTTGGGGATTTTGAGTATCCAGTCGGTAGAGATAGAGGCCAGGTATCAAGCCATCGGCTTACTGGCCGGAGTGGCTTACGGGCTGTCGGCTTGGGCGATGTTTGAGGATTTGCGCGGGGTGGAATGGTTGACGGTTTTAATCTTGCCGGTGATGTACCCGGTGGCGGTAGCGCTTTTCTACTTTTTGTTGCCGGAGAGGTTTTTGACCCGGACGATGATTTTAGGTTTTTTTGGCATCGGTATGTATGCGCTACTTTTGACCGAAAACATTTTTAACGTGGCGGCAATCAGAACGATTCAACTGTTGCGGGCGGCTCACGCGGTGGGGTTTTTACTGACTTTGATGGTGGCTTTTTTTCTCTGGGACACGATTTTTTCTTTCCGGCTTTACGGTTGGTGGAATGCTATCTTGGTTTTAGTCAGCTCGTTTCCATTGATTTTACAGGCGTTGTGGAGCGTAAATCTTGAGGAAAAGTTGACTGCCGAGGTGGTTTATTACTCGGCGGCCTTGAGCTGGGCGCTTTTTGGATTGAGCCTGCTAGTTAGTTTTTGGCCGGTAACGATAACGGCGGCAGCCTTGTTCGTGGTAACGGCTCTATACGTTGGCTTGGGGCTGGTTCAGAACTATTTGAGCGGGCGGTTGTTCAAGAGAACCATAAGGGAATATCTTTGGGTGGGCCTGGCGGTGTTTTTGATAACGTTTTGGTTGGCATCCTGGGGGGAAAAATTTTAGAGACACCAAGGCGAAGTAGAGGAGAGGGGAGCCTATAGTAATAGCAATACTTTTCACATAATTATAGGACTCTTTTCACGAAATTTGTCAGACTTTAACTTCGAGTAATGAAGTAAAATAGATTAATATACCAACCCTTTTTGCTGTAAGGGTTTGATACAGTTTATTCAGAGGAGAGTAGGTGTGGATAACTATTTTTTAAGTAACTAATTGATAGAGTGATTAGTTTAGAGAGGGAAAGGGACGCGGTGGACGGTTAAATAAACCGGAAGTGTTTGGCTTCTCTCTTTTTTAAAGACCCCCAAATTAGTAGGTAAGGGCTTTCTTCGGGTTGGCATTACGTCGCACAATGTATCTTTTGCGACTATAGCCTTGGCGGCGGAGTGGAGGGGCGGAAGAAAAGCAAGATTTAAGCTTTGCCGGCGAAAAATTTTTTGGCAGCGGTTAAAGATGACAGGTTTAAGTTTAATTATTCCCCAACTAGCCCGCCTTGCCCTTTTTGGGCGGCGCGAACCTCTACCGAAAACATCAAACTCCCCTACACGTTATCATTGTAGGACAACTACCTGCGGAAATAAGAAAAACTCGCGTTAGAGGCGATTTGGCGGCCTCGCCTTGAGTAAAAAAGGGTGGTTTAGGGTACAAAGTTCGGCCGACAATTTGAATGTCGCACAATATTGACTGGTTGGCGCTAGTTTGATAGAATAAACTACTTATCCACACGTTTCCCTATAGTTTGAAATTCTAAGGTATTAAAAAAGCTTGTTATATTAACCCTTTTACTACTTATCCACATCTTGGCACCTCAAGACTATGGCTGCTAAAACAAAAAAACAAACAAAAAGCGAAAAAAGGCTGGTTCATCAGCTGGTGGACTTTCTCAACTATCTGGCAGTGGAGCGGAATTGTTCTCCGTTGACCAGGCGAAACTACCGACATTATCTGACCAGATTTATCAAATTTATGGTTAAGCGCTACCCGTCTTTCAAAATCGAGCAGTTGACGCTTGGCCAGGTAGGAGACTATCGTTTGTTTTTGGCAAAACTGACAACAAAAGATGGTTTAACCTTGAGTCGGGTGACCCAAAGCTACCATATTATCGGCTTAAGATCTTTTTTAAAGTATTTGATCAAAAGAGACGTTGTCACCTTGGCGCCGGAGAAGATCGAGCTGCCCAAAACAGAGAGTCATAGCTTGAAGTTTTTGGACGAGGAGCAGGTTGAGCGACTTCTGGCCTCCCCGAGCGTGTCAACTTTGTCCGGCTTGCGGGACAAAGCGATTTTAGAGACTTTGTTTTCGACCGGTTTGCGCGTGAGCGAGATGGTCAGGTTAAATCGGGAGGAGATAAATCTTAAGCGGCGCGAATTTGGGGTGGTGGGCAAGGGGGGGAGGCCCAGGGTGGTGTTTTTATCTAACCAGGCGGCTGATTGGTTGAAGAAATACCTGAATAAACGGGAAGACGACTGGGAGCCGTTGTTTGTCAGGTTATCTGGCAAGGCCGACGAAACCAGCCAGGGCAACAAAATGAGGCTGACGGTCCGGTCGGTGCAAAGGATCGTCAAAAAATACGCCAACCGGGCAAGGCTACCGGTTAAAATTACGCCGCATGGTCTGCGCCATAGCTACGCCACCGACTTACTCCGGGGAGGGGCTGACATCAGGGCGGTCCAGGAGATGCTGGGACACAAAAATATTGCCACCACCCAAATTTACACTCACGTTACCGACAGGCAACTGAAACAGATCTATCAGCGGGCTCACTCGGGAAATAAAGGGGAATAAATAGGTTAAGCTTCGTCTTTGTCGACCAGAGCCACGGCGGCTACTTGGTCGGCCGCTTTGGCAAAACGCATCAGGATGACGCCTTGAGTGGTGCGGCCCAGGCGTTTGATGTTTTTTAGAGGCAACCTGATCACCTGGGCTTTTTTGCTGGTTAAGATGGCGGCTTCGATTTTTTCGGTGACCAAATGGGCGGAGACGATTTTGCCGGTTTTTTCGGTGAGGCGCGCCACCCTGACGCCTTTGCCGCCTCTTTTTTGAACGGGGAAACTGGCGATAGCGGTCCTTTTACCAATCCCCTTCTGGGTGACGACGAGCAAGTCGTGAAAGAATTTGCGTTTGCCTTTTTCTTTTTGGCGGCCAGTAGGATAGACGGCCATGCCCACGACAAAATCTTTAAGAGTGAGTCTGATGCCGCGGACCCCCTTGGCGGCCCGGCCCATGGGCCGGGCGTCGGTTTCTTTAAAGCGGATCGATTGACCCAGGTGAGAGATAAGAACGATGTCGTCTGAGCCTGAAGTTTGTTTGACCCAGACTAATTCGTCGCCGCGAGTGAGGTTTAAAGCGATGATGCCAGAAGAACGGATGTTGGCGTAATCCAGCGTGGGGGTTTTTTTGATGGTTCCGCCTCTAGTGACCATAAGCAAAAAGCCTTGACTGGTTTTATTTTTGTCCAGGTTTAATATCGACTGGATGGTTTCGTCGCTGTCGATACTGATCAGGTTGATGATGGCCTGGCCCTTAGCTTGGCGGGAGCCTTGGGGTAGTTCGAAGACTTTGAGTTTGAACACCCTGCCTTTATTGGTAAAGATGAGTAAGGTGTCGTGGGTGTTGGCCGAGAAAATGCGGCTGATTTCGTCCTGCTCTTTGGTGGTCATGCCGGAAACACCCTTGCCGCCGCGGCGCTGGGAACGATAGGTAGCCACCGGGATTCTTTTGATGTAGCCTGATTTGGTCATGGTGACCAGGCATTCTTCTTCGGGTTCGAGGTCTTCTTCGGAAAAGCTAATAAGCGAGGACTTGATTATTTTGGTGCGCCTATCGTCACCGTAGGTTTTGTCTAAGTGATCGATTTCAGCCTCGATGGCGGAAAACACTTTTTGGGGGCTTAGAAGCAGGGCAACAAGCTGGTCGATAGCAATTTTCACTTCTTGGTATTCGTCTTCAATTTTTTTTCTTTCCAAGGCGGCCAAACGTCTCAACTGCATGTCTAAGATGGCCTGGGCTTGGATGTCAGAAAGCTTAAAATTTTTCATCAAGTTTAACTTGGCGGTGTCGGCGTCGCGGGACTTTTTGATGGTGCTAATCACCGCGTCTAAGTGGTCCAGGGCGATTTTCAGGCCCTCGAGGATGTGGGCCCTTAATTTGGCGGCCTTGAGATTGAATTGGCTGCGGCGGATTAAAACCAGCTGGCGGTGTTTTAAATACTCCAAAAGAATTTGTTTGAGGTTTAGAAGCTGTGGGGTGTCGTCTACCAAAGCGACCATGTTGGCGGGAAAGTTGGTTTGCAGTTCGGTATGTTTGAAAAGGTTGTTTAAAACCGCTTTGGGTTTGGCGTCTCTTTTTAATTCGATCGCTATTTGGAGGCCGGTTCTGTCTGACTCGTCGCGGATGTCTCTGATGCCGTTCAATTTCTTGTTTTTGACCAGGTCGGCAATTTTGGCGATGAGTCTAGCTTTGTTGACTTGGTAAGGAAGCTGAGTGACTAAGATTTTGTAGGCACCGCCTTTTGATTCGACGATGTTGGTTTTGGCCCGAGTGGTGATGCTGCCCTTACCGGTGGTGTAGAGTTCTTTCAAGTTTTCGGCGTTGTAGATGATGCCGCCGGTAGGAAAATCCGGTCCGGGAAGAACCTGCATCAATTCTTCTATTTCGGCTTGGCTGGTGAGACTGCCGGCCAAAACTTGGGGTTTGATTTCTTCTGGGGCGATATTTTGGGGAAATTTTTTGCCTTTAATCTCCGGGGCTTTGGGGTCGGGGGTGACTTTAGTCTTTTTGATGAGAATTTTTATGGCGGTGATAACTTCTGATAAGTTGTGGGGAGGAATTTTGGTAGCCATACCGACGGCGATGCCATCGGCACCCATCAGGAGTAAGTTGGGAAGGTTAGCCGGTAAGACCGTCGGCTCTTTTTGGGAGCCGTCGAAGTTGTCGATAAACTTGACTGTATCTTTGTCGATATCTTCTAACAGTTCCTGGGAAATTTTAGCCAGTCGGGCTTCGGTGTAGCGCATGGCGGCGGGAGAATCGCCGTCGACTGAACCGAAGTTGCCGTGGCCGTCGATTAAAGGATAGCGCAGGGAAAAATCTTGGGCCATGCGCACCAGGGCGTCGTAGACAGCCATGTCGCCGTGGGGGTGGAATTTGCCTAAAACTTCGCCGACGACCCGGGCCGATTTTTTATGGGGAGATTTATGGTTGATGCCTTGCTGGTCCATGGCGTAGAGGATGCGCCGGTGGACGGGTTTTAAGCCGTCGCGAACGTCGGGCAAGGCCCGAGCGACGATAACAGACATAGCGTAATCCAGGTAAGACCTTTGCATTTCGTCCACGATTTTTACTGGTTTGATTTGACCGATTGAATCCATATCTTTAGGCTAGAAAGCCTGCCAAGAGTAAGGCAACCACGTTTAAGATCTTGATCATCGGATTAATGGCCGGCCCGGCGGTGTCTTTGTAGGGATCACCGACGGTGTCGCCGGTGACGGCGGCCTGGTGGGCGGGGCTGCCTTTGCCGCCAAAGCGGCCTGCCTCGATGTATTTTTTGGCGTTGTCCCAGGCGGCGCCCCCGGTAGTCATGGATAGCCCGACGAAGATGCCGGTTAAAATGGAACCGATTAACATTCCCCCCAGAGCCGTTGGTCCCAGAGTAAAGCCGACGACGATGGGGGCGACCACGGGAATTAAGGCAGGAACAACCATTTGCTTTAAGGCGGCGCGGGTGACGATGTCGACTGCCCGGCCGTATTCCGGCTGGGCGCGTCTTTCCATGATGCCTTTGATTTCTTTGAATTGGCGCCTGACCTCTTTGACTACGGCTTGGGCGGCGGTGCCGACCGCTTCCATGGACAAGGCGGCAAAAAGATAGCTCAAACTGCCGCCGATAAACAAGCCGGAGATAATATAAGGATTGTCCAGGCTAAAGTTGATGGCGTGACCAGCGGAACCCAATTCCTGGGTATAGGCGGCAAATAAAACCAGGGCAGCCAATCCGGCCGAACCGATGGCGTAGCCTTTGGTGACGGCCTTGGTGGTGTTACCGACGGCGTCCAAGCGATCGGTCACCAGGCGGATTTTTTGTGGCTGGTGGGTCATCTCGACAATGCCGCCGGCGTTGTCGGTAATGGGACCGAAAGAGTCGATGGCGACGATAATGCCGGTTAAGCTCAGCATGCTGGTGGCGGCAATAGCCACGCCGAAAATCCCGGCGAGTAAATAGGCGGCCAGCGAAGCCAGAGCGATGACCAGAACCGGCAGAAAGGTGGCCTTGAGGGAAACGCTGAGCCCGGCGATGATGTTGGTGCCGTGGCCGGTGGTGGAAGCTGTCGCGATGGAGCGGACCGGGGAGAAGTTTCTTGAAGTATAGTACTCGGTGATGATGACAAACAGGCCAGTGGTGACTAGGCCGACGACGGCAGTAAGATAAAGATTCAAAGAAGCCAAACCGACAGTCACCGGGTAAAACAGGATCAGAGCTAAAACGCCGCTTGAAACCAGACCTTGGTAAAGAGCGGTCATGATGTTTTTGTTTTTAGGCAGGAAAACAAAGCGGCTGCCGATAATGGAGCTTAAAATGGCGATGGCGCCTAACGCCAGTGGATAAGTGATAAAGCTTTCTTGGTTGAAGACGATTTTTGCCAGTAACATGGCGGCGATCAGGGTAACGGCGTAGGTTTCAAAAAGGTCGGCGGCCATGCCGGCGCAGTCGCCGACGTTGTCCCCTACCAGATCGGCGATGACGCCGGGGTTTCTGAGATCGTCTTCGGGAATGCCTTTTTCGATTTTGCCGACCAGGTCGGCACCGACGTCGGCCCCCTTAGTATAGATGCCGCCGCCTAATCGAGCAAAAACAGAGATTAAAGAGCCACCGAAGCCGAGGCCGATTAAGGCATTAAGGTCTTGGGTAATAAAATAGAATAAGCTGACGACCAGTAAACCGAGACCGACTACCAGCATGCCGGTAACGCTGCCGCCTTTGAAAGCGGTATCAAGCGCAGGTTTTAAACCTTTTTTGGCGGCTTGAGCAGTTCTGACGTTGGCGTGCACGGCGATGCTCATGCCTAAAAATCCCGCCAAAGCCGAGGCGGCGGCCCCGAGAAGGAAGCCGACGGCGGTGTTTAAACCAAGAAAATACCACAAGGCGGAAGCCAGGGGAAGGCTTAAAAAGGCGACGTTTTTGGTTTGACGGGCAAGATAGGCGTTTGAACCCTCGGCAATGGCTTGGGCGATGGCGGTCATCTTGGGAGTGCCTTGGGGTAAAGAAAGAACCCAACGGATTAAGTAGAGGCTGTAGAAGATAGCGGCCAGGGAGGACAGAATAATAAACCAAAGGCTGTTCATATATCGAGAGTTGCCATTTTGGCGTGGGTTTGGATAAAGCGTTTTCGGGGGGGAACTTCTTTGCCCATGAGCATGTTGAAGACCTCGTCGGCTTTTTGAGCGTCATCGACAGTCACTTGTTTTAAAATGCGATTTTTAGGATTCATGGTAGTTTCCCAGAGTTGATCGGGGTTCATTTCCCCCAAGCCCTTGTAGCGTTGGATGGAATATGATTTTGTTTTAAACGATCGCAGGTGTTGATTTTTTTCTTGTTCGGTGTAGGCGTAGTTGTGGTCATTGCCGTGGGTGATTTTAAAAAGCGGCGGCAGGGCGATGTAGAGGTGGCCGCGGTCGATGATCGGTTTTAGGTGGCGATAAAAGAAAGTCAGAAGCAGAGTGGCGATGTGTTCGCCGTCGACGTCGGCGTCGCACATGATCACCACCCGGTTGTATCTTAGCTTTTCCGGGTTTAAGGTGTCACCGATGCCGATGCCTAAAGCGATAATTAGGTCTTTGAGTTCGGCAAACTCGATGATTTTGTCCAAGCGAGCCCTTTCGGTGTTTAAAATTTTCCCGCCTAAAGGCAAAATGGCTTGGAATTTACGGTCCCTGCCTTGCTTGGCGCTGCCGCCGGCCGAGTCGCCCTCGACGATAAAAAGCTCCGCCTTTTCCGGGTCTGACTCTTGGCAGTCGGCCAGTTTTCCCGGCAGGGTGGAACCTTCAAGCGCCCCTTTTCTGATGACGGCGTCTTTGGCGGCGCGGGCTGCCAGCCTGGCTTTGGCGGCCAACAGTACCTTTTCTAAGATTTTTCTTGATTCGGCCGGGTGTTCTTCGAAGTAGTTGGTCAAGCCGTTTTTGGCGGCAGTAAAGACGGCTGATTGGGCTTCGGGGTTGTTTAGCTTGGTTTTGGTCTGTGATTCGAATTGGATGTCGTTACTTGGCATTTTGATAAAAATGACGGCGGTCAAACCTTCTTTGAGGTCATCGGAGGTAATTTTGTGGTTTTTGGCTTTTAAGTCTTTGAAATAGCCGTTTTTCTTGCCGTAACGTTTGACTACCCGGTTTAAGGCCATGCGAAAGCCGGTCAGGTGGGTACCGCCGTCGTGGGTGTTGATGACATTGGCAAAAGTAGACACGTTTTCGGCAAAGGAGTCGGTGTACTGGAGAGCCACTTCGACGCCAATGGGAAACTCAAACTCGTCGATTTGGCCGTCAAAGTAGATGATGGGGTGAAGGGGTTTTTTATTTTTATTTAAGTGTTTGACGAGGGATTTGATGCCGCCGTCAAAGTAAAAGTGGGCTTCTTCGTCGGCCCTTTCGTCGTAAAGGTGAAAGGTTAGACCGCCGATTAAAAATGCCCTCTCGCGGCAGAGATTTTTGATGGTGTCAAAATTCCACTCGGTGGTTTTTTTGAAGATTTGGCTGTCGGGGATAAAGGAAGAGATGGTGAAACTGGTGCTTTTGGGGACGGGAAAGTGGTTGGCGGGCAGGAGCTTTTTGAATTCGGTCTCTTTGAGGGGTTTAACTGTGGTGGTGGCTTGGCCGCGGACGTAGTCCTGATAGACGGTTTTGCCGTCTCTTCTGACGATGACCCGCATGAAGCTTGAGAGGGCGTTGACGGCCGAAGAGCCGACTCCGTGGAGGCCGGCTGAAGCCTGGTAGGCGGAGGAACCAAATTTGCCTCCGGCGTGGAGCTTGGTCATTGACACTTCGAGAGCCGACAGGCCTGATTTGTGTTTGTCTATCGGGATACCGCGGCCGTCGTCGGCGACCGTTGCCCTGCCGTCGCGGGTCACGCTGATCCAGATGTTTTTAGCAAAACCGGGGATGGCTTCGTCGACGGAGTTGTCGATGATCTCGGTAACCAGGTGGTGGAGGCCTTTTTCATCGGTGGAGCCGATGTACATGCCGGGACGTTTTCTTACCGGCTCAAGTCCTTCGAGAACGGTGATGTCTTTGGCGGTGTATTTAGATGTATTTTTGACCATAGAAGGGTAAGGTTATACCTTAGCAGGGAGTCTTACCTGATGTCAATTTTAGCAGAAAAGTTGCTTTCAGGATAGTGTAAAAACAGGCTTTCTAAGGCTAGTTGGGGGTTGATGTTTTGGTCAATGGCGGCGCGGGTTTTGTCGATATTTTCCACCAGGCGAAAAAGTTTTACTGGGTCAAGACCGGTGTTGGCGGTTAAAAGTTGGCGCCAAAACACAAGTTGGTTGGTGAGGGTGGCCGAAGCCAAGTCTTTGCGATTGGAGTATTTTTGGGCTAGTTTTAGCCTTTGGGAGAGCGAAGCGCGGCAAACATCAAGAGCCAATTTTTTGGCGGTTTTTAAGTTTTCGGCGGAGGGTTTAAGGTTTGATCCTAAGTGGATCACTTGGCAGCGAGAGACGATGGTAGCAAGTAAACTTTGGGAGTTTGGGGCTGACAAAACGATGGTCGAGTGGGCCGGGGGTTCCTCGAGGGTTTTTAAGAGGGCGTTTTGGGCGGGCAGGGTGAGGCGGTCGGCGCTTAAAATAAAGACAGCTTTATTTTGGCCCAAGGCTTTACGGGTTAAGAAACTGGTCAGCTGGCGGACTTTGGCGATGCCGATGACTGTTTCTGGTTCGATGATCATGATGTCCGGTCCGGAGACAAGAGGGAGTTTTAAAAGGTCTTTTATTCTTTTTTGCCTATCGGTAGGGGTGCCGCCGGTGACAAGAATCGAGTGGAGCATGGTATACTGAATTTAACATGCCTGCCCAGGACACTCAACTTCTAGACATACTTTTAAAGCTGAAGGCGATTGATGAAGCGGCGGCGGCTAAGGTTAAGAAAGAGGCTTTGAGCGCCAACTTGGCGGTTGAGGAGTTGCTTTTAAAGCATAACCTGGTGGATAAAGAGGCGTTGGCCCGCTCCAAAGCGGCGATGCTAAAAGTCCCTTACGTTGATGTAGCGGCTGCCAGCGCGTCGCCGGAGGCTTTGAACATTTTACCCGAAGCGGTGGCGACTAAGTATTTGGCCTTGCCGTTGTCGATAGACAAGGCGAACAACTTATTGAATTTGGCGATGGCCAACCCGGCCGATCTTAACGCCTTGGAGTTTATCGAGAAAAAGACGGGCATGAAGGTAAAGCCACAACTGGCAGAAGCGGGCAGATTAAATCTTGAAATTAAGGAACGCTATGCCCAAAGCTTATCAAGCGAGGTAACAGAAGCCCTAAAAGATAGCGGAGCCGCCAAGAAGAGTGACTTTAACAAAGTGACCGAAGAGGTCGGCGGAGTGATTCGGGAAGCGCCGATTGCCAAGATCGTGTCGACTATTTTAGAGTTTGCCATTAAGGCGAGAGCCTCGGACGTTCACATAGAACCTTTAGACAACAAAACCAGAGTCCGTTACCGGATCGACGGCATTTTGTACGAAAAGTTGGTGCTGCCCAAGAATGTCCACGATTCGGTGGTGAGTAGGATCAAGATTCTATGCCACATGAAGATCGACGAAAAAAGGCTGCCCCAGGACGGCCGGTTCAGTTTCCGGGCCGGCGAGGAAGAAGTTGATTTGCGGGTGTCGAGCCTGCCGTCGATCCATGGGGAGAAAATCGTCATGCGCCTGTTAAAAAAGGCCTTTAATGTGCCGGATTTGCCTGAGTTGGGTTTGCGGGGCAGGGCTTTGACTAACTTACAGCAATCAATCAGGGTGCCGCACGGAATTATTCTGGTGACCGGGCCGACGGGGTCGGGCAAGACGACGACGCTGTACTCGGTTTTGTCGAAGATCTCTACTCCGAAGGTAAACGTGATCACCCTGGAAGACCCGGTGGAGTATCAGATTGAAGGCATCAGCCAGGTTCAGGTCAACCCTCAAGCGGGGCTGACCTTTGCCTCGGGTTTGAGGAGCTTTTTGCGGCAAGACCCGGACATCATCATGGTGGGAGAAATTAGGGACAAGGAGACGGCGGAGTTGGCGGTACAAGCATCACTCACCGGCCACCTGGTGTTTTCGACGCTTCATACTAACTCTGCCTCCGGGGCTTTGCCGCGGCTGTTGGACATGGAAGCAGAGCCGTTTTTGCTGGCATCGACCATGACCTGTGTCGTGGGGCAAAGGGTGGTGAGAAAGATATGCCAACACTGCAAGACCAGCTACTCCCCTCCCCCGGAAATAATGGAGGATATTAAAAAAGTGCTGGGGCCCTTGTATAATGGTTTTTTGACCAGCCAAAAAGCGACCGAACCCAAGCTTTATAAAGGGGAAAAGTGCGAGGAGTGTAATGGAACAGGTTATTCCGGCAGGGTGGGTATTTTTGAGGTCTTGCCTATAAGCGAAAAAATCGGTAGGCTGATACTGGAACGATCGCCGGCAAGCCACGTCGAGGCAGCAGCGGTTGCTGAAGGAATGGTTTTAATGATGCAAGATGGTTATTTAAAAACCCTTGAGGGGACGACCACGCTCGAGGAAGTGTTGCGGGTGGCGGCGGAGGCTTGAAATTTATGAATATTAAAGCTTGGCTCAATTTGGTGATTGCCAAGCAGGCTTCTGACCTGCATATTTTGGTGGGGGTACCGCCCCATATCAGGATCGACGGGAAGCTTGGCCCGGTTGAAGGCGAAGGAGTGGTCAATGAGGCTCAAGCTAAAGATTTAATTTTTCCCCTGTTAAACCCAGAGCAAAAAGACCAGCTTTTAGTCAATAAAGAAATTGACTTTTCTTTTGCTTTTGGCAATTTAGGGCGTTTCCGGGTAAACGCTTATTTTCAAAAAGGGGGCCTGTCGGCGGCGTTGCGATTGATTCCGGAGAGAATTAAAACCATCGAGGAATTAAACTTGCCCAAGATTTGCCATCAACTGGCGGAATTAAGGCAGGGTTTGGTATTGGTGACCGGGCCGACGGGTCATGGCAAGAGCTCGACTCTGGCGGCGATTATTGAGGAGATCAACCAAAATCGGGCCGAACACGTGGTGACGATTGAGGATCCGATTGAGTATGTTTATCAGGCGAAAAAGAGCATCATTTCCCAGCGGGAGATGCATCAGGATACTCACTCTTGGTCGGTGGCCTTAAGGTCGGTTTTAAGAGAAGACCCGGACGTGGTTTTAGTAGGAGAGATGCGGGATTACGAAACGATTGCGGCGGTTTTGACCGTAGCCGAGACGGGACACTTGGTTTTGGCGACGCTACATACTAACAACGCCTCCCAGACGGTTGACCGGGTGGTGGATGTTTTTCCCGAACACCAGCAGGCTCAAATCAGAATGCAGCTATCTAATACCTTGGAGGCGGTGATCGCCCAGAGGCTGATCCCGGCCGTGGGCGGAGGAAGGGTGCCGGCGGTGGAAGTTTTGGTCGGGACGGCGGCGGTGAAAACTTCGATTCGCGAAGGCAAATCGCACCTAATTAACAACGTAATTCAGACTTCGGCGGAGCTGGGAATGCAGACTCTGGAAAGAGATTTAGCCCGGTTGGTCAACAGCGGCACGGTGGAGCTTAACACTGCTCGGGGGTTTGCTTTGGCTCCCGACGAACTCAATCGGCTAGTCAAAGGCTAAACCAGAAATGGATAAATTTGATTATCAAGCGACCACTAAAGAAGGAAAGAAGGTAAAAGGCCAGATTGAGGCGGTAAGTGAGACTCAGGCGGCGAGCATCTTAAGAAGTAAAAAGCTTTATATCGTCAAATTAACCCGTATAGAAGTGATGCCGGGCTGGATGAAGCTTTTTTCCGGTTTTGCCCGAGTCAAGCGCGAGGACGTGGTTCATTTTACCCGCCAACTGGCGACGATGATCAATGCTGGTTTGCCTTTGACGACGTCTTTGTCGATCCTCAAATTCCAGTCGAAACTGCCGGTGGCCAAGATGGTGGATGAGATCTTGACCGACGTTGAAGGAGGCGGGTCGTTTTACAAGTCTTTGCAAAAATATGAGAAGGTGTTTAGTCCGGTTTACCTGTCTTTGATTGAGTCGGGTGAGGCGGCGGGGGTGCTGGAGAAGGTCTTGGAGCGCCTGGCAGTCAACTTGGAAAAGCAGGCCGAGTTTAGAAGCAAGACCAAAAACGCGCTCATCTACCCGGCGATAATTACCATTGCCATGATCGTGGTGGCAGTGATCATGATGGTGTTTGTGATTCCGAAATTAACCACCCTTTATGAAGAGTTTGACGCCGAGCTGCCGTTTATGACCCGGGCTTTGATCGGCATATCCAATTTTGTCGCCAAGACCTGGTATCTGATGGGGTTGTTGTTGGTGGCGGGGGGGTATAGTTTTTGGCGGTGGAAAAAAACACCCTCGGGCCGGGCGACGGTGGATAAGTATGTTTTAAAAATGCCGATTATGGGGAAACTTAAAACCCGCGTGATCCTGACCGAGCTGACCAGAACTTTGGCTTTATTGATTCAGTCGGGCATCCCGATTATCGAGGCTTTAAACATCGTAGCCGGGGCGGCGGACAACGTAGTTTTCTCCCGGTCGATAAAGCAGGGGGCCAAGGAGGTGGAGAAAGGGATACCTTTGGCGGCGGCTATCGGCCGCTACGAGCACTTTCCGCCGATCGTGTCGCAAATGATTGCCGTGGGCGAGGAGACGGGTAAGATGGACGATGTTTTGTACAACCTTTCCGGCTACTTTGAGTCCGAGGCCGAGCAGGAGATCAAAGGCTTGACAACGGCGATAGAGCCACTTATGATGATTTTATTAGGCGTGGGGGTGGCCTTTTTGGTAATTGCCATCATCCTGCCCATTTATAATTTAACCGCTCAGTTTTAGGAGGGTGATGAAAAAAGGCTTTACCTTGATCGAACTTTTGGTAGTAATTACTTTGATTGGGATTTTGGCGGTAGCGGTGCTTTCTGCCTTAAATCCGATCGAGCAGATCAACAAAGCCAGAGACGCCAGCAAAAGAGCCGATGCTTCCCAACTACTGGCGGCGATGGACCGCTACTTTGCTTCTAACGAAAAGTTTCCCTGGAATAACTTTACCGGAACGAGCGAAGACTATACTACGAGCGTCGATTTGGCTTTTGCCGGTACGGCCGACCTTTTGGGGGTAGGCGTTTGCGGCGACGGGACGACCACCGACGCCAATTCGTCCGGGGCTGGGGCAGGAGGCTGTGATAGCCTGTCCACTACTCCGGGATATCTCATTTCGAGTCAAGAATTAAAGTCTCAATTTGGCAAGCGCGACTATTTCGACGCCACTACGGTGGCGGCTGATCTTTTGTATGTTTATAAGGCGGTCAACGACCCGTCGGTATCGATTTGCTTTATCCCCTCCTCCAAGGCCACCAGAGACACCTGGGAGGCTGCCGACACGGCCTTGAAGGATTTGGCGGTGACGGGCGGGATTCCGACCCAGGTGGCGGTGTGTGATAGCGCTACTGAACCAGATTGGTCTGATATCACCGACGCCTGTTTTGTGTGTATTCCCGAAGAGTAAACCTCGCTAGCCTATGATTTATGGGTGGCTTTTTTTGTTGGGGCTTACTGTTGGCAGCTTTCTTAACGTCGTTATTTTCCGGCTCCGGTTTGGCGACTCGCCTTTTCGCGGCCGGTCTTATTGTGACCATTGTCATAAAAAAATTCCCTGGTATGACAACATTCCCCTCCTCTCTTTTGTTCTTTTAGGCGGCAAGTGCCGGAATTGTCAAAAGAAAATCTCGGCCGCTTACCCGGCGATAGAGTTTTTGGTGGGGCTGGAGTTTGTTTGGGTTTATTGGCTACTGACTACCAACTTTAATTTTTTTGGCCAGGTGGAAGGATTTTATAGCTTGGGATTACTTGCCTACTGGTTGATACTTTTTTCCGGTCTTATCGCCATGGCGGTTTATGACTTAAAGTATATGATCATTCCGGACGAGATCTTGTGGCCGGTGACACTGGTCGCCTTTTTACGCTTGTTTTTTTCTCATCAGTGGCAGGTGGTGCCGGCGGGGCTGGTCAGCAGCGCTTTTTTGGGGGCTTTGTATCTTATTACCCGGGGCCGGGGCATGGGCCTAGGAGACGTCAAGCTGGCGTTTTTGATGGGGCTGGTTTTGGGCTGGCCTTTGGTAGCTTTGGCTTACTTTGTGGCTTTCTTGACAGGGGCAGCGGCGGGTGTAATACTGATTATAACAGGCAAGAAAAAGCTTAAATCAAAAATTGCCTTTGGGCCGTTTTTGATTTTGGGCACGATTATCGCCAAGCTTTGGGGCCTGAATATCATTAAGTGGTACATCGGCTTTTTATGAAAAAAGGCTTCACCTTGCTTGAGCTTTTGGTAACTATTTCGATCATCGGCATTTTACTGGCAGTCGGGTCGGTGAGTTTCACCACGGCGCAAAAACGGGGCCGGGATTCAAGAAGAGAGGCGGACATGAAAGGGATTGGCCAGGCCCTGGAGCAGTGTTATGCGGTGGACAGCGAGTACCCGGCGGTTTCTTTTGGCAGTTCTCTTGATTGTGGAGGGGGGCAAACGACCATGGAGCTAGTGCCAGAGGATCCCCTCCCCTCGCAAAGCTACACTTATACTCCCGACGGGGCAACTATTTTAAGTTACTGCCTCTGTGCCGAGTTGGAAACTGTCGACAGCGGCAACGCTTATAGCGACGGCTCCGCTGGCGGCGGGGATTGCAGTTTTTCCGGCTCGGGGACTAAAGATTACTTTTGTGTTAGTAACCAACAATGAAGAAAAATAGTTTACCCCGAGCTAGTCGAGGGGGCTTCACTTTTATCGAAATTTTGGTGGTAACGACGATCATCGCGGTGTTGATGGCGGTGGGGGCGGTCAACTTCAGGACCGCCAACCAGAAGGCCAGAGACGGCAAGCGCCAGGGAGACTTGGAGGAGGTGAGAGCCGCCTTGGAACTTTATCGCACCGAAGTCGGCTCTTACCCTTTAAGCTTAACCTTTGGCGGCAGTTTGAGCCAGGGGGGCACGACCTATATGGAAGAGGTGCCCAACGACCCGTTGGATGATTATACTTATTATTATTCTTCTGACGGGGCAAGCTATGGCCTGTGCGCCTCACTTGAACTTGACACTACGGGCACGTGTGCCGGCGCCAGTTGTGGAACGGGGATAACGTGTAATTACCAGGTAGAAAATCCCTTGTAGCCTAATGCCTGCCCAAAATAAATTTCTCGGTTTTACTTTGATAGAGCTTTTGGTGGCGGTGGCGATCGGGGCGATATTGACTTCAGTGTCTCTGGCCGCCTTTAGGGGTTACGGCGACAGAGAACAGTTGAGGCAGGCCGGGAGTACACTGGTGACCAACTTGCGCTCGGTCCAACAGAAGTCTTTGGCGGGAGAAAAGCCGGCCGCTTGTGACGCCGACGACAAGCTTGCCGGATACAAAGTCAGCTACGTTGACGAATCAAGCTATCAAATAGAGGCAGAGTGTTTGGTAGGGACGCCGGAGGCCAAGGCGATGACTCTTCCCGACCGAGTGACCTTTAGCGGCAGTTTCAGTCAGTTTTCTTTTCCGGTGTTAAAAAGCGGCGTATCTGGGGCGCCGGTGACTATCAGTTTGACCGCTGGGGCTAATACCTATCAGGTGACGGTGGACACCAGCGGTTTGATTCGCGGAGAGATGCTGTGAAAAAGACAAGTGCCGGACAATCGTTGGTGGAAGTGGTGGTGGCTATCGGGGTGATGAGTTTGTTACTCATGGCCTTACTCGCCTTGGTGAGTCTGTCGGTGAAAAACAGCCGGGTGGCAAGGGACAGGAGCAAGGCGGTGGCTTTAGCCCAGCAAGGGGTAGAGTTGATGAGGACCTATCGAGATTACAGCTACACTTTACTGGCCGCGGCGGCCGGAGAAACTTACGTACTTGCCGCCAACTGGGCGGTGGAGGATGGTTTGGTGACTGCCGGTTGCGACGAGACAAGTTTTATGGACGAAACCGATTACTTTAGTCGTTGTGTTAGGGTAATTATGGTGGAACCAAGCCAGGTAGAGGTGGCGGTGACGGTTTATTGGCAGGAAGGTAATAAGCTTAACGCAACGGAGCAAACTACCAGGTTATCCTCGTGGCAGATATGAGGAGTAAAGGCTTCACTCTGATTGAAGTGTTGACGGTGTCGGGAATCATGGCCCTGTTTTCCTTGACGATAATCAGCGTTTTTTTGGCTTCGGTCAGGGGCGGGACTAAAGCAAGAGTGGTTCAGAGGGTGAGGCAAAACGGCGATTTTGCCCAGGAAACGATGGCCCGGATGGTGCGGGCGGCAGAGACGGTTACTTGCGGGGCGGGCAGCTTGACTTTGGAAAACCCAGACGGGGGTGAAAGCGTTTTTTCGCAAGTTAGCGACGGCGGGGTAAACCGGGTGGCTTCAAACAGCAGCCAGTTTTTGACCGCTTCGACTATGGAGGCCTCGGGGCTGACGTTTGCTTGTTATCAAGGGGAGTTAGGCAACCAAGTGGTGACGATTAATTTTACTCTGGCGATTGGGACCGAGGCGGGAGCCCAGGTTCAAGAAAAAGCCAGCCAAACATTTACTACCTCGGTAGCCACTCGGCAGTACAAATGATAGAATAATTTTATGAAGAACTCAGGTCAAGCCCTTCGGAACTCAGGCCAAGCCGTTTTGTTGGTGTTGGTGGTAGTGGCGGTGGCCTTGGCTTTCGGCTTGTCGATTATTTCCCAATCGAATACCGAACTGAAAATTTCCTTTCAGGATCAAGAAGCAGCCAGGGCTTTTAACGCGGCCGAAGCCGGAATAGAAGAAGCTTTAAAAAATATTGCCGTGGGTGACTATAGCTTAAACGTTGATGACCTGAATGTGAATTACTCGGTCGCTTCCCAGTCGACGCTTGAAGGGGTGTTTGCCGAAAACGAGTCGGCTCAAGTGTCGCTTTCCGGAGCCTCCGGAGGGCTGACTCAATTGACGGTGGAGTGGGTCGACAGCGACAGTAGTTTAGAAAACCCCGGCAGTTGTCTAAACCAAAGCGGTGGGGCGCCGGCGAGCCTGGAGATTACTCTTACCGATTCTGCCAACCAGATCAGGCGTTTGGGCTATAACGCCTGCGATCTTAGCGCGGAAAACAATTTAACTAATGTGACTGATTCAGGGTCGGGAAATTACCTTCGGCAAGTAAGTTTTGCCGTCGACGGCGGGACAGATATTTTGGTGAGAATTAGGCCGCTTTACAACCAGACAAGCTTGCGCATTTTTGGTAATGTAGATTTGCCTACCCAGGCTTATAAAATTGATTCTGAAGCGCAGGCGCCGACTCTGGAGGCCAGAGCAATTAAGGTGACTCGAACCGAGCCGGCCACACCAGCCATATTCGATTATGTCTTGTTCTCCGGTTCAAGTATTAGTAAATAAGAAGGCCTGCCCATGCATAACTTTTTTGGTTTAGACTTGGGAACGTCGGAGGTCAGGGTGCTCCAGGCAGAAAAGGAGAAAACCGGCTTTAAAATCAAACATTTTGCCAGAACGGGGGTGTCTTCCGGGGTCGAGCCGGAGGCGATCAAGGCGGCGATGAAAGAGGCGAAGATAAAAGGCAGTGTCGAAGTCAACGTGGCTTTGCCGGAGAGTGATGTTTATGCCAGGATTATTACTACGCCCAAGCTGTCGACGACGGAGCTGTCCAGCTCGATCCAATTTGAGGCGGAGCAGTATGTGCCGGTGCCTTTGGAAGAAGTAGAGCTTTACCACCAGATAATTTCGGGCGGCGATGAGCCAGATCAGACCAGCATGGACGTACTTTTAATCGCGGTCACCAAAACCAGGTTAAAGCAATTGACCAGCCTGCTTGACGTTGCCGGTTTGATTCCCAGAAGCCTGGAGACGGAGCTTTTTTCCCTGCACCGGGTGGTGGGCAACCCAGGAAAAAGCCAATTGGTGGTGTCTTTTGGATACAAGACGACTGACATGATGGTTTTAAACAAAAGCCGGCCGGTGTTTTTACACTCTTTTTCCAGTGGCGGTTTGGCCCTGACCCGCGCCTTGGTGAATGAATTATCTTTGAGTGACGAGCAGGCGGAGCAATATAAAAGAACTTATGGTTTAAGAGAAGAGCTTTTGGAAGGCAAGGTAGCCAAAGCCTTGGTTCCTTTGATCGATGAGGTGGTGACCCAAATTAACAAAGCTTTGGTTTACGTCCAGCAGCAGGGTAAGTATAGTCAACCCGAGCAGGTGGTAATGGCCGGGGGTGGAGCCTTATTGCCTGGACTCACCGGTTATCTGGTAGAAAAGCTCAATCTTGAAGTAGTGGTGGCTGATCCGTTTATCGGTTTTGTCAAGGATGATGATTTTAGCAAGCTGGTTACCTCTGAAGCCAACCCGGACCTGGCGACGGTGGTGGGTTTGGCCATCAAGGGTTTGGTATGAGCGCGGAGATAAACCTATTTCCCCGGTTTATCGCCCGCGTTCGCCGGAGTCAGCGGTGGAAGTATTTTACTTGGGAAAGCTTAATATTTTTAGTGGCGGTTTTAGGAGGGACGATGATTGGTTTATCGAGCTACTCGATTTATCTAAATCGGCTCAACACCAAATTAGACCAGCAAGTTAAAAAGGTAACGTCCCAAATTGAGGATTTGCGGGAGATTGAGACCAAGCAGGTGTATCTTTTGGGAAAGCTAGAGTCGTTTGAGGGGTTGCTTTTAACCCACGAACGCCACCAGGCAATTACCGAAACGGTGTTTGCGATTTTACCTGACGGGACTTCGCTTAAAGGTTTTGAGGTGGATGAGGGCGGGGTGATTAACTTGAACGGGTCGGTGCCGGACTTTTTTGTCTTAAATCAACTTTTTGATCGAGTGAGACAGGGAAGGGATTACCGGTTGCCGATCGTGTCGGCGACGATAGCCCAAGTGAGTTTCGGAGAAGATGGTGAGGTTAATTTTAAGTTGGCGTTAAATTTAGGGGGTGGAGGAAAATAGCCAATGGTTTCACCGGTGGGTAAACTCGGCCAGGTAATTTTAAAAGAAAAGCAGCTTTGGGCGGCGGCGGCGATGGTGGTGGTGCTTTTAATCTTGGTGTTTGGGCCGGCGGTATCGCAAGTGAAGAAGAACCGGGCCACCAGAGACAAGCTGTCCGAGAGGTTAGCGGTGTTGGAGGAAAAACTGGCAGTGTTGTCGGGAGTGGATCCGCTACTGGTGGACGAGAGGGTAAAAAGGATGGAGAGGGTGTTTCCTTCAAAAAAACCGGTAGTGGAACTCATTTCTACCCTATCGCAGTTGGCAGGCAAGCATAATTTAGCTTTTGGCGGAGTCAGCTTGAAGCCGGGGTCGCTTCAGGGTGAGGGCGAAGCGTCAAAGGCCAAGGCGGAAGACTTGGCTGATTTGAGGTTTGGTTTTGAGGTGGGAGGGACTTTTGACGGCATTTCGAACTTTTTAAAAGAACTCGAAAGCGTGGCGCCGTTGATGAAGGTAGAGGGGGTAGGGTTGACGATTAAAACCGATCCGGTAGTCAAACGCCAGGTGGTGGCGGTCGAAGCCGCGATCGAGGTTTCGGCTTTTTATCAGGCGCCGCCTGAATCTTTGGGTTCGATTTTGACGCCGGTGTCTTTACTTTCGGTCAGAGACGAGGCGTTCCTTAACCGGTTGTTTAACTTTACTAGCTTTGAGACGGTTCTGCCGGTGGCGCAGACGGGAAAGACTGATCTGTTTGCGGCTCCGTAAGGATAACTTTGACTTTTTGGCCGGTTTTGACGCCTTTGACTTTGGCCAGGGTTCTGATAGCGGAGATGATTTTACCGCCTTTGCCGATGATTTTACCCATGTCTTCGTCGGCGACGCTGACGTTGACGGTAATCAGGTTGGTGTCGTCGGTAGTTTCGTCTACGGCCACTTGATCGGGGTGGTCGACCAGAGCGGTGACTAAGAATTTAACTAGATTTTGCATGGAAGTTTAAAAGGCGTTTGACGGTGGGGGTGGCTTTGGCGCCGCGGGCGAGCCAAAAATCCAGCCTTTTTTGGTCAAGCTTGAAGGTTTTGGGTGTGGTGGTGGGGTTATAGACTCCTAATTCTTCGACAAACTTCCCGTCTCGTTTGGAGCGGGCTTCGTTGACGACGATTTTGTAGTGGGGCAGATTTTTTTTGCCCGCCCTTGACAATTTTATTTTGAGCATATTATTTCATTCGAGAATCAATCATCATATCAAATCAATGGGTTTTTCTCAAGGGCTTTTTGGGCGGCGGTTTGTTCGGCGGCCTGTTTGGAAGGTCCGGAGCCCAAAGCGAAACTTTGGCCCAAAATGACTTTGACGGTGAAGCTTTTCAGGTGGTCGGGGCCGCGGGTTTTAACTACTTGATAACGGGGGGCCCGGTGGTGACTCTTTTGCCAGATTTCCTGGAGCCGGCTTTTGTAGTCGGTGACTTTGGCATCTTTGACGATTTTGTCTAATTTAACCAGCAAATGGTCGGTGATAAACTGACGGGCTAAGTTTAGCCCTTGGTCCAGGTAAATGGCGCCAACGACGGCCTCAAAAGTATTGGCCAGAATCGAAGGTTTTGAGCGGCCTTGGGCCCTGGCCTCGCCTTTGGAAAGAATTAAGCGGTCTTGGAGTTTTAAGTTTTTGGCGGCCGCGGCCAAGGTTTTGGTTTGGACAATTTTGGCCCGAAGGTGGGTCAATTCCCCCTCTTCTTTTTGGGGAAACTGGTGGTAAAGGAAGTTTGAGACAACGATTTCCAGGACGGCGTCGCCCAAAAACTCCAGGCGTTCGTTGGATGAGGCTATTTCCGGGTGCTCGTTTAGGGCAGATCGGTGGGTCAAGGCTAGTTTTATGAGGTCAGCGTTTTTAAAAGTGACCGAGCCGACTTGGTTGATCATAGTTTTTTTAAGACGGAGCCCAAAACGCCGTTGACGAACTTGGGGGTTTTATCCGTGCCAAAAAGTTTGGCGAGTTCGACGGCTTCATCGACGACGACCTTGGGGGGAGTAGAACTTTCTACGGTCAGCTCAAAAATGGCCAGCCTTAAAATTGCCAGGTCGACTTTGTTTAATTTGTCGACGGGCCAGTCGGGAGCAGAGTCAATTATCATGCGGTCGATTTTATCTTGGTGGGCGGTGATTTTTCTGATGATGGCGGATTTTGCCTTGTTGTTTTTAAAACCCAGAGGAAAAAGTTTTTTGAAACGTTTGATGCGCTTGAGGTGCCTAGGGTCGGTGGCGGCTTTCATTTAGTAGCGGTGGCAGTTGGGACAAGCCACGTGAGTAGACTTCATTTGGCCGCAATGGGGACACTTTACCAGGTTGGGTAAAGATTGCTTTTGGGATCGGCGGCGCTTGCCGCGTCTTCGGGATGAAATTCTTCTTTTTGGTAGTGGTGGCATATTAGTTTGGGGCTACAGTGGTTATTTTACGGCTTTTGAGCTTGGTCCGCAAGGCGGAGGGAAGTTTTTTGGCTACGGTTTCGGCGGCCCGCAAGGTTTTGAGGATAAGTTTTGTGTCTGAAAGCGAGGCTAACTTCAGTTCTAAATGCCCATGTTGTTTGACGCCGTAAAGTTGGCCGGGGCCGCGAAGTTTCAAGTCGATCTCTGCCAGTTTCAGGCCGGAGTCCACGGACTCTAAGTATTTTAAGCGTTTGATGGTAGTGGGATTTTTGGCGGAGGTGAAGAGTAAGCAGTAGGAAGGTTTTTGGCCCCGGCCGACGCGGCCACGTAGTTGGTGGAGTTGGGCCAGACCGAAGCGGTCGGCGTCTTCGACCAGCATAATGGTTGCGCCCGGTATATCGAGGCCGACTTCGATGACCGGGGTGGTGACTAAAATGTCGGTCTTGCCTTGGGAGAAGTCAGCAATCACCCGTTTTTTCTCAAGAGATTTTAACCGGCCGTGAAGCAGACCCAAACGCAACCGGCTAAAGACCTGGCTTAGTTGGTTATACTCGGCAGTGACGTTTTTGATGTCGGATAATTTTTCTTTGCTTGATTCTTCGATTAAGGGGCAGACGACGAAGGCCTGGGCCTTACCAGCGGTAATTTGACCGTCAATCCAGCGGTAGGCGGCCGGTCTCTTTTGGGGCGGAACCACCCAGGTTTTGACAGGCATTCTCCCCGGAGGCATCTCGTCTAGAAGTGATAAATCTAGGTCGGAGTAAAAAGTCAGAGCCACGGTGCGGGGAATGGGAGTGGCGGTCATGGTCAAAAGATGAGGGGTAACTTTAGAGTTTAGCAAAAGTTGGCTTCTTTGTTTGACGCCAAAGCGGTGTTGTTCGTCGATGACCACCAGGCCGAGCTTAACAAAATTTAATTTTTTAAACAGCAGGGCGTGGGTGCCGATGAGAAGGTCAGAGTCTCTAAGTGCCTGGGGCGATGTTTTGCTGGCGGAGGTGACCAGGACAAGTTTGACCGGGGTATGGGCGAAGACGGTCTTCAGAGTATCAAAATGCTGGTTGGCTAAAATCTCGGTCGGGGCTAGAAGCACCGATTTAAAGCCGTTTAAAAAGCTGACATAGATGGCGGCGGCGGCTACGACTGTTTTGCCGGAGCCGACGTCGCCGGCGAGCAAGCGGTTGGCGGGCTTGTCTTTTTCAAGGTCTGACAAGATTTCTTTTAAGGTACGGTTTTGAGCCAGGGTGAGTTTGAAGGGAAGGCGGGCAATAAGCGAGAGCACCTTTTCCTGGTCGATTGACAGACTGTGGGCCAGTTTTTTTTCCTGCCAACGCTTTTTGGTAATTAAGGCCTCAAGTTGAAGCAGAAAAAGTTCGTCGAACTTAAGCCGGTTTTGGGCAGACTCAAGCTCTTGGCTGCTTTTGGGGAAGTGGATGTTTTTTAGCGCAGTGGTTAAGCCGGTGAGGCGGTTTTTGACGGTAATTTTTTCCGGCAGGAAGTCTGGTGTGGGTAAGAGGTTGTCGAGCAAAAACTTGATTCTTGATCTTAACCATTTGGACGAGACGCCAGTGGTTTCCGGGTAGACGGGTACCAGGCGGCCGGTATGGATTAATGGACTCCTGGGGGGTGGTTTGATGAGCTCATATTCAGGTGACTTTAAAGTTAACTTAGCGCCGAAGCGGTCGACCGGGCCGGAGAGGGCGACAGCCATTCCCGGTTTTAGGCTTTGAGGGATAAAAGGCTGGTTGAACCAGGTGGCTTCGATGGTGCCGCTGTCGTCCTCTAGTTTTACCTTTTGGATTTTTTTGCCGCGAGGAGTTACGAGGTTGGCGGCAGAAACTACTTGGCCTCTGACGGTGACGCTGGCACCTTCTTGAACTTTAGAAATTTTAGTTACCAGGCTGCGGTCTAGATAGCGAACCGGATAGTGGTGGAGTAAGTTTTCGGCGGTAAAAATGTTCAATTTTTTTAATCTGCTGGCGTAGGCCGGCCCGATCATGAAGATTTGGTCGGTCGGAGTCTTCAGGGTGAGTTTTGGCATCACAGGCCGTAAAACAGGGGTAGAAGCGAGGTTAAAAGCAGGCCGACGCTGGCGATGGCCACCAAAATGGTCCAAAGCAGGCGCTGTTTTTTGGTCAGCCTCATGTTTTCTCAATCTTAACTTTTCTAAAATCTCTTTTTCCAAATTTAATTACTTCCCCGCCCTTGTACTTTATTTGTTGTTTGGGGTTGGTAATTTTTTTATTGTCTACAGAAAATCCTCCTTGTTGAATAATTCTTTTAGCTTGAGAGTTACTTTCAGCCAGCTCAGCCTGAGTTACCGTTCCTAGCGAAGTCAGAGTAGGTCTAGATGGATAAAATAGTACAGTGTTTTCTGGAGCTTGTTTTTTTTGAGTGACTGTCTCGAAATAATGTAAAGCTTCGTTTGCCTTTATTTGTCCGTGGAATTGGGAAGCGATAGCGTGAGCAAGATTCTTTTTTACCGAAATCGGGTCGGATCTGCCTTGTTTTAAATTTTGTTTTAGTTGTTTGATTTCTTCCGTGGGTTTATCTGTAAAAAATTCGAAATAATTAGGCATGAGATCGTCTCTAATTTTCATTATCTTCCCGAACATGTCATTGGCAGAATCAGTTAGCCAGATACAATTGCCTGAGGTTTTACTCATGGGCTTACCGTCAGTTCCCGTTATCATATGAGTTATTAAAACGAACTTTTCTCGGTGATTTATCTTTTTTTGTAACTCTCGTCCCATGAGCATGTTAAATTCTTGATCAGTACCGCCGATTTCCAAATCCACATCCATAGCGACAGAATCGTAGCCTTGAAGCAAAGGGTACATGGTTTCGTGGTACCAGACAGTACTTCCTTGTTCAATTCTTCTTTGGAATGATTCGCGCTTAAATAGTTGAACCGCAGTCACTTTTGAGGCGATGTTAACGATGTCTTTTAAGGTCAGCTTTGTGAGCCAGTCGCCATTTTGTTTAATTTCAATTTTGTTGAAATCGATAATTGGCTTTACTTGCTGTTCCCAGGTTTTGATATTTTGTTCTATGATTTTTTGAGAAATGGTCTTTCTAGCCTCTTTTCTTAATGATGGGTCGCCGACTAAGACAGTGCCAGTGCCAAAAAGAAGAATAGCCTCATGACCAGCATCGGCGAAATCCTGAAGGGTTCTTAGCCCTATTGTATGCCCAAGATGCAGTTTGGTAGAAGTAGGATCAACTCCAAAGTACACCCTTATTTTCTTTTTTGACATCAGCCTTTCTAAGCCATCTTTATTAGGGAGGATTTTGGCTACTCGTCTTTCTAGGATATCGGAAGAGTTATTTCTCATGTATTGAATCAATTATAGACTGTATTTTTTCTTCTAATGGTACTTTACTCTGAAAAGGTTCAACTAACTTCTCAAATAATATTGTAATACGTTTTAGATGGTTTTTCACTGCTGAAACTTGGCGCGGATCAAATTGAGATTGGCTGATCTTTCTTGGCATGTCTTCTTTAGGCCAAAGAGTAATTCTGGTTTTTGGGTCGGTACAAATGTATGGGCTTTCGTGTGGTTTTTTTATATCGAGAGTTAGACCGGGCTTGATGAAAAGTGACTTTATCGGTAGTTTGATTAGATTGTCGAAGTGTGCCTCATCGCTTTTGTGGTGTTTTTGGCCAGATGAGAATTTCCAGCCGACTTTGATGCCAGTATTAAGTATGTTGAAGAAGTGATTAATATCTCTGAGTTCCAATTGTTCATAAGATAGCTCGCGATTTTCGAGAAAGAGCTGTGAAGCAAGTGTCACTTGCCAGTTTTTGAGCTTGAAATTTTTTATGATTTTCATTATGGTTTCGGTTTGGATTTTAGCTATTCTTTCGGCCTTGGTTTTTGAGAGATGATTAGCTAACCAGGCGTGTTGATCGGCAACTAACAAAAACACTTTTGAATTCGAAATAAGTGTTTTTATAAGTTCTGCAGAGAGAATAAAACCGATTATGTCAAAAGGAACAGCCAGAGACAATTGAGAAGGGGTACATATGCCGCATCCAATAAAGATATTGTTTTTACCTTTTTTTACTTCAACACTCCCCTGCCCTGAGAAGAATAGAGGGTTTTCGTCTAGCTTTTTTTCTGGTATTACTAGTTGATCTAGTTGATTTTTCATAGTGCTGAGGGAGGGATTTGAACCCCCGTAGCTCGAGCGAGCAGCTGTTTTACAGACAGCTCCGTTTTCCAGGCTCCGGCACCTCAGCTAACAAAAAAGCCCTTGAATACACCCAAAACTTTGGATGTATTCAAGGGCTCCCGATGGTTAGATCGAGGACGGTACCACCTTGTTTCGTCCGACGTTACGTCGGACCTCATTGTTGACGTGCTCTGTTATGGTCCGACGCTGCGGCCGGACTGACACACGCTAGTTCTATGACGGGAACTCCCGTCGCTGATTTTGTCAGCGCTGCTCCGGAGTGTAAAAATTCTCCTTCGTCGCTTTGTTAGCTTGTCAAAGTAGCCCCAATTATACCACAGAATTCAGTTTTTCTCAAGGGGTTTTATCAGGCAACGGTTGATGCCGCCGAGACGATAGCCTCTTTTTTTGTAAAAGCTAACCAAAACTTTATCGTCATTCTCAACAAAAAGAATAACAGTTTTAAAGCCTTGTTTTTTGAGTAAGGTTTCAGCTTTTTTTAGGAGTTTTGAACCATGGCTTTGTTGGCGGAATTTTTTACTAATGGCAAATCTAAACAATAAACTTACCCAATGGTCTTTAATCAGGTAGATACAGCCAATGATTTGCTTGTTGATGTCGGCGACTAAAATTGAGTCGGGTTGATGGGTAATTTTTCTATCAAGCCTTTGTTTTGTATCTGATCTAGGGCTAAATAGACCAGCTTCAATCAATATTGATTTGACAGCCTGATAATCAGACGGCTGGTAGTTTCTAATTACTGTTTTAACCATTTGACTCCGAGGTAGGTCAGCGGGGTTTCTACCACCGACATGAAGCATTTAAGCAGCCAATATGGCCAGATAAGAGAGAGAATGAAAGTAAAGTTGTCAGGGGCGTAAAAGGCTAAAAACATAAAAATAGTGGTGTCAAACAACTGGCCTGAAAAGTTTGACAGATTGTTTCTAAGCCAGAGGCGCTTTTTGCCCAGTTTTTGACGAATTTTTGAAAAGATGTAGATGTCGAGTTGCTCTGAAATGAAAAAAGCGGTGAGGGAGGCGAAGATGATGCGTAGAGATTTGCCGAAAATCAGCCGGTAGGGATCATTGTCGTGGTAGCGACTGGCGGGTGGTAGGAGAATAGCCAGTAAGGTAAAAGCGGCCAAGCCCAAAAGCACATAAAAGGTGGAGCGGACAAAGCTTCTGGCTCGAGCTTTGCCGTAGACCTCGGAAACGACGTCATTGATGGAAAAGGTTAAGGGAAAAACAAAGATAGCTACGGAGGCGTTGATGACGTCAGCCACGGTGAAGATTTTGCTGCCTAAAAGTTCGGCGGCAATCACCGCAGCGACATAAATTGCCAGTAACAGATCGAGTTTTTGGGTTTTACCCATGAGGGGTATTATAGCAGGTTTGCTTTTCTTTGCCAGGGTTTGCTAGACTTTTACTATGGCAGGTTGGAACAGAACTTGGCGAAGAAGGCTTTTAAAGCTTAAAGCTTTTTCTAAAAACTATCGGGTGAGAAGCCGGGCGGATTTGCTGCGGCTGGTGGCTTTTCTGGGGTTTTTTGGGCTGTTGGGGGCTTTTTTGATTGGTTCGCTGCTTTTTGCCTGGTACGCCAAGGATTTGCCCCGGCCGGACCGGGTGGTCAGAAGAGAAGGTTTTTCTACTAAGATTTATGACCGGGAGGAAGAGCTACTCTACGACGTTTTTGCCGACCAGAGGCGGACGCCGGTGACTCTGGATCAGGTGCCGGATATCTTGGAAAAAGCCACCGTTGCCATCGAGGATAAAAATTTCTACAAGCATGGCGGTTTTGACCCGACCGGATACGTTCGGGCGGTTTTTAACACCATCTTCCGCGGTCGGCTCCAAGGAGGGTCGACCTTAACCCAACAGTTGGTCAAAAATGTGCTGCTGACCCCGCAACGGACCATCGGCCGGAAAATCAAAGAGTTTGTTTTGGCGGTGCAAATTGAAAACAAGTACTCCAAAGACGAGATTTTACAGATGTATCTTAATGAGGCCCCTTACGGCGGGACGGCTTGGGGGGTCGAGGCGGCGGCAGAAACTTATTTTGGCAAAAAAGTAGCCGAGCTTAATTTAATCGAGTCGGCGGTACTAGCCGGGCTGCCCCAGTCACCCTCGCGCTACTCCCCCTTTATTGGTGGCGACGCCTACAAGACCAGGACTTTGGACGTGTTGCGGCGGATGCGCGAGGATGGCTATATCACCCGCGACCAGGAAGAGACGGCAGTCAAAGACCTGGAAGCGGTCGAGTTTATCCCCGAAGGAGCCAGTTTCAAGGCGCCCCACTTTGTTTTGTACGTCAAGCAGCAACTAATTGAGCGCTATGGCGAGCGGCTGGTGGAGCAAGGGGGGCTTAAAGTGACGACGACTCTTGATTGGGATTTGCAAAGTCAGGCCCAGGAAATTGTCGGCAGCGAAATTGCCAGGGTGGAGAGCATCGACATTACCAACGGGGCGGCGATGGCGATGGACACGACCACGGGCGAGATTTTGGCTATGGTCGGGTCGAAAAACTACGAGGCCGAAGACTATGACGGCAAGGTGAACGTGACTTTGTCCTTAAGGCAACCTGGGTCGGCGATCAAGCCGGTCAATTACGTCACTGCCCTCAAGCAGGGTTATACGGCGTCGACGATGATTGTGGACGCGGTCACCGAGTTTCCCGGCGGGGCCAACAATCCGGTCTACAAACCGCTAAACTATGACAACAAAGTTTCCGGGCCGGTGCAATTGAGGTTTGCTTTGGGCAACTCTTTGAACATTGCCTCGGTGAAACTTTTACAGCTGGTAGGAGTAAAAAACATGCTGGAAACGGCCTACGACATGGGTTTTGACAGCCTTGAGCCGACGACGGCCAACGTCAACCGTTTAGGGCTATCGGTGACTTTGGGCGGCGGCGAGGTACGCTTAATTGACATGGCGGCGGCCTACTCGGCGTTTGCCAACGGGGGTTTGAAAGTGGAGCCAGTGAGCATTTTGAAGGTGGAGGATAAAGACGGTAAGGTTTTGGAAGAGTTTAGGCCAGTAAAAGGCCCCCGGGTATTGTCAGAGGAAGAGGCGTTTATGATTTCTGACATTTTGTCGGACAGCCAAGCGCGTTTGAGGACGTTCGGCGAGAACAGCTTGCTTAACATCTCCGGCAGGCAGGTGGCGGTTAAAACCGGTACTACCAACGACCAACGGGACAACTGGGCCGTGGGTTGGAGCCCGGGGGTGATCGTCGGGGCCTGGGTGGGAAATAATGATAACAGCCCGATGAAACAGGTAGCTTCGGGAGTGTCCGGGGCGACGCCGATCTGGAGGCGGATAATGCTTGAGGCTTTGAGTCAGCAGCCGATCAAAGAATGGGCGGTGCCCAATGGAATCACCACGGTTGAAGTAGATACCATATCCGGCTACAAAGCCCACGATGGTTTTCCTTCAAGGATAGAGTACTTTATCAAGGGAACAGAGCCGGTGGGCGAAGATCCGATCCACCCGATGCTTGAAGTGTGTAAAGGCGAACCAGGGAAGCTCGCGACCGACGCCATGGTGGCCAGAGGCGACTACGACAAGAAGGAGTACATCGTGCTTAAAGCTGACGATCCGGCCGGAGGGGGAAGAAATCGGTGGCAGGAAGCGATTGACGCCTGGATTGCGGGGCAGGCTGATGAGCGCTACCGAGCTCCAACCGAGTACTGCCGCGAGGGAGAAGCAATTTACGTCGAAATTGACAGCCCGGGTGACAAGAGCCAAGTCAACTCAAACGAGGTGACGGTCAAGGCAAAAGTGGTGGCGGATAATCAGGTTTCTAAAGTTGAGTTCTTTGTCGACGGGTCAAAGAAGAAAACCCTAACCGATAAACCTTACGAGGTAACTTTGAGCCTTGATGACGGTCCGCACACGATCAAAGTTCGGGCCGAGGACAACAAAGGCAACGCGGCCGACCGGGAAATAAAAATAGGCATCAACACCCCTTGGGATTTTGAAGCCTCCCCGACCCCCTCACCTAGTCCGTAAATCGCCCCCGGAGCGCTATCGGAGATTGCCTACCAGGTCGGCGGAGAATTTTTGTTTGAGGCTGACGACGATTTTCTTTCTTACCGGGGCGACGGCTTTGTCAGTTAGGGGTTGGGTTGGCGATTGATAAGTGACGTTAAAAGTGTAGTTTTGCCGGTAGGTTTTGGTGAGGGCGACTGCTTTTACCAGCCGGTGGCAGGAGGCAATGGCGGCAATCACCGGTCCGAGGTAGGTTTTTTCAGGCAAGGTAAAGGTGAGGTCTTCGATGATCGGCGGGTGGGGAGACAGCGGTTGGTAGGCCGGGTAGGCGCGGGAGGCTTGGCTTAAAGCTCTAAAGTCAAATAGGGCAACGTTGACTTGTTTATGGGGAAAGCCTTCGGGGGTGAGGACTTGGCCTAGGCAGCCCAGGGTTTGATTTTTTAAGATGATAGCGGCGGTGTGGCCGTCGAGCCAGGGGGTTTTGACGGCGTTTTGGGGTTTGAAGGTAGGGGCAAGATGGAGTTTTTGCAAAGTCAAGTCAACGACGCCTTTTAGATAGCGAAAATCGTTGGTGGTGGAAAGCAAAAGCGTCAGCTTCTCCTCCGGCAGTTTGCCTGGTCTTAGCTGATAGGTATTGGCCAGCTCAAAAAAGGAGACGCTTTTGGCCTGGGGATTTTGGCCGATTGCCTCAAGATGCGAGGGAATCAACGAGCGTCTTAAATATTGCCAGTCTGCCGACAAGGCGTTTTTGATCTTGAGGTGATTATTAATGGAAAAACCGGATTGGCTGGTCAGGGCTCGACTAACCATGGAGTTAGTGTAGATTTCGTTTAAGCCGGAGTCGGCTAAAATGTTTTTTAAGCGGTACTCGAGGTGAAAGTTTTCGTCGGGGTAATTGGTAGGAATTTGGGTTAAGGGTAGTTTAGACGGCAGTTTGTGGTAGCCGTAAATTCGGGCCACTTCTTCGACTATGTCCTCGGGAATGGCAATGTCTTTTGTTCTAAACGACGCTGGTTTGACGCTAAGTTGCTCGTTTTTGTCGATTGAAAAGAAAAAGCCTAAATTTTCAAGAATTTGTTTGACCTTTCTGCCGGAAATGTCAACGCCAAGGCGATCTTTAATTAATTGAAGAGGTAGTTTAATTGTTTGAATTGTGGGTTTTTGGGGATACAAATCAAAGATTTTGGAAGCGACTTTAGCTCCGGTTAACTCTTTGAGAAGCATGACTCCCCTTTTCAAGGCGGTTGAGCCGAGTTCCGGGTCGACGCCTTTTTCGTTTAAGGTAGCGGCGACGGTTCTTATTCCTAAGGTCATTGAGGTGCGGCGGATCTTAACCGGGTTGTTGGCTTCAAGGAAGAAGATAATTCTTTTAGTGTCGGGGGTGACGACACTGTTGGCTGTACCGATGATACCGGGCAGATCGATGATTTCGCCCGAGCCGTCGTCAATAACGATATCTCCCCCGGGCAAGGCGTAGGTTTTGTCTTCCAGAGAAGTAATCTTTTCCCCCGGTTTGGCCTTTCTTAAAAGGAGGCTGTGGGAGCTTACCCGGTCGTAGTCGAAAACGTGGGTGGGGTGGCCGACTTCGGTCATGACATAGTTGGTGACGTCGACGACGTTGTTTAGCGATCTTAAACCAGCGGCCTCGAGGCGTGATTTAATTTTTTGGGGTGACGGGCCTAAGCTTACCTGGTCTAAAACCACGGCTAAAATTCTGGGACAAAGCCCATTAGGGTCTTTGACCGTAAGGGGAAGCGGGGTTTGGGGCGGAGAAATGGGATCAAGTTTTGGGGGTAAAAAAGCGGCCTTGAAGCCAAATTGGGGCAAAATGGCGGCGGCTTCCCGGGCGATGCCCAAGACAGACATCATATCGACCCGATTGGTGGTGACCTCGATATCGTAAATGGCGTCGCCGGCGACGGATCTTATCTTTTCCACCGACGGGCCGCACAGGGACAGAAGCTCACCAATTTTTTCGGAACCGGCCGAAGTCTTGAGGTATTCTTTGAGCCAGGAGTGGGGAATGGAAATGTTCATGAAATTTAAAATTGATTCAAAAATTCTAAGTTGCTGGAGTAAAGCAGGCGGATGTCGTCAAGATTGAGGCCCGGTTTTAAGGTGTAGCAGCGTTCGATACCCCAGCCAAAAGCAAAGCCGGAGTAAACCTTAGGATTTAGTCCTCCGGCCTTCAAAACGTTGGGGTGGACCAGGCCGGCACCGCCGACTTCGTGCCAGCCTGATTTGCAAAACCGGCAGCCGCGGCCCAAGCAGTGGACGCAGGAGAAGTCGACCTCGAAAGACGGTTCGGTAAATCTAAAGTTAAAGGGGCGGATGCGGGAGCGGGCTTTTGGCCCGTAAAACTCGCGGGCAAAGTGGTTTAAGGTGCCTTTAAGGTCGGGAATGCCGATGTGACGATCGACCACCAGGCCTTCAAACTGGTGGAACATGACGGTGTGGGTTCGGTCTTGCTGACGCCGATAACATTTACCGATGTTGAGCATCCTGATGGGCGTCTTTCCGGGCAGGGTTTTTCCCGCCCGCTCCATTTCCCTGACTTGGCCGTTTGAGGTGTGGGTAGTCAGGACCATTTTGCCCATTTTTTTATTTTCTTCAGCGTCGATAAAAATGGTTTCCCATTCATCCCGGGCGGGGTGGTCTTCGGGCATGTTTAAAGCCTCAAAAACGTACCAGTCCCAGTCGACTTCGGGGTAGCGGACTCGGGTGAAACCGAGACGTTCAAAGATGCGGCTGACTTCTTCGATAGCCTGGGTGATGGGGTGTAAATGACCTGAAGGAAAGGTTTTGCCCGGGGCGGTGACGTCGAGCCAATCTCTGGGAGCGGGAGAGAGCTTCAGGGTTTTTTGTCTTAAAGCCTGGGTGATGGCGGTTTTGGCCTCGTTTAGTAGTCTGCCGGTTTGGGCTTTTTGGTCCGGATCCAAATCCGAGAGGTTTTTTAACAGTTGGTTAACCTCGCCTTTTCTGCCTAAAAACTTGACTTTAAGCTCACTAAGCTCCTTTTTGGTTTCGGCCTCGCTGATAACGGCCAGGGCTTGGTTTTTGAGGTTTAAAAGGTTACCGGCGTCCATCAGTGTCACTTTTTGACCTTGTCAACTACGGCTTTGAAAGTGTCGGGGTCGGAGACGGCCAGCTCTGCCAAAATTTTGCGATTGAGGTCGATTTTAGCCTTTTTTAAGCCGGAGATGAAGCGAGAGTAGGAAAGATCAGAGTCGGTCAAGGCGGCGTTTATTCTTTGGATCCAAAGGCGGCGAAAATCGCGCTTTCTTAGTTTCCGGCCGTGATAGGCGTACTGGCCGGCGTGGAGGGTGGCTTCCTTGGCGACTTTATAAAGCCGCGAGCGGGTCATCCGATAACCTTTAGTCTGTTTCAAGATTTTCTTGTGGCGGGCGCGTCTTACGGTGCCGGTTTTGACTCTCATACTCCGAGCATGATTTTTATTTTTTTGGCGGTTTTGCCGGAAACTTTTTGGGGGACTTTACCGCGGCGAATGTTTCTTTTGCTGCGGTTGGCCTTAAGGTGGCGGTTTTGGGCGCCACGGCGGATGACTTTGCCGGTCCTGGTGACCCGGAAGCGTTTGACTACGGACTTTCTGGTTTTGAGCTTGACCCGCTTATTTTTTTTAGCCATTTTTGTCGTTGTCTTTCTTTCTGGGAGCCATGGTGGTCCAGAGGAGTTTTCCCTGGAGTTTCGGTGGTGACTCCTGGGTGCCGTATTCGGAAAGGCCGGCGATGGCGCGATTTAAGATTTTGTCACCAAAATCTTTCCTGGTGATTTGGCGGCCGGTGAATTTGACGGTGAGTTTGACCTTGTGACCCAACTCCAAAAATTCTTTTAAGCGCTCGATCCTGGTGTCAAAATCGTTTTGGGCGATAAAGGGGGTGAAGCGAATTTCTTTTTGGTCGGTGGCTTTGGTTTTTTTCTTGCTGCCTTTTTCTTTTTGAGTTTGTTGGTATTTGAATTTGTTAAAGTCGATGATTTTGACTACCGGGGGCTTGGCTGTTTCGGCCACCAGGACTAAGTCGCTGCCGGCTTTTTGGGCCAAAGCCAAGGCCTCGGCTTTGGTCATGACGCCGACCTGGCCTTCGTCGGCGCCGATGACGCGGACTTGGTCGTAAGGGATATAGTGGTTAACTTTGTAGAACTTTCTCATCTCTTTTCGGCTATTCTATCAGCTGAGGCTTTTTTCTTCAATCGCGCGAACTACTTGGGCAGAAAACTTAGCCAGAGGCATAGGGCCCAAGTTTTGGTTGTTTCTGGTTCTGACTGCCACCGAGTTGGCTTGTTTCTCTTTGTCGCCGACGACTAAGATATAGGGAATTTTTTGGCCCGATGCGTCTCTGACTTTGGCGTTGAGGGTGGCGTTTCTGTCGTCGAGTTCGACCCTGATGCCGGCTTGAGTCAGGCCGGCGGCGACCTTTTGAGCGTAAGCTTGGTGGTCGCGGCCTACGGGCAAAACCACGGCCTGGATAGGCGCGAGCCAGACGGGAAAAGCGCCGGCGTAGTGCTCGATTAAGAAGCCGATTGATCTTTCCATGGCGCCGACAGATGAGCGGTGGATGACTACGGGTTGTTCGCTTTCCCCTTTTTCGTTGGTGTATTCAAGGTTAAAGCGAGCCGGCAGGCAAAAATCATACTGGACGGTAAAGGCGGTGTCTTCTTTGCCGGAGACGTTTTTCATCTGGACGTCCACCTTGGGGCCGTAGAAGGCGGCTTCGTCCAGGGCGGTTTCGTAGGGGGCGTGTCTGTCGTCAAGGACCTTTTTTAAAAGTTTTTCCGCCTCGTCCCAGTCCTGGGGTGAGTCAAAGTACTTGGTTTTGTTTTTTCTGTCGCCCAAGGAAAGGCGGTAGTAGAAGTCTTGGCCCTTTTTTAAGCCGAGGGTTTGGGAGATGAATTCGATCAGGTCTAAAACCAGGTTGACTTCGTCTTCGGCCTGGGACTTTCTGACGAAGTTGTGCGAGTCGGCTAAGGTAAATTCGCGCACCCGGATTAAACCGGTGAGCTCGCCTGATTTTTCGTAGCGGTAGAGTGAGGCCATTTCGGCAAACCTCAAGGGTAAGTCTTTGTAGCTTCGGGGTTTTGATTGGTAGAGGGCGAAGTGGTGGGGGCAGGTCATGGGGCGGAGAATCAGCTCTTCGTGGTCGATGACCATGGGCGGATACATAGTGTCTTTGTAGTAGGGGTAGTGGCCGGATTTTTTATAAAGGTCGGTTTTGGCTAAATTGGGGGTTCTGACGTGCTGGTAGCCGCGACTAATTTCCTCGTCGACGACAAATCTTTCTAACACCCGCCAAATGGTGGCGCCCTTTTGGGTAAAAAGAGGCAGGCCTTTACCGACCAGGTCGGAAAAGGCAAAAAGGCCAAGCTCTTGACCGAGGATGCGGTGGTCTCTCTTTTTGGCCTCCTCTTGTTGTTCAAGATAGTCGTCGAGTTCTTTTTGAGTCGGGAAGATGGTGCCGTAGATGCGGGTTAACATGGGATTTTTCTCATCGCCGCGCCAGTAGGCGCCGGCGACGGATAAAAGCTTAAAGTGTTTAAGCTGGCTGGCGGGATTGTCGACGTGGCCGCCGCGGCAAAGGTCGGCAAAGTCACCAGCTTGATAAAAGCTGACTTTTTTCTTACCGCCCTGGGAAAACTCGTCGATTAGTTCGTGTTTGTAGGGGTTTTGGGGGTGCTGTTTTTTAGCCTCGGCGGCAGTCAACATTTTCTTGGCAAACTTGTCCCACCCGGCGACGATCCGGCGCATTTTGGCTTCGATTTTGGGCAGCTCTTCTTTGGAGATTTTTATTTGACCGAAGTCAAAGTCGTAGTAAAAGCCGTCTTTGATCGCCGGGCCGATGGCCCGTTTGGCCTTTGGGTAAAGTTCTATCACCGCCGCCGCCAACAAATGCGCCGCCGAGTGGCGGAGTTTGTCTAGGTCTTCTTGGTTTTTAGCCATGGTTTAAGTATAGCTGATTAAGAACCGGGTGAGAATTTTTTGGTAAGTGTTCAGGCTTTTAATATCCACCCATTCTTGATCGGAGTGGAGTCCACCGCCGATGGGGCCAAAGGTAATGCCGCCGATGCCCCTGGCGTTGAAGAGGCGAATATCAGAGCCGCCGTGGGTAGAGTAAATTTTTGGTTTTTTGCCGGTTATTTTATGAGTTGCCTGGATTAGTTTCTTGATAAAAGGGTTGGTAGATTTGGTAAATTGGGCTGGCTCGAAAGCGACAAACTTGAGTTTGACCGGTAGAGCGACCAGGTCTTTTAAACTGGCTTTGATGGTTTTTATTTCCTGGGGCAGGTAGCGGATGTCAAGGCGGGCTTCGGCTTGATCCGGGACTTTATTGGTAGTTTGGTTGTCGGTTTTGATCCAAGAGAGGTTAGCGGTGGTGCGCCAGGCCTCTTTTTGGGGGACGGGATATTTTTTTAAAATATTGTCAACCGTTTTGGTAACCAGGCTGACGGCGTTTTTCCCTCTCCAGGGATAAGCGCCGTGGGCGGTTTTGCCGTGAGCGACAAGATCAACCCTGACTATACCTTTGGATTGGTTGTTGATTCTAAACTCGGTGGGTTCGCCGGCGATAACAAACTCGGCGGTAAGGCCGTTTTTAAGTTGATGTTTGGCTCCGTTGGTGCCGCCGATTTCTTCGTCGGTAACCAGTTGAAGACCTACAGGGTAGTTGAGAGTTTTAGCCAGAGTTTTAAATACCAAAATGAGTGAGGCAGCGCCGCCTTTCATGTCTTGGGCTCCCCTACCGTAAAGTCGGCCGTTTTTGACAGAAGGGTTAAATTGACCAGGTTTTCCGGGAACTACGTCTAAATGGGCATTGAGCAGAAGCTTAAATTTTTTAGGTTGAGTTTTGCCTGGATAAAACAGCAGGCTGGGTGTTTTATCAGAGATAAATTTTCTGACCCCAAAACCTTTAAGCCGGAGTTGGGCAACTTGGAGCACCCGAGTCAAAGCTTGAGGTTTTTCTGCCGTTGATGGGATTTTGATTAACTCTTTTGCGAGGGAGACTGCTTGGTTCATTTTATGATGGTTTTAGCTAGGCTTTTACCTGGCAATTTGGTGGACGGTATAGGACTCGAACCTATGACCTCTACAATGTCAATGTAGCGCTCTAACCAGCTGAGCTAACCGTCCCTAGAGAATATTTTAACATAAACCTGACTACCAAGGCGAAAAAGCTTCAATTTGTCTCATGATGGCAGCTCCGTGTTTCTGCCAAGTTTTTGCTACCAAGGATTCAAGAAGCGGGGTTTGTGTCTGGTTATAGTTTAGGGGACGACCAGATAGGGTCAGCACTCCCGGATTTAGACATTTCTCGTGGCTATAGTTGGCGGTTAGATAGTTCATGGTGTGAAGCGATAAATCGACCATAAGCGCTGTCTGAGCCGGCTCGAGACCAACCATATCTTGGTAAAGATGGGTTTTGGTTTTTTCTATAGAAAAGCCTACGGGGTTGTGCGGCCGGGGCATCGAGGCGGCAACGGTGTCTGCCAGTTGGGTTAGCAATACCTCGAAGGCCGGCCAGTCGCGCCGCTTAGGAAAGACGGCGGTGAAAGGCGTGTCGTGGTAAAGAGCCGCTGCCAGCCAGGGTGGGCCGATTTCCGGCTCGTCTTGGGCCAGATCTGCCAACATGAACATACCGATTGGCGGATGGGCCAGATGGCGTGCCTGGTCGTCGGCATGGCGATGGTCGCCGTTTAGTGACAAGACGGCCCCTGGTTTCGATCTAGAGTTAACGATGGCGACTGCTTCTGGAATGGTGCTGGCAATGCCGACCTTGCCGATGTCGTGAGTTGCCGTACCAGCTTGAGCCCGTCGGTGCCTGGCTTCAAGCCAGCGGCGTTGCGCAGCGTCAAGACCAGGGATAAGCGCCACTAATTGGTGAAATAAGTGGTCTCGGGCATCAACCGCTATAGCCGAGTGCATGGCGGTGATTGTGTCGACAACAGCCAGTTCGGTAAAGAGGCGTGCGGTCACCGGAAACTGGCCGCCTAAAACCGTCTCCATGGAGCGAGGCAACGCGGTAACCGGTTGCTGGTCGTGGTTAACTTTTAGCTCTACAACTGCGGTCATAAAACCACAAAAAAACCTCCCGGCTGGGAGGTTGGTAATTAAGTCTTATTTAAAGCCTTAACAGCAGCAACCTCCCTTGCCGTCACCGACAAAGAGAATGGCAAACTTGATAAGGCTTTGGCTTGATTTCATGTTGGGGTTATTTTTACAAATCAATAGTTTTTTGTCAAGGGCTAGTTACCCAGCTTGGGTGGAGACGGTGCGTTCGCCGGAGAGCATAAAGCTGGTGCCGGAGCTTTTCACCTGGCCCCAGTAGTAGGCCCTTTGTTGCGAGCGTTGGTTGTGGAGACCCAGCCAGGTTTTGGACTCGGCGATTTTCTTGCGGGCCAGTTTGATTAAGGAAAGCAGTCTCTCAAAGAAGTTTTGGTGATAAACGCCCGGGTCGACGACTGCTTGAAAGGCGGCTTTTTCGACCTCGGCGACCAGGCCAACGCTTTCTTGGGCCAATTTTTTGATTTCTGTTTGGAGGGTTTGAATTTCAATTTTGACGCGTTGTTTCTCGCGGGAAAAAACGATTTTTTCTTCGCGGCGGAAAGCTTCGAAGCGGGCCTGTTCTTGGTGGCGGATTTGCTTTTCTCTAAGTTTCAAGAATTCTTCAAAGTTAAAGTTTTCTGCCGGGGCTGCCGGTTGATCGCCGCCGTCTTTTAAAGCCTCAATGAAGTTTTGCGAAGGCTTTTTATTAGTTGTGGGTTTGGTTTTGGTGTTGAAAGGATCCATTTGGGGGTATTTTACTATAAGTTAGTAAGATAGTCAATCGTTTGGCGCTTTTTGATGATTGAAGCCAGATAGGCTCTTTCTTGAGGGGTGTTTAGTTGACTCTTTAATTTTTCGTCTCCGGCGGCGGCGATCATTTTGTCCACTTCACCGTCGGAAGCTTTAAAGTTTTTATCTTCAGCGATGGCCTGAAGAATAAGCTCGAGCTTGAGGGTGTTTTCGGCCGACTGGCGGTATTCTTGCCTTAACCTTTCCACGGTTTTGTTGATGGAGGCGGCGTATTGGTCAATGGTCAGGCCCAATTTTTGGACCTGGTCCAGGAGCCTTGACAAGGCGCGGTCTCTTTCGGCCTCGATTAACAAGTCGGGCAGTTCGAGGTTGATGTCTTTGATCAGGGCCTGGGCGACCAAATCAAATTTTTGGGTTTGGGTTAATTCTTTTTTTTCGTTTTTGGATGAACCTTTGCCAGGAGTCCAGATTTTGTCAGCGGCTAAAGCGCCGCGGGCAACTTTGGCGTAGTCGCCTACGACTACCTCGGGCAGTTCGCAGGCCGTGGCTTTAAACTGCCACGACTCCCCTTCTTTGGCGGAGACGATGGTGATTTTGGGAGCCAAAGCCGGTTTGAGATTGTGTTTTTTAACCGCTTCGGCGTAAGAGCCGGGGAGTAAGTGGTTGACGACCTCGCCGTAAATGGTGCCGCGGTCGAGAGATTTTTCCACTACCGAGATGGGAGCTTTGCCAACTCTAAAGCCTTTGATTTCGGCGGTTTTTTGAAAATCCTCCAAAACGTGGGTATAGGTAGCCTTAACTTTGGTCCAAGGGATGGAAAATTCCAGCTCGAAGGTTTTTTTGGGCAGCCAGGTGATTTTGGCGTCGGGAGCTGTTTTGGTCATGGGCGGATTATAGCATAACAAAATTTCTAATTGAGCTGATTTTTAAGTGAGAGGTAAATAGTAGAGGTGGGATAAGACATCGGTGAGGACAGTGGAGCGGTAGATTAAAATGGATGCGGCCAAAAGCAAGACGCCAAAAACCAAGTGGAGGTAGCGGGTAGCTTCAAGGGGTTTTAAGAGGAGGCTAAAGCCGTAGAAGGAGTCGATAAACAGGCCGGTGGAGATGATGATAGCTTTGTTGAAAAGATCAATGTAGATAACTTGGGTGTTTGCGGGGCTGACCAGGGTCTGGATTTTAGGCAGGACAAAAAGAATATCCCGGAAGGACAAGTAGATTTGGACTAAAGGCGAGACGATCAGGGAAACGGCGATGAGTTTTTTGGCGGCAAATTTAAGCCGGGGGTTAACTTCCATGATTTGATTATAACTTACTCGTAGCGAATGGCTTCAATCGGGGGCAAGTTGGCGGCCCGTTTGGCCGGAAAGACGCCAAAAAAGACGCCGATGGCGGTGGAGACGGAAAAAGCAATCACGACCGATAAAAGGTTGATGGCGGCCGGGAAGAATTGGCGGATGACCAAGATGATCAGGCTCGCCAAGGCGAGGCCGATTAAACCACCCAAGACCGATAAGACGACCGACTCTGATAGAAACTGGGACAAAATGTCCTGGCGGGTGGCGCCGATGGCCCGCCTGATGCCGACCTCCTTGGTGCGCTCGGTGACGGTGGCGTACATGATGTTCATGATGCCGATGCCGCCGACGAGCAAGGAGATGGAGCCGATGGCTACCAGGATGGCGTTGACGATGCCAAAAACTTGGTTGACGGTGGAGAGAATTTCGGTTTGTTCGGTGACGGAAAAGCTGTCTTCGTCGTAGCGTTTTGCCAGAATTTTTTCGGCTTGATTGATGACGCTGGCGATGTTAGCCTCGTCGTTGACGCCGAAAAAGATAGTAAAGAATGTTTTATTGGGGTTTAAACGGCCGAAGGTGGTAGTGTAAGGGAGTAAAACGATGTTGTCCATTTCCCGGTCGCCTTTTTTGGCGTTGACGCCGATTACCTTGAGGCGCTGGTTGCCGGTGATGATGGTTTTGCCGACGGCTTTTTCCGGGGAGGAAAAAAGCTTTTCGGCGATGGCAAAACCCAAAACAGCCACTTTGGTTTTGCGGTTGACGTCGGTAGCCTCAAATGCCTGGCCGTAAGCTTGGCTTAAGTTTAAGATTTTGAAGGCGTCGGCGGTAACGCCTTCGACGTAGCCTAGTTGGGACTCGCCATTGGCGGTGACGGGCAGGCTTCGGAAAAATTGGGGGACGACGTAGTCGGCCTGGGGAATTTTTTTAAGGTTCAAGTAATCTTTTTCGTCAAAAGTAGCGCCGCCGGCAAAACCGGGGCCGAAACCGCCGCCGAGGCCGCCTTCATCGCTGAAAACGTTTCCTGGAAAGACGATGACCAGGTTTGAACCCAAGCTTTCAAACTGATCGCTCAAATAGTTTTTTAAGCCGACGCCTAGGCCGATTAATAAAACCACTGACATGACGCCGATGGTAATCCCCAGCGAGGTCAAGACGGTCCTGATTTTGTTTCTTTTAAAGCTGGCGATAGCGGTGGTGAAGATATCGGATAGGGTGTCTGGCTTCATAGATACTTTTTAACTAAGCGGCCGTCTTTGATGTAGATTTTTTTGTCAGCCCGGTTGGCCACTTCCTTTTCGTGGGTGACCATGATGATGGTGGTTTTGAATTTTTTGCGGAGGGATTCGATCAGGCGCAAAATTTCCGGGCCGGTTTTGGAGTCGAGGTTGCCGGTGGGTTCGTCGGCCAGTAAAACTGCCGGATTCATGATCAGGGCCCGGGCGATGGCGACGCGTTGCTGTTGGCCGCCGGAGATTTTGTTGGGGAAAAAGTCTTGCCGGTCTAAGATACCGAAATCTTTTAAAAGTTGTCGGGCTTTGTTTTTGGGGTTAAACTTCAACCGGGTTTTGGAGTATCTGGTAGGTAGGATTACGTTTTCTAAAACGGTGAATTTATTAATTAGGTTAAACTGCTGGAAAACAAAGCCGATAGACCCGTTTCTTAAATGGGAGAGTTTAGCGTCGGCAAGCTTAGAAACATCGCGGCCGTTAAAAGATATTTTGCCGCGGCTTGGGATCTCGAGTAAGCCGATTAAATACATCAGGGTGGATTTGCCGCTGCCTGAAGCGCCCAAGATGCTCAAATACTCTTGCCGGTAGATCGGCAAAGAAATACCGGAGACGGCTTTGACTTCGGTTTCGCCTAGCCAGTAGGTTTTGGAGACGTTTCTTAAGTCAATGAGCGGCTTCATTTGGGAGCGACAACTATGGTTTGGCCTGGTTTAAGCCCGGAGGTGATCTCGACCTGCTCGTCTCCTTGAATGCCGACGGTGACCGGTTGGGTTATAACCTGACCTTTTTCCACGAGCTTGACGCTGGTTTGGTTGTCGTCTTCTATTAGGGAAAGAAAGGGAATAGTTAAAACGTCCTCCTTTTCGGCGGTGGTAATGACCACCTCGCCGTTTAGCCCTAAGCGAAATTTGGAGTCGGGAGAATTTAACAGGTTTAGTTTGGCTAGATAGACGGTGCTGCCGGACGAATCAAGCGATGAAGCAAAATCAATGGAGTCGACGGTGAGATAGACAGGTTCGTCGGGAAAGGCGTCGAGCGTCAGAATGGCTTTTTGGTCCTGTTTAACTTGGCCGATGTCGGTTTCGTCGATCTCGGCCTCAAAGACGAGGTGGTCGGGGTCGGCGACGGTAAAAACGGCGGTGGCGGGGGTGATGTTGACGCCGGGAACGGGCACGTCGATGTGGGTGACGACGCCGGCGATGGGAGATACAATCGTCGACAGCTTGACGGCCAGGTCGGAAATCTCGACATCCAAAACCGCCCGCTCCAGGTCCCATTGGTTTTTCGCCAAAACCCTTTTGAGGGTGTCGGTAACCAGGGTATCCTGGTAGGTAACTCGACGATCTTCTTCAAAGTCATTTCTTTCTTTGGAGTAGTCGATTAACTCCTGAGCTAGCTGCTTTTTTAATTGCCTTTGGTCCAAGGAGGCCAGCGCCTGCCATTTTTGCACCCGGTCCCCAACTCTCACTCCGACCCAGGCGAGTTGGCCCGAAGTTTGAAACTTTAAGTCAACTTGAGTCTCCGACTTGACCACGCCCGAAGCGGCGACGGTTTGGGTGAGGTTGCCCCGGTTGACTGTGGCCAAACGATAAAGTTCTTGGGGCGATTTGGGGCGGAGGCGTTGCCAGCTGAAAAAACCTCCCAGACCCAAAAAAACTGCCAGAAAGAGAGTGAGAAGTTTTCTTTTTTTAAGCCAAACGGTTAGGCTTTTAGCCTTTTTTGACAGGGAGCTAACCAGGTTTATTTTGGTATTGAGGTTTTGTAAAAATTTAAACATAAAGGTTATAACCCCGAGTGAAATCGAGGGGTGCCAGGGGTGGGAGTCGAACCCACATGCCGCAAGCGGCACACGGTCCTAAGCCGTGCCTGTCTACCGATTCCAGCACCCTGGCTCAAATATATTTTAGCAGAGGGTGAGCTAATTTTTTAGCCCGGGCTACAGCTTGGCGGTGGGCCTGCCATTCCAAGCGGTCGTTTAAGGGCTTTAATTTGACTGGTCCGTATTTGTTGGTCAAAGCCAATTTGATCAAGTGGTCGGCAAAGTGAGGGTTTTTGGGCAGCAAGCTACCGTGAAGATAGCAGCCAAAGACATTATTAATCCGACAACCTTCGGTGTGGTCTTTCCCGTTATTGCCGTGACCGATGACTACTTTACCCAAAGCCGATGATTTATCTTTCAGCCAAGTATTGCCGGAGTGGTTTTCGAAACCAACGAGAAGGTCAGATTTTAGATTGTCGATGGTAGATCGTAGACTGGGATTGAGTTTGATCACTAAATTGCCGATCTTTCTAACCTTGTCGGCGACCGTATAGGCCGGAAGAAGCCCAACCCCTTTTAATTTCGGCCCGGCAAAGGGCTTAAAAAAATCACCGAAGAGCTGGAAACTGCCGCAAATGGTTAGCATTGGTACTCCTGCGTCAGACGCGGCTCGTAAGACCATTTTTTTCTTTTGCAAATCCCTGCTGGCGGTCACTTGTTGCTGGTCTTGCCCTCCCCCGGCAAATAAAAGTTCAAAGCTGCCGTTTTTAAGAGGCTCACCAACCTCAACCGGTCGAACGGTTAACTTAATTCCCCTTTTTTCTGCGCGGTATTTTAAGGCGATAATATTGCCGTAGTCACCGTAAATGTTTAAAAGTTTCGGATAAAGATGGACTAAGGTTAGTTTCATTTTTAGTTAGCCAGCATCCGGCGTAACTGGCGCATGGCCGTGTATGTTGCCAAAAGATATTTTTTTGCTCCCTTTTGCCGCTTTAAATAATTAAAGGCGTGGTCGGGATTGGGATTTAGCTTTATAAGTTGCGGTTTCAGTCCGGCATATTTTAAACGCAAAGCCAAGTCGTGGGCTCTTAAGCCAGAAACGATTATGGGGATTTTTCGGTTTCGTAAAGCCTCGAAGTCAACGTCCCAGATCCAGGAAACGTCGGTGCCGTCGGCAACTTTATCGTTAAGCTGAATTAATAAAGGCTGGTTCAGGCGGCCGCGACGGAGCAAATTTTGCCAGTGGGTGTTGAAACTAGCCGGGTTCTTAACCAGATTTAATTGGTAGCTTTTGCCGTTAATTTTAAAAATCTCTCCCCTGCCAAAAGGCGGAGGCAAGCTTTTTAGCAGAGGTTTGAGCTTTTTGACTTTAAGGTTTAAAGCTTTAAGCAATGCCTGGAGTGCCCGGAAGCTATCAAGGCGGCGGTCGAGAAAGCGCCCACCGCCAAACCGGGAAAGATTGGACCAGCTTAAGACTGCCAACCTTGGGTCGGCGCCGTTGACGATCACCCTGGCTTTTTGGGGCAAGTTTTTGAAACTCTCCTGCCAGCGATCGATCACGGTATCCAGTTCGCCGTAGCGGTCTAGCTGGTCCCGGGATAAATTCATAATCAGCAAAATTTCCGGTTTTAACTGTTTGATGGCATCGGGCACGACCGCTTCGTCAACTTCCCAAATCCCTAAATCTGCCGGGAGTCTTCCCCATAAATCAGCCTGGTCAATCAGTTTTGATGCCACTCCCCGCATCAGGTTGGAACCGGCACTGTTTCTGATAAAGTCGACTTTAATCTTTTTTAAAACATTGCCCAAAAGATAGGCAGTGGTGGTCTTGCCGTTGGTGCCGGTGATGATGATTGACCGAAGCCGGTTTTTGACCACCATCTTTTTGACCCAGTTTTTATCAAGACTTATGGCGATCAGCCCGGGCAGGGCGGTGCCGCCAAGCGATGGCAGCAGCCGGCAAAAAAATTTAGCCAGCTTGCCGGCAAGTAAAGCCAAAGCCAGTTTTATATCCGAACTTGACATACTATAAGTTATATGTTAGTATCTCTTTTAGATCCGTCGGTAGCGCCTCACCGGGCATACTGATGGATTTTTTTATCCCTATAATATTCACTCTAATTCATTTCGTCTAAGAATTGCTGGACAGCTTTGGACCAGGAACCGTCGGATAAGGGGGTGTAAATGCCTTGGATTTCTTCCGGAGTAGTCAACCCCTGGCCAAAGTAGTTTTGTGATAAACCTTGGGCGACGGCCTCGATGGCTTCCTGGTAAGAGGCAAAGCGCAAAGTCCCCCGGGAGTGAATTCCCCAGCCCCAACAGTTAAAAGAGTCGTCGGGGATTTTTTTGCAAAGATTTGATTCCTGCTGGGCGATGGCGACCAAAAGGCGGGGGTCCAGGTTATTATTTCTGGCCGTTTCGACCAAAAAGTCGGCTTGGGGGTACAGCGGAGAAGAATATTTTTTCAAATAATTTTTGACGATTTCGGGAATGGCGTCGGCGGGTTTGACCGAGAAGGTGAAGGCGCCTAAAACTTCGGGCAAGACTGCGTGGGAGCCGACGGGGTCGACCGAGGAGAAGGCAATCCGGGGGCGGAAAGAAACGGTTTTTAGCTGGGCTAGGTTGAGGTAATAACCCAAAGACAAGAACAAAGTGACCAGGGCCATAGCCAGCCAGCCAAATATTCCCAAGAGTCGTTTCATATTCTAGAGTATATCAGATAGTGGATCCTGTAGGACTCGAACCTACGACCTTCCGGATGTAAACCGGACGCTCTAACCGGCTGAGCTAAGGATCCAGTGTGCTCTATTTACGAACAACTTCGAACTATTTTTAAACAGCAGGCTCGGTGCTAACGCCCCTCGCCAAGCTCCGGCGCGGCTGACGCCGCGCCTCCGCTATTTTTTTCGCGCGCGATTTTGTACTCGCTTCGCGAGCATTTTACTCTCTGATAATTGGTACCACTGTTGCTTTGGCACCTTTATCAGCAATCGTTTTCCCCGGAGCTGGCTGTTCAATTATAATTATTTGGTCTCTATTCAAAAGTTCTAACAACGCCGCCTGATCACCATCTAAACCGTTCACCACTAAATTAACTTCATGTTGCCCCCCCTCTTGCGGTTGCCCCCGCTTAGGAGTTTTTCCTAAATCTTGTTGTTTTTCTGCCATTTAAATATCACCTCCATTTCTTTCTGCGTTATAGCCTACTAATTGGTTTGAAGTATACCAAAAATTGACAAATTATGCTAACATAAAACTGTGCTCGATAATTGTGGGGATTTTTAATGCCCTCATTGGACGGATCCTCACAGATTCGAGCACAACCAGTGAGGGCATTTAAGTTTTGTTCTTTAAAAATTTTCGCGCTTTTTCTTTTCCGCCTTCGGCGGAATTTCGAGCCGACTTTTTCGGAGGCGCGGCGTCAGCCGCGCCGGATCTTACCTTTTTGAAAATAGTTCGAAGTTGTTCGTAAATAGAGCACAAAAGGAGATCGGAAGGGTAGGCGCTGGCCGCGCCCGCCCTCACGGCCAGCGCCGCAGAGGCTTCGGACAGGGAAAATTCGAGCCGGAAAAGAAAAAGAAGTAAGTGAAAAAGCGCGAAAATTTAAAACAAAAGAACAAGACAATAAATATGATCAAATACATCGCTTACTGCCGAAAATCAACTGATGAAAAAGACAAACAAATCATGTCTATTGAACAACAAATGGAGGAATTGAAAGCATTTGCTCAAAGAGAGAATTTGGAAATTTCACAATTTCTGACAGAAGCGGAAACCGCGAAAGTTCCCGGACGACCAATTTTCAATTCTCTTATTACCTTAATTGAAAAAGGACTTATCAACGGAATTATCAGTTGGCACCCGGACAGACTAGCTAGAAATTCAATTGATGGCGGAAAAATAATTTATCTAGTCGATACTGGAAAATTACAAGCCCTAAAATTCCCGTCTTTTTGGTTTGAGAATACCCCGCAAGGAAAATTTATGCTTTCAATTGCTTTTGGTCAGTCAAAGTATTATGTGGATAATCTTTCCGAAAATGTTAAACGAGGATTGTATTTCAAACTTCGCCGTGGAGATTGGCCGTCTTACGCGCCATTAGGATACAAAAACGATAGAAACACAAGGAGCGTGATGATAGAACCGCGCTCTGCGCGGCTAGTAAAAGAGGCATTCAAAAACTTTGCCTCGGGCGAATTTTCTTCAATGAAAGATATTCGTGATCTATTTTTCAAAAACGAGATAACTCGTAGAAATGGAAAGCCTTTACATTTTAACCAAATTAGAGAAATGCTTCAGCGGACCTTTTATTATGGTTTGATGACGTATCGCGGAGAAACCTACGAAGGAAAACACAGGCCACTCATAACCAAAAAACTTTTTGATGAAGTGCAGAAAGTTTTGGAGAAGAAATATAACAGGAAACCGCAGAAACACGATTTTGCGTTTACTGGCTTTATCAAATGTAAAGAGTGCGACAGTTTCTTCACCGCTGAAAAACACAAAAAGTTTTATCCCAAAACCAGAGGCGAAGTTTGGTACACCTATTACCGTTGTGTAAAGAAAAAAGGTGTTTGCTCACAACCGTATTTACCAGAATCAGAACTTGAGAAACAATTACGAGATTTAATTGGCAGTGTTTCTCTCTCCGAAGTATTGGCAAACAAACTTTTGGCGATGGCAGAAAAGGACGGAGAGAAAGAAAAGCAGTTCGCCGTTGGCGAACTCCAAAAACTCTCATTTTCTCTAACTGAAATTGAAAAGAAACTGGATAAACTTCTCGAAAGCTATTTGGAAGAGATTGTTGACACTGAAAGTTATCAAAGGAAAAAAGACGAGTTGCTTCAAATTAAAAAACTTTTGCAAGAGGAAATCGAGGAAATTAAGACCAAAGGTTCGAGTTGGCTCGAACCACTCAAAGAATTTATAAAAGAGGCCGCTGATGCGGCTAAAATCGCGCGCGCAAAAAATAATTGCAAAGATCTGGCGATCTTTGCAAAAAAAGTCGGCTCGAACTACTTCTTAAATGACAAGCGGCTCGAATTTTCCCTGTCCGAAGCCTCTGCGGCGCTGGCCGTGAGGGCGGGCGCGGCCAGCGCCTACCCTTCCGATCTCCTTTTGTGCCGAGGACAGGAGTTGAACCTGCACGGGCAAAGCCCACTACGTCCTCAACGTAGCCTGTCTACCAGTTCCAGCACCTCGGCATGTTAAAGTGCCACGGGTGAGAGTCGAACTCACACGAGCCAAAGGCCCACACGCTCCTGAAGCGTGCCTGTCTGCCAGTTCCAGCACCGTGGCCCAAACCAAACTTAAAGATATTTTAGCACAATCTGGTATACTAGAAGCCGAGGCAGGGTAGCCAAGGCGGTCACGGCGGGCGTCTGAAAAACGTCAGATACTGGTTCGATTCCAGTCCCTGCCACAGACGGAATGAGTAAAGACCACCAAACATTGAATGAATTCGTTAACCGTTTCTGGTATGTGCCTTCTGATATAGTGGCTAGACTAGCTGAGGCCTTGGTTTGGCAGGAACGCAGTTTTAAAAAACCAGTTTTAGACATTGGCTGCGGTGATGGCAGTATTGGTGAGTTGATTTTTAAAGGTAAAGTAATTGACATGGGGATAGATTTAAATCAGAAAGCCATTGAGACAGCGGCTGACAGCGATGTTTATAAAAAGACGAGAGCGGCCGATGCGACCAAATTGCCCTTTAAAAACAACAGCTATCAAACAGTGGTCAGCAACAGCACCTTTGAACACATTAACGACGATGTGCAAGCGGTCAAAGAAGCTTATCGAGTCTTAGAGCCTGGCGGTTATTTGTATTTGACTGTGCCGACGGATAAGTTTGAAGCAGCCGTTGCCAGGTTAGCCAGAACAGAGAAGAATTTAGCCAGAATTAATCAAAGGCTGGCACATTATCACTATCACAGTTTAAAGGACTGGAGAGTAATTTTAAAAAGGACCGGTTTTCAAACAGTTGAATTTAAGTATTTTTTCCCGGAGAGAATGGTCAATGTTTGGTATAGATTTTTTCGGCTAGTCACTTTTAAGCCAAATAAAAGGGAGTTGTGGTCTTATTTGAGCGACGATCGTTTTAAAAGGTTTATGCCAAAGAAATTGATAAAGGTGATTCTGTTTAAATATTTTCAAGGTTTTTATGGTGATTTATTCTCAAAGAAGGGTTGTTTGTTGTTTATCAAAGCGCTTAAGCGATGATATAATGCCTAAGCTAATTAGTGAGTTTAAAGTGCGGGAGTAGCTCAGCTGGTAGAGCGTCTCGTTGCCAACGAGAAGGTCGCGGGTTCGAATCCCGTCTCCCGCTCAAAACTGATTTCTTGTGGTAAAATTAGCCTATGGTGTTAGGTAAAAGTCCGGAGTCCAGGCCGGGAGGCGACGGGCAGAGCCCGGAAGCGCCCGAGAAGCAGATTAAAAAGTCTTCGGCGCCGTCACCGTTGTCTTTAAAAGAGATCGCTTGGACTGCTGATAATGAGCTTAAGTTTCAGATGGGCAATATGCACGGCGAGGTGCCGGTGAAGAAACCTTAAGGTTAAGATTTTGTTATAATTATCCCACTGCCGGATGGTGAAATGGCATCACAGAGGCCTTTGAAGCCTTTATTCTAGGTTCGAATCCTGGTCCGGCAACAGATTGGAATTTTTTTCAGAATTTTTCGCGTCGGTGGGGCGCGACGCGAATACATTCCAGCCTGGTGAGACGTAATTTACCAAGAGTTTTTGATTGTCTAAAAACAGGTTCGAGCTGACAGTTTTTGCCATGAATGCTAATTCAGGGCCATTATTTTTTGCGCGCATTGTTTTCCAGGCGTGAAGCGCCTGGTCTGTCCAATTAGAAAAAGGTTCGAGCCAAGAGTTGCCTGTGATGTTAATCTCCTTGAGTTTTTCTTGTAAGCCGGCCTTGGCTTGGATTAGTTCGTTTTTCTTGTCCTGGTAGCTTTGGGGATCAATCAGCTGGTCTAAGTAGGCATTGAGCAACCGGTCAAGCTTGGTTTCGATTGTCTTCAATTCATTATTTAAACCGTTAATTTCCGCCACGCTTTTGAGCTTGGCAGTTTGGCGGTCTTTTTCCAGCCAGGCAAGAAACTTTTTGTAGGCGGTCGGGGCTAAACTGACTTTTTGGATAATCTGCCTCATTTGAGTTTCCAGCTCTTTTTTAGGAGTATACCGCTGGTTACATTTACCTTTCTTTTTAGAACAACGGTAATAAGTATAAGTAACGGTATTGTTTGTCCGAGGGTAAAACTTGGTATGGGTTTCAGCGGTGATTGATGAACCGCATTCTCGGCATTTAATCAATCCTAAAAAGTCAAACCCGGATTTAATGGAATTTTCCTGCCGTGAATGCTGTTTGACGATTTTTTGACAGCGGTCAAAAAGTTTCTTAGAAATTAACGGCAGGTGGTTTCCGGCAAAGAGTTCGCCGCCAAAATTCATCAAGCCATAATAAAAGGGGTTAGATAAAATCCGCCGGGAAATGCTATCCAAATGGATCGGTTTTCCCGCCCGGCTGAAAACCTTGTTTTGGCTCAAAAATCGCCGCATATCCACGTAAGTATAGCGGCCGGTAGCAAATAGCCTGAAGGCTTTGGCTATAAACTTGGCGCGGTTGGGGTCAACCACGATAGTTTTATCCGCTTTGTTGTTTAGGTAGCCAAGTGGGGCTTTGTTAGGCCAGTCGCCGCGCCTAAGTTTTTGCCGATTCCCCCGCTTAACATTTTCGGAAAGATTATCCACATAATACTTGGCTTCGGAAAAGGCCATGGAGATCATGAATTTGCCCTGCGGTGTATTGTCAAACCAGAAGGTGGGAAACTTTAGGTCAAGTAACTTGCCGGTATCCAGAAGGTAAATAATCTGGCCGCCGTCAATCGAGTTTCTGGCCAGCCGATCGGGATGCCAGGCTAAAATTCCTTGGATCTCCCCCGCTTCAATTAATTGAATTAGTTGGTTAAATTCCACTCTACCAGGAATTTTGGCGGTTTTTGATTCGGTGATAAATTTAACAATCTGTAAGTTTTCCCGTTGGGCGAACTCTTTTAATTCTTCAATCTGGCTTTCGATTGATAGCACCTGTTTATCTTTTTCGTCGGTACTTTTTCGACAGTAGGCGATGTATTTAATCATTTTTTTTAATCCAACTAGACAATATTATCCCAATTAGAATTGTTAATGATATTGAGATTAAAATATTACATATTGGTATCAGATTAAATACCGTCTGTAATGTTTGTAATAAAGTAAAAAATATGGCAATAAAACTTAGTGAAAGTGTGGTTCTTTGTAAACTAATATTTGTTTTTTCTAGTTTTTGACTTTGTTCATTAAGACTTTTTATTGTTGAGTTTAATCTCCGAAGTTTAATGTCTAGCTTTAACATCAATCCTATATTTGTGATAAAACTGAAAACTTGCCAACCCTCTGGTGTGTTACTTTTAAGCCCAGCGTTTGTGCGCACATCTTGGGCAAGTTTGAGAATTTCTTCAAAAGGAAAGTCTTTGATTTTCTTTAAACGCTCGTCTATCGGAATTTCTTTATTCATAGTTTTTTAAAATATTGCGTTTTCTTTTCCTGTTTTTATTTCCTTTTAATTACGTTTCACCAGGCTGGAATGTATTCGCGTCGCGCCCCACCGACGCGAAAAATTCTGAAAAAAATTCCAATCTGTTGACAGTTTACCGAAAAGTTCGAACTTCTTTCCAGCAAATTGTTAAATGATTGGCTCGGCCGCTGCGTGGCCTCGCCTTTTTGGCACTCGCTTCGCTCGTGCCTTGAAAACTGTCAGCTCGAAGCAGATTACTATCTGCTAAAAGAAAACGCAAAATTTTTAAAGAGCTAGATCAATTTGAATACATTAAGTAGTATAATAGATTGATATGTGGGTAACAATACTTGTAATTGCCATTATCCTTTATTACTTCTATTACAAATTAGAAAAAAGGGTTAATTTTCTTGAAAAAAGCAAAGGCCCAGGATATTCTGTTCGTTTTCGAATAGATGCTCATAATGCGGTTATAAAACACAAAATGCTTGGCAAGCTTACAAATATTCAAAGCGCAATAAAAGGAAAAGATTACAGTAGCTGGACTGAAACTGAAAAAAGTAAGTTAAGAAAAATTTACAAAAAATCACTTGATAAAAGTATCGTTGATATTACCTATTTAGCTTCAGAAAACGCTTATTTTATAAATGATGGGCATAAAACTAATATTGTGTTAAGAGATGAAATAAGTACGTTAATATACTCTTCATTTGTAATTGGAGACGAAAATACAATTGAATCACCTGTCATTGAATTTTCAGTTTATGAAAGATTAGTGAAAGAGGGTAAAAATAACTATAAATGGGTATTAGCTCCATGTCTTGAATATCGTGAAAATATGCTTGATTTAGAAAAGAAAAATGACCAAATTGACATACTGTTTGAATTTCCACTTTATGAAAACCATGATGAACAAAAAATGAAACAGTTGGGATTTAAAGTTACTACCAATAAAGATTACCCGGAAGGATGTAAAGATATTTTCGGGAAAGAGTTTGCGTTTACTCAAAGTATCTATGAAAAAAATGGAGTTGAATTAAAATATTTTACAATGTATACAAGCTTGAATTAATTATAAACTTTTATGACAAAGGATTTTACAAATTATTGTGATGATTCTGGACAAAAAATTTATGTTGGAGATCTAGTTACATTAGCATCTCCCCTCAAAAATGAAATTGATAAAATAAACATTTTTAAAGTTGTAAAAGGTAAAAACGATTACGAAATTGTATTTTACAAAGGATCAATGAGTAGTACAGATAGAAATTACCGACAAAAATTATCCGGAGCATATAAAGTAATTGGCAATATTAAAACAGGGATTGATGAGAGTTTGTTAGAGTAGATCTTGGTTATAGGCATTAGATTTGAATGTTATAATAACTTTATTAGTAATAAAGCGATCAGAAAACTCGCCCGTAAGGGCGAGCAATGCGCGCAAAAAATAATGTAAAGGCACGAGCGAAGCGAGTGCCAAAAAGGCGAGGCCACGCAGCGGCCGAGCCAATCATTTAACAATTTGCTGGAAAGAAGTTCGAACTTTTCGGTAAACTGTCAACCAACACGTGCACCCCGGAGTGACCGGGGTTCCTAAAAAGCCCGAAAGGGCTTGCTAAAACCCCAATTGTTTCTCCGAGATTCGAACAATAAGAATACTTAATCTAGACGCAATATGTAAAAAACCAAACATGACAGATTTTTCAAACAAACTAACTACTAATGATATCCTCGAGAATGATCAATTAAGGTCTCAATACATACATAGAATAATTCGGAGAGGTAATAGAAATGTTCCTAAAAGTGATGCACCGGTTATTCCTTACTTATTAGTTCAATATTGGAATGATTCATCCGCAATTCCTTCCGATGTTCAAAAATGTATTGATAGCTGGAAGCTTTTAGAAAAATTTGGTTTTAGACATCTTCTGTTTGATGACAAGAGCGCACAAAAGTTTATCGAAGAGAATCTTAGCATACACTATTTAAAGGCATTTAGAAGGTGTAATCATCCCGCGATGAGATCTGATTATTTTCGCTTATGCTTCATATTGGTTAATGGAGGTTTTTATTCCGATGCCGATGATGTTTATAAAGGTAGTGATTTCAAGTCATATTTTTACGATGAAAGACTAAAGCTTCAACCACTCTGTTACAATCTGTTGACTAATTCGATGATTAAAATTTCTGATTCCGTATTGGCTCCCTGCGATTCAAAAGAACTAATATTTTACGTTAACAATAATCCCATTATTGCGCCACCTAACAACCCAGTTATTTATATGGCTCTTGAAAGAGCTACTCAAACGTTACTAAATCAATTTAAGGGAGATAAACAAGATGTGCAGTCAACGACTGGACCTGGAAATTTGACCATTAGTCTAGCTCGACACGAAATTGAAACAGATCAAGATAATATGGACTTAGACTTTATGTTCCTTGCTGACTGGGATGAAATTGCACTTAGCCAGTGGCCACTAGAATATAGATTTGATAAAAGAAACTGGAGGTTATGGGATGGACTTGAAAAAGAAATTAATAAAAGAAAGGCGGACGTTAAATAAACATGAATACGAGATCATTTTCCGATCTTTACACTCGTTTACAACATAAACTATTGTTTTACACGAGAGTTCTAGAGATAAATACAAAATCTAACTCCTTTGCGACACAAAACCCAAGTAATTCAATTCAACGAATTTATGTCATAAATCTTGATAGAAAACCGGACAGATGGAAGCAGATCAGTCGTGAGCTGAAACGGATTCGGAGTTGGTCAGGAGAGGCATTGTTTTCGATCACTAGAAGATTTTCAGCCATTGATGCTCGGTATCTTACCAAAGAATCCTACAATGATGTTTTAAAACCAGAGTATTCACTCGCAGATCAATTGCAAGTTGAACCAAACCCACGCGTAGATATAGATGCCAAATCCCAGGTGCATCGTATATCCATGTCGCCCCAAGAAATTGCAATTGCCCTTTCTCATATCCAGATTTGGAAATTAATAGCTTCTAGTAAGGTTCCATATACCTTGGTATTAGAAGATGACGTATATTTCCGGAGAAATTTCTCTAGGAGTATTGATAAATTATGGAGTCAAGTTGTTGGTCAATCCCCAAAAGAAATGGTTTTTGATTTGCTTTTTTTGTCCTTTCAAGAAGTTGGCGTTTCATCTTCACCCAATAGAGTACCAGCTAAATCAGCGCATAAACCAGATTGGGGAATATGGCAAGCATCGGGTTATGTTCTTTCTCAGCGTGGAGCAGAGAAACTCATTAAATTATTGCCAGCTTATGGGCCAATTGATCTATGGCTAAATTTACAATTTGAGAAACTAGATGTTCTTATTGCTCATCAATCGATCATTGAACAACAAGTCGATGTTCCTTCAACTAATTACTATTCTGTGATGCCCGTATTATCTCAGATTGGGATATATACTGCGGAGAAACCGTTTGTTCCCCAATCGAAGAAACTTGTTGGTCCTGTGTTTGCGTTTGGAAATCCAGGAACAGGCTTAACCGCTCTAGCTAAAGCTCTTTCAATGTTGGGTTATACATGTTGTAGCGATATAGTACAGTTACCGTCTAGTGAACAAAATAAACTACTCAATGGAAAACGAACCACTACTTTCAATGCATATGTAAACGTAGGATCGCTTAATCTTGACCTGCTTACCAAATTAGCAAAAACTTACCCTAAAGCACGATTTATCTTTACAACATATCCCAAGCATCAAGTTTCATCCGTCTTCCAGAATAGAGAGATTCATTTGCCAAATGATTATAAGGATAAATGGGAAATCCTAAGCAAGTTTCTTAATTGTGAGTATCCCTCATTTTCGTATCCCGTTTGTGATGATATAGGTCAACGTGGCATAGAGTTTTCCCGCAATCCAATTAAAAACAGTTTACCTTTTAGGAATCTAAAGTTTGACTCATCTCCTTGGATTGCGCCATCAAAAGATTGGCAAGGCATTTTTATTAACGAGACACAGCAAAATAATCACTTTGATAAAAAAGTAATTGTGGGTATTGATAATCACAGGATTAATGACAAGTATTGGAAGTTACGCGATGATACGTTTCCAAGCAACTTAGCGCTTTTCTCTCCAAACAATCTAAATATAGATAACTCTGGAATATTAAATCTCACTTTGCGAAATCAAGGTTCTCCAGTTAGAGCTTTTAGTTCAGGAGCAATAGTTACCCGCCAAACTTATCTATACGGAAAGTTTTCTGTAAAAATCCGTCCATCCAATATCGCTGGGTTGGTTACTGGGGTTTTTCTTCATAGAAACAGTCCCCATCAAGAGATCGATATTGAATTTCTAGGTAAAGACACAACAAGGATGCTTATAAATGTATTCTATAATCCTGGGATCAACGGTACAAAACTTGAATATGGATATCGGGGAACCCCCACTTTAATAGAACTTGGATTCGATGCAGCTAAAGACTTTCATACATACGAGATTGAATGGAAAGCGAATATGCTCTCTTGGCTTGTGGATGGACAAATTATTCACCAAAGAACACTTTGGAATCCAACTCCAATTCCAGATTTACCAATGGAGTTTAATGTTACTTTATGGTACCCGCGCTCAAAAGAGTTAGCGGGTAACTTAGATCCCTCTAGGATTCCAAGCACTACCAAAATTAAGTCAATTTGCGTTATACAGTAGAACTAAGACAGATATCCCACTTCTTTTTTTATACTGTCTCATTTGTCTCTTTTAACCTCGTGGTGAGACATCGGTTATAATGACAGAAAGGGCCTAGACCGGCCTGTTCAACCCTATGAATAAGAAACATATTTATATCTGCTCGCCATCTGCTCCTTACGACCCTAAGGATTTTCCGGCAACTATTAAAAGTAACATTAGAAATCTCAAAAAGTTGGGCTTTGAAGTGACTGTTTCTAAACACGCCCTTGATTATCATGGGAATACCTCGGCTAATATAACAGATAGAGTTAGCGATCTACACGAGGGGTTTAAGAATTCTAAGTATGACGTGGTCATGGCTTTATGCGGCGGCTGGAATTCAAATGAAATTTTGCCCTTCTTAGACTATAAATTAGTAAAAGATAATCCCAAGCTGTTTGTTGGTTTTTCTGACATGACTACCCTTGGAGTTAATCTTTGGCAGAAAGCAAATATTCAAACGATTTACGGTCACACTTTAACTAAATTTGACCTTAATGAAACTGAAAACTATGCTCAATTTGTAAATGTTATTAATGACATAAACGGGTTTAATGGTTTTACTAGAAAGAAAATTAATAAAAAGCAAGTCTATCGGCCAGGGGTGATGGAGGGAAGATTGGTTGGTGGTTGCTTAGCGGTTTTATGTTGGTTACTGGGGACACCCTATCAACTTAGAGTCCCGGAAAAAGAAATTCTTTTTTTAGAAGACGACGAAGAAACTAATGGTTATTACTGGCAAATGTATTTAGCCCATCTTAAACAGGCTGAATATTTTGAAAATATTAGCGGACTTGTTTTGGGCAAAGTTTCTAAGAAAACCAAATTTAACAGGGGTGCCAAATTCAAAGATATTCTAAAAATTATTTTTAAGGACTACAAGTTTCCCATTTTGATTAATGCTGACATTGGCCATATCGAGAATCCTATTTGTATTCCATACGGTTTAAAATATAGATTAAGTTTGTGAAACAGGCGTATTCCATTTGGTTTGTGCCGCGGGAGGGGGTGAAGAAGCCCTTGAAGGAAATAAAATGAATATAAAACGGGTTGGAGAATACGGGCAAAGATATAAAGATGAATTTTTGATCAGCGACTTGGGAGTAAAAGCTCAACTTCTTGGTGATTGGCATGAGGGTTTGAACTTCTTTTTCAGAAAATCATTTTACCGTGGGCGTAAGGACGAAATATCTGATGTTTTCAGAGAAAGAGCGTTAGAGGTGATTCAAGAATTTGATTTAAGAAATAATATTCGTAAATTTAAGCCTTCAGAGTTTAACAAACTTCTTAAACAGAATAGAGTAAATAACCGGGTGGATAGGCGGATGATTTGTCAGTCTATTGAGCTAATAAAGGGAAAAGGTGGTTTGAATATTGTTTCTTACTCCGTTGAACAGATTAAAAAAGACGAGGTTGCAGGTGTTTATGATGAGTTGTGTAAAATTTACGGAGTGGCTGACAAAATAGCGACTTTTTTCTTGAGAGATTTGGCAATTGTTTTCGGTCTTGAAGGCAAAATTGACGAGCAAGATTATATTTACTTCCAGCCAATTGATACATGGGTACGCCAAGTTGCTGAAAGATTGAAAATTATTGACGAGAGAGAAAATAACGCAGACACCATTAAGGAAAAGATAATCTCAGCAACCTTGAGTGAAGGAGTTTCTCCGCTGTTGTTTAACGCTGGCGCATGGTATATAGGAAAACATTCTTTTGATCTACTTTTTAACAATGAATGATGGCATTAACTATATTACTCATTAAATATTTATTTATTTTTCAGTGAATTTACATTAGTAAAGTGTCAAAATGTTTATATAACTTTTGTAAGCTGGCAACAATGGTTTGGTATAATAAGAGGAAGGGCGGTGATGAAAGATGAGGGAGAATTTAACCGGTGTGGCTTCGGAAGAGCCTCCTAAAAAGCCTCCTACTGCTAGAGAGTTGCTTTCTAGGGTTTTGCCAATTTTTGGCCGTTCTGGTGGGAGTTTAAAATTTGAGCCTAAGGCTACGGATTTGAGTCGGGTGAGGCCAAAACGCAGCCAGCCAGTAGAAGAAAAACCGGCAGAGAAATGAGTCAACTTTATTCCGTCTGGATCGTGCCGCGGGAATTAAGCCGGCCGCTGAAGGCGACAATCGACCGGTTGGCCGAGGAGTATAAGAGTCCCAAGTTTGAGCCGCACCTGACGCTTTTGTCCCAGGTTGAGGGAGAAAAAGAGGAGATGATAGACAAGGCTAAAAAGCTGGCGGCGGAATTGAGCCCGTTTGACCTGTCTTTGGGGGAGGTGGCCATGAGCACTACTTATTACCAATGCGTTTTTGTCCGGGTGAGGCCGACGGCGAAACTGATTGAAGCTAACCTTAAGGCCAAGGAAATTTTCAAACTAGAAAATGACGTGTTTATGCCCCACATCAGCCTGGCGTATGGTGATTTTGCGCCCCAAACCCGCGAAGAGATGATGGGCAAGGTGATTTTGCCCCAAGAGAGAGATTTTCGGGCGGAAGTTTTGACCATGGTGCCGGTTACAGAGGATCCGGCCGGCTGGGAGCATTTGATCGAAGCGCCGCTAATTGGGTGACTTTGGGGTAGTTTTTGCTATAATCCTGGCCATGCCGCGAGAATTTGGGGAAATTTCAATTGGCGAACATACTCTTAGTCGAGAGACTCTGCCGAATGGCTTAAGGGTGGTAGTATTGGATCGGCCCGAGACCTACAGGGCATCCTTGAATCTAGTAGTGGCGGCCGGAAACAGATATACCGACGGTGCTCCGGCGGGAACGGCCCAATTCTTAGAGCACCTTTTTTACCACGAGGAAGAGAAAAGGGTGCCTCGGAATCAAAGTGAAGACGACTCGGAAACCAACGCGGATTATGTGTCGTTTACGGCCACGTTTCCTGCCGACAGAATTGAAGCAGAGATGGAGCGGATGGAAAGACTGGTTTTTGGCGGCATTGAAAACCTAGACGGTAACAGGTCTATTCAGCAAGGGATAGTCAGAGTGGAGCGGGGGGTCAACCACGACAAGCCATGGCTTATGAATATGAGCCTGGTAAGAAGCATGGCTTGGCGGGATCACGCTTTGGGGAAAAGCATGCATGGCACCCCGGAGTCGATCTATCGAATTACCCCGGAGAATTTATCAGATTTTTACCAAAGTCATTTTAGGCCCGACCGGTCTATTTTAACCGTTGCCGGGCCGGTTAATGTTAGTCATGTTACGGCTTTGGCGTCAAAGGTGTTTGGGAAGGGCCAAGCCGGAGAAGCTGGTTTGTTCCCCGGTACAGAGCCGCCTCAATTCAATCCGGCCTTGAGAGTGAGGGTGGAAGAGACGGGTACGAATTTGAGCTATATTACCCTAGCTTTTTCTACCGGAGCATACGGAGAGTCCAGTCCAGAGCACGCGGGGATTGAGGTTTTGAGTAATGTTTTAAACGAGAGGGTGTATAAAAGTTTAGTGCTGGAGAACGGTTGGTCCTATCAACCGAGTGCTTACGCTTGGTTGGTGGCCGACGGCGGTTTTTTGATATTGCAGGCCGAAACTTTGCCGGTCAATACCGAACAAACCATGGCCTATTTGGTCAGCGAAGCGGTCAGGGCCCCGGTGAGCCAAAAGGAGGCAGGTGATGCCATTTCCAAGGAGTTAAGATATTTAGAGGATAAACTGCGAAGGAGTGAAACGGCTGTCAGGTATTTAGGCGAAGAGGAGTTGTACCGGGGCGTGACCCGGATTGATGCCGTATTTGCCCGAGTGACGGCGGTTGATACCGGCAAGCTTAATGGTCTTAAGGAATGGGTGGTGGCGGGGGAAAACAGCCTGGCAGTTGTTTCCGGGCCGGTGCATCGAGGCTTGGTGTCTAGGTTGAACCAGGCGCTGAATCAAAACTTGGATTTTCAAGGGTAATAAAGGAGAAATGGTAGTCCCCTTCCTGGCTTTTGGTTTGTGAGGTTAGCTTAAAACGGGAATAGTCGGGGAAGAAAGTGTCGCAGCCAAAGTCGCCTTCGATTTTGGTGACGTAGAGGCGGTCGGCCTGATCTATCGTCTGGCGGTAGAGCTCTCCCCCGCCGATGACAAACAATTCCCGATCGTCGTGGCTTTGGGCTAGATTAATAGCCTCGTCTAGCGAATGGGTTATCAGGCAGCCCGGGGCGGAATAGTTTGAGTCGCGGGTGACAACAATATTGGTTCTTCCGGGCAAGGGCTGGCCGATGGTTTGGTGGGTTTTGCGGCCCATGATGATGGGGTAACCGTAGGTGATTTTTTTGAAGTGTTTTAAGTCGGCGCTGATATGCCAGGGAATAAGGCCGTTTTTGGCGATACCAAGCTTGTCATCGTGGGCGACAATGAGGGAAAGTTCGGCGGACATGTTAAAAACCGCCGACGACGGTGATTTTTCCCTTAATCGGCGGGTGGGGGTGGTAGCCTGCGACTTCAAAGTCCTCAAATTTAAAGTCGTCGATGGATTTGACTTTAGGATTAATTTTAATTTTCGGGAAAGGCCGGGGTTTTCTTTTGAGCTGTAACTTGACCTGGTCAAAGTGGTTTTGGTAAATGTGGGCATCGCCAAAAGTATGGACGAACTCGCCGGGCTTGTAGCCGGTGACTTGGGCTAAAATCAGGGTCAGAAGCGAGTAGGAGGCGATATTGAAAGGCACGCCCAAGAACATGTCGGCCGAGCGCTGGTAGAGTTGTAAAGAAAGCTTACCGGCGGTGATGTTTACATGATAAAGGGTGTGGCAGGGAGCGATGGCCATGGAGTCTTCTCTAGTCTTGGCCATCTCGTAGATGTTGGCCGGGTTCCAGGCGGAAACCAGGTAATGTTTTTTTTGAGGGAATTTCTTGATCTTGTCGATGACCCAGGCCAATTGATCGATGGTGCGGCCACTTTCTGTCGGCCAGCGGCGCCACTGGACGCCGTAGACCGGGCCGATGTCGCACCAGCGGGCCATAAACTTTTTGTCTTTTTTGGCTTGGTCGATGAACTGGATAAGATTCATTTTTTTAACCTTGCCCTGATCCATGAGTTTTTTATAAGGTTTGTAGGCCCAGTCGTCCCAGATGTGGACGTCGTTTTCGACCAAGTAGCGGATGTTTGATTCTCCCGATAAAAACCAGATCAGCTCGTGGATGATGCCGCGCAAGAAAACTTTTTTGGTGGTGAGTAAGGGAAAGCCTTGAGACAGGTCAAAGTGCATCTGGCGGCCAAAGACGGATTTTAACTTGACGCCGGTGGAGTGGCTTATTTTCCAAGTGCCGTGATCAAGGATGTCTTTTAATAAATTGAGGTATTGGTATTCGGGGTGGACTTTGGCGGGCATAGTCAACATTTTAGGGGAAGTGGCGGGCGGCCGCAAGAGTTTGGTAGAATATAAGGGTAAGCCGTGGTGGCGGAACCGGTAGACGCTCGAGACTTAAAATCTCGTGGGAGTATATCCCGTGTGGGTTCGAGTCCCACCCTCGGCACCCCTCCGCTAAAGCTACGGGGTGTAGCGCAGTTGGCAGCGCGCCTCGTTTGGGACGAGGAGGTCCTCGGTTCGAATCCGAGCACCCCGACCGCGTAAAGCTCGCGATGCTCGCCACGCGGCAAGCCGTAAGCTTGCGACGTGATTTGAGCTAAGCGAAAATTTTACGTTGCGGGATTAGTTGATCGGCTCAACGTCACCCTTCCAAGGTGAAGAAAGGGGTTCGACTCCCCTATCCCGCTCAATAACGCTCGATGATTCTTTTGACTGCCAAGTAGTAGAAGGCGTCTGCCAGTGAGTTAACCGTACCTTTTTTGATCAGTTGGCGCATTTGTTTATAGGTGGTTCTTATTGACCACTCGATCATCGTCTGGGAGTCTTTTTGGTTGACGCTGGTGCGGGCGACGTTGGCGGCCCACTCGATTAAAGAGCCGGCGACGCCGCCGGAATTGGCAAACGAACCGGTCAAATGGTCGATACCCATTTTGGGCAAGATTTCTTCGGCCAAAGGAGTGACCGGGCCGTTGGCGCCGTCGACGATAAGAAGATTCCGGGGCAAAAATTTGACGTTGTGGCGATTTACCACCCGCTCTTGGGAAGAAACGAACAAAACATTCATGCCCGACTGGCTCCACAATTTTTCCTTGCCGGCTAAGACCTTGACTTTACCCTTTTGAGTTTTGGCCCAGTCTGATAGCGAGCCTCTTTTGGCTTTGGTTTGGCCGATTTGGGCCAAATCCTTAACGGTTAAGCCGTCTGGTTTTAAGATGACCGAGCGGCTATCGGTGAGGCCTAAAACCTGGATGCCTTGACTAACTAGCAGGCTGGCGGCAGGCAGGGCGGCATTGCCGGCGCCGTCGAAGACTACTTTTAGTTCGGACGGTTTGATTTTTTTGTCTTCCATCCAGGCTTTTAAAGCTACGGCGGTGCCGAAGCCGGTAGCCGCTGCGCGAGCTTTATTGCCTAAGTATTTTCTGTCAGGGGTTTTGCCGGTGATGACGCCGACGACCAGGTTCCGGGGCATTTTCAATTTCAGATCTTTAACCGCTCTAGCGTAGCCGTCGACAAAGCCGTCCATGACAGAATGACCGGCGACCTTGCCGGTGGTGGCGATGTCTCCGGCGGGGACGTCGCGGTCCCAGCCGACGACGCCTTTTAGGCCCAGTTGATAACCAAACTCTGCCAAAACCTTCCAGACAAACTGATTGTGATCGGGTAAGTAACTTGATCTGGGGCCGATAAGCACGCCTTTGGAGCCGCCGCGGACGGCCAAGCCTTTGGCGCGGGGATGTTTTTTGGTAAAGCCGGAGTGTTTTAGAACCTTAGAAAAGTTGACGCCGGAGTTTTTGACCAGCATTTCCAGGCCCAGGGCAAAGACGTCGTCGAGCGCCAGTTGGCGGGCGGCGTCGATGTCTTTGATGGTTTTGACTTTGTCGCCCAGCCCCTCGACGCCAAGGTAACGGATGCCGCCTTTGACGATTTGGCCGGGCTTAAATGGTTTGGCGTCGTCAAACCAGGAGCGCAAACCCATGATCATGTAAGTGACACCTTTGAAAGTAACCGGAAAACTAAGTTCGGCGGTGAAGGAGGGGTAGAGAATGCGGGAAGTGACGGCCTGGTTAAGTTTAATCTTTTTGTCGTCCCGGGCGATTTGGGTGAGGGCTTTTAAAACCCTAAATTGGGCTCCGGCCAAAAAAGACTGCTCGGCTTGTTTTTTCAAATCGGTCAGCGTTTTTGCCAACATTTTTTTATTATACACTCTTTTTAAAAGTAAGCCATGGGGTTGCCTTTGGTGTGATATACTTTGATAGGCTTGAGGAAATTTGAGCGCCTGTAGCTCAGGGGATAGAGCAACTGTCTTCTAAACAGTAGGCCACAGGTTCGAATCCTGTCAGGCGCACCGCGTAAAGTCCCGCTTAGCGGGACCACGCGGCAAGCACGCGTAAAAATAGTACACGCCGCAAGCACTATGTATTTTGTTTACCTGCTGCAAAGCTTAAAATTCTCCAGATTATATATTGGTTTCACTCCAGACGACGTTAATAGACGTTTAGCCAAACACAATTCAGGATTAGTTCTTTCCACTAAAACATATAAACCATGGAAACTTATTTATTTTGAAGCTTATTTGAATCGAAAAGACGCTTTGGGCAGAGAAAGATATTTGAAGAGCGGTTCAGGGAGGAAGTTTTTGAATAAACAACTTAGAAATTATTTTACAGATAAGGTAAAATAGCCTTGTTCACTAACTTTGGTTTACCAAGTGGTGAGCGAAGCGAACTTTACTTGGTGACCGTAGCTCAATGGTAGAGCGCCTGCCTGTGGAGCAGGAGGTCGCGGGTTCGACTCCCGTCGGTCACCCATCGTTTTTTCTCAAGAGATTTTCTAATCCATTAGGTCGGCTCGAACCTGTTGCTCAAGGAATGGTAGAATTGCTTTATGAAGATTTATTTTGCTGGATCGATTCGTGGCGGTGAGGGAAATAAAGCTTTGTTTAAGCAAATTATTGATCAATTAAGAAAATATGGAGAAGTTGTTGGTGGCGAACATGCTGATGAAGTAATTCTTTCTAACTTAAAAGGGGGTCTAGGGGATGAGCATATATATAATCGTGATAGTAAGCGCCTTGATGGAGCAGACGTTTTAGTAGCAGAAGTTACCACTCCTAGCTTAGGTGTTGGTTATGAAATTGGCATTGCAACGCAACAAAACAAGAAAATTTTGACTCTATTTAAAGAGGATAAAGATAAAAAACTTTCAGCCATGATCAGCGGCTCGCCAAAATTAACTAACAAAACCTACAATACTTTTGAAGATATTAAAAAAATTCTTGAAGATTTCCTCTCATAAACTTTCGGAATAGGTTCCAATGTCCCTTCAGACCTGCCTGCCAGCAAATGCTAGAGCATTAGCTCTTGCAGGTTGGATAGCTTTTGCAGGCGGGTCACCCAGCGGTTTTTTATTCAACTTCTAGTATTTTGTAGGTGATGGTACCGTTGGGAGTATTGATTTTGAAGTGATGTGAGAGTCAAAGCCGGCCTGCCCATTTTTTTTGACTGAAGGTATTTTTCTTTGGTAAGCTGGGTTGGTTTTAGCGGAGTAAATTTGGCCAGAGTTGACGAGTTTACTGGGAAATTTTACTTAAGAAAATTGTAAAGGTTATTGTAAAGTTAATGGTAAAGGTCAGAAGTGGGAATCTACGGGACCAAGGAGATGGCGACGCCTTTTTTGTCGGCCCGGGCGGTGCGGCCGATGCGGTGGATATAATCATCTTCTGTTTCGGGCAAGTCAAAATTAATCACGTGGGTAACGCCCTCAATATCTAAACCCCTTTGGGCGACGTCGGTGGCCAAAAGCACCTTGACGCCACCGGTTTTAAATTGGGCTAAAGCCCGTTGGCGCTGATTTTGGCTTTTATTGCCGTGGATGGCGGTGGCTTTAAGGCCTTTTTGGATTAAGGCTTGCGCCAGTTTTTCCATGCCCCACTTAGTGCGGCCAAAGACCAGCACCCGGTCAAAACCCGGTTTGGTTAACAGCTCGCAAAGCACGTCGATTTTGTTTCTGCCGCTAACTTTGACAACTTCTTGGTCAACGTTGTCGGCGATATCCCCTCTTTTAACCGAAATGATCACCGGGTTTCTTAAAAAGCCGGCCATGAGCTGCCTGACTTTGCCTTCGACGGTGGCGGAAAAAAACAGAGACTGTCTCACTTTGGGCAAAAGCGAAATTAGCTGCTTGACGTCGTTTATAAAGCCCATGTCCAGCATCCGGTCCACCTCGTCAAGGACGATGGTGGTAAAACCGGTTAAATCTAAAATCCGTCTTTTTACCAAATCTTTTAACCGGCCGGGAGTGCCGATGACAAAAGGCGGTTTTTGACGCAAGCGGCTGATTTGGCGGTTTATCCCGGCGCCGCCGATACAAAGCGCCGAATAAAGGTTAAGGCTGGCGGCAAGTTCAATAAATTCCGCCTCGATTTGTGCCGCCAGTTCCCTGGTGGGGGTGATGACCAAGACTTTCTCGCGGCGATTTTTGGCGGCTTTGTCGATTAGAGGAATTAAAAAAGCTGCGGTTTTGCCCGTGCCGGTGTTGGCAACACCGACCACGTCTTTACCGGAAGAAACCAGTGGGATCACTTGGTCCTGGATCGGCGTGGGGATTAAATACCCTTTGGCCTTAGCGTTTGCTTTAACCTGATTTGAAACCGGAAAGTCGGCGAAATCATTTTTAATGGCCACGACGTCCAGCTTTGATTGGCTCTTGGTTTTTTGAATGAACCAGGACGGATTAAATGATCGGGGTTGCCTTCTTACCCGGAAGGAGCGGTGGTGGGGACGACGGAACATAGGATTAGGAGTTGGTTTTTAGGCTGGCTTTTAGACCCGACAGAAGCTGTAATTTGGCTCGTTCCGGTGAAGTGCGGTTAACGGCGGCGATTTCCTCCGCGGTCTGAAGCAGGACCCGCTGGAAAATGTTTGACTTGCCTGTCGCCAGGGTATCTGACCTTTCTTGCTTTTCCAGCCAGAGGGTTTTTAACACCCAGAGAGCGTCGGTGAGCCGGTTACGGTTTAAGGCTGTATCGGAGTCGAAAGCGGGGCAGCGGTCTTTGGCGATGGATTTTTTGATGATTAAATTAAGCAAATCTTTGAGTTTGGTTTTAGAGACCAGGCGGCGGACGTGGCCCTGGCTAACGCTTTTTTGTTTTAGGGTAAAAGTGAGGCCGTGGCTGGATTGGGAATTGAAAAATGGGCGGAGGCTGACAGCGTCTTTTTTAATTTGAAAGACTTTTAAGACTTTGCCATAGCGGACAACTAAGTCGCCGACTGTTAAATTTAATTTACTTATCATACCCTATCCTTTGACCGTCCTCATTGAGAAGAAGATAGTTAATTATAGCACAACTTAAGGCTTGCGGGTGGTTTTGCCGGGCCAGTGACCGCCAGTGGCAAAATAAACTACATTGCAGTAGAGTTTTCTTAACGAGTGGTAGACAATGCCGTCTTGATGAATAATTCTTCTGTTTGAGGTGATGACGCTGGCGTCGACTCTTTTATCTTGGCCATTGTTGAGGATACGTTTCATTAAGTCGATATCTTCTCCGGTGTGAAGAGTGGTGTTATAGCCGTTTTCTTTTAGGGCAACTGACTTGATAAATCCGGAGTTGCCACCACCGATACCAATTTTTAATTCTTCGGGTTTGGTTTTTTGCACCTGGAAGGCGGCCCGTTTGTAGATTTCATATAGAAACCATTTAACTAAGTCATCTTTAAAGTCGCATTCATATGAAATTGGGCCGTGGGTGAAAACAGTCTGGTTGGCGGTATCGGCGAGTTCTTTAAGGTGGGGGGAAAGCCAGTTTTCAGAAACGACAGTATCGGCGTCTGTGGTGAGGATGAACCGGGTTGACGGTTCCACAGCGTATAGACCGGCTTGGCGGGCCCAGGCGACGCCTTTTTTTGGTTGTGAAACTACTTTGGTTCCGAATGCATGGGCGATCTCCGGAGTAGCATCGGCGGAAGCGTTGTCGACGACAATAACTGATAATGAAGTTTGAGAGAAAGTAAGAGCTTGGTTGATAGCGGCTAAAGCCCGAGGTAAAAGGATCGACTCGTTGTGCGCCGGAATGATGATGGCCGCCTCTGGGTTGGGGGCGTGGTTGACGGTTTTGATGTTTTGGCTGTTTTGATTATAAAAATCTACCTTGGCTTCGGAATCGGGAGCAGGGTTTTTTTGGTGAAGTTGTTGATAATTTTGCCACAAAGCTTTTTCTCTCATAAGACTATATTATAAGATATGAAGGCAAGTTTGGGGTTACTAGGTTAAGCCACAACTTTTTCGACTTCGTCGGGGATTTGGGGTTTGGCGTCTTCGGTCCAGGTGAGCCATAATAAAAGGCTGTCTCTTAGTTCTCTTAGGCGATTAATTTCTTTGAGCATTTTTTCGGCGGCGGGCAAGGATTTTTCCTGGGCAGCGAGCTCATAAAAAACTTTAACCAGTTGGTCGAGGCGGTTGGACAAGGCCTGATAAACCGCTAAAATCCGGCCCTGGCGGGATCTTTTTCGGTAAGTTGCGTGTTGGGAAAGAGTGGTCCACTCGCCGGCGGCGATTTCTTGGTTTAAGTCCGATTGATCTTGAGGCGACTCCTGGCTGGTTTGGCTTTCCTGGGTTGACTCCGGCTGGTCCATTAATTGATCCTACAAGTATTTCAGTATTTGGAGTTAGCTTAACGGTTATACATTAGTTGGTACTAGAGTCCTGGCGTCAAAAACATAGCCTTCAATTACTAGGCCGGCGCCTGGTTTGTCTTTTAAATTAACTTGTCTGCAAATGGCCCAACCGAAAGTGCAGTCAGTTTCTTTACCCCCGATATAGGCGACTTCTTTTTCTAGATTTACTTTGTCATCCAGCCAATTGTCGTATCTAGTTAAGACGGGAATTCCAATAACTTTTTCTCCAGGCTTAATATAACGGTCGTTGCCGAAGTTGTCTAAGGTGTGTCTAGATTTTGTGTTGGGAGCCTCCCAGGCTCCAACGCCTGAAAGTCCTTCAAGGGGGGTTATCTCGAAAGCCCGAGGATAAAGAATTTCACCAAATTGTCTGTTAAGCTTAGTGTTTTCATCGGTGTTAAGGCGAGTCGGTCGGTCGAGAAGCAAATCGACAACCGCTGGCGCTCGATTTTTGTTACTGCGAGCATAAAGACGCCAAAGGCGTCTTTTATGCTCAGGGACATTATCTGGGACAAGATCGTTATATTGAATTATGAATTGACCATTTTCTAACATTAAAGTAGTACCGTCTTCCAGCGGGAGAATGTGGGTTTCTTTTTCTGTTTCACCGGTTTTATCTTTTGAAGCGAGGGCGTGAATAGCGGCCTTTCCCAATACGGCAGCTCCTCCTATGGCTGCGACCAACTTCAGGACGTTGAGAAAATCTTTTCTGTCTACGGTTGTATTTTCAGGAGAAACAACGCCAGTTCCCATAGACTAATTATGCCATTGTTATAGGTAAAAAATCAAATTTGCTATACTGCGTAAGATGAAACAGTATTTTAAATACCAGGGAGGTAAGCTACCCTTGCCGGTGTTTTTTCCGGACGCGACCCGGGCGGTGGTGCGGACGGTGGACAGCCAGGATATCAAAGCGACCGGTACTCCCGGAGTTTTGGTCAACACCTATCACCTTTACCTAGATCTGGGCAGAAAAATTTTGGAGCGCTTCGGGGGCATCAGGGAATTTATGGGTTGGAAGGGGGCGGTGATTTCTGACTCGGGCGGGTTTCAGGTAATGAGTTTAGCCAAACGGGCCGGCAAGCGGGGCGGGGTGACCGACAAGGGAGTCAAGTTTAAGTTGTCGGGAAAAAAGACGCTGGAATTGACGCCGGAGACTTCGATCGAGTTTCAGATGGCCTTAAAGCCTGACATGGCGGTTGTTTTGGATGATTTTACCTTGCCTAATTCTACTCGCAGTCAGGCGGAAGAGTCGGTGGAAAGAACTATCCTTTGGGCCGAAAGAAGCAAAAAGAAATTTGAGGAAATTTGCGACCAGCAAGGGCTGACCGAGGGTAAAAGGCCTTACCTTTTAGCTGTAGTCCAAGGGGGTGAAAATTTGAAGTTGAGGCGCCTCTGCGCCGAACGCTTAGCGGAAATTGGTTTTGACGGTTACGGCTACGGCGGCTGGCCGATTTTGGACAACGGCGAGTTTAACTATGACGTCGCCCGCACCATTGCCCGATTTACTCCCAAGGAGAGTTTTCTTTACGGTTTGGGAATTGGTAAGCCGGAAGAGGTTGTCAATCTGGTGGACATGGGCTTTCAGATTTTTGATTGTGTCTTGCCCACCCGCGACGCCAGGCACAAGAGGCTTTATGTTTTTGATTCCGCTTCAATTAATCAAATTGACGTTAGAGCAGATAATTTTTATGAATTCTTTTCGCCGCAAAAGCAGATTCATTACGTTGACGACTCCCCTATCAGTTTGGCTTGTGATTGTCTTTTGTGTAAAAACTACTCCCGGGCATATCTTAACCATCTTTTTCGCATCGAGGAGCTGACGGCGTTGCGGCTGGCCACAATTCACAACTTGAGGTTTTACTCGATACTGATGGAGAAATTGCGACCTACAGGATCTGATCCCGTAGGTGTTTGAGGCGGAGGTGGTGGTGGAGGCGGCGGGCGAAGCGGTGGGACTCGTTTCTTAAGTGCTGGATTAATTTTAAGGCTTGGTTGGCGCGGCCTATTTCGGCTTGGTGGAAGGTGGCATGATCTCGTGAGGGAATGAGTAAGCGGTCGGGGTGTTTGACGATGGCGATGACCGGGGTCGACCAAGGGACAACTTTGAGGGCGGATTTGAGTTGGGTTTTGCCGCCGTCGATGACGATTAAGTCAGGGGCGGGCCAGTCAGAATGTTTGGCACGGCGCGAGAGGATTTCTTTTAACATTTGCGGATCGTTGGGGGTAGCCAGAGTTTTAATTTTGAAGTGGCGGTAGAGGTTCGGTTGGGGCAGACCCTTGACAAACACCACCATGGAGCCGGTGGCGTCTTTTCCCGAGATATTGCTGATGTCGTAGGCCTCGATGCGGTTTAACGGGTAGGTGGAGGGTAGGTTTTGGTAGCGGCGCAAGATACGGCGAAGCTCAAGAAGTTTTTCTTTGGTGGTGTCTTCGATTAATCGCGGCAGTTCGAGCTCGGGGCGGGCGGGGAGACGACGGAGGTTTTCGAGAAGTTCAATCTGGTCGCGAACCTTGGCGGCGGCTTCGAATTTTTCTGAAGCGGAAAGAAGCCGCATGCGTTTTTTGAGCCGGGTGATAACTCTTGCCTTTTTCCCCCGTAAAAAAAGTTTTAAGTTAACCAGGTTTTTTTGGTAGTCGTTTGGGGAGATCTTACCGCAGCAGGCGCCGGGACAAAGACCTAAGTGAAAGTAAAAGCAAGCATGCTTATTTTTGGCGGGAGGTTGGGCTTGGTTGCAGAAGGGAAAGATGCGGCGGACAAACCTTAATACTTGTCCGGCCTTGTAGCCAGAAGGATAAGGACCATAACAATTTCTAATTTCTAATTTCGAATTTCTAATTTGGTTTTTGCGGGCGGTCAAGACCGCCGGATAGACGTCTTTGGTGATGACAATATATAAGGGAGATTTGTCGTCTTTTAAAAGGACGTTGAAGCGGGGCTGGTGGAGTTTTACCAGTTCGGCCTCAACAAGCAAGGCTTCAAACTCGGAGTCGGCGGCTTGCCACTTAACCGTTTGGGCGGCGGCGAGCATTTGCCGGGTTTTGGCGTCAGCGGCAGTCAGGTGCCGGTAGCTAGATAATCTAGCTTTCAAGTTTTTGGCCTTGCCGACGTAGAGGACTTGGCCCGAGCGGTCGGTAAACCAATAGACGCCGGGGGCTTTGGGAGTGGCTTTGAGGGAAGCGGTTATTTTTGAGTTCATAGAATCTTTTTTAAAAAGTGGCCGGTGTAGGAGGTGGTGATTTTGGCTAGCTGTTGCGGGGTGCCGGTGGCGACCACCTGGCCGCCCGCCTCTCCCCCTTCGGGGCCAAGGTCAATCACCCAGTCGGCGTTTTTAACCACATCCAGATTATGCTCGATGACCACCACGGTGTTGTTTTGATTAACCAGTTGTTTTAAAACAAAAAGCAGTTTCTTTAAATCTTCAAAGTGGAGGCCGGTGGTAGGCTCATCCAGAAGATAAAGCGTATGCCCCTGGCTTTTGACGGACAGTTCTTTGGCCAGTTTGACCCTTTGGGCTTCGCCGCCGGAAAGCGTCGGAGCCGGTTGCCCCAACTCGATGTAGCCCAGGCCGACGTCTTTGAGAGTTTTTAATTTGAGATGTAAAGCCTGGTGACTGGGGAAAAATTCCAAGGCTTCGTCGACGGTCAAGTGAAGAATTTGAGAGATGTCTTGGTCGTGGTATTTTACCGCCAGCGTCTGCTGGTTGTAGCGGGCGCCGTGGCAGACTTCGCAGGTGATGTAGACGTCGGGCATGAACTGCATTTCGATTTTGACTTGGCCTTCGCCCTGGCAGGACTCGCAGCGGCCGCCCTTGACGTTAAAAGAAAACCGTCCCGGTTTGAAACCGGCCACTTTGGCGTCGCGAGTCAGGCTAAAAAGGGTTCTGATATGATCAAAGGCTTTGGTGTAGGTAGCGGGATTGCTTCTGGGGGTGCGGCCGATAGGACTTTGATCAATTAAAGACACTCGGGTAAGGTGTTCGAGGCCGGAAAGATGGTGGTAGTTTTGCGGAGTGGGGCTGTGAGGTGATTTGAGGTTGTCTTTAACTGCCGGGTAGAGAGTGTCGTGGATTAAGCTCGACTTACCCGAACCGGAGACGCCGGTAATGACGATAAACTGGCTCAGAGGGAAATCGATTTTAATATTTTTAAGGTTGTTTTGGGTACAGCCGGCAAGGGTGAGCATTTTCTGGTTTTTTTCCAGGGGAAGCGAAGCGGGCAGAGACAGGGAAACTTTCTTTTTGCCGTTTAAGTATTTTCCGGTTAAAGACTTGGGGTTGGCGGCGACTTGTTTAGGAGTGCCGGCGGCGACCACTTCTCCGCCATGTTTACCGGCAAGCGGTCCAAAGTCGATCAGATAGTCGGCCGACTCAATGATCTCCCGGTCGTGTTCGACGACGATAACGCTGTTATCGAGGTCGCGCAGATTTTTGAGGGTAGTGATTAACCGCCGGTTATCTCGCTGGTGGAGGCCGATCGAGGGTTCGTCGAGGATGTATAAAACGCCGGTTAAACCGGTGCCGATTTGCGAGGCGAGCCTAATCCTTTGAGCCTCGCCGCCGGCAAGAGTGCCGGCTGCGCGCGACAAGGTGAGGTAGTCGAGGCCAACCGAGAGGAGGAATTTTAACCTGGTAGCTAGCTCTTTTAAAATGAGCTGACCGATTTGGCGTTCTTTGTCCGACAAAGGGCTGCCTTTTTGGGTAAGATTGGCAATAAAGCTAAAGGTGTCTTTAATGGATAGTTTGGTCAAATCGGCGATGTTTAAGTTGTCGATGCTGACCGATAAGGACTCGGGTTTGAGTCTGTCGCCATTACAGTCGGGGCAAGTTTCGAGACTCATAAACTTTTGCATTTCGTTTCTGATAAAGTCGGACTGGGTTTCTTGGAAACGGCGCTCTAAGGCGGGGATGGCGCCTTCAAAGTCGGTATGGATAGTGGTGATTCTGCCAAAACGGTTGGTGCCGGTGACCTCAAAAATCTCTTTGGTGCCATAAAGCAAGATGTGTTGGAGATCATCAGACAGGTTGTCCCAACGGGTTTGCGTATTCGCCCGGTGGGCGTGGACCACCTCTTTGACGGTGCGGGCTAACCAGGAATCGGCAGATAATTGTTTGGCAAAGGGAATGATCGCTCCTTCGGCAAGAGTGAGACTTGGGGCGATGATTTTGTCGGGGTCGATTTTTTGTAAATGGCCTAAACCGCTACAGGTAGGGCAGGCACCGTGGGGTGAGTTGAAGGAGAAGATTCTCGGTTCGATTTCGGGTAGACTTAAGTTACAGTGGTGGCAGGCAAAGTGTTCGGAAAAAAGATGGTCGGTCAGCTTCTGGGGGTGGTCGGGAAAGTTTAACGAAGCGTCTTTAATCTCAACGGCCAAAGCCAACCCGTCGGACAATTTAAGGGCAGCTTCTAAGCTTTCCGAGAGGCGTTTTTTAAGTTTGTCCACCTCGCTAGCGTCTTTAGCTTGTTTTTTGGTGAAGCTTAAGCGCTCGACTACAGCGTCGATGGTGTGGCGGTTGGTTTTGATTAAAGCCGGCGGGCTGTCCAAGTCAAAAAACTTACCATCAATTCTCACTCTGACAAAACCCTTTTTGGCGAGATTATTGAAAAGCTGGCTAAATTCGCCTTTTTTGTCGCGGACCACTGGAGACAGGATGATAAATCGAGAGGGTTTGGTGGCGGTGAGGCTAGTTAGAATCAAGTCTTTGACCAGGCCGGCGATTTGGTCGAGCGACTGCTTGGCAATCTCTCGGCCGCAGTTGGCGCAGTGGGGGTGGCCGATACGGGCGTAAAGTAGTCTTAAGTAATCATAGACTTCGGTGATGGTACCGACGGTTGATCGGGGGTTACTTGAGGTGGTTTTCTGATCGATGGCAATAGCCGGTGATAAGCCGTCGATCTGGTCGACGTCGGGCTTGGTCATCAGCCCTAAAAACTGCCGGGCATATGACGATAATGATTCGACGTAGCGGCGTTGACCTTCGGCGTAGATGGTGTCAAAGGCCAAAGATGATTTACCCGACCCGGACAGCCCGGAGAAGACCACGAGCTTTCCTTTGGGAATTTTAACCGCGATGTTTTTGAGGTTGTGTTGGCGAGCGCCTTGGATAGCGATGTGGTTCATGTTAGTTTCTTGATGGCGTCTCTTAAAATGGCAGCTTGTTCAAAGTCCAAGACCGCTGCCGCCTGGTTCATCTGCCGGGTTAAACCGCGGAGATATCTTTTTTTGTCTTCTGGGGTTAAGCTGTCGGGATTTAAAGTTTTTAAGTTGAGGATCTCTTTACTCCCGATTTGAATTATTGTCGGGGTGATGGTCAGCGGTTGAGGCCGGTCGATGAGTTTTTTTCTCACCGGTTTGGTGACCGACCGGGGGGTAATCCGGTGGCGGCGGTTGTAGTCAAGCTGAATTTTCCGGCGGCGGCCGACTTCTTTGAGGGCGGCGCGCATCGAATCGGTTTTGGCATCGGCGTACATGACCACTTCGCCGGCAACGTGGCGGGCGGCCCGGCCCATGGTTTGAATCAGAGACGTTTTGCTTCTTAAGAAACCTTCTTTGTCGGCGTCCAAAATGGCCACCAAGCTGACTTCGGGTAAATCGAGGCCCTCGCGGAGGAGGTTGATGCCGACGACGACGTCGTACTCGCCGGAGCGGAGTGAGTCCAGAATGTCGGAGCGGTCCAGCGTGGCGACGTCGGCGTGAAGGTATTGGACTCGGAGTCTTTCACTCCCGGAGTGTGCCGCAGGCGCAACACCACTCCGGGAGTGTTCGTTTAAGTACTCGGTTAAGGCTTCGGCCATTTTTTTGGTGAGAGTGGTAACTAAGACTCTTTGGCCCAGTTTTTTTCTTTGGTTGACTCTTTGAGTCAAGTCTTTGACCTGGCCAGCGGTGGGAAGAATGGTAACTATCGGGTCGGTGAGTCCTGTAGGGCGGATTAACTGCTCAACGGTTTCCCCGCTAACCGAAATTTCCCAGTCTGAAGGAGTAGCCGAGGTATAGATGGTTTGCGGTACTCGGTTTAAAAACTCGGGGAAGCGTAAGGGGCGGTTGTCCAGAGCCGAAGGGAGCCTGAAGCCGTAGTCGATGAGAGTCTTTTTCCGGGCTTGGTCGCCTCGGAACATGCCGCGGATTTGGGGAATGGTCATGTGGGACTCGTCGATGACGGTCAAAAACCGGCGGCCGAATTTTTGGGAGTTTAAGTGAAAGTAGTCGATCAGGGTATAGGGAGGTTGGCCGGGGTCGCGGCCGTCGAAGTATCTGGAGTAGTTCTCGATGCCGTTGACGTAGCCGACCTCGTTAATCATCTCCAAGTCGTGTTCGACTTTTTGTTTTAGGCGGTAGGCTTCGACGATTTTACCGGCGACTTTAAATTGTTCCAGGCGGGTTTTCAGATCCAATTTAATTAATTGAATCGCTGCTTTTTGGGTGATTGGATTGGTAAGGTAGTGTTTAGCCGGATAAATGACGTCGCGGGGAGCACCCTGGTTGGGCCGGGGCAAGGGCGCGGCGGTAACCGGATTAATCCGGGCAAGGGTTTCTATCTGGTTATCAAGCATGACCAGGCGCACCAAGTAGTCGGCGTAGCTAGGCCAGATGGTGATTTGCTCCCCCCTAACTTGGAAGTTGCCTCGTGAAGGCGCCAGGTCATTTCTTTGGTATTGCAGGTCGGTGAGTCTGTCAATGATGGTGTCGCGGTCGACCAGCTGCCCTTGGATTAGCTCCAGGGTGTAGCGGCCGTATTCTACGGGCGAGCCCAGGTTGTAGATGGCCGAGACAGAGGCGACGACGATGACGTCGGGGCGGGTGAGTAAATTGGTGGTGGCCGACAGCCGGAGTTTGTCGATCTCCTCGTTGATGTCGGTTTCTTTTTCGATGTAGGTGTCGGTGGCGGGTAAGTACGCTTCGGGCTGGTAGTAGTCGTAGTAGGAGACAAAGTAAGACACTGCCGCATCGGGGAAAAAATCTCTAAACTCCTGATAGAGTTGGGCGGCGAGAGTCTTGTTGTGGGAAATGACCAGCGTGGGCGCTTGGGTTTTGGCAACAACGTTGGCGATGGTGAAGGTTTTGCCGCTGCCGGTGACCCCGAGCAAAGTTTGCTGGGGTTGGCCTTTTTTGAGACCGGCCACCAGCTTGTCTATTGCCTGGGGCTGGTCGCCGGTCGGTTTAAAGTCGGCTTTGAGTCTAAATGGCATAAACCTTTAATTATACCCCACTCCCCCTTCGTGTTGGTAGTCTATAATGAAGGGACGATGAAGCAGGCGATAATATTTTTAAACGGCGATTTGGCTGATGCATCTGGAGTGAAGCAGGAGATAAAAAAAACTGATTTGGTGATTGCGGCCGACGGCGGCAGCAAGCTGGCCCAAAAGCTTGGCATCACGCCCGACCTTGTTGTCGGCGACTTGGATTCTTATACAGGCAGCAAAAAAATTAAAACGATCCCCTACCCTAAAGACAAGGATTTTACCGACTCGGAGTTGGCCATAGACTATGCTTTAAAACAAAAAGTCAAAAGGTTGGTAATCGTCGGCCTTTTGGGCCGCAGATTCGATCATCTGGCATCAAACTTGATGTTGGCCGCGACCTTGGCCGCCAAAGGTATAAAGGTCGAGGCGGTCGAAGGCAAGCAAAGGCTCTACTTTTTATCTTCAAGGATAAACCTTGAAGGCAATCCCGGAGATATAGTTTCGCTTACTCCCCTTAAAAGCAATGTAAAAGTGACTACTAGAGGATTAAAATGGAAACTTCAAGGATCAACCTTGAAGTTTGGCTATGGCCGGGGGGTGAGCAATGTGATGACCGCGAAAAAGGTTTCTCTTTCCGTCCGCCGCGGTATCCTCCTGGTGGTTCATTCCAGGCAGTGATTTGTTATAATTATTCTCAAGCGCCTGTAGCTCATAGGACTTGAAATTTATTTTGATTTCGAATACGCTGATTGAGTGAAAGTTTGTTCCAAGTGTAAACTGGAGAAGCCAGAAGAAGAATTTAATTATAAGTATAAAGATAGAGGTATTAGACAATATCATTGTCGCTCTTGCAGTAAGAAACTGATAAGACGCCATTATGTGGCAAACAGGTCGTATTACTTACAAAAAGCTAGGAAACGTAACGATTGGTTGAGGCAAATAACGAAAGAGTACGTCAGGAATTACTTGTCGAGTCATCCTTGTGTTGATTGCGGAGAATCTGATCCAGTTGTTCTCGAGTTCGACCATTTATCAGATAAGATAGCTCCTGTTTCCAGCTTAAGACGTAATGGTACCCTTGAAAAGGTTAAGCTTGAAATAGCTAAATGCGAGGTGAGATGCGCTAACTGTCATAGACGTAAAACTGCAGAGCGGGCAAGCCTGATATAATATGCTGAAGATATTGATGCCCCTGTAGTTTAATGGATAAAACGCGTCGCTTCGGACGATGTGATGGGGGTTCGATTCCCTCCAGGGGCACCACGTAAAGCTTCGCTACGTGGCAAGCTCACATTTTGTTTACTTCAGTCCAGTCTTTTTGAGCCATTTTCTTTTTCATTGCCAGGCAATATTTTTGTAAAGTTTTATCGAGCAGTGGGGTTTTTAGTTGGCCGGCCATTTGTTTGGCGTAAGTTAGATCTTTAGTAATCCATTCCACCGAAAAGTTTATAGGCTTGGGAGTTTTTTGGTAGTCACGCCATGCCTTAGCCGTAATCGCTCCTCCGGGCCGTTCTTGGGAAAAAGAATTACCGACAGTTTTTAAATTAAGTTTCATTTTTTTAGCCAGCTTCATGGCTTCACCAAATGCTTGAAGGTGTAATGCTTGAATAGAGTTTAGAATTAATTTAAATTTCATACCCGAACCGGCCGGGCCGAAATAAGTGAATCTTGTTGCAATAGCTTTGAGTGTTGCTTTTAGTTGGTTCAACTTTTGCTTACTGCCGCCTACCAGCAACGACAAATTGCCGGTTTCTGCCCCGATGCGGCCGCCGGTCATGGGCATGTCGAAAAAAGTTAACCCCTTTTTGGCGCAGATTTTAGCCAGCCTATCAGTCCAGGCAACCGAGAGAGTGGCGCAGGTGATGAGGGCTTTCGTTTTATCGGCTCCGGCCAGAATTCCCTTTTGCCCCAACCATACCGTTCGAGACGACTGGTCGTTGGCGGTGACTTCAAAAACAATGTCGGCTTGGGAGGCGGCGTCTTGAGGAGTTTTGGCAATTTGAGCGCCTTTTTTCTTAAGGGTTTGGAGTTTCGTGGCGCTCCGGTTCCAAACTATAACCGGGTATTTGTGTTTTAAAAAGTTTTGGGCTATGCCGTGGCCCATAATGCCGGTGCCGACAACCGCGATTTTTTTCATAAGCCGACTATAACAGACTTTGTTATAATATTAAAACATGGGCCCGTAGCTCAGCGGTAGAGCAACCGACTCTTAATCGGTTGGCCGAAGGTTCGAATCCTTCCGGGCTCACAATTATGGAGAAAGTTGGTGGCGACAAGAAAAAAGTTACTCCCTACTGGGGGGCGGGACATTTGAAGCCTCCGGGTAGAAAGCCTCCGGAAGAGGTCTTAGAAGAGTTGGCTAGTTTCATTGAGAGCGAATTCACTGACAGCGAAGCGCGGGCACGTGACTTGGAGCTTTCTGGTATGCCGAAAGAGTTGGTAGAGGCTGCAGTTGAGCATGTCAAAGGCGGACAAAAAGGCCAAGGCAGGCAGTCGGGTTAGCGGCGGGAGATAGTATAAGTCGTCGGGTGCATTAAGAAAATGGCGGGAGAGTCTTCGACTAAGAAGCGTTGGAAGTCCTGGTAGATGTCGCGGCGCTGGGGTTGACTCAAAATGGTGCGGCCGTCTTCTAAGAGTTTGTCCACCTGGAGGCTGGAGTAGCGGGAGATGTTAGTCGGTTGAGTCGAGTGCCACAGGGCGTGTTGATCCGGATCCAGGGGGATTTCTTGGGTGATGAGTAAGGCTTGGAAGTCATCGGAGAGAGTGTTGACGATTCTGACGTCGATTTCGACGCCCAGAGTTTCTTCCCAGGATTGGGCGATGGCATCGGCTAATTTTAAAAACGATTGGCTGGTGCCTAAGGTGAGTTCGAGCTTGCCGGAAAAAGTCGCCTCCTGAGCAAAGGAATCGAAAAGCTCCTGGGCTTGAGCCGAGTTGTAATTGTAAGGTTTAACTTGGGAGTTGTAGGCCCAGGACAGAGGGCTTAGCGGCGATAAAGCTCGCTGGCCCTCCGGGTTTTTGTTTTCGATGGCGTAGGCCAGGGCTTGGCGCAAGGGTTTGGCGGAAAGGTATTGGTCATTAAGGTTGAAAACGATGGCGACGTATTGCTGGAAGTTGGTGATTTGGTCTACGGCGACGTGTTTGGTCCAAGTATCGCTTAAGGGATTGACCAGGAGGTTTTCTAATCTATCGACTTCACCTAAGCGAAAGCCGGTCCAGGCGGCCTGATTTGATTGGTAGAAGCGGTAAGTCACGTCCTGGCTTCCGACCAGGTCCAGAGTTTTAATAAAGGAGCCTTGCCAGTCGATGTTTTTGACGATAAAGGAGCGGGCGCCGATTTGGCCCTTTTTAAACAAGGGTCGGGACAGGGTAACTAAAAAGGGAGCAAAAGGTTCTTGGAGCTCAAATTTTAGGGTTAGAGGGTCGGGAGTGGTAACGGTAACGTCGGGTATGTCCAGGTTGATGTCGGAGGCGACCAGGGGGGTGCCGTCGCTCCAGCGCTGCCCCGGTTTGAGTTTGACTAAATAAACGGTGCCGTCATCGCTAGTCTCCCAGCTTTCGGCCAGATCCGGGGCAGCTTGACCTTGGTCGTCGACTTGGGTTAAACCGCGGGAGATGGAAGCGGCCAGCTGCCTGGGTAAAGTGGCCAAGGCGTACTGGCCGACGATGCCGACTTTTACCTTGGGTTTGGGTTGGGGTAAAAAAGGCAGCAGATTTTTGGTGAAAAGAAAAATCACGATGCCGACGGCAGTAGCGACTAAGATCAGACGTTGGTGTTTTTTAATGAACGAGAATAAAATCCAGACCGGCTTTCGAAAGGGCCGAGTGATGATCATAGTTTGAGGTTAACTAGAGACAGGAGGACGAAGATAACGGCCAAGATAATGGTAAGGTAGAAGACGATTTTTTCGACGCCCCTTTTGGAGTGGTACATTTGCCCGCTGCCGCCGAAAGCAGAACCCAGGCCGGTGCCTTTGGCTTGAAGCAGGATGACGGCGATGAGAAAAACGGACACGAGGATTTGGATAAGTTTTAAAATCATTTAGTCAGTAGCCAATTTAATAGGGTGAAGACAAAGCTTAATAAAAACGAGCTGATGATAAGAGAGGCAGGGAAACCCATGGCGATTTGGGGAACGACGAAGCCTTGGTAAGCCAGCGACGGGATGACGGCAGGAACGACGCTGACGGTGGAGAGCAAGCGGGTGAGAGTCAGGAGAATAAGGACGTTTGACAGCCAGCGGAAAAGACCCAAGGTGACCAGGTTGATGGGCAGAAGTAAGAGCTTGACGATGGGTTTGACCAGGTAGTTTATCAGGGTAAAAACGGCGCCGGCGTAGACGATGCCGGTGAGCAGTGGGGTGACGATTAAGCCGGGATAAAAGGCGGAAACGACAAAGAGGCTGATGCTGTTTAGTAAAGCCAAGCGCAGAAATCTTCTCATAAGCTCATTTTAACACAAAGCGCTTGAGGCCGATGAGGGCCAAGATAGCGCTAAAGAGGCCGGCCAGGCCAAAAAGAAATTTTGGGTTACGAAAAATAAAGCTGAAAGCCGGGACTAAATCGATCTGGTGAGTTTGGGAAGTGCCGTCTACTTTGACGCTCACCTGGTCAGAAAAACTTTGGGCAAAGCCGGTGGCGGGGAGGCTGATGGGAATGGTGATTTTGGCAAACGGGGGGAGGCTGGCTACCAGCCATTGATTTTTTTCCGGAGTAAAATGCTGGGAGGTTAAGGTGACCACCTGGTCGTAGAGGGCGGCGTTGCCGACATTGGCAACCACGATGGAGCCGGTCAAATCGACGCCGGCGATGGCCTGCTGGGGCAGCTTGATATCCAGAAATAGTTTTGGTTGGGGTTTTAATGGCCGGCCGAAGTCTACGGCAATACTTTTTTCCTGGCTGGCGGCGGTTTTGTAGGCTCCGGCAGGGACAGGGTAGGTGGAGTCTTGGCCGAGGATGGCAAAAGCAAAGTGGTTTAGATCGAGCTGGTTGAAGTAGTCGACTCCCCCGGTAGTATTGCCCCAGGTGGGGTCGACCGGCACCCAGAGGCTGCGGGAGGAGTCGTAGTACTCGGGCCAGGCGTGGAGGACGTCTTGTTTGAGGCTTAGAGGTTTTAGGGCGGGGTTGGTGGTGTAGGCAAAGCCGTTGATGGCCCGGGCAGGGATGCCGGCGGCACGAGCCAGGGCGATAAACAGGTCGGTGAATTCCATACAGATGGCCGAGTCGGGTTTGTCCAGGGCGTTGGCGGCGCCGAATCTGGTGGTGGAGTTTGATAGCCGACCGTAATCGTAGATGAGGTTATCGACGACGTATTGATAGATGGCTTGGGGGGTTTTCAAGTCGAGGGCCAGCTTGTTGAGATTGGGGTTGTCGGTTTCCCAGTATTTTTGGGCGGTTAAGTAGGCGCCGGGATTTTCTAAGGGAGTTTGGGGAAAATCAGAGCGGGGTTTTAAAAAGAGACTGGCCGAGCCGGTGGCGGTGACGATGAGATTTTGACGGGGAGAAAGGTTATAGCTGGCCAGCCAGTTGCCGTCGGCATCAGTGCTAACGCTATCGGGAGCGGGGTCGAGTTTTTGGTAAAGGATTTGTTGCCAGGCAGTGTCGGGAGGAAGGGCGATTTCGGTTTTAACCGGGTAGACGCGGCTATTTGCCAGCTCGTAGGTGAGGGAAAAGTCGAAGTGCTGGCTTTCGCCGAAGGTGGCGCTGATGCCGCTTATCTCTAGGTCGGCTGGGTCAAAGCGGTAGACGGTGTTAGTTCCTTGGGCGGTTTGGCTGATGGGCTTGGGGGTGATCGAAGCGGGGCGGCCGAAAGCTTGAGGGATAGACAGGGTCAGCTGGTAGCTGGATAGGTCTTCTGACCGGGCGAGTTTAGGGATGGAGATTTCCCAGACGCTGCCCAGCTTATTGGCAAAATCCAGGCTGTCAAACTCGATGGTAAAAATTTGGGACTTGTCTTTGCCCAGAACTTTGTCGGGAAAGGTAAGATTGAGGTTGGTGGTTTTTTCCCCGCTGGCGACCTTGAGGGGCAGGCTGCCGGAAGAGTTTTTGGCGCTGATGTTTTCTAGTTTGGTGGAGCCGATCGACAAGGAAAACTCGGTGGCGTAGATGTTGGAAAGTTTGTTGGTTAAGGTGATGTCAAATTTGGTGTGGGTGGTGCCGCTGTCGGAAACGGTGTAAGCGACGGTGTAGCTGGTGGCAAACTCCTGTTGGGCGAGAGTCGATGGGGGCAAGGCTAAGAGGAATAGGAAGCTAAAAAGTAGAGACAGAAATTTTTTAATCATGAGTGATTATAGAAACTATTTTGTGGCGGATAAACTTGTTGATAAGGGCATTTTACGATAAAATTCAGCCAAATGGGACAGAATATGGAATTTGGCCCAATTGGAGCCATAGAACAAGCAAGGGTGGCTGAGAACGAGTTGGGGAGAAAAGTGCAGAAGTTACTGGCTGATTCGGAGATTTCTGTTGGCGGTTTATTTTTCGGTGTCAGTCGGGTAGAGCCGCTAACTACTGGAAAATTAATCTTAGCCCCTTCGACTCCAACCTATGCGGTAGAAGGTTTAAATCAATTCCGTGAATATTTATTAGAAAGTGTTTTCCCGGAGAATTATGAAGAAGATGTCCATGATGAGGATCGGCAAGCTTATATAACAGCTGGTGATGGCGCGCTGATTCTTCCAAGAATTTTTCACTATGAACAAATCGGAATTGAAGAACATATAACCGTGAGCATGGCAAAAATTAACGACGATTTTGATTTAGAATTAATGAGAGCAGCAGGAAAGGATGATACCGGGAGAAGATTTTTTGATAAAAACCGCTATGACGAAAAAGCCATTATTAGATTTACTAGTGTAATTATTTTTCCCGATTCAAAGGTGGCGCACCTTGCTTCTAGGCTTCACCATTTATCAGCTTCTGGAGTTGATTTGTCCTCCGAGCTTGGCTTTAAAAGACTAAATTTCTACTTTAACGACGGAAAAATCATGCCAGATAAACTCCACCTAATGGAGAATGGAGTTTATCCTTATGAAGATCTATTTTCTCGGCTTGATGGTTTTTCTACACTCCGGGAGTGAATTGGCCCTTGACATTCGGTTTTTGGTCGGGCTAAGATGAGACAAAGATAATACTAATAAAACCCTATGCCGGTAACACTTTACAGACGTCAAAAACAGATAGTCGATTTTATTTCCCAGTATATTCAGAGGAATGGTAACTCGCCAACGCTCCAAGAGATTGCCGACGCCATGGGGCTATCCAGTCTGGCGACGGTTCACGAACACATCGCCACCTTGGTGAGAAAAGGGGTTTTGAAAAAATACGAAGGGTCGGTTCGGGGCCTGGAGATAGCCGATGACCGATATGTTTCCGGCAGCGACGGTTTGGAGCTGCCGATTTTGGGTTACATTGCCGCGGGCAAACCGATCGAACCCTATACCGATCCTGATGCGGCGTTTACCATCTCCCCGACTTTAGTTTCCGGCAAAAAACGGTCGTTTGTCTTACAGGTCAAAGGCGACTCGATGGTGGAAGAAGGCATTCTTGACGGCGACTACGTAGTGATTGAAGAGCAGGACGAAGTGACTAACGGCGATATCGTGGTGGCACTGCTTGAAAACGGTCTGGCGACTTTGAAGCGGTTTTTCAAGGAAGCAACCCGGGTGAGGCTGGAGCCGGCAAATTCTCAAATGAGTCCGATTTACGCCACCAACGTCAAGATCCAAGGCCGGGTGGTGGGAGTGATCAGGCGGTTTGTTTGAATTTTAGCTCGGGGAAACGAGGCTGCCGATGGCAGCCGCTAGCATAACCAGGACGGTGAGCCAACCCAAGAATTTTTGTTTCTTGCCGATGACGTGGCGGTTCATGATCACTTCCTTGCTGGCCAGTTTCAAAATTAGTGCCAAAATAAACGGAGTGATGACGCCGTTGACCACCTGACTGTAGAAAAGGATTTTGATCGGGTTGACTTTCATCAGGGCGATCGCCAGGCCGACAAAAAAGCTCAAAGTGAGAACGGCGTAAAAACCCTTGGCTTGATTGACTTTTCTGTTTAAACCCGAACGCCAATTGAATGTTTCGGCAACGGTATAAGCCGTGGTGGAAGTTAAAACCGGAATGGCTAAAATACCTGAGCCGATGAGACCGATGGCAAAAAGAAGAGCGGCTAGGTTGCCGGCCAAAGGTTGAAGGACTAAGGCGGCGTCTGCGGCCGACTGAACTTTAACGCCGTATTTAAACAGGGTCAGGGCGCTGGTAATGATGATAAAAGTTGAGGTCAAGTTGGAAAAAATTAACCCCCAGGAAACTTGACCGATTTCGGTTTTGACGTCGCGGACCGAAGGGTGATCCTCAACTTCTTCGGTTACCTGCCAGTAAAAAAGAAACGGAGTGATGGTGGTACCGAGCATGGCGACGGCCACCAACCAGAAGTTGGGGGTGAACTCAATTTGGGGCAGAAAGACGTTTTTGGCCAGCTCAAGCCAGTCGGGGCGAACGAGGACGGCCGTGGCGATGTAAGAGAGAAAGATTATTCCCATCCCGGCCAAGACCCGAGCCAGGACGGGATAAGTCTTAAAGACGATGATGTACCATAATAGTCCGGCCAAAAGCGGCAAAAAAACCCAGATGTTAATTCCAGGGAAAATTAGGTGCAAGGCGGCGGCGACGCCGGCAAAATCGGCGCCTAAGGTAAAAATGTTGGCGACGGCAACCAGGACAGTGACGCTTACGGCCAGCGGCAGGCCATAGTAGAGCCTAATGACCGAAGCCAAACCCTTTTTGGTGACGTCGCCGATACGGGCACAGATAGCTTGAGAGTTAATCAAAAGCGGGGTGGAGAGAATGTGGAATAAAACCAAGGAAAAGCCGGTTTGGGCGCCGGTGATGGTATAGGTAGAAACGCCGGCCGGGTCGTTGTCGGCGTTGCCGATAATAAAACCGTTTAAGAGGCGTTTTAGTTTACCGGGTTTTTTCTTGGTAGCGGGCATGCTTTTTCAATTTATGATAGACGTAGCCAGCGGCGGCGACAAGGCCAAAAATAACGATAACAAGATCAAATTTGTGGAAATACCCGCCCAAACTATCCCAGTTGTCACCTAAGGTTTTGCCTAAGTAGGCCAAGGGCAGCGACCAGACGAAGGTGCCGATAAAAGCAAACAGGGCAAATTTCTTGACGTCCATTCTGGAGATGCCGGCCGGCAGAGAAATAAAGGTGCGGATGACCGGGAGCAGCCGGGAGGTAAAGGTAACCAGCTGGCCGTGGCGGGCAAACCAGTGTTCGGCCTCGTCCAGTTCATACTCAAAGACTAAAACATACTTGCCGTATTTCTTGATCAGGTTTCTGACCACTTTTTCGCCGCCGTAGTAGCCTAAGGCGTAGGAGGCAAGCGACCCCAAAGTGCCGCCGATGGAGCCCGCCAGAGTCACCCCCAAAAGAGTAAACCGGCCCTGGGAGACTAAAAAGCCGGAAAAAGGCATGATGATTTCGCTAGGCAACGGAATGTTAGCCGACTCGATGGCCATGGCCAGAGCGACGCCGGTGTAACCCAAGGAGCTGATTAGATTGATAGCGATATTACCAAGGAATTCGATTAAAGCCTGGATCATGGGTTTAGATAAACTCTTTTAAAGCGGGGCCGATATTAATGGAGTCGATGGTTTGGGAAACCAGTGGGGTGTCTTTCAGGCTGATGACCTGCTGGTGGTAGGCCGGTTTAGTTTCCTCAAAAAAGATGCCCACCGGGAGCCTGTCGGTTTCCAGGGTTTTCTGAAGCGCTAGTTTCCGGTCGTTGGTTTGGTAACCTGCTTCTTGATCCAGGTAGTAGATGTGGTCGCGGTACCAAGCATAAGAGCGGTCTTTTTTGTAAGTGGGGCAAGGCTGGAGGATGTCAAGTAGTGAAAAGCCGCTGTGGGAAATGGCGGCGATCAAAAGTTTGGTCAAGTGGGGAATGTCGCCGGCAAAGCCGCGGGCGACGAAAGTGGCCTGGTTTAAGATGGCTACCCCCAGGGGGTTGAAAGCTTCGTCGATGGTGCCGTCGGGAGTCGAGGGGGTGACGGTGCCCTTGGGGGTAAGGGGAGATTTTTGGCCGGTGGTAAGGCTGTATAAATAGTTGTCGTGGGTCAAAACGGTAATATCGTGGTTGCCGCGTGACAAGCCGATAAAGTGGTCGACGCCTTCGCCAAAGCAGCCGCCGTCGCCGATTACCGAGATTACCGGTAAGTGGTGGTTGGCGAGCTTAATGCCGGCGGCGGAAGACAGGGCCCGGCCGTGTAAGCTGTGGAAGCCGTAGGCGTAGACAAAGTCGGCCATGTTGCCGGAACAACCGACGTCGTAGACAAAGACGGCCTGATCCGGGGTGACTGTAAGCTGGTCGAGGGCCGCCTTGATTGAGCCTAAAATGCCGAAGTTGCCGCAGCCGGGGCACCAGGTGGGCGGCAAAGCCGTGACTCGCTTGGGACTGTGTAGGTTTGTCGTCATAATTTTTCGACGATTTCTTCTGGGTAGAAGGGGCGGCCGTCGTATTTTAAAAGTTTTCTGTCTATGGTGATGCCGGTTTGCTCTCTGATCAAGCGGTTTAGCTGGCCGGTAGAGTTGCACTCGAGAGTGACTAATTTTTTGGCCGAAGCAAGTAACTTGGCCAGGGTTTTTTCGGGGAAAGGCCAGACTAGGGGCAAATGGATGAAGTTGACGTCAGGGAGCAAGTTTAGGGCTTGGCGAATTACTCCTTTGTTAGAACCCCAGGAGACGATGGTGGTGGCAGCGTTTTGGGGACCGAAAAGCACCGGCTGGGGCAAGCTTTCTTCTTGGCTCATGGAGGCAAATTTCCGGTTCCTTTTGTCGACTTGGGCGGTTCTGACTTTTGACTCCTCGGTGGCGTAGCCTAACTCGTCGTGTTCGTAGCTGTTGGTTAGATGCACGCCGCCGGGGGTACCGGGCAGCGGCCGGGGGGAGATGCCGTTATCGGTAAGCTGGTAGCGGGGAAAGGGCTGGTCGTTTGGCAAAGCTTTGCTGTCGGCCAGAGAGTGGCGCTGGTTTAGATGTTGGTCGGCAAAGCGGTCAACGGTAAAGTAGGACTCGGAAAGGTATTTGTCGGTTAAAACCAGGGCCGGGGTTTGGTATTTTTCGGAGAGATTTTGAGCCAAGCGCGCCGCCTCAAAGGCCTCGGCCGGATCGCCGGGGGTAAAAACCAAGCGGGGAAATTCATCCTGGGAGGCGTTGATGGCAAAAAGAAGATCACCTTGGCTGCTCCAAGTGGGCATGCCCGAGGCCGGGCCCGGCCGCATGCCTAAAACCACCACCAGCGGGGTTTCGGTGACGCCTGATAGCCCCAAGCCCTCTGTCATTAGAGAAAAGCCGCCGCCGGAGGTAGCCACCATGGAGCGCACCCCGGCAAAAGCGGCGCCGATAGCCGAGTTTACTACGCCGATTTCGTTTTCGCCGTGGCGGACGACCAGGCCAAACTGGTCGGCGTGTGCCGCCAGGTAGTGGAGGATGGCGGTGGTTGGGGTCATGGGGTAAGCGGTGTAGAACTTCAGGCCGCCGGCCACCGCCCCCAAGGCAATGGCTTCGTTGCCGGTAAGAAAGATTTTGTCGGCCGGGGGCTTGCCGGGGTAGGCAAAGTTTAATTTTTTGTCCGGGAAGTTGGTTTTGACATAATCGTAGCCGAGGCTGGCTGCTTGGTGGTTTAGTTTGACCACCTCCTCGCCTTTGCGGGCAAAAGTCTCGGTTAAAATCTGGTTTAAAGACTCAAGGGGTAGATTTAAAAGATAACCACTGGCTCCTAAGGCGACGGTGTTTTTGACCAACAGTCCCCCGCCCGAGTCCCGGGCAATTTTAGCTAGGGGGATGTCGATGATCTGATTTTGCCGCTTAAAGCCGGTCAGGTCATTTTTGATCAGATTGAGGTCGGCGACGATGGCCGTTTGATCGGTAAATTCTTCCTGGTGGTTTAAGACGGCATTGGCGTTTAGGGCCACCATGACGTCGAGGGCCACTTTGGGGGCGTGGGCCTTTTCAATCGAGGCCGCGACCTGAAAAGTATTGTGGCCGCCGCGGATGAGCGAGGGATATTCGGTGTAACCGTGGATGTTGACGCCTTGGCGAAAGAGGGCCTTACTAAGGATCAGGCCGGAGACTTTGATGCCTTCGCCGGCGGCGCCGGCAATTTTCCAGTTTAATGCGGGCATGTTACAATCTTAAATTATATGGGCAGGCTTTACCTAGTGTCAACGCCGATTGGCAACCTGAAGGATATAAGTTTGCGTGCGATTGAAGTTTTGGGGCAGGTAGACGTAATTTTATGCGAGGACACCAGAAAGACGGGTCAGATGCTTAAAAGCCTATCAGAAAACGGGACGATCGTCTCAAACTCTGATAGGTTTAATTTGGTTAGTTTCTACGAACAAAACGAAGAGGCAAGAATTCCCCAGGTGATCGGTTGGCTTAAGGAGGGAAAAGATGTGGCTTTGGTGAGTAGTGCCGGCACGCCCTTGATTTCCGACCCCGGGTTTAAACTGGTGCGGCAGTGCGTCAGGGAAGGAATTCCCGTCTCCCCTATTCCCGGGGCGTCGGCTACTTTAGCGGCCTTAGTGGTTTCAGGACTACCGACCGACAAGTTTATGTTTTTGGGCTTTTTGCCCAAAAAGAGCGGTAAAAGAAAAAAACTTTTGGAAAGCGCTTTAAAAGCGGTTGAGTTGGTGCCGCAGACGGTGATTTTTTATGAGTCGCCTTTCCGGCTTAATAAATCTTTGGCGGTTTTGGCGGAGCTGGCTCCGGAGGCAAAGGTGGTTATCGCCCGGGAACTGACCAAGAAGTTTGAGGAGGTGATCCGCGGCAGCGCTAAAAAGTTGGCGGAAGAATTTGCCGGCAAAAAAGTCAAGGGCGAGGTGTCAGTACTCTTCCAGCGTTGAAGTATCGCCGGTGGGCAGACCCAGTTCTTGGGCTTTTAAGAGGCGGCGGACGATTTTGCCGGAGCGGGTTTTGGGGAGATGGTCTCTAAACTCGATTTCCCGGGGGTAAGCGTGGCCGGCTAAGTGCTTTTTGACATATGAGGCGATGTCTTTTTTCAAGGCCTCCGACGGCTTGACGCCTTGTTTTAGGGTGATAAAGGCTTTAATGATTTGGCCGCGGACCGGGTCGGGTTTGCCGATGACGGCCGCTTCGGTAATTTTGGGGTGGGAAACTAGGGCTGATTCGACTTCAAAAGGCCCGACACGCTCGCCGGCGGTTTTGATGACGTCGTCTGCCCGGCCGATAAACCAAAAATAGCCGTCGCGGTCAACCCGGGCCCGGTCGCCCGAGATATACCAACCGGCTTTAAAATAACTTTGGTATTTTTCCGGCCGGCGCCAGATTTTGACCATCTGGCTTGGCCAGCCGGGTTTGATGGCTAGGTTGCCTTCGTGGCCGACGGGGACTTTTTTGCCGTTGTCGTCGACGATGGCGGCGGTGATGCCCGGTACCGGCTTGCCCATGGAGCCGGGTTTGATCTTAAGACCGGGAAAGTTGGCGATCAAAATCCCCCCGGTTTCGGTTTGCCACCAGTTGTCGTGGAAGGAGAGCCCAAAGACTTTCTGACCCCAAGCGATCGCTTCGGGGTTTAAGGGCTCGCCGACGCTGGCTAAATGCCTGAGCGAGGAGAGGTTGAATTTTTTAGTTAAGTCGTGGTCAGCGGCGGCCAACATTCTGATGGCGGTGGGGGCGGTGTACCAGACGTTGACTTGGTACTCGTCGATCAGCTGGTACCACTTGGCGGGGTCAAAGCGGCCGGCGTAGATCAAAGACGAAGCGCCGTTGGACCAGGAACCTAAAATTTCGTAAGCAATGCCGGTGACCCAGCCGGGGTCGGCGGTGCACCAGTAGACGTCGTTGTCGCGAATATCCAGTACCCACTTGGCGGTCAAGTGCTCGTGGAGGATAGCGTAGTGTTGGTGGATCACTCCCTTGGGTTTGCCGGTCGTGCCGGAAGTATAGAGCATGAAGGCCGGGTCGGATGGTTTGGTGTGGGCGACTTTAAGCTCGTCAGAGGCGGTTTTGAGTTCACGGCTCAAGCTTTTGAATTTGCCGGTGGCGGTTTTAAGGTCGGTGACCAGAACGGTTTTTAAAGCCGGCAGTTGAGGCAGGATTTTTTTGACTCGGGGTAAAAGGTCGGAGTTGGTCACCAGCACCTTGGCGTCGGAATTTTCCAACCGGTCGTAAAGAGCCTGGTGGCCAAAGGCGGAGAAAAGGGTGCCGGCGATGGCGCCGATTTTTAAAGTGCCCAAAAAGCCGTAGTAAAGCTCGGGAACCCTGGGCAGAAAGAAGAAGACCCGGTCGCCTTTGTCGACGTCTAGATTTTTTAACAAGTTGCCGAATTGATTGGATAAAAGCGACAGTTCCCGGAAAGTGAATTTTTGCTTTTGGTCGTCCTGGCCGTGCCAGTAGAGGGCGACTTTGTTTTTTCGGAAGTTAGCCGCGTTGCGGTCGACGGCATTGAAGGCGGCGTTTAAGCGATTGCCGGAGAACCAGTCGAGCTCGCCTTTGTATTGGTCGTAAGAAAATTTGTCGTAAGTTTTTTGGTAGTCGGATAAATTGTACTGGGGCATAAGGTTTTATTATAACAAACTTTTGCCGGTCATGGCCGACGGCACCGGCAGGTTGAGAATTTTTAAGATGGTGGGGGCGACGTCGGCCAGGATGCCGGGAGGCATGGATCGGTTTTGGCCCTCAAAAACCCGGCTGGCGGCGATAAAAGGAACCGGGTTGACCGAATGCTCGGTGTCGACCTCGCCGGAGCTTAGGTTAATCATTTCTTCGGTGTTGCCGTGGTCGGCGGTAATCAAAGCGGTGCCGTTTAAGTTTAAGACGGTGGGGACGATTTGGGCTAAAGCTTGATCGGCAGCCTGGCAAGCTTTGACGGCGGCATCGATATTGCCGGTGTGGCCGACCATGTCGGGGCAGGCAAAGTTGACGATGACAAAGTGATAGATGTTTTGCTTGAGTTTATCTATCAAGGTTTGGGTAAGCTCGGGCGTCGACATTTCCGGTTTTAAGTCGTAGGTGGCAACTTTAGGTGAAGGGATAATCGTCCAGTCTTCTCCGGGAAATGGCTGTTCTCTTAAGCCGTTAAAGTAGTAAGTAACGAAACGCTCTTTTTCGGTTTCGGCCATGTGGAGTTGACGAAGATTGTGTTCGGAGAGTATCAGGGACAAGGGGTATTTGACCGAAAGCGGGGGGATAACTACTTTGACCGGCAGGCTCTTTTGGTACTCGGTCATGGTGACAAAAAAGAGATTATGGAGAATTTTGTTGCGTTTGAATGGGGGGTTGACGGGAATTTTTTCTACCAAGTGGCTATGGAGATATTTGTCCGAATGGGGGTCGTAGGCAGGCCGGTTGCCGCTGGTCTCAAAATCGGGCAGGACAAAGGCGCGGGTTAACTGGCGGGGCCGGTCGACTCTGAAGTTGTAGAAGATGACGGCGTCGTTGTCGCCGATCAAGCTGACGGGGGTGCCGTTGGCGTCGACGATGTTAGTCGGCTCGATGAACTCGTCGGTTTTACCGTCAGCGTAAGATTGGCGGATGGCGGTTTGGGGGCTTTCGGCTTTTAAGCCTTGGTTTTGGGTTAAGCACTGGTAGGCTTTTTGGGTCCGGTCCCATCTGAAATCACGGTCCATACCAAAGTAACGGCCCATGACGGTGGCGATTTGGCCGATGCCGGCGTCGGCCAGATGTTTTTCGATTTGGGAGACATAAGTTTGCGAGGTGGTGGGTGGGGAATCCCGGCCGTCGGTGATTAAATGGAGAGAGAGGTTGGGGACGCCCTGCTGTTGGGCGAGTTTAATCAGGGCAAAAAGGTGTTCGTTGTTGGCGTGGACGCCGCCGGAGCCGACTAAGCCTAAAAGGTGGAGGGTAGAGCGGTTTTTTTTGACGAAGTCAAGAGCCTCGAGCAAAGTGGGATTTTTGAAAAAGTTGCCGTCAGCGATGGCGGTGTTTATCCTGGGTAAGTCGGCAAAAACGATTTGGCCGGCGCCGATGTTGATGTGGCCGACTTCGGTGTTGCCGTCTTCGCCGTGGGGCAAGCCGACGGCCTCGCCCGAAGCCACGAGCCGGGTGTTGGGATAAGCGGCGGTCAATTGGTCGATGAAAGGGGTGTGGGCCAGTTTAATGGCGTTGCCCGGGCCGGAAGGGGCGATACCCCAACCGTCCAAAATAATCAAAACTACCGGGCTTATTTGTTGGTTCATTTAATTAAATTAATTTCTGATTCTATGGCTAAAAGGCGGTTGTATTTGGCGACTCTTTCGCCGCGGGCGGGGGCGCCAAACTTGGTGTAGTCGGCGCCGATGCCAACGGCAAAATCGGCGATAAAAGTGTCGTTGGTTTCGCCTGATCGGTGGGAAGCGATGATTTTCCAGCCGGCGGTCTTGGCCAATTTGATAACGCTGATAGTTTCGGAAACGGTGCCTGCCTGGTTGGGTTTGACTAGGATGGCGTTGCAGGCATGAGTTTCAATCGCTTTTTTGACTCGGTGAGCGTTGGTGGAGAGTAAATCGTCGCCGACGATGAGGGTGTCTTCGGCCAGGTCGTTTGTCAGTTTGGCCCAGCCGTCCCAGTCGTCGGGCGCCAGCGCGTCTTCTAAAGAAAACAAGCGATATTGGCGGTTTAATTGGCTGTAGTAGTCGATCAGTTCGCCGCCGGAAAAAGGTTGAGCCCGGTCTTTGATTTGGTAGTGTCCGTTTTGATAAAAAAAGGTGGCGGCGACATCGAGGCCCAAAAAAACGTCTTGGGCAAACTTATAAGCGGTCGAGTCGATCGCCTCCATCATCACTTCTAAGGCGTCCATGTTAGTAAACAGGTTGGGAGCAAAGCCCCCTTCGTCGCCGACGGAGTGGATGGCGTCGCGGTTTTTAAGGGTGTGTTTTAAGGCTTGGTAGATTTCTTCACCGATTTGAAGAGCGGTGTGGTAAGGAAATCTAACCGAAGGGATAATGTGGAATTCCTGGAAGTCGAGGTTGCCGGCGCCGTGGGCGCCGCCGTTTATAATATTAAAAGTGGGGCTGGGAAGTTTGGCCAATTTTGGAGTCAAGCGGTATTTTTGGAAAATGTAGCGGTAGAGGGGGAGATTAAAAAAACTGGCGGCGGCTTTGAGGCCGGCCAATGACACCGACAAGATGGCGTTGCCGCCAAGTAGAGCTTTGTTGGCAGTGCCGTCAAGATCGATCAACCTTTGGTCTAGTTTGGTTTGGCTGGTAACGTCGAGGTTTTTTACTGCCGGAGCAATTTTTTGGTTGACGTTTGCTACGGCGGTTAATACCCCGTAGCCGTTAAAGCGACCCAAGTCATGGTCGCGAATTTCGACGGCTTCGTATTTGCCGCTGGCGGCGCTGGAAGGAACAGAGGCGGTGCCGTGGTGGCCGGTTGACAGGACGACGGTGGTTTCGACGGTGGGGTAGCCCCGAGAGTCAAGGATTTCGCGGGAAAAAACATTGGCAATTTTGCTCATCTGACGGCCCTTGACTCGGCTTGATAAATTATTTGGCGAGTGGTTTCGATGGCGTCCGGGGATACCGAGACGCTGGTGACGCCCCACGAGACCAGCTTTTCGGTTAGATCAGGATAAGTCGACGGCGCTTGGCCGCAGACGGACGAGGTCAGGTGGTGTTTTTGACAAGTTACAATGGTTTTTTTCAGGGCCCACAAAACAGCCGGATTTGTTTCGTCGTAAAGCGAAGCGACTTCGGCGTTGTCGCGGTCGACGCCGAGCATGAGCATGGTCAAGTCGTTGGTGCCGATAGAAACACCGTCCAGCCCCACTTTGATAAAGTCCTCGAGTAAAATGACGTTTAGAGGAATTTCGACCATCATCCAGAGTTTAAACGAGGGCGAGCGGATTAAGTTTTGGGAGACGATTAAACGTTTGACTCGGGTCAGTTCGGCAACGCTCCTGACAAAGGGAATCATCAGCCAAAGGTTGGTTAAGCCTAATTTATTCCTGACTCTTTTTATGGCTTCGAGTTCCAAGTCAAAAACTGCCTCGTCCGCCAAATAGCGGAAGGCGCCGCGGTAGCCGAGCATGGGGTTTTCTTCCTCGGGTTCAAAAGCTTGGCCGCCGGTCAGGTGGGCGTATTCGTTGGTTTTAAAATCGGTAGCCCGGTAGACTACCGGCCGGGGGTAAAAAGCTTGGGTGAATTTTTTTAAGCCTTCGACCAGATTAACAATGAACTGTTCTTGTTTTTGGTCTTGGATCAATTTTTTAGGATGGACGCCTCCTTGGGCGATCATGAATTCGGCCCGGAGCAGGCCGACGCCGTCGACGTTTTTTTGAGCCACCGATTCGGCCAGATCCGGTTCGGCCAGGTTGACGTAGATTTTGGTAGCGGTCTGGGTGAGGTCGGCGGCAAAAAGTTTTTGATAGGCTTTCTTTCGGCCGGAGGCCGACTGGTTTTTGGCCATGACCGGGGCAGTTTTAGGCGGGGCGAGGGTTTTGGTTTTGGAGATTTTGCCGCCGGCGAAAATTTTACCGCTAGTGCCGTCGACGGTAACCACGGTGCCGGTTTTTAGAGTCTTGGTGGCGGTGGCGGTGCCGACGACACAGGGAATTCCCAGTTCACGCGAGACGATGGCGGCGTGAGAGGTTTGACCGCCCTGGTTGGTGACGATGGCGGCGGCTTTTTTCATGGCCGGGACAAAATCGGGCGTGGTCATGTCGCTTACCAGAATTTCCCCCTGGGAGAGTCGGTCGATTTGTTTGGCATTCTTAAGTTTTTTGACGTAGCCGGTGGCCAGGCCGGGGCTGGCCGGGTCGCCGGTAAGGATGAGTTTGAGATCGCCGGGGGGAAGCTTTTTTTTGTTTTTATCCGGAGGCTTGAAGGTAGTGACGGCTCGGGATTGGACAATGTAGATTTTGCCGCCCGATATGGCCCACTCGATGTCTTGAGGGAAAAAGTAGTGGCGTTGGATCTGGTGGCCAAGTTTGGCCAATTTAACGATTTGGTCGTCGGTGAGTTTAGCCTGTTTTTGCAAGTTAACCTTGACTTTGACTTCCCGGTTTTGACCGCGGCTTAGAACCAGCTGACGCTTTTGGGGGTTTACCTGTTTTTGGAGGATTTTCCAGGTTTGTTTTTGAATCAGGTAGTGGTCGGGGGTATAGGCGCCCTGGACGATTTTTTCTCCCAAGCCCCAAATGGCTTCGATGACTACTTGGTTTTTGTCGTTGGTCACCGGATTGACGGTAAACATGATGCCGGAAACTTGTGCTTGAATCATGGTTTGCACCGGGACGGCGATGCCGACGCTAAAGTGGTCAAAGCCCTTTTGTTCGCGATAGAAGATGGCCCGGGGCTCAAAGAGTGAAGCCCAGCAAGCTCTGACCTTTTGCACCACGTTGGCTTCTCCGGAAACGTTTAAGAAGGTTTCCTGTTGGCCGGCAAAAGAGGCGTCGGGCAGGTCTTCGGCCGTGGCCGAGGAACGCACCGCCACCAGGGTGTGTTTGATTCCCCGACCCAGCTTCAAGTAGGCCTTGATGATGGTTAAGGCCAGGTCGTCGGGGATTTTGGCGGTGAGGATTAGCTGTTTGACTCTGACGGAAGCTGAATTGAGGCTTTTTGGGTTATCGACGTCGACGTCACTTAGAATCGCCTTGATTTTGTCTTTGAGGTTGTTTTGGTCGATGACCTCAAAGTAAGCCGGAGCGGTGACGATAAAGCCGGGAGGGACGGGCAGGCCGGCTTTGGCCATTTCACCCAAATTGGCGCCCTTGCCGCCGACTAAGGCGACGGATTCCTTGTCAACGTTTTTAAAGTCAATGACGAATTTTTCTGGCATAGGCAGGTTAAGTTAAGGATAACAAATTAAGCCTAGTTTCGCCACACCTACAAGGTTTATCCTTGAAGGTTCTTAAAGGTTGGTATAATTGAGATAATGCCCGGGAAGAATGTTATTAAGGAATATAAAGAGAAAGCTTACTACCACATTTATAATCGCGGAGTAGCCAAACAAGAAATTTTTTTAGACGATCAGGACTACAGGGTATTCTTGTCTTATCTTAAAAGTTATCTTTCTCCAGTTGAAGCTTTAGATGAGAAGAAAATCGTGATATCCCCTTCAAGGCGCTTGAAAAATTATTCAGATAGTGTTGATCTTCTTTGTTATTGTCTAATGCCAAATCATTTTCATCTAGTGATTTACCAAAAAGACGCCTCGTCAATAAACTTTTTTATGAGATCGTTGGCGACGAGATATTCGATGTTTTTTAACAGGAAATATAAAAGGGTGGGGCCGTTGTTTCAAGGAACTTATAAGGCGGTAGAAGTAGTTTCGGAAGACCAGTTTATATATCTAACGAAGTATGTTCATCGAAATCCCCTGAAAATTTTACCTTCAGGGATAAACCTTGAAGGTTATAAGTACTCTAGTTATCCGAACTATTTGAGAATTTACAATCAGATATGGGTTCAGCCAGGGGTAATTTTGGATTACTTTTCTAAATCTAACCCTGAAAAGTCGTATTCGGAGTTTGTCGAAGAAATAGAAAGTCAAGGTGAAAGATTTATTAAAAGTCTAGTTCTTGAAGAAACGTAACCTTCAAGGATAAACCCTGAAGGTTCGGGATCAGATCCTGTAGGTTAGCCGAGGTTTTTTTTGAAGTAGTCGACCCAAGGGATGGGGGCGGGGTCGAGGCCGTTTAAAACGGTCAAGTAGTAGTTGACCAAGGCGCCAAACTGGATGACTTCAAAGACTTGGGCCAGACGGGTTGGGGCGGTGGCGAGATACTCGAAGGCGTTGAGGCCGTTGCGGTTAACCACGTCTAAGGTCAAGACCGCTCTGGTTTGGATTCTGGTAAGATAAAGACCGGAATTGATTAACCAGAAAACGACGTCTTTTTTGTTGGTGGCGGGAAACTTTAAGCCTTCCATTAAATGGTGGTTTAACTCGGGAAGGTCGTGGCGGTGGGATAGCTGTTTGGCGTTTTCGTTCATCTGATTTTTGACGACGTGGAGAGCGCCGGTCAAGTGGTCGGCGGCGACCATAATTACTTGCTTGTCGTGGAGAGAAAGGGCCAGTTTCTTGGCAGGGTTTTTTACTTGGGGGATTTGGCGGCCGTTTGCTGCCAGGACTTGGGCCATGGTTTTTGTGGCGTCAGAGAATTCTTCGGAGGTAAAATTAAGCAGGCCGGCTTTTTTAACTAAAACTAATTGGCCGACCAGAGAGTAGCCGATGGCCATTCGGGGTTCGCCTGAAGGGTTTTGGACCGGGTCGATAAGGTAGAGGGGCAGCCGGTGTTTTAAGGCGAGTTTTTTCAGCTCGCCCCCAGTGGTTATGACCAGCGTGGGGCATTTTTTGGCGATGGCTTGTTTTAGAGTGGAGACGGTTTCTTCGGTGGTGCCGGAGTAGGATGAACAAATGACTAGAGTTTGTTTGCCGGCCCAGGAGGGCAAGTGATAGTGGTGAATCCGGGTTAAGGGGACGGATAGGTTTTCGAAAAATGCCGATTCGATCACCCGGGCGGCCAGTCCCGAGCCGCCCATACCGGACAGAATTAAGTTTTTGACCGGATTTTTTGGCAGCTTGACCCGACCGGCTTGGTCAAGAGCGTCTTTTGTTTGTTTAGCCAGGCTTTCGATCGAGCCGTAGACGTTTGAGCGGTCGAGCGTTTTTTGTTTGGCGATGTCGTCAAGTCGGGTCATTTTTTGATGTCGGCGATAAAAAGCGCCGTTTTTTCCTCGAGTATTTTTTGGTCGTCGGCTTCGAGGTTTAGCCGCAGCAAACTTTCGGTGTTTGAAGGCCTGATGTTTGCCCACCAATCAGGATACCAGATCGATACCCCGTCAAGCCAGTCGATTTTTTGGGCGCTGTCTTGGTGTTTTTTTGCCAGGGCTTTTAAAACTCTGTCTTTGTCGGGGACGGTGAAGTTTATTTCTCCCGACGAGGGGTAACGGTCGTAAGCCTTGACTAATTGGGAGAGCTTGAGGTTTTTTTGGGACATTAATTCCAAAACCAGTAAGGCGGCGATGATGGCCGAATCGGCGTAAAAGTTGTCGCGAAAATAGTAGTGGCCGGAGTGCTCGCCGCAGAAAAGGCCGTTTTCCCGCCTCATGGCTTCTTTGATTAAGGTGTGGCCGACTCTTACCCTGACGGCTTTGCCGCCCAGTTTTTTGACCACTTGAGGGACGACGCGGCCGACGACGGCGTTGTAAAGAATCTTGTCGTTGGGGTGACTTGTAAGCAGGTTTTCGGCGATGATGGCGGTCATGATGGTGCCGGAAACAATCCGGCCGGTTTCGTCGATCAAAAAGACCCGGTCGCCGTCGCCGTCAAAAGCCAGGCCGGCGGCGAATTTGCCTGTCTTAACCTTATCGATAATCACCTTGAGGTTTTCCGGTTTGATCGGGTTGGGGGTATGGTTGGGGAAGCGGCCGTCGAGTTTATAATAGAGCCTGTCGACCTTAAAGGGGAGAATTTTCTCGAAGGCGGGCATAAAGTAACCGGCCATGCCGTTGCCGGCGTCGACCACCAGCTTAAACGGCTTTAAGTTTTTGAGTTTGATAAAGCCCAGGACGTGGTTGACCCAGGCGGCAACGAGGTTTCTTTTTGTCAATTTACCCTTCCGGCCGGGCGCGGGGCGAAGATCCTTTTTAGAAACGGCCAGGTCGCGTAAATCATAGATGCCGGAGTCGCCGCTGACGGCGACGGCTCCCCTTTTGACGATTTTGGCGCCATTGTATTCCGGCGGGTTGTGGGAAGCGCTGATGGTGACGCATAAATCTTCCCGGTAGGCTCCGGCCGAGTAGTAGAGCATGTCGGTGGCGATTAGCCCCAAGTCGACGACGTTTACGCCGGCGTCAAGAAGCGTGTTGATAAAAGCCTTTGAGAGTTGGGGTGAAGTCAGCCTCATGTCGCGGCCGACGGCAACTGATTTAGGTTTGAAGTGGTAAACCAGGGCCAGGGCTAAGCGTTTTATCCCCTCCTCGTCAAGCTCAATCGGGACAACCGCCCTGATGTCGTAGTCTCTGAAGACGTTCGGGTTGAGTGTCATAGCAGGTTAACCAGCATCAGCTCAAGCCTTAATTTTAGGGGGAGTAAACTGGAGCCGGTTTTGGTGCCGATGTCGAGAGCCAGCAGACCGCGGTGGAAGGCAAATAGAGTAGCAAGGTCAAAGGCTTTGGCTTGGGTGACGAGGTTGGCTTTTTGCCAGGGGGCGCCAGAAACCGACGCGGGGTCGTCTTTGGCGGCGATCAGGTTTGCCAGGCGCCGGGTCAGCAGATAAAAGACCTGTTCGGGGGCAGAAGCCTTGAGGCTATCATGGAAGAGGTTGAGGCTAAGCCGCAAGTTTTTGGGTTTTAAAGAATCTAAAAACTTGAAGATGACCGGTGGCAGCTTGGACTCGACCAGGCGGGCTTTTTGCCCGGAGAGTTTTTTGGCAACAGCCGGGGTTAAGGGTTTTTTCTCCCAGAGAAAAACCGGTGAATCCGGGTGGGACAAGAGAATGTCGATGAGTTTTGACTTGTTTTGGGATTGGGGCAGGGAGAAAAGATTGTCGATGAAAATAATTTGCTTGGTTTCAAAAAGGAGTGATGATTCCAGGGCTTGGGTCAAGTCTTCAGGCGAAAGGCGGGCGGCGTTGAGCTTGATCACGGTGCCGGTTAGTTCCTGGTTTAGGTTGAGGCGGCTTTTAACTTGGTCGGTGCCGTGAAAAACGGTGATCATGATTTAAACAACTTAAACAAGTTTTCGACCGAGCGGTGGTCCAGGCTAAAGCCGCGGCGGCGGTGGGGCAATAACGCGCCGGAAAAGTTTTTAGGGATGTGCAAAAGTTCGTGGATTAAAACCCGGGTTTGGTCGTCGGCGGATAGGTGGTCGAATTTTTCCGCCAAAACTTCGATGACGTAGTGGGGCGGTTTGCCTAAAGCCAATTGCCAGATTTTGGGAAAACCCCAAATCCGGGCGCGGGCACGGGAGCGGGAGTGAAAGCTTCTAAAACAAACGATGCGGTCGGGGTTGACGTGGGGCAGATCCAGTTTATGATGAATCTTTTTTAACCTTTTTTTAATGTCGGGGGCGAGCTGCAAATCCATAAGTTAAACTTTCCGCACCTACGGCGGATAACTTGATATACTTTCGGCGTCTTAGGTCGTGAGGAAAACTTTGGCTCCCGGTTTGACTTTTTGATCGACCTTGAGTCCGATAGAGTCGCCTTTTTTAGCCTGTTCGACCGGTTGGTGTTCGACCTGGATGGAATCAACCTCTTGGTTAAATTCCTCTTCGTCGCCCCGGACGAACTTCAACTTATCGCCGACCGATAAGGGAGCGGTCAAATCGACCACGGCGACGCCAATTTTGTCGTAGTAATGGGTCACTTGACCCACTGGCTTGTCCGTCAAGATCCACTCACCGCCTTTCTTTAACCAGTATATACTTTGCGGCGTTTCTTGGCCACTTTAAGCTCTAAAACGGCTTTTCTCAAATCGGCTTCGGCTAAGGAAAATTCGCGGTCGGAGAGGTTTTGCTTTAAAGTTTCTTCGGCTCTTTTTTTAGCCGCTTCGGCGGCAGCGAGGCTTAAGTCGTCGGCGCGGGTGGCGGAGTCGGCCATGACGGTTAATTGGTCCCGGTGGATGTCAAGGAAGCCTCCGGAGACGGCAAAGACTTCCATTTTGGGGCCTTTTAAAATAAACAGCTCCCCTGCCGACAGCTGGGTCAATAAGCTGGCATGGCCGGGTAAAATGCCGATTTGACCCTGGCTGGCAGGGGCCAAAACCAGATCGACTTCGTCTGACAAAACGTGTTCTTCTTGAGTAAGAATGTTTAAGTTTAACCTTTTGGCGGCCATAAACCTACTTAATTTCTTTGGCGCGCTTGACCGCTTGGTCGATGGCGCCGACCATGTAAAAGGCTTGTTCGGGGAGAGAGTCGTGCCTGCCGTCAAGGATTTGTTTGAAGCCGGAGATGGTGTCTTCGATTTTGACGTACTGCCCTTGATAAGAAGTGAACTGCTCGGCCACAAAGAAGGGTTGGGTTAAGAAGCGTTGGATCTTTCTGGCGCGGGAAACGGTCAGTTTGTCTTCGTCGGAAAGCTCATCAATGCCCAAGATGGCGATAATGTCTTGGAGGTCTTTGTAGCGCTGGAGAACCTTTTGGACTCCGCGGGCGACAGCATAGTGCTCTTCCCCGACAATTTCGGGGGCTAAAATTTTGGAAGACGAACTTAAAGGGTCGACGGCCGGGTAGAGGGCTTGCTCGGACAAGGACCGCTCGAGCGATATGGTCGAGTCCAGGTGGGCAAAGGTGGTCACCGGGGCCGGGTCGGTATAGTCGTCGGCCGGAACGTAGACGGCCTGAAACGAGGTGATCGAGCCTTTGCGGGTGGAGGTGATTCTTTCCTGGAGCGCCGCCATTTCCGAGGCCAAAGTCGGCTGATAGCCGACGGCCGAGGGAATCCGACCCAGAAGCGCCGAGACCTCGCTGCCCGCCTGGGAGAAGCGGAAGATGTTGTCGATAAAAAGTAAAACGTCTTCGCCCTTGACGTCCCGGAAATACTCGGCAAAACTCAAACCGGTCAGAGCCACGCGGAGGCGCGCTCCAGGAGGCTCGTTCATTTGGCCAAAAACCATGACGGTGTTTTTCAAGACTCCGGAGTGTTTCATTTCTTGGTAGAGGTCGTTGCCTTCGCGGGTTCTTTCCCCCACCCCGGCAAAGACCGAGTGGCCGGAGTGCTCTTCGGCGATGTTTCTAATCAGTTCCTGGATGATGACGGTTTTGCCGACACCGGCGCCGCCGAAAGCGGCCACCTTGCCGCCGCGGGCAAAGGGGCAGATTAGATCGATGACCTTGATGCCGGTTTCAAGCATGGCCGGTTTGGCTTCGATGTCGGTCAATTTAGGCGCGGGCTTGTGGATGGGGTAGAGCTTGGTAGCCGGCGGCGGTTTTAGGCCGTCGATAACTTCTCCGGTGACGTTAAAGATTCTACCCAAGGCTTTATCCCCGGCGGGGATGGAGATTTTTTTACCGGTGTCGATGACCGGCAGGCCCCGTTTAAGGCCGTCGGTTGAGCCCATGGCCACGCTGCGGACTTCACCGCCACCTAAGTGTTGCTGGACTTCGAGAATGAGTTTGTCGCCGTTTTCCCGGGTCAACTCCAGAGCCGAGTAAATGTCGGGCAGGTGCCCATCAAAGACGACGTCGACGACGACGGAAATGATCTGGGAGATCTGGCCGTGTTGTAGTTTTGCTGGCATATCAGGCGAGAGCCATGCGGGCTCCGGTAACGTCTAGTAACTCGTTGGTAATTTTGGTTTGGCGGGCCTGGTTGAATTCCAGAGTCAGGTCGGAAACGATGTCGGCGGCGTTATCGGAGGCGGCACTCATGGCGACCATCCGGGCGGAGTGTTCTGAGGCCAGGGCTTCGATGACAATGTGGTAGAGTTGGAGTTCGATATAACGGGGCAGAAGCTGGCTAAAAATTTGACCAGCCGAAGGTTCAAAAAGATACTGGCCGCCGTAGTCTTGGGCCGGAGTTTGGCCCGGAGCCGTCAGGGTGAGCGGGTCGATGGGCAGAAGCTGTTTGACGGCCAATTTTTGGGCGATGGTGGAAATAAATTCCATGTAGACGACAAAGATCATTTGAAATTGGTGTGAGGCAAAGCCGTCCATGACCAGCTGGGTCAGGGGTAAGACGTCAGTTAAGCGGGGTTTGTCCCCCAGCTGGGGAAATTCTGCCAGGAGGTTTTTTTGGGTTTTTAAAATGTGTTCTTTGGCTTTTTTACCGACAGTGATAAAAGAAATTTTGTTTTTGGCGGGAAGTTTCAAGTTGGTGGGGGCGGACTTGAGCCAATCTTCCAAGCCCCGAAAGAGGTTGGTGTTTAGACCGCCGCAGAGGGATTTGTCGGTGGAGAGGACTATGACCAAAGTATTAAATTCTTCTTGAGTGTTCCAGCGGAGCCGCGGGTCAGACAGAAGAAAGTGGTCGTAGTTTGCCCGGGCGGCGGCGGCAATTGAAGCGATGATGGCGGCCATTTTTTCCGAGTAGGGGCGAGAAGCCAAGGCTTGTTGTTGGGCCCGTTTCATTTTAGAGGCTGAAACCATTTCCATGGCTTTGGTAATTTGGGAAATGTTTTGGGCCGATTTGATGCGGCGTTTGATCAGCCTGGTCGAGCTCATGAGACCTCCTCCTCTTCCTTTTTACCCAGCTCCGGGTGGGAGTCGTTGAAGCGCGTGGTGTATTTTTGAAACTGGCTGATGGTGGCGGCAGAAAGCTCTTTTTCTTTAATGATGGCGCTTTTTAACTTGGGTTGGGTGGCAAAGATGTACTTTAAGTATTCTTTTTCCCAAGTGCTGACCAAATTGACCGGGGTGTTGTCCAGATATCCATTGGTGACGGCCCAGATGATGGCTACTTGGTCGGGTAATGAGGCGGGGTTTTCCCAGCCCTGTTTTAAAATTTCGGTGGTGCGGGCGCCCCGGTCGAGCTGAGCGCGAGTGACGGGGTCAAGGTCCGAGGAAAATTGGGCAAAGGCGGCCAGTTCCCGGTATTGGGCCAGATCGAGCCTAAGCTTTCCGGCTACCTGGCGCATGGCCTTGACTTGGGCGTCGCCGCCGACGCGGGAAACGGACAGACCGGCGTTGATGGCGGGGCGGATGCCGGCGTTGAACAAATCGGTTTCGAGATAAATCTGGCCGTCGGTGATGGAGATGACGTTGGTGGGAATGTAGGCAGAGACGTCGCCGGCTTGGGTCTCGATGATGGGGAGGGCGGTAATCGAGCCGCCGCCGTGAGCCCGGTTTAGCCGGCAAGCCCGTTCGAGCAGTCTGGAGTGGAGGTAAAAAACGTCACCGGGGTAGGCTTCCCTGCCGGAAGGGCGTTTCAATAAAAGTGATAACTCGCGGTAGGCCCAGGCGTGTTTGGTGAGGTCGTCAAAGACGACCAGGACGTCGCCGCCTTTTTGGGCAAAATGTTCGGCTAGCGCCATGCCGGCGTAGGGGGCAAGATACTGCAAAGGCGCCGGGTCGGAGGCGTTGGCGGAGACGATGATGGTGTGGTCCATGGCGCCGAAGCGCTCAAAGGTGTCGACCAGTTGAGCGGTAAAGGCTGCCTTTTGGCCGATGACGACGTAGACGACGATTAAATTTTTGCCTTTTTGGTTGATGGTGGTGGTGACGGCCAGCGCTGACTTGCCGGTGCCTCTGTCGCCGATTAAAAGTTCTCTTTGGCCCCGGCCGATGGGGATCATCGAGTCGATGGCTTTGATGCCGGTTTCCACGGGGGAACTTACTTTTTCGCGGCTGACCACCCCGGGGGCGATTTTTTCCAGGGGGTTGAACTCTTTAAGCGGGGGGGCGGGTTTACCGTCTAAGGGCCGGCCCAGGGGCCCGATCACCCGACCCACCAGGGCGTCACCGACAGGAAGTTCTAAAGTCCTGCCGGTGGTGGCAACTTCATCACCTTCTTTTAAGTGGCGGTAGTCACCCAAGACGACGCCGCCGACGGAGTGTTTTTCCAGGTTTAGAACCAGGCCGAAGGTATTTTGGGGCAGTTTAATGATTTCGGACATGACGGCGTCAGCCAATCCTGATAGGGTGACGACGCCGTCTCCCAAAGCGACGATCCGGCCGACAGACTTGGCGCTGACTTCGGGGGTGTAACTTTCGATGCGTTTTTTAATCGCGGCAGAGATGTCATCCATAGGCGGCTTTGACTTTTAGTTCGTTAAGGCGGGAATTGATGGTGGTGTCGATGGATTGGCCGGCGACGCTGATTAAAAACCCGCCTAAAATTGTCGGGTCGATCCTGGTTTTTAATTTGATCGGGCGGTTAAATTTTTCCGACAAGAGGTTGATGAGTTTGTTTTTTTGGTCGTCGGTTAGTCCGACCGCAGAAACGACTGTGGCCAAGTTAGGGTCGACGGCGGTAGCGCCGACTTTAGAAAGCTTCCGGGCAATTTGGGGCAGGAGGTCTAAGGCGTCCTGATTTTTGAGAAAGTCTAAGATGCCCTCGACTATCTGGTCGGTCTGGTCAACTTGGCTCATTTGTTTTTGAGTCTTTTTTCAAGTTTTTTTATCTGGCTGTCGATGATCGATTTTTGCTCCGCCGGGCTCAAGCTGTCTTTTAGCACTTGGGAGGTGGTGGTGACTACCAGGTCGGCGACGTTCTTTTTGATTTTGTCTTCCTGGTCGGACAACTTCGCGAGCATCAGCTGGTATTTTTTGTCTACCTGTCTCTGGGCTTCGTCTTTAGCCTCCTCGACGATTTTCTTACCGGAGTCTTTGGCGCTGGCTTTGGCGGCCTCGATAATTTTGACCGCCTCTTTTTCGGCCTCCTCGGCGGCTTTTAGTTTTAACTGGTTGATGACCTCTTTTTCTTTGAGGTTGCTTTCTGCCGCTTTGAGGCTATCGGTCAACCGCTGGTTTCTTTGCTTGATGATTTTGACGATGGGGCGGTAAAGGAACCGGTTTAGAATAAACAGGAGCACCCCAAAATTAACCAGCTGAAACAGTAGTTGATACCACTTAATCGACACTTTAAATTGCCTCCTTTTGGTTTTTAAACGAATTTAAGGATCAAGGCCACGACCAGGGAGTAGATAGCGATCGCTTCGGCGAAAGCTACTCCCAAGATCATGACGGTTTGGATCTTGCCGGCCGCCTCTGGGTTTCGGCCGATGGCCTCTAAAGCCTTGGCCACGATCAAACCGATGGCGATAGCCGGAGCCAAACCGCCGACGGCAATGGTGCCGCCGACGACGATATCACCGGGTGTTGCTGCCATGTTGCCTCCTAACTAAATAATTTAATGATGCTCGCTTGAAACGGCGATGTTGATAAAGACTAAGGTGAGCATAGCAAAAACCAGCGCCTGAATGAAGCCGACAAAGATTTCCAAGGCCACAAAAGGCAAGGGGCCGAACAAAGGCAGGAGAAAGGCGATGACGATGAGCAAGACCTCGCCGGCAAAAATGTTGCCAAACAGCCTGAAAGTAAAAGAGATGAGACGGGAGAACTCGGCGATGATTTCTAAAAAGCCGACAAAAAAGTTTATCGGATTGGTCAGGTTAAAAAACTTTTTAAAATAACTGATCCCCTGGTATTTGTAGCCGTAGATTTGTACCGAGGCCATGGCAAAAATGGCTATCGCTAAAGTGGTGTGGACGTCGGCGGTGGCCGCCCGCAAAAGCGGCACAAAACGCTCCTGGCCGTTAACTACTTTGATCAGGCCGATGGTATCCAGGCCCGGGAGTAACTCGGCCCAGCTGCCAAAAATGACAAATAGAAAAATAGTAGTAAACAGGGGGAAAAATTTCCCCGCGTGGTGCGGAGTGACGGATTGGACGAATTCATAGAGGCTCTCGATGACTGTCGCCACAAAGAGAGCGAAATTACTCTTTTTGTTTTGTTTTAAATGCTGGTAAAACCTAATGGCCACTAAGCTTAAGCCGGCGGATACCAGAAGGCTCACCAACATCGAGTTGGTGAATTCAAAGTGTCCTAAATTAAAAATCGGCTCTGCCGATATCGAGATGTGTAGTTCAGCCACTTTAAATTTTTTTTGCTTTATTGGCCGTCTTTAGGATAACAACAGGCGGCAAAAGTGTCAAGGTTATAACAGTTTATCCAGCGGCAGGCCCAAGAGCGAGTCAAGTTGGCTTTTTAAGCTGGCGGCGGTTTCCCGGGAGTCGGGCCAAGGGGAAAAGCGGTAGTGGTCGAGGATCGCCAGTAACAGCTTAGCTTGCTCTGGCGGCAAAGGAAAAGTGTGCTGGTATTGATCTTTCAGGTTTGCCTCTGCCGAAAAGGCTAAGCTACCTTTGCCACCTTTGGCCTCTTGCAACTCCTTGATCAGTTTTATCTTGGTGGCTTTGTCAAGTTTTTCGTCGCGGAGTCTCATTAGTTCCGAAAGGTGCAAGAAAAGAATCCGGGCAACATGGCGCATGATGACGTCGTGCACCAGCGGTGAGGGTTCGCCGCGAAAACCTAAGTTGGTGGAGCGGGAAAAAACCATCTTGTCGATGCCGGTCAGTATCAAATCGACCTCGGGGTGGATGGCGTTACTAAACAGGGTGGAGAGTAACGCGTCGGCAATAGTCATGCGGGTTTTGTAAGACTCGACGTAGTTTTCGTTGATGTGGCTGTCGGTGGCCCAAAAGACGAGTTTTTTGACCAGGCGGCGGCGTTCGAGCCTTCCCGATTTGGTATCCGGATTGGCTTTTAAGAATTTATCTACTCTGGTTTCCACCGCTTTTGAGTGGATGACGGTGACGCTCTTTTTTCTTTCCCGGGCGAGTTTGACGCGGAACTTTAAGAATTTTCGGGCGTCGGCCTCGCCGAACAGGCCGGCCATAAAGTCAAAGCGGGGATTCCAATCGTCTTTAAAAGCCAGTCTTAGGGCTAGGTCAAATCTTAACCAGGCGTAAACCGCCAGCATCAAAAAATACTTCACTCCCCTTTTCATCGTTTTAGTTTACCACGAGCGGTTATTTTACCGATTCAGATACATAATTTCCTTAAAAACTCTTCTCAGTTGAATTTTCAACTCGGCCCTACCTTTACCGCCTTTTAAGTAGACCTCTCGTCCTTTTGCGTCAGCTCTGTTTTTGTAGGCTTCGTAGTAAATTAACTCTAACGGTAAACGATGTTTGGTTGCTTTAACGTAGCCGTTATTGTGTTTTTTAAGCCTCGCCTTTAAGTCGGGAGTATAGCCGGTGTAAAGTTTTCTATCTTTCTTTGAGAATAAAATATAGACGTAGTGCATCGCGGTTTTCGTTAATCTGGCTTCGTTTTGATAGAGGTGAGTCCGCTTAGCGGACTATCACCTCGCTGAGCGAGGTGAGCCATACGGGTCTGGAACCCTTTAGTCCCATAACCAGTAACTTTCGTAGTGTATCATATCAAGGCTAAATGAGACAAATGAGACACTATAAAAAGGGGTGTCTCAAATGCTAGTGATGTAGTTTGATATAGACAGCCTTGATATTGGAACTCACATCCTGTAAGTAATATACTTGAACTAATATATGGCAAAAAAGACAAAACTAGTGAGCATGCGAAAACCGATCTATTTAGTGCTATTTATAGTAATTCTCGCTCTCGGTGCTCTAATCTGGTACAAAAACTGGCAAAGCAAGTTTGAGGCTCCGAAACAAGGTACTCAATTAATTGGGTTTACGATTAAGAAAGACACTTCCTTAATGGCGGTAGTTGGCGATCTTCACTATTACGGATTTATTAAGGATGAGGATGCCTTTAAATACGCTTTAGAGCACACAAAGGACAATACTCCAGGCAAGGCGAATGCTCTTACCATTGGTAATAACACTATCGACCGAGAAGCTAGATATAAAATCTCTCAGAGTATGACTGCTTGGCAAATAGCAGACGTACTGCTTAACCAAGGTGAACTTAGTACATGCGACCATGGCTGTCCTGATAGTAATTTTGATCCAGAACTTCTTCCTGGTGGGGATTTAGCTCCTACTCTGAAAGAAAAGTATTCTGGGGTCAAAACTTACGAAGATTGCACTAAGGCAATTGGTCATGACGGAGGTCAACTCTCTTCAGAGCAATATGCCCAAAGAACAGGAATCAGAAGATGTGTTGCCCCTGATGGTCGAGAATTTACTCAAGGAAAAGAGGGTTGGTCGGACGTTCCTACTCCTTAGCTAGTTATTTTTTCTTTATTTACCAGCGCCACGCTTTTGTTTAGCTCGTCCTTCAAAACGCTGAGCTCTGTTAACAACCCCTGTTTTCCAAAATATTTGGCTGCCACCTCCATTATTCTGCGTAACATATCAAATGCTCCAATCAAGTTGTTTTCCTGACCCTTAGTTTGTGGACCAGCAGAAAAGGTGGTGACATCATCAATTTTTGCAGACACTAATTGATTCAATACAATTGGCTGTGAATGAGCGTGCTGACTGGCTAAATTGTAGAAAACATCGTACTCCCAACTACACCCAGTCTTCTTACAGAGTTCCTTAAAACTATAGCCTGACCATTTATACTTATCTGGCCTCTTATACCTCTTGTAAAACTGGATCTTTGCTTTGAGTCTTGCTTGGTAAATATCCAACGGAAACTCTTTCTTAAGCCTTCTTTTATTTTTTGCGTAGTCGAGCATGAAAAATTGTTGTACTTGGATATGCTCAATATATCGCCTAGCTCGAGTGTCTCTTTTTGTTTCATTAAGAATGTAGGTTAAATTTACCAAATCCTCAAACATTGAACGGACGATACTGTCCGCCTCCATACCATATCCAGACTTACACAAAATAACAGTAGCAGAATGACTGCGAATAGCTTTAGCAATTAAAGCTAGAAGAATATCAGTTTTGCGTGTTTTTGATGGTGCCGTAAAACTGTTGAAGTGTTTTCCAGCCGCCGTTAATAAACGATCATTAAGTTCAAATAAACTCAATGAATCTTCAATGACACTTTTTGTCTGGTCTCTATTCATAGGTTAATTTTATTTCCCTTGCTATCGGCAATACTCATCTGTATTTTAGACTTTTGCTTCGGATATTTCTTCAAAAACTCTTGGTTTTCACTGACTAAAGATACGGTGTAATAAACAGTTCCATCTTTCCTTTTCAAATCTCTGCCGTGGAGTAAGCCCTCTCTCCTAAGTTTTTTAATCGAAGATGGATGGACTCCGTGATTAGATGTAATCTGCAATCTTTCAAACCAGTTACTTTTATCGTCATGGCGATGCTTGAGGGGTGGAATAACGCCTTCTTTGATATTGTTCCAGCAATCTCTGCACCATAAACCGTTTAATGTCCACCAGATATCCTTTCCGTAGTAATACTCTCCACAAATTCCACAAGTATATGGACCTTTACCGTCGTCAAGGTAGAATCCTTCTGGCTCTTTCTCAAGTCTTCTTTTTCGTGTTGCTTCGATTCCATCAAATTCACCAGACATTCTTGCGAGTTGAACCAGGTTATGACTCATATACTTAGCTCGTTTTTCTGAGTCACTGTTTGATTTTGGAGTTTTAACTTCTTTTTTGGCTCCAACCAATTCAAGTAAATCTTCTTCTTGCTCATATGCTTTCAGAGTGCCAGACAGATATCCAAGGCGATAGCGGATTCCATCACTCATAAGTCTCCAGTTGGTGTCTTCTAAAGTATCTTTCAGGAGTTTCTTGAGGGTTGCTTCGCTTATATTAGGATTTCTTGTTGAGTTAGCATCTAAAACATTAAAAGGAATCGTAACAAACCTGCCCATATCAGGTTTATCCAGCGTGAACTTAACGTATTTCTCCTTTTCCAATTTTTCAGTAAGCAATTTCTCGATTTCAAGAACGGTTAATCTTTTTAGATTGACTGCTGTTTGGTAGGCTTTGTCATCATATTTCTGTTTTTCTTCTTCATACACTTCATGACCTACTTCCATTGCTTCGAGTGTTTCGACGTGTTCTATGCCATCTTTTTCGTTTAAACAAAACTCTCCTCGATACTTTTCAAGAAGTTTTTTGCCTTCTTCTTCCTTTTTCTTTTGCTCTTCCTCCCATTTCTTATGCTCCTCATCATGTTTAGCAAGATCCTCAATTTCAGTTTTTGTATAACCACAGGCTTTGCATTTATGTTTCCAAGTAATGACTTTGCCTTTTCGAGTAGCTTTTATATCCATTTCTTCTTTGCACTTTGGGCAAAGGTCAGGCTTTGATAAGCGGATCTCATTATCGTCATATACCCACTGTTGTTTCTCGCATTTACTGCATTTAAAAAGAAACATCATGCGCATGATCGGGTTATCGTATGAGTAATCAAGGTGTTTTGAAGAATTGAAAGACATTGAACCGCCACAGAGGGGGCAAACAATTCCTTCTGGGATTGGAGTGTGATCTTGCTTATCCTGTTTTAGTTTGTCTTCTTCCATCCACTTCTGGATAGTTTCTTGTTTCTTTTCATACCTTTTGCCTTTTATAGTAAAAAGGGTACGATGAAGCATAAGGTTTGCGTCATGCGATTTGACTTCTTGGGAAATATCCTTAAGCTCTTCGCTAGTAAGACTAGTTTTATAAATATCCTGAAACATTTTTACCGTATCAAGACACTCTTCAATGGTATGAAGGTCGTAGCGGTCAACATAATTTTGTTCATCATTTAGGTATTGCATTCTTTTTGTTTAATCCTTTTAAACTGAATACTGGCTGTTTAAAATGAGATCCACCGAACATGCTGTTCCATTCATCTTTGTCATTTATGTAGAAACTAGAAATGTCTTTACTGCTAACAGGTTTTTTATAATGCAACAGGATTATTGCTCGCATATTATTCAGTAGTGAGCAGACAAAGAGACACTTCCCGAAAATTCTGCCAATCTTAAAATTCAACGTATGCTGTAAGACTATTGGAACTCCATCTCTGGTTTCCTTAGAAAAATAAGTAATCGTACTATCGGAGTCGTTCAGCTTAAAATGTTGTCCATTCCCAACGGAGATAGAAAGAGTTGTCTGGCTATGATTGGCTTTAACCCTATAACCATGTTTATAGGCATTGAGCAGATCGTAGTCGCCTAAATAATCCTTAGCGACTTCCTTAATTAAATTTGTATAAAGATTATATTTCTCATTTGTTCCACTATTATCTTTGAGAACAGAAAAGATTAATTTAAAAAACCAGGATGAAAGTTCCGTCGTCTTAGCGAAATTCTCACTAATGAAGTTGCGAAGATTAAAAGAATCGATAAATAAGGCTGAAGGGAATCTGTCAACCGTGACCGACAAAGCATGAGAGTTAATAAATAAAATCTCTGTCGCCTGTAAATAAAGCGTATATAAATCTAAGACAACTCTGTTTTGTTTTTTCTTATCCTTCAATCTTTCAAACTTGTTATATAGCTGGATTGTCTTTTTAGTCAAACTATCGAAATCAGCATTTTCGTAGTGTGAAAGTTTAAAATCATCCAATTCTTTTTCTAAATCCGGAGTCATAGCGTTTTATATTCCAGTTGTTCAGCATCCTCGAAATTTTCAGCAATCATGCAGGAATACCTGTCCAAGATAACAGTCCCAGCACCTTTTCTATCTGTAAAGTAACTACCGAGCAATTTCTTGACTGGATTCCCTACAATATCAAATACGCTTGCTCCATCATGCGGTCTGTTATTATCTCTCTTACCATAAGGTGCTTCACTCTTATACAGATAAACAAGCTTTTTTCTATCTGGTTCTTCTTCAATCTTGGCGGTGACAGATTTAGAAGCCGACGGTTTCTTAAAGAATGAGCGGACTGATACAGAAGTAAAAGTCTGATTAATAGCAACATAAATATCAGTCTCGCCGCTCATACCTTTCTCGTCACTCTCAAATTTTAGTTTTCCTTTCCATGTTCCATAAAGAATTGGCACTCCTAAAAATTGAGCTAGATATTTAAAGATCCACTTTCTCCAAATCCATTTATCATATGTAGTCCAGATAATAACCACCAAACTAGTTGCTCCCGACAACCAACGGAACAAGTTATCGTCAATAGACTGTCTCGTTACGAACGATAAAACAAAGATAAGTACTGAATATAAGAGAATGGCAGTTTTGATTATTCGTTGCTGATTCATATTATTTATTTAATAAGTTATAGGCACTCTTTATAAATTGTTTAGCATCATCTTTGGTCCAGTTTTGTTGTCCGTGGAATAAATATTTACATCCATTTACCTCACGCCACCTACAATCTTCAGAAAGAGTGTACTCGTCTTTTAGTAAATATGTCCACACCTCCTCACATCCTCTCAAAACAATATCACGCCAAATCTCATTATTTGTGTAAATAGGATTGCTGACGTTATATGCCAAACTTTCAATCATGAATGATGGAAAGGGCGAGGTGTTGTTATTCTCAGAAAGGTGACCGTTAACATTTTTTAGAATACGTGCCACATTTTTAAATCGCTTCGAGGTCGAAGTATTTTTCTCAATTCCATTTTCAAGATGTTGATCAGGGTAATTGAAATGTCTAATGCCATCAGGTCTGTTTAAAATTAACTGTATACCTTGGTTGTAATTTGTAGATCCAGTCGAATAATAATACCGATATGTGGTACATGGAATTATGTCAGCATCCAGTATCTTATCTGACCCTCTAATTTTGAAAACCTTATTACCTGATGAATCGACCAAGTTCTTCCCGAACTCAGTTTCTAGTGCTTTCTGTAAGCGAAGTTTAAAATCAATTTCTGAAATGCCTGTATAGCCGAAAAGACCAGTATTTGAAAATCCAACGCCTTCAGCATAGTTCAGGTTGATCATATCTTGTAGCTCAACAGCAATATCAATGTCTGAGTCATGTCTAACATTAGTATTATTTGGATAGGATCCTTTTGCAAAAACCCTAATACCCAAGTCACTCAAATGAGTATCAACAGCTGATTTAACAGTATCTTTTGTCTTTTCTGCTCTTTCCTCCTCGTTGTTAAACCAAGGTTTGATCCAGCCAGATAGTTGATCATCGCTAATATTCATAGATAGTTATTTTTTATTCATCACTTTGCCTTACTCCTGTTATATGGATGCCTGTTGTGCGGCATAAGTGAAACATTTAAATCTTGAGCCTTAGCTTGTATCGCCCCAGGAGTTCTACTCATCTTTAATCCAATAACTCTCGTAGGGGTGTTACCTCTCGCGAGTTTTCGTAGTTGGGATTCCTGAGTCGGAGACCATTGTTTTCCTTGATTTGCTGGTTTCTTTGTCATAATTAATCACCGCCTTTCTTAATAACATCCTCGACAACGCCTTGAATAGAGAAGTCTTCAAATAATAATATTGGTTTATTTTTTGGGTTAGTAGATTCTGGTTGAAGACGTACGTAGCCATCTTCAGGAATTATCTTCTTAATTGTTGCCTCATCACCAATAAGTGCGACTACACGACTACCGGGGTCAGCTGTTTGCTGTTTTTTAATTAGGACAAAATCTCCATCATCAATTGTTTTTCCGGAAACTCTGGCGTTATTCATACTGTCGCCTATTGCCCGTAGGAAAAAATAATTGTCCGGAGTTCCACTGATCTTCGAAGCATCAAATTGAATGTAGGCCTCAACATTTTCGGTAGCTAAGAATGGAACTCCACACGCTACATTGCCTACAAGGGGAATTTGTACTTTGTCAGATGAGTCCGGTAAAGCTAATCCTCGAGTATTTTCCAGATACCCCTTTTCTTTCAGTGCATCAGTGTGTCGCTGAACGGAGCTTATACTAGCTAAACCCAAGGTCACACGAAGTTCTTCAAGTGTGGGAGTTGTACCATTTTTATTTGCCTGATCCTTAATAGAAGACAGGACTATCTTTTGCTTTGAGGTTAAAGTCTTTCTCATACGCACTATTCTACTCTAACTAGCGTAATTATGCAAGGGGATTAGTTATTATAAAAAGCCTGTCAAGGGGGTAATTTCATCAAACAGTTTATAAATTGCTGTGTTGATTTAGCCCAATATATCGGTCTATTTATCATGTAACCCAGGGTTTCACCCACCCCTCCGTGTCACCCGGGCTATATCAAAACGGGGTGATATTGTTATCTTAATTATGAAAAACATACCTATCCAAACGATCGAAGTTCCAATAATGGACCTAGTCTCACCAGACTACAATCCTCGTAAGCATGACGATCTGGCAAAGGAACAATTAAAAGAAAGTATCAGACGCTTTGGGATCGTTGACCCAATTGTGGCAAACTCTGCACCAACTCGTAAAAATATAATCATCGGTGGAAATTTTAGATGGGAAACCATAAAGGAGTTGGGATATAAAACTGTTCCAGTCGTTTATGTAGATATTTCAGATCTGGAAAAGGAAAAAGAGTTGAACATTCGTCTCAATAAGAATACAGGTGAATTTGATTGGGATTTACTTGCTAAGTTTGATGAGTCATTCCTTGCTGATATTGGTTTTTCCAGTGGTGAACTCGATGGTATTTTTGATATTGACGTCCCAGAAGAATTCGACCTTGAAAAAGAACTTAAAAAGTTAAATATCCAGAAGATCAATGTTCAAAAAGGTGACATCTATTCTCTTGATGACTCAAAACTAATGTGTGGGGATTCTACTATTGAAGCTGATATCTTAAAACTCATGGATGGTAAAAAAGCAGATATGTGTCTGACTGATGAACCATATTTGCTCGATTACGTTGGTGCAAAACGTCACGGAAAACCAACAACTGGCTTTGGTGCCAAACGTAACAGAAGGTATCTTGAAACCGATGTTTTGCCGCCTAACTTTATATCCCTTTGGATGTCAAATATCGCAAAGGTAGCAAAACCAGATTTCAGCATCATCTCGTACGAAAATTGGAAGAACACCCGAGCCATGTGGGACGAGATCGAGAAGTATTGGAAGGTGCGCAACATGCTGATATGGAGATTACCAAACAGACACCAGGGGTTTTCAGCTAAATATAAATTTTTCTCAAAATACGATATAGCTATGGTTGGAACAAGTGAGGGAAACCAAATAAATACAGAGGTGGAAGAAGAACTCCTGCAAAACGAATACGAAACCGCCTTGTATGCAACTTCAGGAAAGCCTCATTGGGAAGGCTATGAACATGGAAAGAAGAATCAGCCAACCGATTTTATAGAGTTTAATGCTTCGGATGAAAAACACTCTGGTCAGGGAGTTGTGTTTGGCTGTAAGCCTACAGAGATTCTTATCCCCTATATCAAGATGCTTACAAAACGTGGCGATTTAATTGTCGAGCCATTTGGGGGAAGTGGAAGCACTCTAATTGCGGCCACCAAAATGAAACGACGATGTTACATCATGGAAAAGTCTCCTGTATATACAGAGGTAATTATAAAACGCTGGGAAAATTTAACGGGACAAAAAGCCAAAAAAATCTATGGATAACACTATCGAAAAAAGGCAATCAAAAAATAAAGAACAGCTGTTAGAGATACTAAAGAAAACTCCAATAGTTCAAATTGCCTGTGAAAAGGCTGGAGTAAGTCGAGCCACCTATTATCGATGGCGTAAAGATAACTCTGGATTTTCTCAGGCAAGTGATCAGGCATTATTAGATGGAAGCTTGCTGATAAATGATATGGCCGAAAGTCAAATGATAAGCGCTATCAAAGACAAGAATATGACTGCCATAATCTTTTGGCTTAAGACTCATCATGATGCCTATCGCAATAGAGTTGAAGTAACCACAACCAATGGCAACCAAGAAATTAACCTTACAGATGAACAAAAGGAACTGTTAAATAAAGCAATAGAGATGGCGGCATTAATTCCGCCCAAAGAAAACAGCAATGAATGACCAAGAACAAATAATCAAACAAATTCAGGAAAATCCTGACTTTCGGAAAGTATTAACGAAGGAGAATTTCTATTGGTTTTTTGTTACCTACTTTCCCCATTATATAACTTGCCCAACCGCTGATTTTCAAAAGGAAATCTTCAATCTCATTCAGAATGAGGAATTACAAAAAATCACAATCACAGCCTTTCGCGGGTCGGCAAAATCTACTATTGCAACTTTGGCACTACCCATTTGGGCAATGGTCGGTAAACCCACCAAAAAATATACTCTACTAGTGAGCTTAACTCAGGGGCTTGCCAAGCAAATTCTTACGAACATAAAACAGGAGCTTTCATCAAACGAACTCCTAATGCGGGATTTTGGACCATTTTCAGAAGTGGCTGAAGAATGGCGATCTAACTCTCTTGTAATACCACGTTACAATTCCAGAATTTCAGCCATATCGCAAAGTGAAAGAATTAGAGGTCTCAGGCATAGGCAGTACCGACCAGACCTTATCATTATTGATGATGTTGAGGATCTAGAATCGGTTAAGACAAGAGAAAGCAGAGACAATCTTTGGAATTGGTTTTCGGGTGAAATAAAGCCTATTGGAGATAGTGGTACCAGAATTATTACCGTAGGCAATTTACTACATTTGGACTCGCTAATGATGCGGATTAAGCAAAACGTTCAAGCAGGCGCAATGGACGGTATTTATAAAGAATTTCCTTTGTTAGATAGTTATGGAAATATTGCCTGGCCTGGAAAATATCCGACTATGGAGGATATTGAAGCCAAAAGAAAAGATGTTGCCGACGAGGCAGCTTGGTATCGAGAATTTTTACTAAAAATTATTGCGGACGAAGACAGAATTGTTAAAGGAGCTTGGATTAAATACTACGACACCCTACCGGACTTTGATCGCTATCCGGCAAGATTAATTGCCATAGGAGTCGACTTGGCTATTTCTCTTTTGGCGTCAGCAAATTTAACAGCCTTAGTACCAGCATACATAGTTGGTTACGGAGACAATCTCCAAGTTTATATTTTGCCTTACATTTTAAACAAACGATTGGATTTTCCTCAAACTATTCAGGCAATTAAAATTCTTACTGAAAAACTAAAAGTCGGTTATAGACCGCACCCTAGGGTATATATAGAAAGCGTGGGGTATCAGAGTGCGGCTGCCCAACAACTAATAGTAGAGCATGTTCTGGCCGAGGAAGTTAGAATTCCACAGTTAGACAAAAGATCAAGACTATCGATAATTTCTCCACTTATTGAGCAAGGCAAAGTATTTTTTCCCAGATCAGGAGCTGAAGTGTTAATTGATCAATTACTGAACTTTGGAGTGGAAAAATACGATGATCTAGTTGATGCTTTCACCTTACTTATGTCAAAAATAATTGAAACAGACCACCCAACGAACAGAAGTACTCATTCAGATTTGCCACCAGAACCAGATCCACACCCTGGTTTGACATGGTCACTTGAACATATGAATGACTTAGGATTTGATCTTGAAACCATCAAACTAAATATGGTTTTCTAACAACCACAGAAAGACCCTTCGATCTTTCTGTATGGTTTATTTTTCACCCTTAAGTTCTTTGTAGTAAGAGTCCTTAAGTGGGTACTCCTTATATGGTCCAAAAGCATATCCAACGGTTGCAACCATATGATCAGCTAGAAAAACGGTATTCTTTTTTTTCCAGGTCTCTCGCTGTTCAACTGTGTAGTCGTAACTAAGCATTTTGGTATATTCAGCGTCGAGATCAAATGCTTTTTTGTCGTCATATAGAGTGACGTTACATTTTTTCTTACAGCTCTTTTGGACTTCCTCTGCTATTCCCTCGGGATTGGTCTCTCCGGGTTTGATTAAAATGCTAATGTTTTCATCAGCTTTATTTTCGACTCTAGCCAAAATCTCGTATTCAAAGGCTGGTTTGGTAGTAGCTTCAGCAACCAATTCCTGTTTTTCAGGCGGGGTTTGAATACTGGCTTGGTCGGTAGAAGAGTCCTTACCAACGAGTCCCAAGACGATTATTAAGAGAAGTCCTCCTCCGATAATTAATAGTAATTTCTTCATATTCTCACCTCCTTTCAATGATGTTGTAATACTAACTTACATTTAAGCATATTTCAAGGCTAAATGCTCGCTTTAAGCTAGTGGTGCTCTAGCTCATGGCTATCAATAATTAGGACATGGGCAAAATTACTAAGAATCAAGTAAAATTTGGACACAGAATTCAAAAGAGACGTCAGGGGCTTGGTATAACCCAGGAAGAACTCGCAGACAGAGTAAGTCTAAGCAGAACACACATGGGACATATCGAACAAGGTAGGAGATCCCCTTCGCTTGAAGTCTTAAACAAGATTGCAAAAGCACTCAAAACTTCCCCAAAAGATTTCTTTTAATCCCGATTCATCTTCACTTTTTCAGGAAAAGCAATAATTATTTGGCGTCTCAAACTATTGAAAAATGGCAAAGATTTTTGTATGATATTGATATCAATTGGTAGGTAAATCTATATGGAAGAACTATTAACTCTCAAAGAAGCGGCACAAGTCTTAAAGGTTCATGCGAATACATTGCGTTTATGGGACAAAAAGGGTGTTCTGAAAGCTATACGTATTGGGGTAAAAAGGGTGAGAAGATATAAAAAGGAAGATATTGAAAAGTTTATACACAAGAAATAATTATGCAAAAAGAAGCAAAAGCACGGATCAAAATTAACAATCTTCTTCAGGAGTCCGGCTGGAGATTTTTTGATGATGAGCATGGAACGGCGAATATAGTTCTAGAAAACAATGTCAAATTGACAAAGCAGGTAGTTGACGAATTAGGCAATGATTTTGATAAAACCAAGAACGGTTTCATAGATTTTCTTCTACTTGATGAAAAGTGTTTCCCTTATGCAGTGCTGGAAGCTAAATCTGAGGACAAAGATCCTCTAGATGGGAAAGAGCAGGCTAGAAGATACGCCCAGTCACAAAACGTTCGTTTTATTGTTCTTTCCAATGGTAATGTTCATTACTTCTGGGATTTAGAGCGAGGCAATCCATCTTTTATTTCCTCGTTTCCCACACAAGAATCTCTCAAACATTTTGTTTCGTACAAGCCAGACTCTAAGAAATTGACAGAAGAAAAAGTTTCAGAAGATTACATAGCTTTAACTCAAAATCCTACATACCAAAAAGATCCTCGCTGGCAAGATGAGGTACTTAAACACGATCAAATTCAAGAACAGGATTTGAAGTTTCTACGCCCATATCAACTTAGGGCCATAACTGCTTTGCAAGAATCTGCCCAAAATGGCAATGACCGTTATCTTTTTGAAATGGCAACTGGTACCGGTAAGACTCTAACCTGTGCCGCCGTTATCAAGCTTTTCCTGAAAACTGGCAATGCCAAACGAATTCTCTTTTTAGTTGACCGTATTGAGTTGGAAGATCAGGCGGCCAAGAATTTCAAAAAATATTTGGCTAAAGATTTCACCAGCGTTATTTATAAAGAAAATCGTGATGATTGGCGTAAAGCTGAAATTGTGGTTTCGACTGTTCAAAGCCTTTCAACTAATAATAAATATCAGAAGTTATTTAATCCTACCGATTTTGATTTAATTATCTCTGACGAGGCACACCGTTCAATTGGTGGTAATAGTAGAGCTGTCTTTGAGTATTTCGTGGGTTACAAGCTAGGACTTACGGCTACGCCTAAAAACTACCTGAAAGGTATTGATCCAAATCAGCTTAATGCTCGTGATCCTCGGGCTTGGGAAAAACGTCAACTTCTAGATACCTATAAGACTTTTGGTTGTGAAACAGGAGAACCAACCTTCCGCTATAGTCTTCTTGACGGTGTCAAAGAAGGTTTTCTGGTCAACCCAATAGTTGCTGATGCCAGAACGGAGATTACTACACAACTCCTTTCTGATGAAGGGTATTCTCTTTTAGTTGATACAGAAGAAGGCAAAGAGGAACAAGTTTTTTATCAATCAGATTTTGAGCGAAAGTTTTTCTCTGACAAAACTAATCTAATTTTTTGTGAGACTTTCTTAAAGAATGCCTTGATGGATCAAATCTCTGGAGAGGTTGGCAAAAGCATTATTTACTGTGTGAGTCAAAAACATGCCAGTAAAATTACACAGCTTCTAAATCAGCTCGCTGATAGTTACTGGCCAGGAAAATATAATTCCGATTTTGCTGTGCAGGTAACTTCTAATATTCCTGATGCTCAGCAATTCACAATAGGCTTTGCTAATAACAACCTTAATGGTCACACGCCTTGGCTGGAAGGTTATAAGTCCAGCAAAACTAGAGTTTGCGTGACGGTGGGTATGATGACTACTGGCTATGATTGCCAAGATATATTAAATCTTTGTTTAATGCGGCCAATTTTTTCCCCAACAGATTTCATTCAGATCAAAGGACGTGGTACACGAAAATACGCCTTTACCTTTGAAAATCGTGAGAATGGTGAAATTGAGAAAGTCAGGGTTGATAAAGAAAAATTCAAATTATTTGATTTCTTTGCTAACTGTGAGTATTTCGAAGAGAAATATAACTATGATGAAATTCTAAAAATTCCTAAGACAATTTCGGGCACAGGACCAGGCGGAGAACCTACGGTTAATATTGATGTGACCATTGGTATCCCAGATCCTCTCAAAACATTCCAAGAAAAAGCGATTGGTTTACAAGGAATGAAAGTAGATCGCAAGATTTTTGAAAAGTTTGAGGAAACGGTTAAGGCAGATTCTTTCATCAAAGAAAAATACGAAGCTGGCGATATGCAGGCAGTTGAGGATTATGTGAAGACTGAGGTTTTTGATAAACCTGAAGATTATTTCAATTTAGACAAGCTTCGTAAATCAGTCAAGGTTGACCGTCGGCTTTCCCTGGGAGAAATAATGGATAAGATTTTTGGGCGGTTAGATAAATTTAAAGATAAAGATGAACTTTTAGAGGAAGAGTTTGAAAAGTTTATCTCAATTTACAAGCCAGATAGTAAGTACTACTACCCAATAAAGAATTTCCTCAAAGCTTATATTACTGATAACGAGATTAGAGAAATTGTAGAAACAAAGGAATACGGTCGGTTTGCAACAAACCCAAAAGTATCACTAGTAGACTTTAAGGCCTTGAACGGGTACCGTGACGTCGTGCCAGAGTATGTAAAGGACTACGTATCAGTTAATACGTATATGTAAATATTATGTTAACTCAAGAAACAAAACGAAAAATAGATTCAGCCAGAGATATCCTGGTTGGTAAAGTTCCTGATCCTAAAGCTCAAGTTGAACAAATTACAACAGCCATGATCTATAAATTCATGGATGATATGGATAAAGATGCTGTGGAACTTGGAGGCAAAGCTCGCTTCTTTACTAATGGATTTGAAAAATATGCTTGGAGCAAACTTTTAGATTCTAGATTGGGTGGACACGAACGATTAGACCTTTACGCTGAAGCCATAGTACAGATGTCCAGTAATCCCCATATTCCCCAATTATTTAGGGATATTTTTAAGGACGCATTTCTACCATATCGTAGTCCGGAAACATTGAGCTTATTCCTTAAGGAGATCAACAGTTTTACATACGATCATAGTGAGGATTTAGGTGATGCTTTTGAGTATCTACTTTCTATCATGGGTTCCCAAGGAGATGCTGGGCAGTTTCGTACTCCACGTCACATAATCGATTTTATAGTAGCTGTAGTTGATCCCAAAAAAGACGATTCAATTTTGGACCCTGCTTGTGGAACTGCTGGATTTTTAATCTCTGCATATAAACACATTCTCAAACAACACGATGGTAGGGATGATCCGAAACATAAAGAAAAACCGTTAACACCTGACGACAAAAAGCGATTAATGAACAATCTTTTCGGCTACGATATTAGTCCTGACATGGTTAAGCTCTCCAAAGTAAACATGTACCTGCATGGCTTTGCTGAACCCAAGATTTTTGAATATGACACTCTTTCTAGCGATGAAAAATGGGACGAGACATATGACGTAATTATGGCAAACCCACCATTTATGACTCCAAAAGGCGGCATACGCCCACACAAGCGGTTCAGCGTACAAGCAAATCGTGCCGAAGTGCTGTTTGTGGATTATATTAAAGAACACCTACGGCCGAATGGTCGAGCGGGAATTATTGTACCTGAGGGGATCATTTTTCAGTCAGGCAATGCATATAAACAACTCCGTAAAATGTTAGTTGAAGATGGTCTGTTTGCGGTAGTTTCATTACCTAATGGAATATTCAATCCTTACTCTGGGGTAAAGACAAGTATTTTGTTTTTTGATAATGTGTTAGCAAAAAGAACAAATGAAATATTGTTCGTAAAAATTGACAGCGATGGATTTGACCTCGGAGCTCAAAGAAGGAAAATTGAAAGTAATGACCTCACTGCCGCCCTGATAATTTTGAAGAAATATATAGAGGACCCCAACACTACTCTCCTAATCGAAGTAAAAAACTTAGCCACCTTGGTTTCAAAAACAAGAATTTCTGAGAAGGGTGATTATAACTTGAGTAGTGATGAATACAAACAAACCGAAGTAATAAGCAACAAGAGATGGCCAATGAAGGAATTGGGAAGTTTATTCGAAATGATAAACGGGAGAGCATTTAAAAAAGAAGAATGGAAAACCAACGGAACGCCCATTATCCGAATAGCAAATCTCAATGACAATAATGCTGAATTCAATTATTTTGAAGGAAATTGTGATGATAAAATTATTGTCAAAAATGGCGACCTACTTTTTTCCTGGTCAGGAACTCGTGGCACTTCATTCGGCCCACATATATGGAATAGAGGCAAGGGTGTTCTTAATCAACACATATATAAATTTCAACCCTTACAAGGAGATATAGATATTGCTTTTGCTTATCTTGTTATAAAAATAATTGTTCCCGAGATCGAAGCCCAAGCTCATGGTGCTGGGGGTCTGGTACATATTACGAAAGAAAAACTTAAACATTTTAGAATTCCTGTTCCACCACTTCCTGTTCAAAAGCAAATAGTTGAACAAATTGAAGGTTATCAAAAGATCATTGAGGGAGCAAAACAAGTTGTAAAAAATTGGAAACCAATAACTGATATCAATCCTGATTGGGAAACAGCACTGATCCAGGATCTTTGTACTTTGGTGCGTGGTAGTTCACCTAGGCCTAAAGGAGATAAACGGTATTACGATGGAAAAATCCCCAGACTGATGGTCTCAGACGTAACTAGAGATGGCATGTATACAACTCCCCAAACTGATTCGCTTACAGAAGAAGGATCTAAGCTTAGTCGTCCAATGAAAAAGGGTGAAGTTGTAATGGCTGTAAGCGGTAATCCAGGGTTGCCAACAATTCTTACAGTTGACGCATGTATCCATGACGGTTTTGTCGGATTTAGAAAGCTGTCCAGTAAAATAATTCCAGAATTTCTATATTTTATACTTTTGCGCCAAAAGGATGAAAATAACTCTCGATCAGTTGGTGCAGTATTTAAAAATCTAACTACAGACCAAATAAAGAAGTTTAAGATTCCTGTCCCCCCTATCAATATCCAACTTGAATTAGTTGAACAAATAACCCAAGAGCGTCAGGTTGTTGGTGCCAATGAAGAAATCATCAGAGAGTATGAGGCTAAAATTCAGAACGAGATAAAGGATGTTAATGATGGAAAAGCACACTCTCCCCTAAGTAAGAATCAAAATGAACTAATTAAACAGCTTAAGGACGACTTTGAGTCAATTGAGTCAGAAGTTATTAGGATGATGGGCAACAAGGAGATATTCAAAGAGATTATTGAGATCTCTAAAAGAAATAGCCAGATAAATAAGGGTAACTCCCTGTGGGACTTTCTAAAAGAAAGTTATGTTGCACTAATGGTGTCTGCGGTTTGTAGGCAAATTGATACAGACGAACGTTCGTCTAGCTTGGTAAATCTTTTAAGAACAATTCTTTTTAACCCGACAGTTATCCAGAGCTTAAACAAGGACTGGTATAGCGAACAATATCATCGCGATAACGACATCTTTCCAGGTTTCATGGAAGGAATCGGGAAGGGTGATTTTGAGGAACACTTTGGTTCAAAAGAATATGTAGATCCAGCTATCGTTTACATGGATCTAAAGAAGCTAGAGGAAGATACAAAAGAAATAAAGAAATACCGCAATAAAAGAATTGCCCATTTTGATAAAAAGGAATCACTTTTCAAAGCAAATTATGATGATTTGCATAAAGCAGTAGAAACTGTACGATCAATCGCAAGTAAATATTACTTACTGCTTAAACAGGGTGGCAATGATCTTATTCCGTCTGATCAAACCGATTGGCAGGAGATACTAACAATTCCCTGGATCAAAAAATAATATGTTGGGTCAAGATGTGACTAATAATAACCAGATACAAACATTTATAAGTTCAAATCAATTATGGATTGGTATCGTTTTGGGTTGGCTGCTCACAAGAGTCATGGAGATGTTACGTAAACCCTCTATAAGTTTTGGACCTGCTAACGATTCTGAATTCGTTAGAGGGAATAAAAAATTTAAGTTTATAAATGTCACAGTTAAAAACGCTAAGCAAAATTTTCTGAAGAAATTTTTCTTCGGTAATCCAAGCTTAAATAATGCAAGAGTTTGGGTATCTTTTAAAGACTTTACATCTAACATTGAAATATTAAAAATAAATGGTAGATGGGCTTCGACTAAGGAACCTGTAGATTACAGCTCAGGACAACCATTAATTGCAGAGATTCTTCTTCCTTCCCGAGATACGATTCCACAAGGAGAAGAAGCCAATATATCAATAGCTATAAAGGAGTCTACAGAAGATTCTTTTTTTGCCTTCAACAATGATAGTTACTTGTACAACTGGAAAAATCCAGATTTTGAGCTTAAAGATAATAAATATTGGTTAGAAATACGTCTTCTGGCTGATGGAAATGAATATATTGGAAAATTTTTGTTTTCCAATCCATCAAAAAGTCTTAAAAACTTTAAGATTCACGAATCATAATAATTACGGCTTATACTCATCAACCACGCCGTAAAGCAATTTGAAGAGTAACCCCTTTTGAGCCTAGACTTCCACGACCCTTCCCGGTACCTTGTACCCTGAAATGAGTACAACATACAACCAAAATACGACGATAGAGCCACCAAAAATCGAATATTGCCTCTATGCACGAAAATCTTCGGAATCTGATGAACGTCAGGCAATGTCCATCGATTCTCAAATCGACGAAATGCTGACTCTGGCTAAGAGAGATAATCTCAAAATTAAGGAGGTTAAGAAAGAAAGTCATTCAGCCAAAATGTCTGGCTCCAGGCCAGTGTTTACTCAACTTCTTCAAGAACTACGCCAAAAGAAATTTAATGGGATTCTCACTTGGGCTCCTGACAGATTAAGTAGAAATGCTGGCGATTTGGGATCTGTAGTTGATCTTATGGATCAGGGAAAGCTAATAAAAATTCAAACCTACTCACAGAGCTTCTCGAATAGCCCAAACGAGAAATTCTTACTCATGATTCTCTGCTCTCAAGCAAAGCTTGAAAACGACAACAAAGGTCTAAATGTCCAACGAGGACTACGAACTAAGTGTGCGATGGGCTGGAGACCCAGCATAGCCCCCGCAGGATACCTTAATCAGGCTGGCGATGGTCATAAGGATGAACTCATCATTCTCGATCCCGAACGATCATCTTTCATTGCTCAAATGTTCGAAAGAGTTGGGCATCAAGGCCATAGTGGTCGAGCGATTAAGAATTGGCTTGATAGGATAGGATTCACAACCAGATTAGGAAACAAGATGCCACTAAGCAAAGTCTACTCAACACTTAATAACCCCTTTTACTATGGAGAATTTGAATTCCCAGTCGGCAGTGGAACTTGGTATCAAGGAAAACATAAACCCTTGGTTACAAAAGAATTATTCGACAAGGTTCAAGAAGTCCTCATGGTTCCACCCAAAAGTTATCACAACAAGATATTTCCATTTAAGAGTATCTTTCGGTGTGGGGGTTGCGGAGGTGGAGTAACGGCTGAAGAAAAAATCAGAAAATTAAAACACGGCGGGTATGCCAAACATACCTATTATCACTGCGGCAGATCTCTCAATTATGAATGTGACGAGCCATATATTACAGAAGATGACTTAGTAAAACAGTTAATTGCTAATATCGATAAAATCAAATTTAATCATACGGGGGTAACAAGAAAAATTCAGGAAGATATTGAACGGTACCACAGACTCAAAACTCAAGTACTTCATCAGGAATTTATAGATGGACACTTAGCTGAATTTAACAGAATTCCCCAGACTTCAGCTGATAAAAATGAAATGACCAAAAACTATCTATTACACATCTTGCAGATCGGAACAGCTGAGGAGCGACAGGAAGCTCTCTCATTCATTAAAACAAAATTTATTCTGTCAAAAAGAGCAATAACAATACAAAAATAGCCTCAACACCAAGACTGGTGTTCTTCTCGTGGCTTAAATGCAGGGGAAAAATAGAGGGAAATCTGTGTATTACAGGATCTAAAACGACATTTCGAACAATTCGATCAAAGATTAGCAAGCAACATCGGGCTTTTCAGCGCAGGCCAACGGGTCGCGCTGAACCTTACGATATATGTGACCCCACAGGGAATCGAACCCTGGTTTTCAGGATGAAAACCTGATGTCCTAACCGCTAGACGATGGGGCCCTTCGGCAAGCTCAGGGCTAAAGCCCTGGTGAGCCCGGAAGGGATCGAACCTTCGACGCACAGATTAAAAGTCTGTCGCTCTACCACTGAGCTACGGGCCCGCAAACTTCAAGTATTTTATCAAATAATTGATGCTACCAGCAAATGGGAAATTTTACTTTTAAAACCTATCGGAATTCAAGACGATCGTTGCGGGCTGGGAGAGGTTATTATGGTTTTCTTGGACCAAAAAGAACGAAGCTTGTGCCGTAGTTGGTTTTGTCATCTGGATCGCGAAGGCTAATCCAGCCGGCTTGGGCTTCCCGCCAAAATTCCGGATAACGCTCAATCCATTCTTGACGATCGAGTAGGGTGATTTTTTCTTCGTCAGGGGCGGTTAGCTCGGTAACGGTGCTTTTAAGTTGGGCAATGAAGCTTTTGGCAAAAGGAATGGCTAAAACGCCTGCCTCGCCTAACTTCCTTAATTGACCCAAAGTAAACTTTTTTGGATTGTCGAATATTTAGGTTGAGTCCTCTGGCTGTTTCATCCTTGTATGACAAACTAATTTCTTTCAATACACCTTCCATACTCTTTTAGAGCCCACAGAGATATCGAATTTCCCAACTGCCACTGGCTGGTCGAGCATAACTATATGTCTGACTTCAGGGTTATACCAATAGCTTTTGTTCAGAGTGCCGCTGTAAACAAAGTAAGCAATACCTAGCTGTTGGAACAGGCTTTCCGTCATGTAGCCCACCATGGCCGGGTTTTCTACCTCGTCAAAGTGAGCATGGGCGTGAATTAAGAAAGAGTTGTTTTTTTTACTAAAAACTGGAATACCTAATAAACCCTGTTGATAAGCATAGACAAAGTTATCCCCGGCCTTCTCGATGCCATAATATTCGTTGTCCAGGTAATTAACCCCGGTGCTAATAAAATTGTTTCTATCAGAATGCCAAATACTCACTTTTCTCATTTCCATCTCAAACATCTTAGACCTGTTTTCTGGAGTGTAGTAGGCGTACGGACCAATTACCCCAAGGACTCGTCTAAAGATGTAATCGGAGATGTTTGGGGCAAAGACGTCGATTTCTGCTGGTCCATCAGATTGAAGTATCTCGTCATAAATTTTATAACTTTCCGGCGCCACAAATACAGGATCCTCGTGCACTACTCCTTTGTTTTTTAATCGTTCTTGCTCGAGCACAGCGCCAGAGAGGTAATCGCCAAATTTCTTCCCTCTAATACTGTAAAATACATCCCGAAGTTGTTCGACCTTATCTAAAACATCTTGAGGAATCAGTTCGTATGACAAATATTTGAAAGGTTTGGTTTCTCTTCCTAGGTTATTTTTTAGGTATCTGCCGGCGATAAAAACAACCATATCTTCGGTTACCCCTGACCAACTAAGCATTGTGGCCAGGGTGGGAATTCCAAGCGAGTACCGATGGACCGTATCTCGTGATAAAGACGACTCGCCTTCTAGGTATGCCCTGTCTAAAAATTGGTCCATTTCTGTCTCAGTCATCCCTTTTAAGGTACGATGATGGATTTTAAATTTCTCCTGTCGAGCTAGTTTTTTTAAATTTTTATCATAAACAGAGTCGTTTTGAAAACTTAGCGGCCTTCCTGTAAAGATAGCCCTTGTGTGATTTGAAAGTTCTTTAATTGCGTCTTGATTGTAATAGGTTATATCGTCCTCGGAGAAAAAGTAGACCTCAGACTGGTGGGTTATTTGTTGTAAGTGGTTGACTAGAGTAGTTTTGCCAATCCCTCTAAAGCCCTCAATAATCACCAGTTGTTTGTTGTCTGTGGGGGAATTTTGGAAAATATCAAGCACGGCTACTGCCAATTCCTTTTGGCTAGTTGTCAGCTCGATCGGTGATTGATGAAGCAGGTCTTTCATTAGACGTATTATAGGTCATTTAATAGGGAAAGCAATCCTTACAGGGATAAACCTTGAAGGTTATGAAGGTTAAGCAGATGGGAAATTATAGTTTTAAAACCTATCAGAATTTAAGACGATCGTTGAGAAACGGGAGAGGTTTTGGCGGCAGTTTTTGGTTTGGCTGCTTTGGGGGTAGCTTTGGCTTTGGGGGTAGGTTTAACGACGGCTTTGGTTTTAACGCGGGTGGCGTGGCGGCCGATGCGGGAGCGTAAGTAATTCAGCTTGGCGCGCTTGGGGTGGCCTTTTTTGACTACTTTGATCTTGGTGATGGATGGGGAAGCCAAGGGCCAGATTTTTTCCACACCGACAGCGTCGGCGGCGATTTTGCGGACGGTGAAGGTTTTACCCATTCCCCTGCCCTTAATTCCCATGACTATGCCTTCGAAGGCCTGGGACTGGGTTTTGCCTGCCTCGCCTTTGGCCGGGTCGGCTTCGGTGAACTGGTGGGTGACTTTGATGGTGTCACCGACGCGAAAGCTGGTTTGATTGAATTTGGCGTAGAGTGCCATACCGAGGGATTATACTATTTCACTCCCGAGGAGTCCATGCGGCTTGCCTCGCCGGCAGGCGGGCCACCTCGGGAGTGGTAGGCAGAGGCGGCTTTCAAGTATTCGATAAAAATCGGGTGGGGAAATAAGGGGCGGGACTTGTATTCGGGGTGGCCCTGGGTGCCTAAGAAAAAAGGGTGGACCTTACGGGGCAGTTCGATAATCTCGACCAAATCCTCTTTAAGCGCGCGGGCGGAAATGACCAGGCCGGCTTTTCTCAACCGATTTAAATAGTCGCGGTTGAATTCATAGCGGTGGCGGTGGCGTTCTTCGGTCAGGCCGCGCCTTTTATTGATAAAGCCGCGGTGGCGGTTGTAAATCTGCCAGGCTAAAGTTTTAGGACTGACTAGAGCCCGCCAACTGCCCAGCCTCATCGTGCCGCCGTAGGCACGGGCTTTAAGGTTTCTCAATTGGGCCGGAATGATGTGGATCACCGGGTGGGCCGTTTTTGGTTTGATTTCAGTCGAATGGGCGCCTTTGAGCTGGGCGACGTTTTGAGCAAACTCGACTACACTAAGCTGCATGCCGAAGCACAGGCCCAAGTAGGGAATTTTTTCTTCCCGGGCGTATCGAATTGCCTGGATCATGCCGGACACACCCCTTGGCCCCCAACCGATGGGGACGATGATGCCGTCGACTCCGGCAAGCAACTTTTTGACGTTAAAACGATTTAATTTTTGCGAGTTGATTTCTCTGATTTTCAAGTCGACCCGGGAATTGGCGGCGGCGTGCCTTAAGGCTTCGACCAAGGAACGGTAAGAGTCGGTCAGGTGGTAGTCACCGGTGGAAAAATATTTGCCGACGATGGCGATTTCGGCCGAGTGGATTTTTTTCTGGTTGGTTTTTTTGATAAAGTCGTGCCAATCTTTAAGTTGAGGCTTTTTGGGTTTTAAACCCAGTTTGGCTCTTAATCTTTGGGTGAGATTTTGAGAGTCGAAAATTAAGGGCAGCTCGTAGATGTTGGCAACATCCGGCGAGGAGATGATGTCTTCGGCTTCGAGGTTGCAAAACAGGGCAAAACGCTCGCGCCGACGCTTATCAATGATCCGGTCGGCCCGGGCGACAATAAAATCGGGCTGGATGCCCATGGAGTTTAACTGCTTGACTGACAGCTGGGTGGGTTTGGTTTTGGGTTCCCCCAGGTGCGGCGGGGTGGGCAGGTATGACACGTGGACGTGGACGACGGTGTCGTGGTGTTTTAATTTCATTATCCGGGAGGCCTCGTAGTAGAGGATGTTTTGGTACTCACCGGCGGTGCCGCCAAGCTCGACCACCACCACGTCGGCTTGGTCTTTTTTGCCCACGGCTTTGATTTTTCTGATGATCTCGTCGGTGACGTGGGGAATGGCTTCGACGTCCTCGCCGCCGTAGTCAAAATTCCTTTCCCGGTCGATAACGGTTTTGTAGATTTGGCCCAAGGTGATGAAGTTATCGATGGAGAGGTTGGTGTTTAAAAACATCTCGTAGGTGCCGATGTCCATGTCGGTTTCGGCGCCGTCGGCGCACAAAAACGGGTCGCCGTGCTCGATGGGGTTAATTAAGCCGGCGTCGAAGTTTAAATAGTTTTCGCACTTGACCGGGACAACTTTAAGGCCGGTGGACTTTAAAAGCAGGGAGATGGCGCCGGTAATCAAGCCTTTACCCAGTCCGGATAAAACTCCACCAGAAACGAAGATGTAGCGCGTTTGCGGCATAAAGTATTATACCCGATTTAGTCAATCCTGCCTTTGAAGGGTTTGATCAGCTGAATGATTTTCTCTTCGGTTGTAGTAAAGTCGACGCCGTAGGGCAGGCGGATTTTTTGGCTGTAGCCGTTTTGGCTCAAATTGATGGAAACGGGTTGATCGCCGGGGTGGGATTCAAGTAAATTTTTTAATTTGACCATGGTATTTTTGGGAGTGGAAGAATTAAGGTAGATTGTATGGTTTGGGCTCCTGGTGTCAGTGGTTTTTGGAGTTTGGGACTGGGGAGATTTGACGCTGTCAACCAGAATCGCCAGCTTGTCCTTAAAGTCAACTTTGCCGGTGATCAGTAAAGGCCTGTCGGGAGCTAAAAACTTGGCGGCGGCGGCGTAGACTTTAGGGAAAATGACCAACTCAATGGTGCCGGTTTCGTCTTCGAGTTCGGCAAAAGCCATCAACTGGTTTGATTTTTTGGTGCGGATGGTTTTTAAGTTTTTCAAAACTCCGCCCAAAAGTACCTGGCGGTTCAAGTGGACTTGGCGGTCGAGTTCGGAAACTTGGTGGGAGGCTTGTTTCCTGATTTTTTTCAAAGCGTCGGCCATGGGGTGCTCGGTTAAGTAAAAACCCAAGAGCTGGCGCTCAAAGTTAAGGAGGTCGGTTTTGCCAAGTTCGGCGACTTCAGGGAGGACGTCGGTAAAGTGGCTGCCGGGGTTGTCGCGGGCTGCGCCAAAGAGCGAAGTTTGGGGACTGGTAAGCTCTTTTTGGTATTGAGCCGCTTTTTGGCGGATGGCTTCCAGCCCGACCAGCATCGCCGAGCGTTTGCCGAAAGCGTCCAGTGCCCCCACTTGGATGAGGCTTTCGAGCACTTTCTTGTTGACTTTTTGCTGGTCGACGCGGCGGCAAAAGTCAGTCAAAGATTTAAAGGGGCTTTTATCCCTTTGAGCTAAGATAGCTTTGATGGCGGCGACGCCGACGTTTTTTATGGCAGATAAACCAAAGCGGATGGACTTTTGGTTTAAAGAATGTTTGTCTTTGATGATGGTGAAACCGACTTTGGACTGGTTAATATCCGGGGGCAAAACGGCAATGCCCATTTGCTTTGATTCTTCGACGGCGACGGGGATTTTGTCTTTGTTGCCGGACTCGGCGGTGAGCAGTGCGGCCATGAACTCAACCGGGTAGAGGGCTTTCATGTAGGCGGTCTGGTAAGCGATCATGGCGTAAGCGGTGGCGTGGGCTTTGTTGAAACCGTAGCCGGCAAATTTGTCGATGTAGCCCCAGACGCGGTCGGCGATTTCCTTGGAATAACCTTTTTCCCGAGCCTGGCGGATAAATTTTTCTTTCTCTTTGACCATTAAAGCCCGTTTTTTCTTGCCGATGGCCCGGCGCAAAATATCGGCCTCGCCCAGGGAGTAGCCGGCCATGATGTTGGCAATTTGTAAAGCCTGCTCCTGGTAGACGGCGATGCCGTAGGTTTCTTCCAAAACTTCTTTTAAGTCGGGGTGGGGGTAGCGAACGCGGGAGGGATTTAGTTTTCCGGCAATAAAGTCGTCGATTAGCTCCATCGGGCCGGGGCGGTAAAGAGCCACCATGGCGGTGATGTCGGAAAAGCGGGAAGGTTTTAATTTTCTGGCGACCCGGCGCATGCCGGCCGACTCTAATTGAAAAATGCCGATGGTGTTGCCCGTCGACAAAAGCTTAAACACCGCCGGTTCGTCTAAGGGGATTTCGGAGATGTCGACCTTATCCCCTGACTGCTCCTCGACAAACTCGATCGCCTTTTGGAGAATGGTCAGGTTTCTCAAGCCCAAAAAGTCGATTTTTAACAAACCAATGGCGTCGGGCGAGATGTTGCAGTCTAACGAGTACATGTCGTATTGGGTCATCACCCGTTCGTTTTTAGTCTCAAGCTGCAGCGGGGTGTACTCGGTCAAAGGTTTGTCACCGATGACCACGCCGGCGGCGTGGGTCGAAGCGTGCCTGGCGGTACCCTCGACTTTTTTAGCCAGATTAAGTAGCTCTTTAAAGTCGTCCTGTTTGTAGTATTCCTGGAGTTCGGTGGAGTTGACCAGTGCCTCTTCTAAAGAAAAGCCAAAGGGAATGAGTTTGGCGATGCGGTCGGGGTCGGAGTAGGGCATGCCCAAGACCCGGCCGATGTCTCTGATGGCGCCGCGGGCCTCCATGGTGCCGAAGGTAATGATCTGGGCCACCTTGTCTTTGCCGTACTTGTTGGCGACGTAGTCGATGACTAAGTCCCTGCGGTCGTCGGCAAAGTCAAGGTCGATGTCCGGAGGACTGGGGCGCTCGGGGTTTAAAAAGCGCTCAAAAGGAATGTTGTGTTCGATCGGGTTGATTGAGGTAATCCGCAAAGCGTAGGCGACCAATGAGCCGGCGACTGAACCCCGCCCGGGGCCGACCCGGACGTGGTTTTTCTTGGCCCAGTTGACAAAGTCAGCGACGATCAGAAAGTAAGTGGCAAAGCCTTTGTCGTTGATAACGTCTAACTCGTAGTCGAGGCGCTTTTGGACGTCTTTTTTGATAGGAGTAAAGCGTTTTTTTAAACCCTCTTGGGCGAGTTTAGTTAAGTACTTTTCCGGTTTTTTGAAGCCTGAAGGCAAAGGGAAGGCGGGCAGGATCCATTTACCGGTGGGAATCTCCACATTACATTTGTCGGCGATTTTGAGGGTATTTTCCAAAGCATCGGGAGTCTCGGGGAAAAGATCCGCCATTTCCGAAGCCGATTTTAAATAGTAGTCAGGGGAGCCGATCATGGTCAGGCGGTTTTCATCGGAGAGAACAGTTTTGGTCTGGATGGCCAGAAGTGCGTCCTGGGCCTTGGCGTCTTCGGCATTGACGTAATGGACGTCGTTGGTGGCCACCACCGGGATGCCAAGCTGGCGCGACAGGTCAAGAATTTTTTGGTTTAAACCTTTCAGCTCGGGAATACCCTGGTGGGATTGAAGTTCTAAATAAAAATCTTCGCCAAAGGCTTCGATAAACTTTTTGCACCAGGCTTTGGCTTCTTTTTCGTTGCCGTCTCTTAAGCATTTGGGGATAATTCCCTGCATGCAGGAGGAAGTGGCGATCAGTCCTTTAGAGTATTTTTTCAGAGTGTCCCAGTCAAAGCGGGGGCGGTAATAGTAGCCTTCAAGGTGGGCGATAGTGGTCAGCTGCATTAGGTTTTTATAGCCGGTGATGTCGCGGGCCAGAAGCAGCTGGTGAAAGGTTTTTTTATTGACTCCGGGGGAGCGGTCGGCCATATCAGCGGTAGTCAGGTAGCCCTCCATGCCGATGATCGGTTTTAGCCCGGCCTTTTTGGCGGCGTTTTGGAACTTAACCGCGCCGTACATGACGCCGTGGTCGGTCAGGGCCAGGGACTTCATCTTTAGAGCTTGGGCGCGGGCGATGAGTTCGTCGATGTCGGAGAGTCCGTCTAACAGGGAGTATTCGGAGTGAACGTGAAGATGAACGAAGTCAGCCATTTGAATTATCTTACCACACCTTCAGGATCTGATCCCGTAGGCTAGACTTGAAGGCGTTTGAGCAGGAGTTTGCGGGCGGCAACGGCATCGGCTTGGCCGCGGGTGAGTCTCATTACCTGGCCGACTAAAAAGGCAACGGCCGAACTTTTACCGGCTTTGATTTTGGCGACGACGTCGGGGTTGTCTTTAATTACCTGGTCGATTATACCTAAGTCGACGGTTTGCTTTTGAGTGAGAGTCTTCAGCTGTTCGGCTGCCGGTTTATCCAATGAGATTTTGTGGTTGATGATTAAATTGGCCAGCTTTTCTGGCGATACTTTAAGGGTCTGGGCGGTTTTGACCGAGTTTTTAAAGTAAGTTAGCCTTGAAGCTTTGGCGACCAAAAGTGAAGCAAGTTTAGGCGGGAGATTAAAGCGGTCGACCAAATCTTTGGCCTTGGCTTCCGGCAGCCGGGGCAGTTTGGCGCGGATGGCAGCGATGTCTTTATCGGAAAAGACCATTGGTGGAATGTCCGGCTCGGGAAAGTAACGGTAGTCCTCGGCGGTTTCTTTGTAGCGCTGGACAAAAGTGGAGCGGGTTTTGGGGTCGTAGCCGCGGGTTTCCTGCCTGGGGGTTTTACCGGCCTTTAAGAGTTTTTCCTGGCGGGATAATTCATAGTCGATGGCTTGTTCGACAAATCTAAACGAGTTTAGGTTTTTGACCTCGACCTTGTAGGCGAGTGACTCCCCCATCGAGACGTTGGCTTCGAGTCTCATTGAGCCTTTTTCCATGTCGCAGTCGGAGACTTTAAGGGTGCGCAGAATAGCGGTTAGTTTCTTCAAAAACTCTTTGGCCTCGGCGCCCGAGGCAATGTCCGGCTCGGTGACGATCTCGACCAAGGGCACGCCCGAGCGGTTAAAGTCGACCAAAGATACGCGCTTGCCGCCGACGGTTTGGTGGATGAGTTTGCCGGTATCTTCTTCCAGATGCACCCGGGTGAGGTTAATGATTTTACCCGAGTCCAAAGCCAGCTGGCCGCCGCGGCACAAAGGCTCGTCGTACTGGGAGATCTGGAAGCCTTTGGGCAGGTCGGGGTAAAAGTAGTGCTTGCGGTCAAACTTGGAAGTTTTATTGACGGTTGAGCCAAGCGCCAGGCCGATCATCATCGTCCAGTCGACGGCCTTTTTGTTGGGTACCGGCAAAGCCCCGGGCAACCCTAAACAAACCGGGCAGGTGTGAGTGTTGGGTTTGACAGCAAAGTGCTCAGCCGGGCAGCCGCAAAACATTTTCGAGGCGGTAGCCAGCTCGACGTGGACTTCCATGCCGATGGTGGGAGTGAGTTTAAGCATAGTCGGTTACCGGTTTTTTTAAGTGCCAGTCGGTGGCGGCCTGGTAAGCGGCGCTTACCGCCAGCACCAATCCCTCGGCAAACTGGGGGCCGGTGATCTGCAGGCCGACGGGCAGGCCAGTGACAAAGCCGCAAGGGACGCTGGTGCCGGTGAGGCCGGCGACACTTGAGGGTTCCATGAGCATGTCGACGATCTCGCCAAACATGGGGCTGTCTTTGCTGGCGCCGACTTTAAGGGCCGGGCCGGGGGTGACCGGACCGATAACCAGGTCGTACTTTCGAAAAGTTTTTTTAAACTCTTCGATAATTAAGGTTCTGACTTTTTGGGCCTTGTTGTAATACTGGTCGTAGTAGCCGGCTGACAGGGCAAAAGAACCGAGCATGACGCGGTTTTTGGCTTCGTGGCCAAAATGACTTCTGTCGTTGCCGTAGCGGACGCCGTCGTAGCGGGCCAGGTTTGACGAGACTTCGGAGCGCTGGACCAGGGTATAAACGCCGATTGAATAGTGCGGGTCGATGAGTGAAATTTGGTCAATTTTGGCACCCAAGCCTTCTAGTTTTTTTAAAGCGTTTTCGATTAGTTTGGCCGTAGCCTTATCCATCTCCTTGACCAGATACTCCTTGGGAACAGCCAGACGCCTGCCCTTCAAGGATAAACCTTGAAGGTGGCCAAGGTTTAAGTTTACCGGTCGACCCGAGGTGGTAGCATCAAAGGGGTCGGGGCCAGCGATGACTTGATACACTCTGGCAGCGTCGGCGACGGTTTTGGTTAAAGGGCCTGGAGAATCGGTTGATGAAGCCATGGCGATGACGCCGTAGCGGGACACGCGGCCGTAGGTGGGTTTTAAACCGGTGATGCCGCACCAGCAAGCCGGGCCTCTGACCGAGCCGGCGGTTTCGGAACCGATGGCAAAAATGCACATGTCGGCGGCCACAGCTGCGGCCGAGCCTCCTGAAGACCCGCCGGGAGTATGATTCAGGTTCCAGGGGTTTCTGGTGGTGCCGTAGTCTGAAGTTTCGGTGGACGAGCCGTGGGCCCAGGCGTCCATGTTGGTTTTACCCAAAAGGACGGTGCCGGCAGTCTTCAAGCGGGCATAAACCGTGGCGTCGTATTGAGGAATGTAGTCGTCTAAAACTTTAGAGGAAGCAGTGGTTTTCAACCCGGCAGTCAAAAAGTTGTCTTTTAAAGCGTAAGGGATGCCCAAAAGCGGTTGGGTTTTAAAGGCGTTGCCATCGGAGCGGATTTTTAAGTCTGCAGCCTTGGCGGCTTTCAAGGCGTCGGGGTTCAGGGTCAAAAAAGCGTTTAGCTTGGGGTTTAAGCGCTTGATTTCGTCAAGGCAAGCCAGGGTCAGCTCGACCGAAGAAAATTTCTTGACCTTCAAGCCTTCGAGGGCTTCGGTGAGAGTCAACTGATTAAGTTTCATCAAAGATGGCCGGGACAACAAAGTATCCCTTATGAGAATTTTTGGCATTGACTAGAGCTTTTTGTTGCGATAGCACCCGTGATTTATCGACCTTATCGGGCCGATAGACGTTTTTCAGGCCGGTGACCTGGAAGGTGGAGCCAACTTTTTTGGTGTTAAGTTGTTCTAGCTTGTCAACTGTCTTAAGCGTCGCCTCAAAACCGGTTTTAAAGCCGGCAGCCTCATTAGGGCTGACCGTCATCTTAGAAAGCTCGGCCAAGTGGGAGACGTTGATTTTGGATTTGGTTTTGTCCATAAAAAAAACTAGCGCCTTCAAGAGCTAGTTTAGCAAAGTTTGGCTCAACCAACCAGCTCTCCTAGGTTTAGGAGTTTTGTTGCTGATTGAGTTGAGAAAGATACATTGGGGGTAAGTTATCAATTTAAGCCTTCAAAGTCAAGGCGCCTTTGGCGGCGTCGATGGTAACGGTAGTTCCCTCTTTGACTTTATTTTCGATGATCATCAGTGACAGGGGGTCGAGGATCTCGTTTTGGATGACTCTTTTTAAGGGCCGGGCGCCAAAAGCGTCGTCAAAGCCTTTTTGGCTTAAGTACTTCTCGGCCGCCGGGGTGACTTTGAGGGTGATTTTTTTGTCGGCTAGACGCCGGTTGACCCGGTCAAGCTGGAGCTTGACGATTGAGTTAAGCATTTCCGGGGTGAGTTGGTCGAAGATGATGATCTGGTCCAGACGGTTGATAAACTCGGGGCGGAAAGACTGGTTAACTAGCTCCCAGATTTTCTGTTTCATTTCTTCCTGTTTGTCTTTTTTGCCGGCGTAATCCTGAATAATGTTGCCGCCAAGGTTACTGGTCATAATCACAACGGTGTTTTTAAAGCTGATGGTTCTGCCCTTGCCGTCGGTCAGTCTGCCCTCGTCAAGGATCTGAAGGAATGCGTTAAAAATCTGCGGGTGGGCTTTTTCGATCTCGTCAAAGAGGATGACCGAGTAGGGTTTTCTCCTGACCGCCTCGGTCAGCTGGCCGCCCTCTTCAAAGCCGACGTAGCCGGGCGGGGCGCCGATTAAGCGCGCCAGGGAGTGGCTTTCCGAGTACTCGCTCATGTCGGTTCTTACTAGCGCCTTTTCGTCGCCGAACAAAACCTCGGCTAAGGCTTTGGCCAGTTCGGTTTTGCCCACACCCGTCGGGCCCATGAAGATAAACGAGCCGATGGGGCGGGGTTCTTCGCTAATCCCCGCCCGGGACCGCCTGATGGCGCCGGCGACTTCGCGGACGGCCTCGTCTTGGTTGACGACGCGCTGGTGGAGTTCGTCTTCAAGGTGGGCCAGTTTTTCGGCCTCGGTAGAGAGGAGTTTGGCCACCGGCACGCCGCTCCAGCGGGAGACGACCTGGGCGATGTCTTCCTCGGTGACTGACAGCTTTAAAATTTTATCTTCGTCGGGGATTTTCTCCCAAGTTTCTTGGAGCTTGGTCAACTCCTTTTCAATTTGGGGTAAATCGCCGTATTTGATTTTGGCGGCTTCTTCGAGTTTGACCTCGCGCTCGAGCGTTTCCAGCCTGGTTTTTAGCTCGTCAGCCTGGCCTTGGAGTTTTTGGATTTTGGTCAGTAATTCTTTTTGACTCGCCCACCTTAATTTCAACTTGGTTTCTTTTTCTTTGAGGGGAGCTAAGTTTTTCTTGATTTCGGCTAGTCTGGCCTGGGCGGTTTTTGATTTCTCCTTTTTGAGGGCGGCCTGTTCGATTTCTAGTTGGGTAATTTGGCGTTTTAATTGGTCAAGTTCCTCCGGTTGCGATTCGGACTCGATTTTTAGGCCCGAAGTGGCTTCGTCAACCAAGTCGATGGCTTTGTCGGGCAAAAAGCGGTCGGCAATGTAGCGGTCGGAGAGCTTGGCGGCGGCAACGACGGCGTCGTCAGTGATCTTGATGCCGTGGTGGACTTCGTACTTTTCTTTAAGGCCGCGGAGGATGGAGACGGTGTCGGCTACGCTCGGCGGGTTGATCAGCACCGGCTGGAAGCGGCGCTCGAGCGCCGCGTCTTTTTCGATGTGCTGGCGGTATTCGCTGACAGTCGTGGCGCCGATGGCGTGGAGTTCGCCGCGGGCTAAGGCCGGCTTTAAGATGTTGGCCGCGTCGATGGCCCCTTCGGCCGCCCCGGCCCCGACCAGGGTGTGGAGTTCGTCGATAAACAGAAGGTAGCGGCCGGCGCCTTTTTGGATTTGTTTTAAGACGGCTTTTAGCCGGTCTTCAAACTCGCCCCTGAACTTGGAGCCGGCCAAGATCGAAGCCAGGTCCAAAACCAGCACTTCTTTGTCTTTTAAAGTTTCGGGGACGTCGCCGGAAGCGACGCGCTGGGCCAAGCCTTCGGCGATGGCGGTCTTACCCACGCCGGGATCGCCGATTAGTACGGGATTGTTTTTGGTGCGCCGGGAAAGTACCTGCATCAGCCGTCTTATCTCTTCGTTCCGGCCGATGACCGGGTCGAGCTTGCCGGCGCGGGCCAACTCTGTCAGGTTGGTGGTAAATTTTTCCAAGGCTTGGTATTTGCCTTCGGGATTTTGGTCGGTCACTTTTTCGCCTCCTCTGACGTCTTTTAAGACCGCGTTGATTTTATCGGCGGTGACGTTTGCTTGTTTGAGGATAGCACTAGCTTGGCAGTCTGTCAATGAGAGTGCTAAGAGCAGATGTTCGCGGGAAACATAGTCGTCGCCCAAACTTTTAGCTTGCTTCTCGGCTTGATTTAAGACTTCTGCCAGTTCCCGGGCGACTCGCGGTTGGCTGCCGCCTTCTACTTTCGGTTCTGCTTCCAGTTTTTCCTGGGCTGCCTGGCTGATTTCTGCCGGCGAGGCCTCAAGCTGCTTTAAGATCTCTACCACCACCGAGTCAAAGTCTGTCAGTAAGGCTAAAAGCAGATGAAGCGAGTTGACTTCCGCGTTTTTGGCGTCAGTTGCCAGCTTAACGGCAGCGGCCAGGGCTTGTTGTGATTGGTGGGTTAACTTTTCCGGATCCATGGGCAGTAAACCTATTTTACCCTTTAGGCCATCTGGCGCAAGGCGCGGATGCGTTCGGATACGGGCGGGTGGGTGTTGAAAAGGCCGGCAAACCAGCCGATTGAGTCATGGCGGTTTTTTAAGGGGTTGGCGATATACAAATGAGCGGTGGCTTTGTTGGCCGCTTCTAAAGGTTCGCGGTCATGGGAGATTTTTTCCAAAGCCCGGGCCAGGCCTTGGGGAAAGCGGGTGATCTTGACTGCCGAGGCGTCGGCCAATAACTCGCGCCGGCGGGAGACGGCCAGTTTGATCAGGTTGGCAATCAAAGGCGAAAGCAGGGCTAAAACGACACCGACGACAAAAATGACCACCTTGACTTGATTTCTGTCGTTGTCCCGACCCCGGCCCCAGTAGGTAGCCCGCAAAAACCAGTCGGCGAGCAAAGTGACCAAGCCGACCAGAACGGTGACTAAAGACATCACCCTGATGTCGTAGTTTTTTATATGGGAGAGTTCGTGGGCGATCACCCCCTCAAGCTCGGTGCGATCAAGTTTGTCGATTAGCCCGGTAGTGGCGCAAACGACGGCATGGCCTGGGTCGCGGCCGGTGGCAAAGGCGTTGGGAGCAGAGTCGTCGATAACATAGAGTTTGGGCAGGGGCAGTCGGGTGGCCAGACACAAGTTTTCGGTGACGGTGTAAAACTTAAAGTCTTTTTTTCTTGAAGCGGGCCTGGCTTTGGAAATGGCCAGGATGATTTTGTCCGAGTTGTAGTAGGAAAAAAAGCTCACCAGGCCGGAAAAGATTAAAGCCAGGCCGACCCAGGACAGGCCGTAACCGGAAGCCTCACCCAAAACCCAGGCAACTAGGGCGATAAAGGCGACAAAGAAAGCGATGATCAGGGCGCTTTTTCTTTTGTTTCGATCTACCTGTTCGTAGACGTTGAGCATTAAAGATCGACTTTGGGAGTTTTGGTGTCTGCGGCTTTAACTTCCAGGTGTTCACCGGTTTCTGGGGTTTTGAGGCCCTCTTTTGGCTTAAAACCAAAAAGGCCGGCCAACAGGCTTGAGGGTAGGGTGACCACCATCACATTGTAGTCGGCGGTTAAATCAATCAGGGTGCGGCGCGAGTACATCACTTTGTCGGCGGTGTCGCGCAATTCGTCCATGAGGCTTTGAGTCGGCCCGGCGGCCTTGAGTTCGGGGGTGTCTTCAAAGACGGCCCTGATGCCGGGAAGGGCCCCTTGGAGTTGTGAGGCGGCGGCGACCAGGTTTTGGACTTGGCCTGATTTGACGGCCGTCAGGATTGATTTTCTGGCGTCAGTCAAGGCTTTGATCGCTGCCGACTCGTGCTTCATATAGCCCTTGACCGAACTGACCAGGTTGGGGATCAAATCCGCTTGGCGTTTCAGCTGGTTGCCGATTTCCTGGATCGAAGCTTTGAGCCTGGTTTCGATGGTCTTAAATTTGTTGTAAACGGAGAAGATATAGAAGGCGATGAGAAGCGCCAAGATGATGAGGATAGTGCTCAAGCTCATAAGTTAAGTATAGCGGCAAGTTTGGCGTATGGCAAGGTGTTAATCACGTCGCGGGCTTCGGCCCAGCCGCGGCGGGCGACAGCAACGCCGGAGGCGATACCGCCTAACTGGTCTGCTGCGTGGGCATCGGTGTTGACAGCCAGCTTGACACCCAGGTCAACGGCTCGTTTGACCAGGCTGTCGGGCAGGTCGAGCCTTTCGGGCGAGCTGTTTATTTCCAAAACTTTGTGGTTTTTGAGGCAAAAAGCAAAAATTTTGTCCCAGTCGAGGTTGACCGGTGGGCGGCGGTTGAGCATCCGGGCCGTGGGGTGGGCCAGTATTTTGGCCTTGGGGTGGCTCAAACCAGTGAGTAAGCGCTGGGTAGCCGTCTTTAAGGGCTGGCGGAAGCTTGAGTGAATCGAGACCAGGGCAAAATCGAGCAGGTCAAGACCCTGTTCAGGTACTGCCAGGCTGCCGTCAGGCTTGATGTCAACTTCGAGTAAATTTAGTACCTTTATTTTCATTTTATTTTCATGCGAGGTGTTAAACTTATCTATCTTATCCTTTCGGGCTTTTATAATAGCTATTATTTGTTTAGAGGTGTGGTTGGTGGTGGCCGGGTTATGGTCGGCAACACCTAAGTATTGGTAGCCCAGCGACCTGGCTTTGAGTACCAAATTCTTGAGGGAATCGGCACCTAAGTCGTGGCTGGTTTGAATGTCTATATCAGAGTGGACGTGGAGGTCGCCTTTAATGTCGTCTAGTTCCACCAGCTTAGGCAACACTTTCGTAGTAATCTCTCCCCTGTCCTCGCGCAGTTCGGGGGGAATGTATTTTAAACCCAGGGCGGCGTAAAATTTCTCTTCAGAAGCGAATTTTTTCAAGGATTTCCCCTTTTTGATGCCATATTCTGACAGGCTAAGGCCTTTTTTAAGAGCCAGCTCGCGCAATTTGACGTTATGGCTTTTAGAGCCGGTAAAGTGCTGCACGAGCGAGCCGTACTCGTCAGGCGGGTGAAAGCGTACGTCCACCTGGCGGCCGTTCTTGAGTAACACCGAGACCTTTTTTTCGCCTTGGTCGGTGATTTTTTTGATCTCGGGGAATTTCAAGAAGTAGGCGGCGGCCCCTTGAGGGTTTTTGGTGGCCACGGCGATGTCGATGTCGCCGACGGTGTCTTTTTGGCGCCTTAAACTACCCAAATGCTCGGCCTTGATTACCAGGGGCGACTTCTGGAGGTGGTCAAGGATTTTTCGGGCCAGATGCGAGGCCGCGCTCAAAAGCATTCGATCTTCTTTCTGGTGAAACTCGCTAATACCCTGAATAATATCTTTTTCAGATTGCTCGCCAAAACCTTCAACGCGCCGCAGCTTGCCCTCCTGGGCCAGCCTTTTTAACCTGGGAACGGCGGTTGAGGCTTGGTTTAACTTCAGTTTAGTCGCCAACTTGTAGGCAGTCTTGGGGCCGATTCCGGGCACTTCCATCAGTTTAAACATGGCTTCAGGTAAGCCTCTAAAGATTTGGTCAAAATGTTTCACCCTGCCGGTTTGGAAAAGCTCGTCCAAGTGGGCGGCGATGTTTTTGCCGATGCCGGGTACTTGGTCGAGTTTTCCCTCACGCCATAAATCTTTTAACTCCTGCGGAGACTTTTCGATCGAGGCGGCGACGTTTTGGTAGGCGATAATCCGGAAACGGTTCTTTTTCTTGATTTCAAGGGCCGAGGCCAAGGCCCGAAACAGACCGGCCAGTTCCCGGTTGTCCATGTGGCGGTGGGTTTTCATCGCTTAATCATATCATGATTTTAAGATTGACTCGGGTAAATCTTATCTGATAATATAGGCTTGTTAGTTAGGACCCGTAGTGTAGTCGGTTTAACACGCATCCCTGTCAAGGATGAGATCGCCGGTTCGAATCCGGTCGGGTCCGCCACTGCCCATAATTTCTGTCCAGAAAGGAGGAGACTATGGAAACATACGAACAAGATTCAAGGCTTAAAACTTTTCTTAAAACTTTACGCTTGAAAGAATCGACCATCAGCATGGTATTGGGTGCCTTGGTAGTGGTAGTGGTTGGAGTTTTAATTTACAACTATTTTGCCAACATCAACCGCCCCGAACAACCGATAGTCGAAGAAGGGGTGAAGCTGGTTGAGGAAGAGGGTGAACTTGTGCCAGAAGCCTTACCTACCAGTCACACGGTTGCTGCCGGTGAGGATTTGTGGAAAATTGCCCAAACCTACTACGAATCCGGCTATAACTGGGTGGATATTGCCAAGGAAAACAAGCTAGTAAACGCCAACCTGATCGAGGTGGGCCAAGAACTGACTATTCCCAGAACTCCGGTAATCAAGGTGGAGGTCGCCTCTGAGCCCGAGCTCTCTATTTTGGAAACAGAGTACGTTGTGGTTAAAGGCGATTTTCTCTGGGAGATTGCGGTCCGCGCCTACGGCGACGGTTACCGCTGGCCGGAGATTTACGAAGCCAACGCTGATCAAATCGCCGATCCCAACGTTATCGAAGTCGGGCAGGTGCTCACCTTACCCAGATAACCCCCACTTCGTCAAGGCTACGTGGGCTCTCCGATTTACAATTCCCCTGCCGGGGGATAAAATTTGATGTGCTAAAAGCAAAAAGCGGGCTTGCCTCGCCGGAGCTTTAGCGTAGGCGGGAATAGCTCAGTTGGTAGAGCGTCTGCTTCCCAAGCAGAAGGTCGCGAGTTCGAGACTCGTTTCCCGCTCAATTTAATTTGCCGCTTTTAACGTCTCATTGGTGGCGGATATTTTTGGCAGTCGGGGTGGGTTTGTCCAGGCCTTCATTCTTGTCTTCGGACATGGTTTAATTATAATATAATAAGACATGACTGAAAACTTAAACGAAGTTTACAACTCATGCCACGATCCCAACATAAAGAAAGTTGCCGGGGCTAAGACGCCAAAGGGGAAATTAAACAGAGTTCTTAGCGTCGGTGAGGGTCCTTACAATGCAGGAGATTATGCCGAGAAGCTCGCAGCCGACTTGGTTGATCCAGTTAGAGCGAATCAAAGAAGACAAAGAAAGACTCGGTTGTCGGATAATCAAAAAAAGGCCATTCTCGAACGCAATGGCATAGTTTAAAATTATCGTTATGACTGAATCGCCTTCCACTTTACACTCGAGGCTAGGTCAGATAGATAAGATCGTGGCCGACAAGGAAGGGTTAGAATCGCCTGGCGACATTCGCCAGGCTTTAATTAGGCAGACTCAACTAACTGATAAGGAAGCCGCAGTCGAAGCAGAACAACCCACGGCAGCTAAGAAAAACTTGCCTCCAAAAGTTTTAAGTCGTTAATGAGCTTGCTGAAGCCAAGCAAATGCTAGAAGATTTGATTTTAGGAAAATAAGTCCCAGAACTGCTTTGACAAGAAGTTTGGCGGTGGGTAGAATGATTTATGCTCGAGAAATTGGCAAAACTGGTAAGATACTGGGTGGTGCGGTCGACGACCAAGGCAGGTTCGGGCCACCCGACGACGGCGCTGTCGGCCACCGATTTGCTGGTGGCGCTTTTTTTTAACCATTTAAACTACGACCTTGACCGGCCCGGCCACCCCAACAACGACCGGGTGATATTTTCCAAAGGCCACGGAGCGCCTTTGCTTTACGCTTTGTACGCGGCGGCGGGGGCGATTAAGCCGGAAGAATTGGATAATTTGCGCCAGTTTGACAGCGAGCTTGAGGGCCACCCGGTGCCAAGATTCAAGTACGCCGAGGTAGCCACCGGTTCTTTGGGCCAGGGCTTGTCGGTGGGCTTGGGGATGGCTTTAAACGGAAAGTATTTGGATAAACTGCCGTACAAAACTTATGTGCTCTTGGGCGACTCGGAGATGGCCGAAGGCAGTGTTTGGGAAGCGGTGGAACTAGCCGCCCATTATCAGACCGACAACCTGGTGGCGATTATCGACGTCAACCGCTGGGGCCAGGCAAACCAAACCATGTACGGCCACGATACCGCGGCTTACGCCAAACGTCTGGAGGCTTTTGGCTGGCAGGTGATGATAATCGACGGGCACAACCTGACGGAGATCGAGACTGCTTTTGCCTGGGCCAAAAAGGCCGAAGGCGCGCCCAAGGCGATCGTGGCCAAAACCATCAAAGGCCGCGGGGTCAAGTTCCTGGAAGATAAACCCGGCCACCACGGGGTGCCTTTGAGTGAGGCGGAGTTGGCGCGAGCAACTAAAGCCTGGGGTAAGATTGATTTTGAAGTTCGGGGTAAGATAGCCAAACCCGAAGATAAAAAGCCGGCCAAGGCAAGGGCCGGAGGCAAGATAGAGCTGGACTATCCGGACGACTGGCCGACGAGAAAAGCCTACGGGCTAGGACTGGCTTTAGCGGGCAGCAAAAATGCGGCAGTAGTGGCTTTGGACGCGGAGGTAAAAAACTCGACTTATGCCCAAACCTTTGGCGACAAGTTCCCGGAGAGGTTTTTTGAGATGTACATTGCCGAGCAAAACATGGTGGGCGTGGCCTTGGGGCTTAGTAAGTGCAGCAAGGTGCCGTTTGCCTCGACGTTTGCGGCTTTTTTGACCCGGGCCTTTGACCAGTTGAGGATGGCGGCTTACTCAAAACCCAACTTAAAGATCGTCGGCAGCCACGCCGGGGTGTCGATCGGCCAGGACGGGCCGAGTCAAATGGGGCTGGAAGATATGGCCATGATGCGGAGTTTGCCGGGGTCGGTGGTGTTTTACCCGGCAGACGCGGCGGCGACGGTGAAATTGGTAGCAGTGATGACGGAGACAGACGGGTTGATGTATTTAAGGACCACCAGGCCGGCGACTAATAAAATCTATGCTGAAAACGAGGCATTTAAGGTTGGAGGCAGTAAAACTTTGGTTTCAGGCAAAGACGACCAAGTGACTATCGTGGCCGCGGGCATTACTGTCTACGAGGCGTTGACTGCCGCCCACGAGTTAAAAGGCGAAGGGATTAAGGTGAGGGTGATCGACGCTTACTCAATAAAACCGGTTGACAAACAGGGCTTGCTTGCGGCGGCCAAGGAGGCGGGCGGGAAAATAATCACCGTGGAAGACCACCGGCCCGAAGGGGGCTTAGGAGAAGCGGTGATGGAGGCGGTGGCGGCAGAGTCAGTCAAGGTTTACCAACTGGCGGTTGGCAAAATCCCCCGCTCGGGGACGAAGGACGAGCTTTTGGCTTTTGAAGAAATCGACGCCGCTGCCATTGTCAAAAAAGTCAAAGAAATTTTGGTAAAATAGGAGTCAAGCCTGCGTAGCTCAACCGGTAGAGCAACGGTATCGTAAACCGTAGGTAGTCGGTTCGAGTCCGACCGCAGGCTCTGGGCGGTATCGCCCGCCTGCAACGCTTTGCGTAGCAATGCGGGCAGGGAAACTGCAAGTCGCGAGTTCGAATTTCACTCCTGGCTCTAGTTAGGGATAAAATCAAAAACTTCTAATATCGAGGTTGGTTCTAAGCGGTAAGGAGTTTGTTTCCCCTCATAAAATCCGTATCTTTGAATCATATCCGGAAGTAAACAGGAACATTTCAAGGAAACACCTGTGTCTAAATTAGTGATGGTCATGTCTGACGCTGTTCCGGTTTCGTCCTCAAAAGGAGAAAATTGCATTCCTCTGAAAGTGTCCATTTCAACTCTAAATTTCCTCCCGCCTAAACTAAACTGGGTGCCAAATCCTTTAAAATAGTGTTCTCTAGCGTAAAAAAGAGGAGCAGCCAAATCCTGGTGGGTTAATTTTTGCGATAATACAAAGTCGTTGTCCGACGCCATTATATACAACAGTGATTCATTCTCCCCAAGGAAGCCAGCCATAGAATCTCGCATTGGGCGCATTCTAGATTCAAGCTTTTCAACTGGCTGCCCGTTAATTTCCGTAAGCTCCTTTATTAGTTCCGTCTCATTCCTTCCACCTATCTTGAACCCGCTCTGTTCAGCAACAATTTCTAATGGTCGTATGTCAAGCTCTTCGGGCTCAACGTTGCGCAAAAGTTTTTGACTGCCCTCGACCAAACTGCCACCATATATGAGATTAATTTTAAACTCCATGGTGCTGTTTCTGACGGTTAGAACTGTGCTTGCTCCACCCCATTCGTAAGGTTCTTCTGTGCAATCAATTATTTGAGTTTTATCATCGAGCATTGCCTGTAGAGCGGGTCTTATCGGCTTGGTCATTCTTTCTACTTTCCCACCTGATGTCCAGGCAATTACTTCTCCGCTTTCACCTTCATATTGAAGTTGGTATCTAAAAATATTGGGTTCAATGAGGTCAGATTCAAAACCTGTCTCTAAAAGTTGTTGTTCAATTGTCTTATCTTGAAACTTGGTAAAGTCAGGTTTTCTTTCTCCGCTGAAACCACCACCGCTGCCGTTAAGCGTTCTTTCCATTACAGTCAAGTCAGATGTAATTGTTATTAGGGAAAAACCTTCCTTAAAATATCCCTCGCCGACTTGTAACGCTAAAATTCTTTTCCAGTCTGTGTGAGAGTCATAATCAACCATCAACGTCAATGTGCCATTGTCTTTAATGTCGACCACAGCTCCGCCATTTTCAAATATACTGGATTTCCCAAGGCGGTTAAAACCAACTTGATTTAGTTCTTTCATCCTATCCGTTTGGGCCCGAGAAAGTTCTTGTTGATCCATAATCTGTATAGTGTACCTCTAATTTTTTAATTGTCAATAACTATAGGTTAATTAAATACTGGACTAGACTTGTTCTTAGGCTGTAGAATCTTCTTGTAAGAGATTAATTATGGCAGTAAAAAAAACCAGATTAGAACGAAAAAAGGAAAAAGAGAGCTTGAAGCAGGCTTGGGGCTACCTGGTGCTCATCTTGGCGCTTTTGTGGTTGATCGTCAAACTGGGCTTGCCGGCTTTGGTGAAAATGTCCACCTTTATCGGTAATTTGCGCCAGCCCGAGCCGATCGAGCAAACCGCTGCCACTCCGGTCTTGCCGCCGAGGCTCGAGGCTTTGCCGGCAGACACAAATAAAGCCCAACTTAACGTGGCCGGTTATTCTCAAGAGGGAACGACGGTTAAACTTTACCTGCGGGGCTTGAGCGTGACCGAGACAATCGCCGACAAGGAAGGCAGGTTTGTGTTCAGCGACGTCAATTTGCGCGTGGGGGAAAATGAAATTTACACCGTGGCCGGCGATGACAAAGGCAACACCAGCGACAGGTCAAACGTGTTTGTGGTTAGTTTTGACCAATCAGCGCCGCAGTTGACGGTGGAAACTCCCAGCGAGTCTGACAGATTTTTTGATAACGACAACCCGATCACCGTAGCCGGCCAGGCGGAAGCGGAAGTAACGGTTAAAATCAACGGCCGGATAGTGAAAGCTGGCGACGACGGCAGTTTTACCACCCAACTAACCCTTGAAGAGGGCGACAATCAAATCGAGGTGTTGGCGGTAGACCGGGCGGAGAACGAGACTGTCAAGCTGGTCACGGTCAACTATACGCCTTAGGCTTGAGGGTTTTAAGTTTCGGTTAAACCTCGATACATAATTCCAGAGTTTTTTCTTAGGGTTGCGATTCTTTGCAGGTATCGTTTCGGGTCTTCTTTAATGAAACCCTGATTGACCAACCAATTTACTTTTTCAAGAGATGGTAACTCTTTTGGTTTAAACCACTCCTTTAGGTCTTCGATGACTGCAGTTTGTAGACTGGGGTTTTGGGTTAGAATTAAGTCTTTCCTAACCGATAACGGATCGAAATGTTTTTTCTTAAAGTCGTGCATTGTTGATTTCGTTTTACTAAAAGACTCTCGGAAATTGTCAGCTAATTGAAATAAAAAGGCGTTGGCGTTTTTCGGACTTTCAAATATACCTGGCGGAGTATTTTTAACGACGCTTTCTGAAGCCTCTGGGTCTATCGTTGTTTGGCCGTTTTCTAGGGCCTGAACCGTTAAGGATTTTAATCCGGACTCTGTCAATTGTTCTGTCTGACTAAGAATATTTAATACATAGGGAAAAACGTAGGGAACAAAAAGATGTGATGCAGAAATTAACTCCAGTTCAGGTCTTAAATAGGACAATTTTTGTGTTTCAGCTATTTGCCCAAAAACGCTGTTAATCAATATTGAAGGCGAGGTTGTTTTTGGGACCTGAATCGACTCGACCCTAAATGCTTGCCTAGTGTCGGGACTTGATATCCCCAAGGCTAAGGAGTACAAAATAAGTTTCCCCAAGACTTGGTCGCTGGCTTGTTTTTTCTTTTCCCAGTCACTCAAGTCGCCAAGGTCAAAGCGAAATTCTTCTAGATACTTTATGGCGTTGTCTATCTGGAGAAATTCTTTTGTCATAAAGTATTATAGATTATTGTGAAGGGGGTTTTTAAAAGTGAAAAGGCAAAAAAGCCAAATCATCACCCAGGGATAAAAGAGCGAATTGGTGAACAGGCTGTGGGTAAGGGCGGCCGCAAGCGACACTTGGGCCAGGGGGGAAAGGCTGCAGGCTTTAACCAGCAAGTTGAGGTAGGCGGCTAAGCCGATCAAGCCGGTGGTGGCTAAGACAAAAATAAGACTGGCGTCGTAACCTGCGGCAGCGTGGCTTAAGTCTTTCCCTGGATCGGTGACGGCAGCCGGCTGGTAGCGGACCAGGTTGAAGCCGGCGCCCAAGACAGGGTGTTGGCGCCACAAGGTTAAACCTTGACGGTAGTTGGTCAGCCTTTGCCCAATAGAAAAGGTGCGCAGTAAATTGACGCCTTCGCCACCAGGGCGGGGCAATAAGAGAAAAGCCAGCAGCACGCAGGAAGCAGCTACTAGAAAGACCCGAGATTTTCTTTTGATGATTGAATAGACGGCTGCGGCGGCGAGAAGGGCCAGATAGGAGCTTCTCGAATAAGTCAAAAGCAGGCCGATAAGAACGGCGGCAGTGGCCGAGGAGTAGACCAGGGGCTGGAGTTTTTTTTGGTGGAAAAACAAGAGGATTAAGCTAAACAGGTAAATAAGACCGGTAAAGTTGGGGTCAAAAAGGGACGAGATTACCCGGTAGAAGTGGTCGTCCCAGCCGGAAGCGGCCAAAAACCTGACGTCGGGGAAAAAGAGATACTGAAACAAACCCAAACCGACGAGGCTTAAACCGAAGACGAGCAGGAGATTGGCTGGTTTGAGCCTGAGGTTTTTGACCAGGGCGGGGTCGGAAAAGACAAAGTAAAGGCAGGAGTAGAAAACGAAGCGCACCAGGTAGAGGCTGCCGACCAAGATTTGGTTTGGCGGGTGGCGGAAGAGGGCGGGCAGAAGCGAGGCCAAAGCGGCGGCGGTAAACCAAAGCAGCGGCCGGGCAAGCGGAGGCGGTTTCAGTTTTTTGAGTCCGGTTATTGACCAGAGGCAAACGATGGCGGCAATGACCAAATCGTGGAGATAAAGGTTGACGCCGGGGTAGGGCTGGGGTAAACGTTCCAGTTGGCCGAAAGGCAAAACCAGGAAAAGAGCGTAAATAAGCAGGGTTAAAACTTTCATAAGAGCTTAAATAGTTTAACCCGGGTGAGGTGGTTTTGGTAAATCAACTCGGCCGGTTTTAACTTTTCCGACAGGGTGTTGCCACTGCCCACCAAGACGTGAGTGTAGTTTTCCCGGGGGCCGGCCCAAGACTGATGGTCAAAGGGGAAATCCACATAGTAAAGGTTATGAATGTCATAGACCAAAACCTTACCACTCTCCCCCACCAGGTTCTTTATTTCTGCGTCGGCATCGTAAAAGTCGCCGAAGTCAAAGTTTAGATGCTCAAGCAGAAATTCCTGCCGGGACTCTTGCCCCAAAAGCACCGGTAAGTATTTGGCGTTGGCATAAGCTCTAGCGCCGATGCCGACGACGGCCTGGGTGACAATCAAGACCAACGCCAGTTTTCTACCTACGGGATCAGATCCTGAAGTTAGACGGGCGGCGAAAACGGCCAAAAGTGCCAAAAGCGGTAGGGCGAAACGGCCAAAACCGGTTCCGGGCATCAACCACCAGATAATAAACAGCCAGAAAGTGATTGATTTAAGAATCTTTTTAAGCGGTGGTTTTAGTTTAAAGACGAGGATGGCGACCAGGGTGGCGACTGCCGGGCCGACGCGGAAAGCCGGGTCGAAAAAGAGCCTTGCCGGCCGGGTCAGCCAGTAGCCAAAGCCGTTAAAAAACCAATCGCCGGAGAGGTTGAAGCCTTCACCGAAAGGGTAAAAAAGGTTGCCGGTGGAGAAAAAATTAACCAGCCAAAAAGGCAGAGCGCCCAAAGCGGCCCAAGGGACAGGGGTAAGGACCAGTCCAAAAGCCACAGCTTGGAGCTTGACGGCGCCGGAGAGAACTAAAAATAGAGGCCGCCGCCAATCGGTAAAATAAACCGCGGCCAGAAACAGGGCGGTGAAACTAAGATCGACATAGGCGGTGGTGGCGAGCCAGCCGACGAGCAGGGTCGAGTAGAAAAGCAGACCGGCAGCCAAGGCGGCGGTTTGAGGCAGTTTTTTTCTGGCGATTTTGAAGACAAAAAATGCGGCAATCATCCCGGAAAGCCAGTGGATCAGTTTAGGAGCTTGAACCGACAAAGGTAAAACCAAGGCGTAAACCGCTTCGCTCAAGCGGGGCAGGCCGGACCAGTAGAGCAGGCTTCCGGGGATCGGGGCCAGGGAGCGGTCGGCCAAAAACAGTCGTGCCTCAGGCAGATGATACCAGAGGGCGTCAAAGCCAAGTTCGGGGCCCAAGGCGCCGACCAGATTGATCAGAGCCTGAACGGCTAGAAGCAGCCACAAAAGCTTATCGATTGGCAAAAGTTTTTTCATAGACTTTGACCCTGACGGCCAAGGAGTGGAGCGACATGGCCAGGGCCAAAGCCAGACCGGGTAATCGATCCAAAAAGCCCAAGCGGAAAAAGTAATTGAGAATAAACTTGGCCGGCGGGTAGACGATCAACTGCCAGAGTTTGAATGCCGCATTTTGTCCGACCAGTTCCCGGGCGCGCAGCTCAGAGTAAAAGTTTAAGCGGTCAAGAAACAGGCTAAAGCTTAAGTTCCTTTGGTGAAGCAAAGGGGCGGATAAGGTTTTGAGCGGTAACCGGGAAACGAAGATTTCGTGGACCCGGCCGGTAAAGCGGCCTGTTCCTGGTTGGACCAAGCGGGTGAACTTAACGGCAGCCGTTTCGCCAAACTTGAGATGCTTGCCCAAAAACCAGTCCTGACGGCGAAAGTTATAGTTAAACCGCCGGTCGGTGACGGCCCGGTTGATTTGGCTTTTGAGCTCGGAGGTCAATTTTTCATCGCTGTCTAAAAACAACACCCAGGGAGTTTGGGCCTGCTTTAGGAGCCGGTTCCTTTCCCGGGAAAAATCGGCGATGCCGGGGCGGTTGAGGGTCATAACGGTTAAAGCCTTATTCATACTTTAAAACCTGGATGTTTTCAAAATGGAATACGGTCGCACCCCGGGCGGGGGAAAAAGTTTCGGCCGGGGCTTCGTCGATCTGGTAGGTGAGATCGGCTGCCGGATCCTCGGGTGAGCCGAGCCACCAGAGAAGATAACGGTAGTTGTCCAGGTAAGAAGCAAAGCCGATGTAGCTCGGGTTTTTCAGCTTGAAACTTTGGCCAGGGGCGTTGAGAGCGATGAACTTGGTCACTTCAATCCGCTGGCTTAGGGTCGGCCCCCGGGGGATGAAGCGGCGGCTGGCTAAATACCAGCTGTTGTAAAACGCCAAAGCCAGCAGTAAAGAGTAAACCAGCGCTTTGGGCTTGATTTTATCGGTCAGCCAAGCTAGTGCCAGCGCCCAAGCGGGAAACAGCACCGGAAAATAGGCTTCGGAGGGAGCGCCGTGAAAGTAAAAAGCGACCAGGTTTACCAGGATAAAGGCGAGTAAAAGCTTTAATTTAAGAGAAAGCGGTTTAAGCCTGAATCTTTTTGCCAGAACCAGGACGAGAATCAGAACCAGGGCCAAAGCCAGGCCTGGGCTGTCCCACAGGATAAATTTTTGCCAGTAGTTAAAGATGGTCAGGGTCACTTGCCTCAAGCTAGCCGGCGACACGGTGTGGCGCTGGGAGTAGCCGAAGAAGCTCAAAAAACGGTAGCCAAGCCAGGCGGCAAAACCAAGGGTTTGGCTAAATTGGTGGGAAAAATCGTAGATGATTTTGGGCAGCCAGGGAAGCAAGAAGGCGGCAGCGGCAAGCAGCAGCTGGCGTTTTTCGGGCAGCCGGCGTTTAAGGTAGGCGCCAAGAACCAGGACTAAGATTAAAGGGGCGGTGGTGAGCTCAAACTGAACCAGGGCGGCCCACAACAACACCGGCCAGAAAAGCGGCAGCTTATTTTTGACCCAAAAGTAAAGGCTAAAGATGAAAAGCAGGCTGATAAGCGGAATCGGGCTGGTGTGGTAGGGCATGCGGCTGTGAATGACCGACAAGGGAGAAGTGGCCAAAACCAGGCTGGCGGCCAGGGCGGCCGAGGCTTTGAACCAATAGCGGGCCAAGCGGTAGGTCAAATAAACGGTTAAGACGCCCAAAGTGGCGGTAACGATTGCCGGGGCGACGGGGTTAAAGTTAGTTAGTTTTAATGCCAGGGCAGTAAGCCAGATGAAAAACGGGCCTTGTTTGAGCCAAGGGACGCTGGAGTCGATGCCGACCAAGGGGATGCTTCCGGTCAAAACCATATCGCGGGCGGCCAGGTAGTCGCGGCCCTGGTCGCCGATAAACATCATCAATTCGGGCAAATGAAAAAACCTTAACCAAGCGGCCAGGGCCAGGATAAAAAATAAGCCCAGGTTGGCCGGGGTCAAGCCGGTGGCCAGCTCGACCAACCACATGGAGAAGATGCCGAAGTGCTTGTTAAAATAGTAGCGGCGGCTGGCGGCAAAAATGGCCCGGGTTGGGGCAGTCTGGGGGGTACTCCCCTGCCAATAGTGGACTAGTTTGGCTTGGGGGAGAATGAAAAGGCGGTAGCCTTTGGCCTTGAGCCGCTGGCCTAAGTCTGATTCTTCAAAGTACAAAAAGAAATTTTCGTCAAAACCCTTGAGCTGCTTAAAAACGCTGGTTTTGATTAAAAAGGCCGAACCGGGGACGACCTCGACTTGGCGCGGGGCCGGGTCTGTTTCGGCCGGCCAATTTTCCCAGTACTGTTGGGCTACGGGGTTTTTGGGCCAAAGGCGGTTTAACAGGGTTAAGGAAAAGATAGCCTTCAGGGGAGTCAGTTGGCTGGTACCCTGGAGCGGGTAGGGTTTAAGTTTGGCGTCGACCAGCAAAGGGGCGGCGGCAGCAGCTTTGGGTTTAGACCGCAAAAACCTGACTAAAGCCTCCAGCGTGCCGGGAAGAAGCCTGGTGTCGGGGTTTAAAATAAACAGGTATTTGCCCCGGGCGAGTTTGGCGCCCAAGTTGTTGCCGGCGGCGTAGCCGACGTTGCCGGGGCTTTTGACGTATTTGACCCGGGGGAATTTTCGTTTCAGGGCCTTTTCTATGGTCGGCGTTTCATCGTTGTCGACGACGATGGTTTCGAAAGCTGGTTGGGGGCGGGCTTGTTTGAGGCTGTCTAAACAGCGATAAAGCAGGCGGCGGTTTTGGTAGTGGACAATGACGATGGAAACTTGAGGTTTCATTTTCGGGCCAGTTTAAGTAAACTTTGCTCCAGTATAGCCAGGTGGTTGTCCCAGGTAAAATTGTTTTCAACGCGGCGGCGGCCGGCACTCCCCAGGGCTTGTGCCCGACGCGGGTTTTTGATCAAGTAAATAATTTTTTCAGCCAAAGCTTGAGGCGAGTTTTTGACCAAGAAACCGGTTTTTTGGTCGACGACGGTTTCCCGGTAGCCGCCTTGGTCGATGGCAATGACCGGAGTTTGGCAGGCCATGGACTCGATCGCGGTTAAGCCGAACGGCTCGTTGGCGCTTAAACACAGGCTGGCCAAACTTTGACTGTAGGCCCGGGCTAACCCCCTATCGGTCAAAGAGAACTTATCAACCACTTTAAGCTCGGGCCGAATCTTTTTTTCGATTAGGGCCAAGGCCTGTTTGGCTAAATCAAAGCCGGTGATTTTGGCTTTGGCGGCGACGAAAACAAGTTGATTTTTCTTGGGGACCGAACCGGCCCTGAAGACATCCCCGTCAACGCCGGGATAGCAAACTGTCGATGAGCGCTGGTAAGCTTTTTTAACATTTTTTTGGGTTGCTTTTGAGTTAACCAGAATCAGCTTGGCCGCCCGGGCGTTGGCTTTATCGATTGTCTTTCTTAACTTCCTGGTAACAGCCTCGTAGGCTTTGTTGGCCAAAGGCAGGTGGCTGGGAGCGGCCAATTCCGGTTCATACGCCAGGCGTAAAAGCTCGTGACAATAGTAAACCGAAGGGATAGTCAGGTAAGGCAACAAAAAAGGCGCTTGGGTGAGTTGGTCGGGGTGAAGCAGGCAAACGTCGAAGCCTCCCCGGTTGATGGCGGCGGCGATTTTTTGATGGGACCGATTAAGGCTGACAAAATTGGCGTAGTCCCTGGCCAGGCGGCTGCCTGAAAGAACCGGGCGGAGACGAAAAAGTTTAAGCCGATACTTTTGGCCTAAAAGTTTAAGCTGGTGGTCGACTACCCGCCTGGCGCCTCCCCGGGGCAGGTTATGAAAGACGGCAATGTTCATCGATGAGCTTGATAGATTGTAAAAAGTTGATTTTAAGTTTTTTGACGAGACTAGCTTGTTGGTTTTTGATTTGGGGGGCGTTTTTCCGAGCCGTGGCGATTTTTTTGGCCACCGAAGCCAAAGATTCGTCGAGGGAAACGATCAGCGGCCGGTAGTTTTTGAGAGTCATTTTGACCGGCTGGGCCACTTTTTCGTTCAAAGGGATCGCCAGCGACGGAGTACCGACGGCCAAAGAAAATATCTGGCTGTGGCCCCTCATCCCCAAAACCAAGCGGCAACAGCGGTAGACGGAAAAGACTTTTTGCGGGCGGGAGGAATAGAAAACTCGAGTTTGGGGAAAGATTTTTTGAAAAAGCCGTTTTTCTTTTTTGGCGTGGCAAATGACGATTTTTTCACCGCCGAGTTTTTTGACTACCCGGTCAACCAGCCTTAATGTTTGACCTGATTTTTGCAGGTAAAACCGGGCATGGCTTGTGGCCAGGTTAATGCCTAAATCATAGGTTTTTTTAGATTGGAGATTTACTCGATCGGGAAGAAAAAGGGACGGGCAACCGGTGATCTTGGTCTGAAGGCCGAGCCACTTTAAATAATTAAAGCTCCATTGGTCCCGGACGGTGTTTAAAAATGAAACTTCAACTAACCGTTTTAGCCTGCGGTTGTCTTGGGCGTTGAACTTTTGACGGCCGTCGAGGTTTAATCCGACGCCGACAATGGCCAAAGGGGTCGGGGAGGAAAAAAGGTTGGTGTTTTTTTCTAAAGACTTTAAGTGGTCCGGATGGTAGAGGCCGCCGCCGCCGAGAACAACCAGGTCGTAGGGCCTAAGGTCGACTCTTGAACGGTTAAAAAAAGCGGTGACCCAGCGGTCTTTTTTTTGCTTGAGGTATTTTTTCAAAGCCAAGGCGGCAAAAGCATCGCCGATGTTTTGTTCAAAACCGGTTTTAGAATAAGCCAGCAGATTGATGATTTTCATTTGGGGTTATGGGTTAAAACCCTAAAGACAAAAAAGAAAACTACCGGAAAGGCTACCAGGGAAGAAAGCAGCGAAGCCTGGGCCGCGCCGACTATGCCTTGTTTTAAAGTCAAGGGGATAATAAAAAGCGCCAGGGCGGTTAAGCGGACGAAAGTAGTCACGGTAACGATTTTTTGTTTCTTTAGAGACAAAAACAAGGCCGAGCCGGAACCGGATATGGCCCGAACCACCCCATAGAGAGCTAAAACTTTAAGGGCCGGCGCGGCAGGCAGCCAGTTTGAGCCAAAAGCGATGGTGATTATCTCACCGGGATAGCTAAAGAGGATGAAACCCAAAGGCACGGTCAGCAGGATGACGCTGGCCAGGGTTTTGAGATAGGCTTTTTTAAGCCTGTGTCTGTCGCCGGCGATCTTGACGTAAACCGGAAAGGTGACGTTGCCGACAACATCGCCTATCTCTGTCACCGGTAAAGTGGCCAGTTTGAAGGCCATTTGGTAAAAACCCAAAGAAGTGGTGTTTAAGAGTTTGGCGACGACAGCGTCGTCTCCCTGGCTGGCTAAATAGTTAAAAACACCGGCCAAAGTCAACCACTTGCCCTGGCTGACGATGGCTTTAAACTGGGGCAGCCTGAATTTCAGCCTGGGCCAGGGTTTAATAAAGGCGAAAGAAAAAACCACCTCTAAAACGGCGCTGACTATCAGGGCGACAACCAGGGCGACGGCCGATTTGGTGATTAGCGCCAGGACGACGGCGGTGACAGTCTCTGCCAGAAAAATCGAAGACCGGAACCAAAAATCTTTGTTAAACTCCAGCTGTTTTTGAAACTTAACCCGGGCCGGGTTGATAAAACCCCTAATCAGGGCGACTAAACCGATCAGGTATAAAAGCGGCCCGCTGGCGGGACTGTTGAAAAAGTTAACAATTAAAGGCGTGGTCAAAACTATCAACAAGGCAATCAGCCCGCCCCTAAAGACGGAGACGATCCAAGCGGTGTTGAGGTGTTCTTTGACGTCCTGGTCTTCTTGAACCAAGAAAACGTTGACCCCGGTTTCGGTAATGATTTCCAAAAATGCCAGGGATAAAACGGCAATGCCGTAGACGCCAAACTGATCCGGCAGTAAAATTCTGGCTAAAATGGCGGTTCTTAAGAAAGTCAGGGAGCGGGCAAAGCCCCTAAAACCAGCCAGCCAGGAAAAACCCTTAACTGTGTCTTTGGTCAATGACATAGCTTAGCTGTATTTTACCAGCAAACCCTTAAGCAGCCCGACCAAAACGGCCATGTCGGCGGTGACCTGTAAAAGCGGCAGGTAGATTAAAGCCAATGGGTGTTTGACTTTGAAGATGAATTTTTTGATGGGCCAGAGAAGGTAGACAGGAAAAAGCAGGGGCACGGCGGTAAAAACAAGATAGCGCAAAGGCACGGTGAGGTTTTTTTTGAGGTGCGGGGCAAACCAGGCTTCGACGCTGCCTGAGGTATAGTTGACGTTCTGGCCGAAAAAACCAAAAAAGTTTTTAGCCTGGCGCCAGTGGACCAGAGCCTTTTTCTCGGTGACCATATAGGTATGTTGGCGCAGGCGCTGGGCAAAAACCAGATCTTCGGCAAACTTCAACTTTTCCGGGTAGCCGCCGACTTTGGCCCAGGCGGATTTTTTGAAAGCGATTGAGCGCGACGAGGGTAAAAAGGTTTTGGGGTCGACTTTTTTTGAGGGTACGACCAAAAAACAGGCGCTAGTCAGCTGAAAGACGTTTTCCACTTCGGGCAGATAAAAGCCGGCCACGGCGTCGACGGCTTTTTTCATCAAGGGGGCGGTGATGAGTTTAAGCCAGTCGGGTTTCAATCTGCAGCCGGCGTCGGAAACGGCGATGAGGTCATTGGTGGCGGTTTTGACGGCCAGATTCCTGCCGACTGAACGGTTGGCGCCGGGTTTGACCAGCAGTTTGATTTTTCCCTGGCGATAGAGGAGGTGGCTTTTGATTTTTTCGACAGTGCCGTCTTTGGAGCCGGCGTCGACGATGACGATTTCGTCCGGGGGTTTGGTCTGGTCGTCGAGGGAATCAAGCAGGTCATCGATGACTGGAGCTTCGTTAAAGACCGTGGCGATAAAACTGACTTTCATCTAATATGGCTCTGCTTTGGCCGTCGGTTTGGCCTGGTTAACTTTATACGTCTCTTTGACAAAAAAGTCCACCCCGTCGCATTGAATCCTGGCGTAGGCGCCGTTGTCAACGGCGTAGGCCGGCAGCTGGTCGTAGCCGGCAAAGCCCAAACGGATGAGAAGCACCCGCAAAACGCCGCCATGGGTGACCAGCAAGACGTTTTTGCCCTGGTAGGCGACGGCGGTTTGGCGCAAAAACCTGATAACCCGGTCCATCAGTTCCTGGTCGCTTTCGACTTCGGGGTTAGTTCTGAAAGTAAATCTGTCTTCGTCAGACATTTTTTGGTATTTTTTGATCAGACGGGCAAATTTCTTTTGATAATCCTCGTAAACTTGGCCTTCATAGCGGCCAAAGGTTCTCTCCCTTAGAGCCTCGGTGGTCTCTACCGCCAGCTTTTTCTCGGCGGCTATAATCTCGGCGGTGCGCCGGGCCCGCAACAAGTCGGAGGAGAAAACGGCGGCAAAGTTGATGTCTTTGAGTTTTTTGGCGGTGTCTTTGGCCTGGTTGATGCCGGTCTGGGTCAAGGGAGAATCAGTGTGGCCCATGATGGTGTGGGTAATGTTCCACTCGGTCTCGCCGTGGCGAACCAGATACAGGGTGCAGAAGTTTTTGCCTGAAACCATTAAAGTTTATGGTAGCACAAAGTGGCAAAGTAAATCTTCTTTTCTAACCCAAACGGTTTTAGGCTGATAGCCTTTCAAATGAAGGTTTTTTACTATCGAAGCCGTGTTAGTATTAAAGTGATTGAGATAGTCAGGTGAATGTATCTCGACAAAAATGTGGTCTGGCCTAATACTGCCTAATCCGTCAATCACTTTTTCTTCGGCTCCTTCAACGTCGATTTTTATAATATTTGGCGCAGGCCAGCCATCGGCAACGAGACTATCTATTCTTCTGGTGGTAACTTTTTGAGTACCTTTAAATCTATGAACGTCTTCTAGGCTAGGACACTGACCAGAGGAATTGTCGACATGTAATATTTCCTCGCCGTCATGATCGCTGATGGCTATCTGTAAACAATCTATTTGAGAAGAGACTTTATTGCTTATGACGTTGTCAGTTAGTTTTTGGAAAGTAGGAAGATTGGGCTCAAAAGCAACGATCTTACTCGTAGGTTCTTTTTTAGCAGAGACAATGGAGTAGCTGCCAATATAAGCTCCTATGTCCCACAATGCAGAACCCGGTTGTACCGCTTCAAGAAGCCTGGCCATGTATTTTTCCTCGTGGCCGGAGCCTTTTCTAATTAAAAACTCCTGAATCGAGGAAGCTACTGAATTAACCAGGGATTTTTCTCCATTTCTCCCTAGATAGACCAGTGGAAAAATTCCATATCTTAGCTGAAAAAGTCGTTTTCTTAATGTAAAAGGAAGAAATTGACGATAAACTCTTCTTAAAAGCTGATCAGACTGGATTTCTTGATCTGGAATGTCAAGTACTAATATTTGAGGAACTGTTTCTAAATCAAGAATAGGCCCGATGGATATAAATTTGCTTCTTTCCATGCGGGTATTATAGCAAATCTAGTCTTATAGTGTTATTTCTAGAGACTTAAGATTTCCAAAGCCTAAGGTAATCATCAACCACTTTGTCCCAAGTTTGCCCTTGGGCAAAACGATAAGCAGCCTCGATCATTTTGTCGATTTTTCTGGGTTTATTCCTGGCGCTTTCAAACTGGCTCACCAGCTGGCTGGCCGAGCCGGCAATAAAGATGAATTTAGCTCCGGGGAAAAGAGTCAGGTAGTCTTTTTTCAAGGGATTTTGGTAGAGGGCGAAAACCGGGCGGCGGCGGGCCATGGCCTCAAGGATGGTCAGATAAGACGAGGCAAAGATATAAGCGGGCCGGTTTAAAAACTTACCAATATCTTTGACCAGGCCGGTAACCTGGCCTAATTTCTCGGCCTGACCGCGAAGGCTGCCGTCGCCGACAAAAGTGATTTTTAAATTGTACCGGGCTTTGATTTGTTTTAAAGCCTTCAAATATTCACTTACTGCCAAGTCGGGTTCAAGCCTGCCGATAAAAATAACCTCCCTTAAGCCCCTTCCCCCAATAAAGTTCTGATGTATCGATACATCGATACCGCCGTAGGTGACCGCGCCAGCTTTGGTGCCATAGTGATTGATAAGATAATCGCCGACGCAGATGTTGCCGGAAGATAAACTCTCCCAGATTTTTCTGGCCAGTTTGTTTTTGGCCGGCACCGGAAACTTACCCTCCCAACCGTGGAAGGTGGTAAAGACCGGTTTTTTGGGATACAGAAAACTAAAGGGCAAGTACCAAAAGAAAACGTCGTGGCAGTGGACCAAGTCGGCTTTTTGGATTAGACTCCGCCGGCGCCAAAGATTTAACCATATCCCCCATTTTGAGTTTGAATAGGGGAGTCTGACGATTTTTATGCCCCGGTGGCTGGCAATTTCGGCCAGTCCCCTTTTATGTTTCAAGGTGACTACGGTTATTTGGTGGCCTTTTTCCGCCAACCTGGCGCTCACCTCCTCTACGTGCTTCTCCACCCCGCCGATGTGGGGGTAGAAAAGCCTGGTGAGCATGAGTATGGTCATTTATCCGGTTTTACCCCAACTAAAATTATCTGGGATTCCCCAAAGATCTTTAGAGTTATCCAATCCAGAAAGCTTACCAAATAAGTAAGTGGGCCTCTAATAAATTTGATAAAAAATCCAAGCCTTTGAGAGAGAAATAACAAATTTCTCAAAATTCCTTCTGTTTTCTTTATCTCTTTGGTTTTAAACCCGCATCTAGTCGTCAGTTCCTTTAAAGACCTCTCTGTATATCTTCTTAAATGTCCAACTCGTCTATCAAAGTCTTTAGCATATCCTATTCGATAAAGAGGCGCATTGTATGAGGGGACTGTTATAATAATCTTTCCTCCTTTTTTAATTAACTTATGTATTTTAAAAAGGATTACTTCTTCGTTTTTCAAGTGCTCGAGTATTTCAGAGCAAATTACTAAATCGAATTTCTTATTTACCTTTAAACCTCTATTAAAGTCCCCCCTGATAAATCTAGTCTTATTTCTTAAATTAAATGACCTTGCAGACTTCTCGGAAATATCTACTGCCTTTTTCGAAATTTCTATTCCGACGACGTTAAACCCTTTCTTTGCTAGGTAAAGAGAAATAGCGCCCGTCCCACTGCCTATGTCTAAGACTGTTCTTCCTTTAATTTTTTTAAAGCCTTCTTTAAACAGTTCGTTATCAAATGTTCTTAAGAGATTAAGGTAAGTAAAGTTGTTCCTGCCAATAATTCTTCTTGGTATTGTAGAATTTTTATGAAATTTGTCATATAAACTAACGTTGTCTCTTCTCATAGTTTAGTTTATCACGACATAGTAGGTCCTTGACAAATAATTCTTTTTAGGTGTACCTTCAAGGAGCAATGTTTCTTCGTCTGCCCAGGGTATTGGTGTTTTTCTTAGGTTTTCTTTTTGTCCTCTTAATATTTCCAAATAAAAGCAGCGCTGCAGTTTTATTTCAGGATAATTTTGATGACGGAAATGCCAATGGGTGGATAGTTGCAAGAAACATGCAATGGGGAAATAACTTATTGCCATGCTATAAAGAAGGTCAACCGACAGACTGGGCTGTTCAGGACGGAAAATATGGGATTTATATAGTCGGACAGAGTTGTGTTACTGAAACAATGCCAGCAAGCTGGGATAATTCGTGGAACAACTACATTTTTGAAGCTGACGTTATTTTCGTCAGAGGAACTGATGGGAATATCGCTTTCAGATATTCGGGAAGTCCTAATTTCGATTGGTATGGCTACCATTTTCAAATCGACTCAAATCCAAGCTTTTCAAAAGTTACTCTTCAAAGAGTCTTAAACACAAGCATTTATTCAGATAACTCAGTTTTCTATCTGGAACGCAACACCCCTTATCACCTAAAAATTATTGTTAACAATGAAGAGATAAAACTATTTATAAATGATAATTTGGCTCTAGATTACCCAGATGCTGGAGGCAGATTCACCACAGGCAGAATCGCATTACAAGCCAGCGTTGGAGGTGATCCAGAATCACAAGTCTGGTTTGACAATGTTGTGGTCAGCTCAATCGGTGACGAGCCAGAGGAAAAAGATCCGGTTGTGTTGCTGCCAGGGTTTGGAGCAAGCTGGGACAAGACGGCCCTGGTGATAGGAGGTCCTGGCGATGACTGGACTAAAACTCCGTTCGTCAACGTCTACGACAACTTGAGAAATACTTTTATCGACAACGCCGGCTATACCGAAGGCGATGATTACTTTGAGTTTTACTACGACTGGCGCAAGCCGTTGACCGATTTAGCCGATGACTTTGATGACTTTCTTCAAACAACGGTGCTCACGGATAAGCCGGAAGACACTAAAGTCGACCTAGTCGGTCACAGCCTTGGAGGAATGGTGGCCAGAGTCTTTGCCCAAGAACATGGCATAGATAAACTAGACGAGATCGTCACCACTGGTTCACCCCATGAGGGAGCCATTCCAGCCTGGCTGGCTTGGTCGGGAGCGGAGGTGGGCGAACGCTGGTCGTGGCAGTGGTTAGCGCTGCAGCTTTATCTTCAAATCCACAACTTGGGTTACGCCTCACCAGTGACTGCGGTGCGGGGTTTGACTCCGGGGCTTAAAGATTTGCTGCCTATTTTTGACTTTGCCAAAGACGAGGGCGACTCGGTAATTCCTTATACCAGTTTGACCGGCATCAATGACTATTTGGACAGCCTTGAATCAAGCCTATCCACAGAAGTTAAAGGTGTCTTAAACACCATTGCCGGCCGTGAAGACGACCCTGATCGGAATACGGTTGAATGGTTGACTCTGGGAGAGAGAAGCTGGATCGACCAACTTTTGGGTAGGTGGCCTGACGGCAAACCGGTGGCCAAAGAAACCACAGACGCTGGTGACTTAACTGTGTTGCAAAAAAGCGCCACAGTCAGCGGCGTTGCCTCGACGGCCGTGGTCAATACCACTCACGTTAGTTTGCCGCAAACAAAGGAAGGCATCCAAGCAATTCTTGATGCTTTAGACTTATCGGGGGTAGCTCCGGCAACTGGCGTCGATCCTCTGCCGCGAAACCCATCCTTGGTTTTCTTTCTCCACTCGCCAGCCGAATTGACCGTAACTGCGCCCGACGAATCTCAAGCTGGCTTCGGCGTCGCCTCGCCGATGGCCAACTCCCTTTACAGCCCGGAAGACAAACTTTTGGTTATTTACAACGCCTTGGCCGGAATTTATGGAGTGGAAATTTTGGGAACCGGCACCGGTCCATACCACTTGGAAGTCGGCCAGTTGACCGAAGCGGGTGAATTTTTCAACACCTTAAGCGAAACTACTTCTGCCGGAGAAACCGACACTTTTCAACTTGACTTTAACCCCGAAGACCCTTTGGCTCAACCGGTCGTCGATGAAACCGGAAAAACCCAACTACTCTTGGCCAAAGCCAGGCTGGAAGAACTCAAAGACGCCGTTAACCGGCGCTGGTTTAAAAACTTTATCGACCAAATGATTCGCTTAATTGACCGGGCCGTGGAGAAAATCGATCAGGGCAGATTCCTCTGGGCCCAAGTCTATGTGCAGAGAACCTTGCTGACCGACTACTATCTGCGCTTGTTTTCAGACAGACACTGGAGTTTTTGGGGGCTTACTTCCCAAGAGCAAATCTTGGCTCATAATTTGGCCGCAGAGGCGGGTCAATACTTGGAAGAGGCTTTTGTGATTACTTTTGACTTAAGCGGTCGCAGGTTAACTTCCCGGCAAGTGCAAAGTTATATCAGAGAGACGGAGAGGTTAAAGGCCCGGGTCGACCGCCGACTGGAAAGCTACGGTCAAGAGAATCAACTTTTGGGTGAAACCTACGAGCTGGCAGAGGCCAGTCTTGCCGGAGCCAAGGCTGATTTTGACTCGGGGAACTTAAGTAGCGCTTACGCCCAGCTTTTGGCCGCCAAAATTCTCTATCAGGAAGCCTTAGGCCTGCTGTAGTTGGCACCAGGAAAGGTGCCGGCAAATCTACTTATCTCTATGCCTGTATCGTCGAAAACATCGACCATGTATCTTTTATTGCCCAGCTCAACCGTAGAAATTAATTCCTTAGGTGCCAAAGGTTGAAGCCCAAACTTTTCAATGATCTCCTCTAAGGTTCTGATTTCAGTTGAGGGTAATTGAGAAAACTCTAACGTATATGAAGGCTCTCCCCTTTCAAACACCAAAACTCCTTTATGTAAGGTTATGGGCGCCAGCACGGGAATTGATAAATTAGTTAATTGACTTAAAGCCATTAAAGTTTCGTAGGCTCTCTCGGCGTAACCTCGAGAGTTTTCGTTTTCCGCAGGGTAAAGTTTCATAAATAGTCCAACTGAATCACTTGATGCCGACAACCTCAAAGTGAACTCATAGAGTCGGCTCTCCAGCTCCCAATCCCCTTTGGGAGAAAAGTCTATCGGAAACCCTTCGCCGTTAAACTCAAGCATTCCTAGGAAATTTTCCGCCTGGATGGTTGCGTATTCAACAGAAACTTTTTCTCTGTCCATGTTCGGTATTATATCAGGTCAGTTTAAATTAGCCTCTTAATCGCTTCTAGGTAAACGTGTTTGTTTTTGCGGGCGGGGAAGTCCTGGGAGATTTGATTGCGTAGAGAAGTTTTTAGTCACTTTCTTAACTTTTCAAGGAGATCTCTTAAATAAACTTCTAGTAAAAATTCTGACTCTGGTATATATTTTTGCTCATACTCTTGAAAAACTCCGTAACTTTCAAGTAAATATAAATTTTCAATCGTTAATTGTATTTGTTTTATTAATTGGATTCGTTGGTCCAATAAAATATCCTCTATTTGACGAAAGGGATTAAAGCCCAATGTTGGCTGGTCGCAAATTTTAAGAAGGAACTCAGAAACTTTTTGAAAACTTTTTCCTACTTCTTCAAAGTCTGGAGTAGTGGTCAGCTCTTTACCCAAGGAGTCTAATTCTGAAAACCATCTAATTAAGTTGCTATTATCATAGGGTGGTGGTTTTTGGTTAATTTCTCTCAGAATTTCTACCCTACCTCTATTTTTCGTGTTAGTTATCTTAAATTCTTGATCCCAAATAGCAATATAGGTGCCTTTTTTTGCTGATATGGTCCCCAGAATATCTTGTGGGTTACCGTCGTATTCTTTAACAACCACACCCAGAAATAAAATGTCATTTCTTGACGTTAATGTGGTGAAATGGTCTCCTCCTCTGCCGCCGGTATGGTCAACTCTAGGCGCGAGAATCATTCCAGGTATTCGTTCGTCTCTGACATACTGCAACTCGACAATCGCAGCTGCATTACTAAAATGACCAATGCTAACTTTTCTTAGACCAAAAAACCCACTAAAAACCGTGTCTGGAAGGATCAAGAGATAATTTGAGTGTTGCTGATTGAATTTGAGTAATATGTCCATATCGTCTAGGCTAAATCCGCCTGCACCTACTTGAATTATCCCCCGTCCTTTCCGCGAATCAATGTTAACAACATCTGTTCCTTCGAAAAGAACGGTTCCTTCTTGGGGTTCGAGTTCTAAATCTTTTACGGGGGTTCTATTTTCAGGCGAATGCTGAACAACGATGCCTGGACTTTCTGATTGATCAATAGCAAACTCCCAGTAAGATGAGGTTTTGTCTGTTAATGTTTTTTGCCAGGCCCTGATAAGCTCTACTAGTTTAGGAACTTGAGGGTATATTGATTTTTCAATTTCGAAACTTCGTCTAATAGTAATAGTTTCTAATTGGGTCGTATTTAGATTAACCACGTCAACTTTTGTTATCGACTGAAGAGCTTTAAAGATTGTTTTTATATCAGAAATTTTTTCTTTTTTTAAAACAATTGCCTCGCTTGTCTCTACTGCTTTAGTTCCAAGACCTATTACTAGACGTAGGATGGGCTCGTCATTAACTAAAGTTAGGACTCCAGATAAAGACGGCATAAAGTAATCCCCAAACCTATCCCCGACTACCGGATGAATTAGCATTCCCATTCCGGAATTTGTCCGCTCTAAATTAACAACTTTATCAGATGAAAAAAAGCTAGCAAAAATGCTTTTCTGATTCTCCTCCAGAACAGCTAAATCTTCCTGAGTGTCTCCTGTCTTGATATAAAACGTAGTGTAATATATTCCCGTTCCACCTCTTTCGTCTGTGGCGGAAGACCTTATAGCTATAGGAATTCCTTTGGGTATAAAAGACAAAATTTCTTGGTTTATTTCTGATAAATGTGGAGGAATTTCCCCTTGTTCAATTTCAAAATCTTGAGTTGAATTACGAAAATCGTTATACTGAATGAACTCGTGAAAAAGTGACGACCCGATGCTAATCCCAGGTAGAACAGAAATCCCACTTAGATTTTGTTCATCCAAATTAATTAAATCTCTGGTTTTCAGGCCTGGATTGGAACCATAGCTAATCCACTCCTTACCGAATTGAGATTCAGTTGGCTTTTGGTTTTCTGACATACGGTCTTATAACTATTAATATAAGACCGTATTTTATCATACGGGTGCTGAGCCTACTGGTTTAAGCACTAAGATGAGAACAAGCCTGACTTAAACTAACTTCTTAATCGCTTCCAAGTAAACGTGTTTGTTTTTGCGGGCGGGGAAGTCCTGGGGGGCTTCGACCTGGAGGGAGTTGTCAAAAAGTATGGCTTTATCGGCCAGAGTCCCCTGGCGCAAAGCGTCAAGATAGGGTTTGACGAACTGGAGATAACCGGGTTTGGTGGTGGAGGCGATTTGGTCTTGAGAGTCTTTTTTAGTGCGGCCGCGTTCTTGGACGTCGCGGTTGATGCGGCGAGCCACACAGATTTCCCAGGGAGCATCGACGCCGATAAGCAAGTCTGCCTCGTCTTTTAAAGCGTGGGCGGCCATGATGCCGGAAACGACGATAATCGATTTGGGTGCGAGCTCGGGGCGACCCCGATCGACCCGGCTATGAATGGAAAAGTCGTACTCGGGCAGGGTAACGGTATGACCCTGGCGGAGGAGCGACAGGTGAAGCCTTTGCAAGTCCCAGTCGACTGAGTTGGGGTGGTCGTAGTTGTTGGAATATATCCCTGGTTGGCTGTCGCCGAACAGCTTGCCGGTAGGGCCGTAGTAAAGGTCGGAAGGCAGGTGGACGACGGACTCTGCCAGCTCTTGCTGGATGACTTCGATGACCGTGTCTTTTCCCGAGCCGCTGGGGCCGAAGATGACCACGGTTTTAGGCGTTTGGGCTAGCGAGCTTTTGGGACCAGATTGCCTAAGATAACCCCAGCGGGGGTCGTTCCTGGCGGCGGTTAAAAATTCCAGCGCTTGCTGGCTTTCGACTTTGATAATCAGGCCTTCGGGGTCGCCGATGGCCATCCAGGGCATGATCTTTGCCTTAGGGACTTTTTGGAGCAGGGCTTTTAAGTCGGGCATTGTCTAGAACAATATAGCATATCTAGTGGTCAATTTGACTATAGGGTATAATTCACACATGGAGCCGAAACCGCTTCCCGATAGCCAAAGTCTAAATCTGCCATACAGCCAAGAGATCGAAACGGCTGGCATCAAGATTGCCTCGATTGTTCAATCTTACCGAAAAGGTCAGATAGAAACCAAAGAAGCCAGATCACAACTATCAAGCTGGCTGATGAAAAAATTTACCTATGAAGAATTTCGTGAAGCTGTAAAGGCAGCCTTTGGCAGAAACATAACAGACCCAGACATTTTACCGGTTAACCAATCGCGGAACTGGTCAGCTAAGGAGTTAGCTTCTTCGCTCAGGCGGCCAGTAGTTTTTGGCGGTACCGGTCTAGCGGTTGTGTTCGTAGACATGTTTGATTCTGGCATATCAGCGGCACATAAATATCCGATGAATTATGACTTGTTGGTAAGTTACTTTAAAAGACATCCCGATAAACTATTTGGAGATTATTTTGATCGTGATGAAATCATCAAAGATCAAATGTCGATAACGCGCTGCCTTGAATTCATCGACTCTGTGATTATTCAGGCAGAAAAAGAGCTTACTTCACATGGCGGGTTTACGGCCAATGCGGCCATAAGGGCCTTCGGTATGGAGAATTTACTTACGCCTCAAGCAAATCTAACTGATTCTTTGAGGATTAATTTAAATAGATTTTTACTTCCCAATTTTAATATTGAGATTGGTGTCAACCGGCCGCCAAAGGACATTGTTGATCAGTCGATAGCTACTTTATTAGATGATGTTGATGTCAGACATCAACTGGATAATCAGACCGGCGAAGCAGGATTGATGGTGTTTTAACTAGATGAAGGTGGACTCTGAAGGACTCGAACCTTCAACCTCTACAATGTGAATGTAGCGCTCTAACCAGTTGAGCTAAGAGTCCGGTTGACATGATTATAGCAGAAGGTATAGCCTTATATACATGAATGAGGAGAACTCGATCGGCCGGAGAATTTGGCTTTTCTTTTTGGACTTTGTTGAAACCATCGTCATCGCCTTGGCGATTTTCGTGGTGGTGTATCGCTTTTTGTTCCAACCCCACCAAGTCAAGGGTAACTCGATGTATTCAAACTTTCACGACGGCGAGTATTTGTTAACCGACAAAGTCAGCTACCGGTTTGGCGAACCCGAAGCCGGCGAGGTGATTGTCTTTAAGGCCCCCAGAAACGAGGATTACGACTACATCAAAAGGGTCATCGGCCTGCCGGGAGATGCGGTGGAAATTAAGGAGGGCCGGGTGTGGGTCAACGGCCGGATTTTGGAGGAATCGGCTTATTTGCCAGCCGACATTTTTACCCGGGCGGGGGCTTATTTGCGCGAAGGCCAGGTTTACACCGTGCCGGAGGCTTCGTATTTTGTCCTGGGTGACAACCGGGGCAACTCGAGTGACTCGCGGGAGTGGGGGGCGGTGCCGCTCAATAACATCGTCGGTAAAGCCTGGTTCCGCTACTGGCCTTTGAACAAAATGGGTAAGGTGGAGACGGTTAGGCTTTGACGGAATTGATGGCGGCGACCAAACCTTCGAGGAGTTTTTGAGTTTTATCGGGTGAGCCTTTGAGAGTGATTAACAAGCGGGATTCTCGCTGGGTGCGAATCAGTTTGACCTTGGCGGTTTCACCCAGAGTGTCTTGAACCTTTTTTCTCATAGAGTCGATTTCGTCGCTGACCAGGTGGGGCGGGCGGAAAGCCGGGCCGGCGACTTTTTGGCCGGTTTTGGCTTTCATGCGCCGGGCCAACTCTTCGGCGCGCCTGACCGAGCCTGATTCACGCAGGATGATTTTGTAGGCGTCGATCATGGCGCTTTTGTCCTCGACCGAAGCCAGCGCCCGGGCGTGGCCCTCGGTGATCAGGCCGGAGAGGAGGCCGTCTTTTAGGGCGTCGGGGAGGGAGAGTAACCTCATGGTGTTTGACACATACGACGGGCTCTTGCCGATCCTTTGGGCCACTTCGGTATTGGTGAGGTCAAACTCTTCGATTAATCTTTCAAAGGCCTTGGCCCTATCGATGGGGTTTAGGTCGGTTCTTTGGACGTTTTCCACCAAGGCCATTTCCAACATCCCCTGGGGAGTGGTTTCCTTGACGAGACAAGGAACTTGGGTGAGGCCGGCTAGTTTAGCGGCGCGCCAGCGGCGTTCGCCGGCGACGATCTGGTAGCCGGCGGGAGTGTGGGCGATGATTAAGGGCTCTAAAATACCATGCTCTCTGATGGAATCGACCAAGTCCATGAGCGAATCGGGAGTAATCATCCCCCGGGGCTGGAGGGGATTGGCCTGGAGTTTGTCGATATCGAGCTGGACGACGTGTTCTTCTTGGGCCATATTCAAACGACGCTGACCAGCTGCCTGCCGCGGCGGGTCAAGAATTTAATGGTGCCAGAGCGCAATGCAAACAGGGTGTGGTCGCGGCCGAGGCCGACACCGTCGCCGGGGTGAAACTTGGTCCCCTTTTGCCGGGCAATAATCATGCCGGTTTTGACCTTGTGGCCGCCGAAGGTTTTTACCCCGAGGCGCTTGCCGGGGCGGGTGGTTTGTTGGGCTGTCGAGCCGGTAGCTTTTTTGTGGGCCATAATCTAATTTAATTAATTGTAATCGGGAGTTTCACACGGGTCAATAACCATTTTCACGAGCAAACCCGATCAAACTAGGTAATTTTTTTAATCGCCAGCTCGGTGATGTTTTGGCGGTGGCCGCGGACGAGACGATAGCGGGATTTAGCCCTGAACTTGGCCACCCGGATTTTTTTGGCCTTTTTCTGGGCGACGATCTCGGCGGTTACCGAGGCACCGGCGACTTTGGGGGTGCCGATTTTTCTCACCTTGTCGGAAACAACCAGCAAAACATCACTGAACTTGACCGCCTTTTTGGGTTTGCCCTCAAGCTTTTCGACCTTGATGGTTTCGCCTTCGGCTACCTGGTACTGCTTGCCGCCGGTAACAATCACTGCGTACTTCATGTCAGGTATTATAACCGATTTTATTTTTAGGCGCGAGAGGAGGCTTGGGAGATAAACTTGGTTAATTCGATTATGTCGTCGGTGGTGATTTGGGGTTCAGAAAAAGTTTTATAAAAACTGTTTTTCTCTGGTTCAAGATCGGTAAGATATGAATCGCCTTGGCGGAATGTATTTAGGTCATTGATGGGAACGGTACCGATATCAAAAGATTTTACCTCTAGAGGATGGCCACTTTCTCCAGCCATCTTGAAACGAGTGAGAAGAATTCCTTGCAAGACAGTGACTGTCAGACTATTACCGTCTTTGCTTCCATGAGTGCTAATTTTAAGATATTCTTCCCTATCTGGTGACGGCTGGTCAGGTAAGATATTGTTTTCTGTCAAGGCCCTATCAATGGCAGCCATCAAGTTTCTGAATGCCAGACCGTTAATTCCCGGAGGGGCTTTGAAGTCTTTGAGCGAGGGGTTGAAAAATTCAGGGCCTTTAACATCCATGGTCTAAATTATAGCAAAGCTATTTTATCTCGAGAGTAGTTTTGCGGCTTTTTTGGGAGATGCGGTAGACCAGTGCCAGGCTCGCGGCCGAAGCCAAGTAAGAACTGCCGCCGGCAGAGACCAAGGGAAGGTTGATGCCGGTAACGGGGAGTAACCCCAGGTTCATGCCGACGTTGACGGTAAACTGGAAAGCAAACAAGCTAAAGACGCCGACGGCCACCAGGCGGCTAAAGTCGTCTTCCTGGGATTTAGCGATGGCCAAGAGCCGCCGCAGAAACAAAAAGTAAAGAACCAACAACACCAGGGCGCCTACCAGGCCAAAGCTTTCGGCGATGGTGGCAAAGATAAAGTCGGAATGGCGTTCCGGGATAAACGCCAGTTGCGACTGGCTGCCTCGACCCAGTCCCCTGCCGCTAACTCCCCCGCTGCCGACGGCGATGATCGACTGGAGCACCTGGTAACCGGCGCCCTTGGGATCGGCGAAAGGATTCAAGAAAGTTTCGATCCTGGTTTGCTGGTAGGGTTTGAGGTTGAACCAAATTAAAGGACTTAAGATCAAGGCGGCTAGGACTGACAAAAGGAGGCTTTTTAAGGGTAAGTTTGAAGCGATGAGGATGGCAAGGCCGACGGCAATGACCACCAGGGTACTACCCAGGTCCGGCTGGTTAAAGATCAAAAAAGCCGGCAGAATCATCAGGCCCAAGTAGTAGAAAATTTTTTTGCCGGCGGCGGCGGCAAAAACCAGAATGAGAACGGGTTTGATGATTTCTGAAGGCTGGGCGGTGACCCCGACTAACTCAATCCAACGGACGGCCCCTCGGGTAACCTGGCCAAAAATTAAGGGCAAAGTCAAAAAAATTGACGCTAAAACAAAGTAAACCCAAACCAGTTGGCGGTGGGCGGCCAAGGGGATCCGGTAAACCAACCAAAAAAAGGCCGCTCCCAAACCGATAAAGACAAGCTGGGAGGTGAAAAGGTTTAAGTCGATTGAACCCAGAGTGGCAAGGCCCAAGGCGGTAATCATTAAACCCAAGACGATCATGAACGAATGATTTTAAGTTTTTTGCCCTTTTTCAAGTTTAGCGCCAGGGTTTTTTGAATGATGTAATCGCTAAATTCCTCGGGCCAATCGGGCAGGACCAGGGTAACTTTTTCGGTTAAACCGATTTTTGCCTGACGCCTGGCCGCCTGGATTTCTCTGACCAGCTTCCTGGCCGTGCCTTGGGCAATTTGAGCCGGAGTGGGTCGGTCCAGCCGGCTGATTTTAATTTGACCCGACTTTGATATTTTTTGGAGGTGACTGGCCACATTGACCTCGTCTTTGAATATTTGGTCGACGCCCAAAGACAAACGCCTCGGGGCAATTGAGGTGACCGAGGTCAAAGGCACGCGCAGGGCCAGATCGGCCGCTTTCCTTTGACTGTGGGTAAGGCTGGCCAAGTCTCTGGCCAGGCTCATTTCGTTAAGCAGTTTTTGATTGACTTTTGCTTTGACCAAAGCCTCGGGCCAGGAGCTTAGGTGGACCGAAGGTTCGCCGGTGAGGTTGGTATATATAGTATCGGCAAGATAAGGCATGAACGGGGCTAAAAGCCGGGTTAAATTAAGCAAACAAAAATACATGGTCTGGTAGGCCTGGTCTTTGTCTTTGGGGTCGGTTGCCCCCGGGCCGACCCGGTCGCGGGAGCGGCGGATGTACCAGGTGGAAAAGTCGGCTACAAAATCTTTCAAGGCCGAGCTGGCCGGAGCCGACAAATGATCATCGAGAGCCCCGGTGACGCTTTGGGCGGTTTCGATCAAACGGTTTAAGATCCACTGGTCAAGGACGTTAGTAGGTTGTAGGTTGTTGATTGTAGATTGTTGATGTACCGGGGACCAGCCGTCGGCGTTGGCCTGGGAGACAAAAAAGCGATAGGAGTTCCAGAGAATAAGAATAAATTGGCGGCGGATTTCGTCGGCTTTTTTAAAGCCGAAAGGCAAAATTTGGGTAGGGACTACGTCGGCGTACATCCAGCGCATAACGTCGACACCGATTTTTGCCGCTCCCTGGTTAAACTCGATGGCGTTTCCCCAGGATTTATGCATCGGCCGGCCGTCTTCGCCGACGACCGATTCATAACCCAAAACGGTTTTATAAGGGTTGGTTTTTTTGAGGACGGTGGCCATGACCAACATGGCATAAAACCAGTTTTTAAACTGGCCGGGAAAAGCCTCGGTGATAAAGTCGGCCGGGAACCAGCCGGGAGGCAGGGTGGAAAAAGGGACGATGCCGGCGTCGAGCCACGGGTTGCCGACCGGTTCGACCCGGCTGACCACTTGGCTGCAATTTGAACAGCTAATTTTAACTTCATCGATCCAAGGCTTGTGGGGGGTATGGCCGGAAAATTTATCCCAGCCTGATACGGCCCTTTTTTTGAGCTCTGGCTTTGAACCGATCACTTCAAAGCAGCCGCAGTGAGCGCACTCGTAGATAGGCAGCGCCAACCCCCAGTAACGGTTTTTTTTACTAATCAACCAGTCGTGCATGTTTTTGAGCCAATCGAGCTCGCGCTCGAGGCCAAAATCAGGAATCCAGGTGATTTTTTTGGTCACCTGCCTCAACTGTTTCCTTAAGGTCAGTCCTTCCGGGTGGGTGGGGTCGGGGCGGTCCATGGCGATGAGCCACTCGTCGGACACTTTCCAGACCAGCTCGGTTTTACAGCGCCAACAAGAGGGGTAGCGGTGCTTACAGTCATGGATTTGATAAACCCAGCTGCCTGACTGGGTTTTGAGAAAATCGAAAATTAACTCCGGCTGGTTTTTGGCGTTTTTACCGGAAAGAGGGCCGAAGCCGCCAAGGTAGTGGGCCGAATCATCAATCACCGGAATCATTGGCAGACTTAATTTTTGGCCGAGCTTGAAGTCCTCGCTGCCGGCAGAGACGGCGGTGTGGACCAGGCCGGTGCCTTCAGCCAGCGTCACCTCCAAGATTTTGGGGTCGGTAGCCACCACGGTATGAAAGTTCTGCGGATTTTCTTCCGCCACTTTTTTGACTGCCGGCAGGCTATCAAAGGCGGTTTGATATTTAAGGCCGACCAGCTTTTCCCCTTTGACGGTTTTCAATACCTTTTTGACGTCGGCGCCCAAGACGGTTTTGACCAAATCTTTGGCCAGCCACAAGCGCCGGCCGGATTTAACCTCGACCAGAGAGTAGGAAAAAGTTTTGTCGACGGCGACGGCGATGTTGGCCGGCAGAGTCCAGGGAGTAGTGGTCCAGACCAAAAGAGATTCGTTTTTGCGACCCACAAGCGGCAGGGTAAAGTAGATGGATTTATGAGTCACTTCTTTGTAGTCTTCGGTGAGCATTTCGTGCTGGGAAATGGCGGTTTGGCATCTAGGGCACCAAGGCACCGAATCGTGGCCCTTGTAGATCCAACCGCGCTCGTGGCAGACCTTCAAAAAATTCCAGATAGCGTAGTTATTTTCATCGGACATGGTGAAGTAGGAATTGTCCCAGTCGGCAAACATGGCCAGCCTTTTACTCTGTTCTGTTTGGATGGCCGAGTACTTTAGCACCCGAGCCTTACACTGATTGACGAATTTTTCGACACCATATTTTTCGATATCCTTTTTAGACTTAAAACCTAATTCCTTTTCCACCTCGACCTCGACCCACAGCCCCTGGCAGTCAAAGCCGTTTTGATAACGGCCGCGGTAGCCGCGCATGGTGAAGTATCTTTGCCACAGGTCTTTGTAGGTGCGGCCGCGGGCGTGGTGGACGCCCATGGGGTTGTTAGCTGTAATCGGGCCGTCTAAAAAGGAGAATTTCTTCTTGGCGGTTTTGTTTTTCGTTAAATACTTTTTGACTATCCCGGCCTGATACCAATGTTTTAACAACTCCTCCTCCTGTTTGACAAAGTCGGGGTGGGAAGAAACTTCTTGGAAAGGTTTTTTGGCTTTTGCCATATGCTTATAATAACAAAAATCCCGACAAAGTGCCGGGATGCACGCGACGTAAAGCCGGTTTAACCGGACTTTAGCCGCTTGAGGTAATAATGATGTTATTGGCTTCGGTGATCATAGTGGCTATAGACTATCATATCAGGCTAAATTTGGCAATGGGTCGCTACTACCCGAGTCTTGTATAAGCATCATGGGGTGGAGGCTATTTAAGGATTGGGCGGCTTGAAGAAAGATGTTCCTTTTGACTTTAAGGTCGGTGATATGGCCAGTGGAGTTGTCGTGATTTTTAAAAGCAATATTATCACCCACTTCTAAATTGAACTGGCCATATTTTCTACTTAAAGGGATGAGGTAGAGATTCGAGATGGTCTGGGAATCTGGTAGTAAAGCTACGGTTAGGGTAAAATTATGGTCGGCAGTATCACCAGTTCTGGTTGCATGAAAAAGAGATAAGAAGGTTACCTTGGTATTAGGGATTGGTTTATTTGAATCATAAATGTCCCGATTCCTGGTATAGGGGGCTTTTCCAGAAGAATAAAAAGCTGGATCCTCAAAAGCCAGGCTTTTGGCCAATTCAGTAAAAGGGTATGCCGCTTCAGATAGTTTTGTTTCGGCTTGGCGTAAAGCTCGGTTTTCAAAATGTTTTTTAATGCCGGGAATTTTTTTAAATGCTTCTAGCATAATTGGTTAGCGGATATTGTCCGGGGTGACCTGTCTTAAAGTGTCGGTGATTCTGCCAAGCACGTTTGATTTGGCCACCGCATCGACCGGCCCGACCGGCCCGGTGTTTAAAATCGCCATCGAGTCCGGATCTACCGAGTGAATCGGTTTTAAACTATGAAATTCAAACTGCCAACCCCTAAAACGGGGGAAACTAATCTCGGCAACCGCTTCCCAAGACCTTGGCTCCATACCCTGTGACTCGACCACCAAAGCGGCGTAATAATCTGGTTTGGTTTGGTCATTCCGGTCTTGATCCAAATTAAGCCCCATTTTAGATATGACATGGTGTTCGGGAAACTCAATCAGGTATTTGATACCACCGTGGGCAAAAATCTCTTTGCCTGGCTTTATCAAGCCGACCACTCTGCCCAGCTGGTCGTTAAAGTCTTTTTCCAGCTGTCGCAGCGCCCGCTCGCGGCTTCTGATATTGTCAAAAAGGTTTCCGGTGCGGGTTAAAACATCTATCGCTTCCTGGTCCGAAACTGGTTCCTTACCCGAGCCAAATACACCAGAAACGTTAAAGCCAAACCCCATCCCGGTAAGGGAAATTTTCCGTATTCTCTCTCCCTCGTTGCTACCCAAGGTCACCAACAATTCCAGGCTGTCATCTACGGCCGGAAATTGTCGATACACTTGCCGACCAATTATCGCTCGGACGTGGCTGATGCCGGTACCGTCGGCCTCGGGACCACCAACCTCATTCCCCTGAGGATAAACTGTGGCTTGACTGGTCTGTAACAACCCTTTTTCAATCTCAACAGACTCCCAGTTTTGGAACCAACCAGACGCCAATTTATCGACCGCTTTGGCCAGTCTTTTTTTTGCCTGGGAAAGCTCAACCGGGACAGGTTTGGTTTTTGACTCTTGGTTTGTCATAGTTACCTGCCTTGGCGTAAAAATGCCGGGATGTCGAATTCGTCTTCGGGCTCTTCTTTGGCTTCGGAAAGTTCTTTTTCCTCTTCGTCTTTGTCGGGCGGTCTTTTGCCCGGCTCGTCTTCTTCTTCGTCGGCGCCGGTCACCTGGGCCTGGCTCTGAACTACTTGGGTGCGGGTGGCGATGTCTTTGAGGCGCTGGCGGGACTCGTCAAAGCCGGTGGCAATAACGGTGATTTTAACCTGGTCTACCAGGGTGTCATCGATTGAGGCACCAAAGATGACGTTGGCGTCGGCTTCGGCGGATTTGGTAATAATTTCTGCCGCCTGGTGGACCTCGCTCATGGTCAAGTCGGTACCGCCGACGATGTTGAAGAGTAACCCCTTGGCGCCTTCGATCGAAGTTTCGAGTAAGGGTGAAGACACTGCCGAACGGGCGGCGGCCTGGGCCCGGTTTTCGCCCACACCAGAACCGACTCCCATCAAAGCCGAGCCGGCGTCTTTCATGATGGTCTTAACGTCGGCAAAGTCAACGTTAATTAGTCCCGCAGTAGTGATCAAATCAGAGATACCCTGGACGCCCTGGGACAAAACGCTGTCGGCCAGCTTGAAGGCCTCGATTAAGGTTAAGTTTTTGTCGATGACGTCCATGAGCCTTTGGTTGGGGACGACGATGGCGGTGTCGACTTTGGGGGTTAAATTTTCGATGCCTTCGTCGGCGACCACCATCCTGCGGGTGCCTTCAAAAAGAAACGGTTTGGTGACTACGGCGACGGTCAAAGCCCCGGCCTCACGGGCCACTTCGGCAATGACCGGACCGGCACCGGTGCCGGTACCGCCACCCATGCCGCAAGTAATAAAAACCATATCGGAATCAAATAAAAGTTCCTGGATTTTGTCTCTTGATTCCTCGGCAGCTTCGCGGCCGATTTTGGGGTCGGCGCCGGAACCCAAACCGCGGGTTAATTTTTCGCCGATTTGGAGCTTGGTGTCGGCTTGGCAGTTTAAAAGAATCTGGGCGTCGGTGTTGACGGCGACAAATTCCACCCCTTTAATTTGTCCCGAGGAAATCATCGAATTGACGGCGTTGTTGCCACCGCCGCCGACTCCTAAAACCTTAATTTTGGCAAAAGTATTAATATCAGGTTTGACAAGAGCCATAGTTTATATAATTAAAGTAGCGGGGCAGGAGTAACGCGCTTATACAATAGCCTATTTTTGAGGCGAGGGCAAGCTTAGGGCAGGAAACCTTTGATGACTTCGACGGCTTTGTTGACCGCTCCCTTGACCGGGAGCTTACCGAGAATTTTACCAAAGGCTTTGATCGAAGAATCGGTTTTGACTCCCCGGGAGTGTTTGACGCCGTATTGAATTAAACCCCAGGAGCTGGCAAAGGCGGGAGTCTTGATTTCGTCGACTAAACCGGATAGGCCTTTGGGGTAACCGACTCTGACCGGAAGAGACAAGGTGCGTTTGCAAGAAGTTTCTAGGCCGACACTTAAAGCTCCCCCACCGGTGACCACGGCTCCGGCCGGAGTGGCGCCGCCCAAGTTTGATTTTTTGAGTTCCTCTCCCACCATGGAAAAGATCTCGTTTAAGCGAGGACGGATGATGCCTTCCACTAAGGTCTTGCGGTTTAATTTACCGATCTCTTCGGAAACACCCAAGGTCTTGGCGTCTAGGTCGTCCGGCTCTTCGGGGCTGTCTTTTGCAGGTGGTTTGGACAAAGCCAATTTGATTTTTTCGGCGGTGGTCAGGCTGACCCGTAAACCAATAGCCAAGTCGTTGGTGATGTTTTTGGCACCGACCGGCAAAACCGATGAGTAAGACAGAGCGCCCTCGACAAAAACGGCGATAGCGGTAGTGCCGCCGCCGATGTCAACTAAAACCACGCCCAATTCTTTCTCGGTAGGGGTAAGCACCGCTTCGGCGCTGGATAGCCCGGAAAAAACCAGGCTGTCGACTTCGACGCCAATCTCGGAAACACATTTTGTGATGTTCTTCATGGCGGTGGCCGCTCCGGTGATGATGTGGGCCTCTGCCTCTAGCCTAACTCCGCTCATGCCCACCGGGTCTTTGACCCCTTCTTGGGAATCGACTTTAAAGTCTCGGGGAATGACGTGGAGGATTTCGCGGGAACTGGGGAGAGAAACGGCTCGGGCGGCTTCGATGACCCGGTCGACGTCGTTGGCTGATATCTCGCCCTCGGGCTCGGCGACGGCGACAACGCCTTTGGAGTTTAAGGACTCGATGTGGCCTCCGGAGATGGTAGCCAAAGCCGAAGAAATTGAGTAGCCGGCCATGCGCTCGGCGGATTCGACGCTGGCGGTGATGGACTCAATGGCTTCTTCGATGTCGACCACCTGGCTTTTTCTTAGGCCTTTAGCGGGCTCGTTGGCGACACCGATGATGTTTAATTTATCGGTTTCGCTGTTTAAAGTAGCGATTAAGGTGGTCACCTTGGTGGTGCCGATGTCGATGGCAGAAATGATTTGGGATTTTGGCATAGTCAGCTTTTAGTAGGTTAGAACCGGCTTATCAAACCTTAAGTCAATTTTGAGAGGCAAATCTTCCTCTATTTTAATGCTGGCTAAAATGTATTGTAAAGAGGTAATCTGGTTTGGCAAGTCGCCAGTGACATCGACCACCGCCAATGTCTCGGGCAGGGTTTTGATATGTACCTCTTCCGGAGACAGATATTCAATCTCAGAAAAGTTAACGTAGTAGCGGTTTAACAGGTCGATCAAGTTTGCCAGTTTGAGTGACAGATCGGACTGGCCCAGGTTTAAAGGAAAGGCGGCAGAAACCAAAATTAGAGGTAGTTTGAGGTCGGGGGTGGTAACTTGGGAATAAAGCACTCCGGTGTTATCAAGAGCCAAGTAGACGGCTTCTTGGTCAGAGGCTTTTTTGGTCATGAAAGCTACCGGGCTGCGGCCGGTGAGAAAAAAACTGATGGTGTCGGGGAGCTTTTTGTTGATGGTGATGGTTTCAAAGTTGGCGTTTAAAAGATTAAGTTGGTTTTTGAGAGACGAGTCGGTGACTGCAAAAAGGTTTTGACCGTGGAGGTTGACCAAAAAAGGCTCCAGACTTAAGGGGCAGGGTAAACCGTTGAGCTGACAGTTGACGTATTTGAGGCGGAAAATCCCCAGGCGGGAAACTGCCGCCAAACCGGCGACTAGAAAGGCGGCTAAAAATAAGGGCAGGAATTTGCCGAGCCATTTTTGGCCGCGGCGTTTAAGCTTTCTCACAAACTGATTTGACTAACTGGTAAAGCCTGTCGGCGCCATCGGTAATGAAAGAAGCTGGTAGCTGGTAGATGGTAGATGGTCGATGGGGTTTGGTTTTGAGCATCATGGTGATGGCGTCAAGAAGTTTTTCCCGAGTCAGTCGGTTTTGCTCAATCACCCTGGCTCCAAAATGCTTTTTTAAAAAGAGGGCGTTTTGTTGCTGCTCGTTTTTTTGAGCTTTGGGGTGGGGAATGAGAACGGCTTTTTTGCCAAACAGCGCCAGTTCGACCACGGTATTGATTCCGGCCCGGGAAACGACCAAGTCGGCGCGGTTTAAAATTTGACCCACCTCTCCGGTTTCAAACCAACGTTTGAGGCGGTAGTTTTGGACAAGCTTCCGAGGCAGACCGGCTTTGAACCTGACTTGCTTATTCCAGTCGGACCGGGATTGATTGAGGCCGAATTGGTGAATCACCCGGTAACGGGCCAAAAGACGGGGTAAAAGCGGGGTTAAAACAAGGTTTATAGTCCTTGATCCTTGGTTGCCGCCGGTAATATAGATAGATGGTTGATGAGAGATCGTCGATGTCAGATGTTTTTTAGCTGCTTTTAATAACTGGCTTCTTATCGGGTTACCGGTCAAGACCACTTTGTGCCGGGGAAAATAGTTTTGACTTTGGGGCCAGGAAACGGCGATCTTTAAAGCTAGGGGCGCCAAGAGGCGGTTGGCTAACCCCGCCTTCATGGTTTGCTCGTGGAGAACTAAGGGAATTTTTAAGCTTACCGCCGCCAAACCCACAGGAACGGCGCTGTAGCCGCCGAAGCTTAAAACCAAAACAGGACGGTATTTAAGCAAAAGCGCCCGGGCTTTAATCAGGCCAAAAGGGAGTTTAACCAGGCTTAATAGAGAAATCAGCGGCCGGTGGCGGGAGAAACGGGGCGAGGGGATTTTTTTCCCCAGATAAATCACCCGGTAGCCGGTCAATTTTTCGGCCAGGGCCAAAGCCGGAGTCAGGTGGGTACCGGAGATAACGATGGTGTCTTTCATTTCTTTTTGGGGCTTAATTGATAACGGGAAACGTTTAGAACCAGTCCCAGCCCGGATAGTGTCGCTATCATGGCCGAACCGCCGTAGGAAATCAAAGGCAAAGGCACGCCGGTTAAGGGCACCAAGGCCAGCATGGCGGCGATATTTACCATCACCTGGAGGCCGATCCAACCGGCGATACCGGTGGTAAGTAACCGGGAAAAATCGTCCGAGGCAAAACGGGCTATTTTAAGAATTCTTAGAATCAGGAGGGTAAAAATGACGATCAAGACAGCCGAACCGACAAAACCCACCTCTTCGGCGACGATGGCGAAAATCGAGTCGGTGGTGGCTTGGGGTAAAAATTGATATTTTTGCCGGGATTGACCCAGCCCCAAACCAAATAAGCCACCGGAGCCGATGGCGATTAACGCCTGGCGGATGTGATAGGAGCTGCCCAAGGGATCAGCACCCGGGTTAAGATAAGTCAAAAGCCGTTCCCGCCGATAGGCAGAGGAGAAGATCAGGCCCAGGCCGGAGATTGAGCCCAAAACGCCAACGGCAAGAAGATAAAAAATTGGCGCCCCGGAAGCGTAGTAGACGATGACGGCGGTGAAGATGACGATCAAGGCCGTGCCCAAATCCGGCTGGAGCATGATTAAAATCAAGACAGCGGCCAAAATGGCCAAAAAACGCCAAAAAGATCTGGCCAGAGTCAGCCAGGCAGAAAGGTAAATGATCAATGCCAACTTGGCCAGCTCGGTCGGTTGGAGGTTAAACTCGCCAAAAGACAACCAGCGGCGGGCGCCATGAAACTCACTGCCGACGCCGGGGATTAAAACTAACCCCAAAAGAACCAAAGTCACCAAAATCGTCGGCGTGGCCAGCTTTTTGACCAGACGCAAGGGCAAAAAAGCGGCCGCCGCCATGGCCGCCAAACCTGCCCCAATCCAGGTTAACTGAAGTTTTGAAAAGTAGTATTTGTCGTCGAAAATCTGGAAGGCTTCGACCACCGAGGCGTTGAAAACCATGAGCAAGCCGAAAAAGGTTAAAACCAAAGTCAAACCCAAAAGCATCGGGTCGGGTTTTTTGGCCTTGGGCGAAACGGTCAGCTTTTTAATCATAAAGCCTTAACCGCCCGTTTAAACTGGTCACCGCGGTCTTGGTAATCTTTAAACATATTAAAACTGGCTGCTCCCGGAGACATCAGGCATATTTTACCGACCTGGGTGTATTCATATGCTTTCTTGACTGCTTGAGCCATGGTGTCTACCTCAATCAGCCGGGGTTTATGCTTGGGCTTGGCATTGAGAATTAATTTTTTAATTGCTTTGCCGGTGTCGGGGAAAAGCATTACTACCGGGATTGAATTTTTGACGACGGCTTCAGCCAACGGTGATTGGCCCACTCCCCTATCGTAGCCGCCGACAATGACCGAACCGATTTTCCCGCTCAAAGAGTCTATGGCTTGGGCCGCCGATTGGGGTATGGTCGACAAAGAATCGTTAATAAAAGTAACCCCTTTGGCTTTGGCGACAAACTCTAAACGATGAGGCAAAGGCTTAAATTTAGAAATCCCCTTAATGATCAGTTCGTTAGGGAGGCGAAAATACTTGCCAATAATTACCGCCGGCATGATGTTGGCAAGATTAAATCTGCCTAAAAGGGGCGATTTGGCTACCGGAAAAACCGGTTTATTTTTGTAATAAATAAAACCGTCTTTAACATAACAATCCAATCCCGCTTCATGGTCTAAGCTGAAACTAACTCTTTTTGCCCGGCTTTTGAAAGCAATTCGTTTAATCCGCCTATCGGAGGCGTTGTATATGAGTATGTCTGATTTTTTCTGAAATTGAGTAATCTTCTTTTTAGCAGCAGCGTATTGCCTGATGTCGGCGTAATAGTCCAGGTGTTCTGGAAAAAGATTCAACATCACCGCTACTTCTGGACTTTTGTCAAGGTCGGAGAGCTGATGGCTGGAGATTTCAAATACGGCAAACGATTTTGGAGTTAATTTCTCCAAGTAATCAAGCGGAGGCCGACCGATGTTGCCTACCAGCTGGACATTGAATTTTTGTTTTAGGACCGCGGCAATTAAAGATGCTGTGGTGCTTTTACCTTTAGTCCCGGTCACGCCGATAATTTTTGCTGGACTCAAATCAAAGAATAATTTTGTTTGGGAAGTGAGTAACGCCTTGGCCGCAGAGTATTTTTTAATCAATTTAACCGGAATACCGGGGCTACGAATGATGAAGTTGTATTTTTTTATCTCTTTGAGGTAATCGGGGTCATTTTTAACATCAAGAATCGCTATCTCGGCTTTAAAATCGATTTGGCGCAGAAGTTTAAGCGTCGATTGGCCTTCTCGACCAAAACCAACCAGGCAGATTTTTTGGCCGGCGATTATTTTTTTGAGTTTTTTTTGCCACTCATGCATAAGCAAGTCGTTTTAATAATTTTTTCTGCGGATCGGTCAAAAATTTATCCTCGCCCCAGGAAGATAAGATTTTATGACTTTGCCCTTTACCAACTAAATCCAAACTGGCGATTATTTCTTCTTTAGTGCCGACGCACTCAAACGGCCTAAATTCCCCCTCGCCTTTCAGTTGCTTAAGTAAAGGTAATAAATCCTGACGCTCAAGCAGGTTTTGCCCAAAAATTTCAACGGTTTTGTCTTTTAAAAACGGATTCAAAAGCACATAAACTGACAAACACTTGGGACAGTCTCCGCACCAAACATTTTCTTTTTGACCCCGATTGCAGCTTTTAAAAACAGAGAAATATTGAGGCATTTTGGAAAAAATTTTAGAAATTTGCATTTCCCAGAGTGGCCTGACGAGGCTGAAGTAATTTAGCGACGCTGAAAGGTACTCTTTGACATAAGCGCGAAACTGCTGTTCAAATTCCCAAGTTTTTGAATATTGATGGTTGATTGGTTGGCCGAGAAAATTGACGTTGGCTTCCTCGGCGCTTCTCTCGTTAGCGACGATCAGCTGATTAAAACCAAAAATAGCGCCGACCAACAAACTTAAAAAGCCCAAATTAGCTGAAAAAGGCGTATGGCCATTAAGGTAACCGAAGTCATTAAGTTCTAAAAGTTTTGGGTCAATTTGCCTTAAAATCGTTATTTTGTCTTTCAGCCCGGCAACTTTCACCACCTCCTTGGCTGCCTGGGTCGGATTAACTAACATTGCCGCCGGTGACTGACCTAGTTGCTTTAAAACCTCAATCGCCACCACCGAGTCTTTGCCACCCCCAACCATCACTAAACTCCTCTCGGCTGAAAATTTAAGAGTGAAAGACCTAAATTGTTTATCGCCGGCGCTGACGATCTTGACAAAATCGTTAGCGCGAAAATCAATTTTGTTTTGGAAGAAAAATTCCCCTAATCCTTTTTTTAACAAATTAAGCCACCACTTAACCTGATCTGGTGTTAGCTTGCCGGCTTTGATGGTGATTTCCTCTGGACAAGCGGCTTTCCAGTAACTTAACATCTCGATTAAACCCAGGTGAAAAACGAGATTGTCTAAAACATTTTTCGGCAGCTTATGGGCGCGACTGCCGGCGCCTTTAATCACAATTTGCGGTCGAAAAACAATGTCCGGGATAAGCTGAAAATCAAAACTTACTTCTAAATCATCGCCGTCAGCATTCCAGTTAAAGCCGCGATAAACAAACTGCCGGTGTCTCTGGCGCAATTGGGGCAAAAGGATCATATCACCGCTAACCAGACGCCAAAGATGGCCAACATGATGCTGGCTAAATAGGCGCGGTTGACGATTTTTGATTCTTCCCAACCAATAAGCTGAAGCCAAAGATGAATTGGGGAAACGGGAAAAACCTTTCTGCCCAGGAATTTCTTGCCAACAAGCTGAACCAGGCTCGATAAGATTTCGGCGACAAAAATGCCGCCGATGACGATTAAAGCCATGACTTTGCCTAAAAGCAGGCCGACGACGGCAAAGGTAGCACCAAAAGACAAGGCGCCGACGTCGCCAAGCCAAATCCGGGCGGGGAAAACGTTAAAGTACAAAAAAGCAATCAGGCTGCCGAGCCATAAAGCCAGGAAAAACGACAAGGGGGTGTCAAGGATCGAAGCCGACAAATACCAAAAGGCAAACAAAGCTACCATCATCACTCCTGAGGCCAGGCCGTCGAGGCCATCGGTGATGTTGACGGCGTTGGCAAAGGCGACGATGACGAAGGCGGCAAAGGGAATGTATAAAAGCCCGAGGTTGAAAACGTTAAAAAAAGGAATGTAGAGGATGTTTATCGTCAGGTTAAAATACAAAAGCGAAGCGATGGTTAAACCTAAGGCCCATTGGATCAAAAACTTGTGCCTCAAGCGCAAGCCAAAAAAGCCGCTCTTATCAAACTTAAAAAATTTCATAATGTCGTCGTAGAGCCCCAAAAGCCCAAAGGAAACAAAAGTGAAAAAAATGATGTGGATTTCCTCTTTGATGGGGTAGACGTGGGTGACAAAGACACCCAAAAAACGAGCCAAAGGAAAAAGCAGGAAAAACAGCAGAGTGACCACCAGGATGACTAAGAATCCCCCGCCGACGGGAGTGCCTTTTTTGTGCCGATGCAGCCGGTCAAATATCGGGGTAGGCTTGTCAAAGGCGTCGCGGGTTAACTGCCGTTTGCGGGTAAAACGCAGGCGGTACAACAGGTTGATAAAAGGCACCAGGGCAACCGAGGTAACGGCGAAAGAAAAGATTAAAAGTCCTAAAAGTAATGCCATGGGTTGATTATAACCGATTAAAGCTGGCGCTGCTTTCTTCTTAGGTTTTCAAAAATGAAAGTGACCCAGTACGTCCATTTTAGGGGTAAGTCGTGGGCGGGCAAATAGTCAACCCTTTCGCCGCCAAAACCTTTTTTAAACAAGGTAACGCCGGCAAAACGATGCTTAGGGTTGTCGTCCGGGGCAATACCCCAAAGGTTGTAGCGGGTTTTGCCTCTGGCTTTAGCCTTTTTGATCGCCGCCCATTGTAAAAGGTAAGAAGCGGGCACCTCTCTTAATCGACTTGAGGAACCGGAGTAGTGATAGACGGCTTCGTCCTTGTAAAAAATAAAGAAAGATATGGCTAAAAGCTGGCCTTGGTAGCTTGCTTTAATTAATTGAATTTGATTATCAGGTTTAAAGGTTTGAAATTGTTTCAAGAGGTATTGTAAGGAAAAAGGAACGAATTTAACCCTCTTGACCACTTCTGCCTGAAGGTCATAGAGATTTTTGACATCGGCGTCGCTGGCGGACATTTCTATGGCTACACCCATCTTTTGGGCTTTTTTGATCGAGTAGCGGGTGTTTTTACGCATAGCCCGCAACAGCTCCTCTTCCGATTGGGTCAGATCTAAAACCAGGGTGGTTTCGGCGTGAAGATGCATCGGGGCGCGAATAAAGCCCCGTGACTTAAACAGGCGATGATTTTCGGGCGCGTCTTTGAGGTTGGGTCTTACCCTGACAAAGCTGGCCTTTTCTTGAGCGGCGATGTCTTTGACGCTTGATAAAAAATGGTCAAAAAACCCCGGCTCACCCCAGGGAATCAGAGGGCCGGCCGGGCACTCAAGATAGGTGCCCCGGCGGGCGGTCTTTTTGACCAGTAACGCCACACCTTTTAATTTGCCTTGGCGATAAAAACCCAAGCGAAATACGGCAAAGCCTAAACTTTGATTGAATTTTCCCCAGTTAAAAGAATGCAAGAAGTTTGATTCTGGGGAATTTAGGACAAAATCTTCCCAGACGTCTTTATTCTCTACAAGTTTGGCGGTTATCTGACTCATAGACTGGCGATTAATTTTTCCGGAAAACGGCCCTCAAATAAAACCAAGCTTTGGGGGTTGGCTTGGTTTTTGAGTGAAACGATGATTTGGTTAAAATCGGGCGCAAACGAAAGTTTTTTGGTTTGATCTTTTTTGGCTGCGGCTAAAAATAAGCGGTAAGTGTCTTTTTTGGTAACGGTTACTTGCTTAAAAACAGACAATGACTTATGGGCCAGTTTCTCATGGATGTCTTTTTTGGCGCTGCCCGTTTCGATGATCCCGGCGGTAACCAGTATTTTGGCCCTGGCTTTTTTGGCTTTGGCGAAGTTGACCGCAGCCAAAAAACCGGCCGGGTTGGAGTTGTAGCTGTCGTCCAAGATGGTCAGCCCCTTTTCTCCCCGGCGGACTTTGAGAGCGGTTTTAAATGACGGGATGGAGAAAAGCAGCTTTTTAATCGCCGCCGGTTTCACTTTGAAACGGCGGGCAACGGTGACGGCGGCAGCAATATTTAATTGCTGCCAAGAGCCCAGAAGATTGGTTTTGAAGGCTTTTTTGGGTTTAGAGTAGAGCCGGACGGGAACGTGATTAGTTTTTTTGGCAAGATCGCGGCAGAACTTGTTGGCGCCGTTGACTACTGCCAAGCCATTTTTAGGCAGGCTGGCTATGAGTTCGTATTTGGTGGCAAGGAGGTTTGAAAAACTGCCAAACAATCCCAGGTGCTGCTGGTTTATTCCGGTCAAAACCCCGATTTGGGGGGTAACCAGGCGGCAGATTTTTTGGATTTCTCCCCTTCTGTAGGCACCCATTTCGACCACAAAAACCTGGTGGCTTGGGGAAAGACGAGTCAAGACGGTTTTGGCCACGCCGACGGCGGTGTTGACGTTGGCCGGCGTTTTTAACACCCGGTAGCGGCCAGCGAGCAGGTGGGCCAAAATTTCTTTAGTGGCGGTTTTGCCGTAGCTGCCGGTAATGCCGACAACGGTGAGCCGACTGCCTGTCAAGTGGATTTTTATTTTAGCTAAAAAAATTGCCAAATCGTAAACCAGGCTGGTGGCGGGAGCCAAGAGGGCGACGGAGACGGCGACGCTGACAGGGAGAAGCAAATAAGCCAGCATTGCCGCCCAGAGCCGGTTTTGGGGAAAAGCGTTCAAAAGGTAAAGAGTAAAGTAAAAGGCAAGGTAAATTAAAAGCCAAACTTTGAGGGTGAATTTGGGGCGGAGTAACCTGTTCGTGGGTAGGAAATAGGCGCCTGATTCACTGGTAGTTAGAAACTCCCGAAAACGATCGAGGCGGTATTCTTTTAGCTGCCAAAAATAAACACAGCGCAAAATTGCCTTAAAAACCAAAATGAAATAGATCAGCTTAAAAAAATCGATCATGGTTTATTTTCACCAAAAAACTGGGCCAGGCGGGAAGCAACTTTTCTGGGGTGGGCAAAGGGCAGATCGTGAGTCGCTTCGGGGAAGACCTTTAAAGTGGCGTGGGGCATCAACTGGCGCATTTTTTCTCCGTCTTTTAGGGGAGTCATTTTGTCTTTGCCGCCCCAAAGGATCAAGGCGCCGTGGTAAATGTGGGGCAGGTGGCGGGTTTGGTCTTCGCGGGTGACTTGGGCTAAAGTCTGCTTCATCAAGGGCGAAGCGGTAACATAATCAGATTCGTTGGCCACTCGGTAGATTAATTTTTGGGCCGGGGAAAAAAACCGCTTGAAACCGGGAAGTTTAAAAATCAGCTTGCCGGATTTAGCCAAAAGCCAAAAGAGGCTTCTTTTGAGACTCACGGGGGGCCTGACGCCGGCGCTACTGACCAAAACCAGTTTTTTGACCTGGTTAGGGTAGTGACGGGTAAAATAAATGGCAATTTGGCCGCCGAAAGAATGACCGACGAGGTTGACCCGGGTTAAACCCGAGGCTTTCAAAAATTCCCTGACCCAGTCGGCGTAGTTGGCGGTATTCCAGGGCTTGCCTATGGGACCAAAAAAGCCCGGGAGTTTAGGCAAGTAAACCTGAAATCCTTTGTGCTTAAGAAAGCTGATCATTTTTTCCCAGCGCTGACGCTTGCTGCCCCAGCCGTGGAGAATGACGATTGGCAACGGCATAGTTTCAAAACAAACTGATAATGGTTTGGGCCAGAGTTTTCGGGTCGTGGCGGAGTAAGCTTCTTTTGAGCTTGTCGCTTGAAGGTTTCTGGTAGGCGGAATTTGCCAAGAGCTGTTTTCTGACCACCCGACGGTCGGCGGCTAAGTCGTCAGCCACCGGGTATTCGCGGTATTTAGCATAAGCCTCGATGATGCTTTGGGGCACAGCCTGGCTGTTGACCACAATGTGGTCTAAGCTTTTGCCGGCGTAGCGCTCGATTTGGCCAACGTGATGAGAGGCGGCAAAGCCCCGAGTTTGGCTATTTAAAGTCATCAGGTTGACCACGTAGACCAGCTTGGCGCGGGAGGCCTTGATGGTACTCTTGGTTCCGGAAATAACCAGGTTGGCGATAATGCTGTTGAATAGATCGCCGGGGGCAAAAATGATCACGTCGGCCGAAACAATCGCCTCTCTGGCTTCGGGATTGAGGCTGGCCCGGGGCCGGGTGTAAAGCCGGGTGATGGTTTCGTTCGGTTTCAGCTTCTGGGTTTCTATCTGATGTTCAGAAACGATGGTCCGGCCGGTTGAATACTCGGCGACGAGTTTGACCAGTTTTTTAGACACGGGCAAAACTTTGCCTCTTAATCTAAAGATCTTGGCGGCGGCGACAACTGCTTCCGGTTCAGAGCCGGTCAGGTCTTCCATGGCGGTTAAGAGTAAGTTGCCCAGATTGTGGCCCTTTAAACCCCGGCCCTTGTCAAAGCGGTACAACAAGAGTTTACGCAACTGGCCGTTTTCCGGGGCCAGCGCGGCCAAGCACTGGCGCATGTCGCCGACGGGCAAAAAGCCGAATTCGTCACGCAGCCTGCCGGTCGAACCGCCGTCGTCGGTCACCGGCACGATCGCCGTTAACTCCAAGGGGTATTCCTTGAGGCCAGTCAGAAGTACAAAGCTACCGGTCCCCCCGCCGATGACCACTACCTTTTTGGGCCTTTTTTTAGCCATGGCTATATTGTACTTTATGTGGCAAACTTTGTGGTATAATCGCCAATGCTCCTGCCTAAAATGACGCTTTTTAAAATATGGCAACTCCTCAGATAGAACTGGACACGACTCAATCGCCGCTGGTTGAAACAATTCACCGGCTGGGATTTCTTTACAACGGCTTGATCAATTCTCACAACACCAGAAAATTTGGCTATATCCCAACCAGAGCCGATGGTTATGCTTTTGCGTCGCTACAAGCGAGGGTATCCGATCGGGAGTGGAAACCGCTGGCGACGTTTGTACTCGGGCCCGAACCGGATAAAGTTGACTTAATCATCGAAACCATATCTCCTAATGAGGGTGAAGTGTCGCGATACGTTGCTTATAACGAGAATGGGGAAATGGTACTTGACTCTGACAACAGCAACCCCGACTACAAAAAAGCTTTCCCTACCCCAAAGGGAGACCTCGATGTAAAAAAAGCCAAAGCCTGGCTGGAACAGTTCGAGATGGTCAGGTCTAACCAGCTCCCAAAGAGAATCAATATGCCTGGCGTGGTTGAAGAACTTGAAACAACTTTGGCTCAAGGAGTCGTGAGCGTCGGTGGCTTCTTTGCTGCGGTTAGAGAGCAAGCAGTTTAATTATCTCCCGATGAGAGGAAACAATTTTATCAGCGGGGACGGCGTCGTTGGGATAGGTACCGGGGTTGTACCAGATCACCGTCATACCGGCCTTATGGGCCGATTTGACCCCGTTGATAGAGTCTTCGATCACCAAACAATCTTGGGGCTTAACCTTGAGTTTTCTGGCGGTATAAAGGTAAATGTCCGGCGCCGGCTTGCCCCGGCCGGCCACATCCTCGGCGCTGACCACCAGAGGGAAAAACTTTTTTAGGTCAAACCGGGTCAAAACCATCTTAATCCATGATGGCGGCGATGACGACGCCACGGTCATTTTTAGGCCGCTTAAGGCAATTTGTTTAATCAAGTCCAAAACTGCCGGCAGCAGGGCCACTTCCTCTTGATAAACTTGGTTGGCGGTTTGATGGTAAAGCTGAAGAAATTTTTCCTTAGATACCTTTAAGCCGTATTTATCAGTCAACTGCTGGTAAATGCCGTCCATGCTTCTGCCGACCACATCTTCGTCTTTTACCTTGGTGTAATCGACGCCCATTTTTTTATACAATTGGCCGCGGTGACGATACCAGACGTCTTCGCTGTCAACAATCACCCCGTCCATATCAAAAATCACCGCTTGAAAGTCATTTAGTTTCATTGTGCTATAATAGCAGAAATTCTTGCCCGCAAGGGCATTTTTTATGAGCGAGTTAGTTGGTCAAGCACCGTTATTTACCAAATTTACCGAATTGGCTAAAGAGTTGGGATACGATCCAGCGGATAATCAAGATTTTAGGCTAGACGACCCGGAAAGCGACAAAGCCTTTGTGTTTCAACCGAGAGACAAAATCTTATTCTGGTCAATCATGACCCGGGTGAACGAGAAAGAAGTTCATTCAGTTAGTTTAATTCTTCATGACAGCGCTGATGAAAATTATTTCGGCACGCTGCAGGTCAACGCGGTTTTGGGCGAAGACGAAAAATATTATTCTTACCAAGAGATGGATATTCTTATGAACGGATTTTCGCTTTTGTCTCGAGAAGGAAGCAAACATCGAACTCTATTTTCCTCTGACAAAAAAAGAGTTGATGAATTAGTTGAAGATGAGAAGGCCTTGCTAAACCAAGCCGGCTTTCTACCCGTTGCTAGTCGAACAGAAAGGTACGACATGGAAAAAACTGTAGAAAATTTTTACCGGGCAATTGAGGCGAAAAATTTTGGAGTGACGGCGACGGAGATTTTGGTGCCTGCGGCTTAATTTATGGGTGAAAAAGAGCGACAAAACTGGCTGGGACGACTGCAAGGGAAACGGGCCTTGAGAAATGTGGCCACTTCGCTAGAAAACAGAATCGTGCCTGATTTAGGCAAACCGGTCGAGCTGATCAGCCCATCAGGAGACGCCAGAATTGTCTACGAGTCACTCACAAAAGATTCCCCGGCCCAACTGTCTTATCAAGTCAAAAGCCCTTTTGTGGAAAGTAATGTTTGGATACCCCATTCCAGTTTGGTATTTGAGGGAAGGAGAAAGTTGGCAATTAAGGCAATTCCGGAAGAGGGAGCTTACGTTTTAACTGACATCATCTACCACCAAAACACACAAACTCTTTTTAAGCCGGGAATTTACGACTCGGCCGAGTCAGGCACGCAAGAAAAAAGGGCTGAACTGATTGAACTGGGTTTTAGAAGAGAAAATGATTTGCCCCGGGTGATTGACTTTAGCCAAACTGCGAGTGGATTTTTATCAGCGGTTAAAAGCGGCCGGGTTGAAGCGCCTGAGCTGGTAGCAGCTACCTGACGGTGACGGATTTGGCAAGGTTCCTGGGCTTGTCGGGGTTTAAGCCACGGGCCACGGCGATGTCGTAGGCAAGAAGCTGGGCGATGACGGCAGCGGGGATGGCGCTGGCTTCTTTTAAGTCAGGCACTTTAAAATGGACGTCAAAAACCGGATCGTTTTGGGGGGAAATGCCGATGATCAAACCGCCTCGGGCCTTCAATTCGTGGGCGGCAGAAAGCGAGTCGGTCAAAGATTGGTCTTTGGGGGCGATGACAATACAGGGAGTGCCCTGGTCGATAAGAGCAATCGGTCCGTGCTTTAATTCCCCGCCGGCGTAGCCTTCGGCGTGGGCGTAGCTGACTTCCTTTATCTTTAAAGCCGTTTCTAAAGCGATGGGGAAAGAAGTCAATCTGCCGACGGCAAAAATGTCGTCTTCGTCTTTGATTTTGGTAGCCAGCTTCTTGATGTCGGCTCTAACTTTGCCGGAAAGTAAACCCTGGGTAGCCCGGGCGGCTTGGGCGATTAACTTTTTAGCTTCGTCGAGGTTGCCGTTTAACTGGTAGGCCAGCTGGGTGAGGATAGCCAGTTTAGCGGTAAAGGCTTTAGTAGAAGCCACCGCCACTTCCTGGCCGGCGCCAAGTAAAATTTTCAGGTCTGACTTTCGGTACAAGGTCGAGCCCAAAACGTTGGTGATGCCCACCACGCGCATCTTTTTCTTCTTGGCCAGGTTGACGGCGTCGACGACGTCGATGGTCTCGCCCGACTGGGACAGCATCAAAAACGCCTGCTTGGGGGTGAGTAACCGGGCAAACTTTTGGAATTCAGAACCGACGATGGCTTGGGCGTCGTAACCGGAGAAATTGAGCAAATATTCGCCAAAAAGCGCGGCATAGGAAGCGGTGCCGCAGCCTAAAAGAAAAGTTTTGTCGGCTTTTTTGATCAAGCGGGTCACCGATGCGATCGTTCCCGGCGACAGCCGGGACAAATCATCCAAAATCTTGGGCTGGTCGTAGATTTCTTTTTCCATGAAGTGGTGGAAGCGGCCCAAGCGACTTTGCTGCGCCTGCCAGTCCAAGCGTTTGACTTGGGGTTTTAAGGCTTTGCCCGAGGCGGCGTCAAAAAGCTTAACTTGCCCGGCGCTAATTTGGGCCAGCTGGCCGTCTTCAAGAAAAATGACTCGGTTGGTGTGGTCGAGAAGTGCCCAGAGGTCGGAGGCGATAAAATTCTCACCCTTGCCCACGCCGATGACCAAAGGCGAGCCGTTTTTGACGGCCAAGAGTTCGTCTTTTTTGGCGTTTAAAACGATGAAGGCGTTCATGCCGGTAACTTGGTTGAAAGCCACCCGCAAGGCGCGGGCGACCGGCTGCTTTTGGGCCTTGGACTCGATTAAATGGAGGGCAACTTCAGTGTCGGTTTCGGACAGGAACTTATGCTTTTTGACCAGTTTTTCTTTTAAGGGACGAAAGTTTTCGACAATGCCGTTGTGGACCAGGCACAGGGTATTGGCGCAATCGACGTGGGGGTGGGCGTTGCCGATGGTCACCCCCCCGTGGGTCGCCCACCGGGTATGGCCCAAGCCTAGGTTTGAAACCGGCAGTTTGGTTTTGGCTGCGCCGATTTTACCCACATGGCGCTCGCGTTTGATCGTCGTGCCTTTTTTGACGGCAATACCCCACGAGTCGTAGCCGCGGTACTCGAGCTTTTTTAGACCGTCAAGGACAATCTCGGCGGCGTGATTCTTTTTGCCGATATAACCAAATATGCCACACATACTTTAGCTTATTTTAGCACCTAATTTGACCAGGCGGCCGGCAAAATTTTCGTAGCCGCGGTCAAGGTGGTGGGTGTCGGTTAAGACTGTGGTGCCGGAGGCGGCCAGGCCGGCCAATGCCAGGGTAGCACCGGCTCTAATGTCAGTGACGGCAACTTTGGTGCCGGTGAGCTTGGTGGGGCCGGTGATTTCCATGCCGTGAAGGTTGCCCGGCAAATCGTCTTTCAAGTTAAAGTTATAAAACTTGTCCGGCTGCTTAGGTTTAGGATCAAAAAACTCTATTTGGGCCCCCATTCTTTTAAGGTCGGCGGCAAACTGAAAACGGGAAGTAAAAACGGTTTCGACGATTTTTGATTTGCCTTGGGACTGGGTGGCCAAAACCGACCACAAGGGCTGCCAGTCGGTCATGAACCCCGGGTGGGGAGAGGTGGTGACGTCGACGGCTTTTAAGGGACCTTGGGAGTAAAAGCGCAGGCCGTACTTGCCTACTTCAAACTTGCCGCCGGCAGCTTTGAGTTTGGCTAAGAAAGCAGATAGGTCTTTTTGCCTGGCGTTTTCTAAAACGACGTCGCCGCGGGTGACTAAAGCGGCTAAAGCATAAGACACGGCTTCGTTCCTGTCGGGCATAACTTGGTGGATGGCGGAACTAAGTTTGGCGACACCGGTGATTTCGATCACCCGGTGAGGTTTCCTTTTGATTTTAGCGCCCATCTGGTTTAAAAACTCAATCAAGTCGTCGATTTCCGGTTCCAGGGCGGCGTTTTTAAGAGTGGTTTTGCCGGCAGCCAAAACCGACGCCATGATCATGGTTTCGGTGCCGGTGTGGGAGTTTTTGGCAAAAGTGTATGTGGCCCCGGTAAGTTTCGGGCAGGAGGCGTAAAGCAGATTTCCCTTAATTTTAATGTCGGCGCCCAGGGCTTTGAGGCCATCAAGGTGCCGGCCTAAGGGCCTTTGGCCGATCCTGTCCCCGCCGGGGAGGGGGACGATGGCCCGGCCGCTGCGGACCAGCAAGGGGGCGACAAACAGGGCCGAGGCCCGGGAGGCAGTACCCAGTTTCCGGGGGACGCGGGAAGATTTGAGGGACGGGGCGGCTATAAACAGGGTACGCTCGCCGGCGGAATGGACTTTGGCGCCAAGTGAAGTAATGATTCTTTTAGTCAAGTCAACATCGGCGATGCGGGAAAAGTTTAGAAGCCTTACTTCCTGGGGACAAAGCAGGGCGGCGATCATCAATTTGAAGCTGGCGTTTTTGGCTCCGCCCAGGCGGACGGCGCCTTTTAAGGGAGTGCCGCCATGGATGATGAGCTTGCCGTTAGCTTTCATTGATGGTTTTTAACTCCTCGTCGCTAAAGCCGACGGGGACTATCTCTAACTTAAGATTTAGGTCTAAGTTTTTTTTGGCTTTATCTTTGACCAGCTTGATCAGTTTAAAAACGTCGCTAGCGGTAGCGGCACCCAAATTTTCGATAAAGCCGGCGTGGCGGTCGGCGATTTGGGCGTTGCCGATTTTGCTGCCTTTTAAGTTTAATACCTTCTCGATTAAGTAGCCGCCGGAAGAGGTGGGTAACTTCAGGCGTTTTTCGTCCGCCAGAGAGAGGTTTTGAAAGATACAGCCGGCGGAGCGCTGGGGCTGATTAGCTTTGTGGCGGGCCCAAGCCGTGGCGATGCCTCGAGCTTTATCGATCGGGCCGCGAAACAAACGCAAAGTCACGGCCAAAACTATATCGCCGGTTATCTTTAAGCGGCTGGTGTCGTAGCCGAAGCTAAAGTAATCGGCGGCAACGCTTTTTTCCTCGTTTTGGGGGGTTAAAATGCGGGCGGAAACCAAATAGTCAGAGATAAACTTGGGGCCGCCGTGGGCGTTGATGTAAACCGCGCCGCCGACGGTGGCGGGGATACCGGCAAACCACTCCAGGCCGGTGACTCCCTGGGATAAAAGTTGGTGGATGGCCCGGGCCAGTTTGACCCCGGAATCGATGTCCGCTAAGACGGCGGGGTATTGGTTTTCATCGTAGGCGCTTTGCTTGGTGGGAAAGGCTTTTTGACCTTTGATTTGTTCAAAGCGGGGGGAAACCGACGCCAAGGCGACTGCTTCTGGCTGCCGGTCTAAAACTTTGATTTGGTTGGTAAGGTTTTTTATCACCAAGCCTTTGACTCCCCTATCGGCTACGAGTAAGTTGCTGCCGCCGCCGAAGATAAACAGGGGCAGGTTGGCGCTTCTGGCCGTCTTGACTGCGGCAACTAAATCGGGAACGGTTTTGGCGACAAAAAAATACTCGGCCGGGCCGCCGACGCCAAAGGTGGTATGGGCTGACATGGATTCGTTGCTGGTAACTCCCGCTAGGTCAAGCATGATTTAAAGCTTTCAAAATTGGTTTGTGCCAGTGAAAAATGTCGCCGGCGCCGATGGTAAAAATGATATCACCAGTTTCTGCTTTATCAATAAGGGTCCTAATCGTTGACTTTTGACCAGGGCAGTAAAACGTCTGGGGGTGGTTTTTTAACACCTCTTGAGCCAGAATTTTTCCGGAGATGCCCAGGTCGTCCGTCTCTCTGGCCGAGGCAAAGATTTTGTTAATGATGACTAAATCCGCCAGTTGAAAACTCTTGGCAAAATCGGTAAGTAAGGCCTTGGTGCGGGAAAAAGTGTGTGACTGGAAGACGGCGATCAAACGCCGGCCGGGAAACCAATCTTTGGCGGAGCGTAAAAGAGCTTTGATTTCAGTCGGGTGGTGGGCGTAGTCGTCGTAGAGTAAGATATCTCTCTTGGCGCGGCCGATAAACTCGAAGCGGCGCTTGGTTCCGCTAAACTTTTTGACGCCGGCTTTTATGGCATTTAATTTGACACCCAGGTGGTGGGCGACGACGACTGCGGCGGCGGCGTTTAAAACGTTGTAGCGGCCGGGAAGGTTAAGCACAAAATCGGGCCAAACAGCCCCTTTGTGGGCGAGGGTAAAAAACTGCTTTTGGTCGGCTAAATGGACTTTGGTCACTTGCCAGTCGGCTTGAGGGGAAAAGCCGTAGGTGGCTTTGGGGCCGTCAATATCTTTAAGCCAGGCAGCCACTCTAGGGTTGTCGACGTTGGCCACAATCAAGCCGGCGGCAGGCACCGCTTTGACAAAAGTGGCAAAAGCGTCAAACATGTCAGACAAATGGGGGTAGACGTCGGGGTGGTCGTGTTCCAAATTGGTGATGACGGCAATAAAGGGATCAAGGTGGTGGAACCTGGGGGTTGGATCAGAGTTCGGGTCGGTGACGTACTCGTCGGCTTCGGCAACAAAGTAGGCGGAAGCTTGATTGAAACGCCCCGGAGCGCCCAGGGCGGGGATGTCGCCGACGCCGACGGCAAAACTAGGATCAAGCCCCCCCTCGGTCAAAACCGTGGCGATTAAAGCGGCGGTGGTGGATTTACCGCCGACCCCGGCGGTGGCGATCAACTTTTTATCCTGGCAAAAAAGCTTGAGGGCCTCGGCGTGGCTTAAAGTGGGCCGGTTTTTTTGTTTGGCGGCAACCACTTCGACGTTAGTCGCCCCCCCGTGGGCGCCGGTGTAGATCAACAGGTCGGTATTTTTGGGGACGTTTTTAGCCTTGAAACCGGTTTTGACCCGGATGCCTTTCTTTTTGAGAATTTTGTCGGTGGGGAAAGCTTCTTTGAGGTCGGAGCCGGATATTTTTATTTTCAGGTCTTTGGCGCACAGGGCCAAAGCGGTCATGCCGACGCCCTTGATGCCGGTAAAGTGGATCTTTTTAAACCTGGTCAGCCTCATGAATTTACCAGATCCTGCTTGAGGTAGAGGGTTGTCCCGGCCGGGATTGGCCGGGTTAAAACCACGCCTGAACCGACGACGGCATTTTGACCCAGAGTCACCCCGGGCATGACACTGGCGTTGACCCCGAGCTTGACGCCCTGGGCCAAAACCGCCCCCAGCTTGGTTTTGCCGGTATCGATGTCGCCGGTGGAAGTTTTCAGCTTGACGGCCTTGCCGTCAAAGCGGAAGTTGGCCAGACGCGAACCAGAACCCAGGTTGACGCCGCCTTCGATGACCGAGTCGCCGACGTAGCTTGAATGAAAGAAGCTTTCGGGGCCGACGTAGCTGCGGGCGATTTCGGTTGAGTAGCCGACTACCGAACCGGCCTCGACGATCGAGTCGCGCACCAGGCAGTGGTTGCCGACGACGACGTTTTCCCCGATGTAGCTGCCTTTGACCACGGCGCCCTCCATGATTTTGGCCGAAGGCTCAATGGCGGATTTTTGGTCCAGGCGGTAGGTCAAAAAGGCGGCCACGGCGTCCAAGATCTGATGGGGGTGTTTTAGCTGGACAAAGTAGCCGGCGGCTTCAACCAAGTTGGCGGGCTGTTTTTCTACCAACTTACCCAGAGCGGTCTCATAGAGATTGTCTTTGGCAGAGGTGGTATTCTTGAGAACGTTTACCAGGTCAGCAATGTCGGGAAAATAGTCCAAAACCAGCTTGAAATAGTCGCTGGGCTCATCGCCGGGCCTGGGTTTTTCTACTAAGCCGGTGACGGCGTCACCCTTTAGCTTAAAAAAGCCGCCGGATAGCTTGGCGCCTTTGAGCCCGGTAAGAACCGGGGCTTGGGGTTTTGACGAAACGGCGGCAGTAAACCGGGAAATGATTTGAGGGTCAACCAGGTCGTCGGCGTTGACGACAATGGCCGGTCCGGATTTTATCTTTGCCGCCGCAGCCAAAACGGCGTCGGCCATGCCGGTGGCTTTTTCCTGGATGGCGGTTTCGACCTGGCCGCCGAGTACTTTTTTGACGGCCGTTTGGTTCCGGGGGCTAACGACAACAACTGCCTGGGTGATGCCGGCTTTCTTTAAGTCCTCGACGATAAAATCAATCAGGGGTCGACCCAAAAACGGCAGCAAGGGTTTGGAAAGTGTCAGGGGGGTAAAACGCTTGCCCTCTCCGGCGGCTAAAATTATGGCGGTGGGTTTAGTCATGGTTGTCTTTTTTTAAGGGCTTTTTTGACGGCGGCAAACTCATCCCAAGCATACTCTATTGTACCAAAACACATCGACTTTTCGTGGGACTTGCCAAACAGGCCGACCCAATCCCCCGGCTTAGCGATGTGAACCGCTAAATTTATCGCTGCCTGCCGGTCGGGCTGGCGGATAAAAACATGGGCGGCTTTTTTGGGGTAGCCGGCCTTGAGGCTGACTTCTTTGGCGCCGGCGGCAAGAGCGCCTTGGGCGATAGCGGTGATGATAGTGTTGACGTCCTCGGTCCGGGGGTCTTCGGCGGTCAGGATAGTCACATCAGCTAATTTGGCGGCAATCTCACCCATCTGGGGACGTTTGAGGCGGTCTCTTAGGCCGGCGCAGCCGAATACGGCGATGGTCCTGCCAGACCCGCCTTTGAGTGCCTTGATGGCTTGGAGAGCTCGTTCAAGAGCGTCAGGTTTGTGGGCAAAGTCAACTACCACGGTAAAGTCTTTTTGGTAAACCAGCTCCATCCTGCCGGGGATGCCCGGAAAAGATTTCAAGGCCTGGTTGACCGCGGCGGCTTTAACTCCCAGGTCCTGGGCCACGGCGGCGGCGGCGGCGATATTTTCCTGGTTAAAGTCGCCCAAAAGATTGGCGGCGGCAAGTTTGGTTTGAGGTTTGAAGCTTAAAACTTGGCCGCGGGCGATCTTTTTGGCGGCGGCATACGACTGGTCGGCCGAGTTTAACACCGCTACTTTGGCGGCTTTGACCAGTTTCAACTTGGCAGCGTGGTAGGAAGTGATCGTCTGATGATAATCCAGGTGTTCGTGGCGCAGGTTGATAATTAGCCCGTAGGCAAAATTTATTCCCCAGGTACGGTGCTGGTCCAGACCGTGGGAAGTGACCTCCAAGACCACGTGGGTCAAACCCTGATCGGCGATTTTTTTAAGCAGCTTTTGCAACAACCACGGTTCGGGGTTGGTGACGTGAAGACCGATATCCACCCTCTTATCCCCGATCTTGGCGGCGACTGAAGAAACTAAAGCCACTTTGAAGCCGGCGGTTTTCAAGAGGTGATAAATAAGGTGCGTCGTGGTGGTTTTGCCCGAAGTGCCGGTAATACCAATAACGGTCAGTTTCCTTGAGGGAAAACCATAGACAACGTTAGCCAAAACGGCCTGGGGCAAGTGCCAGACGAGATTGATAAATTTTTGGGGAATAAGTTGGCGTAGGAAACTAAAACCCATGAGGGTATTTTACTATGAAGCTCCAAGCCGTGTCAGGATTTGGCCTTAGCCCACCTGTCCCGATAGATAAAGTAAAGCAGGCCGGCCGCTAAAAGAACGATCACAGTCATAACCGCCGGGGAGAAAAAGGGGTTTTGGGGTTTGACGGCTACGGTGATGTTGAACTCTTTCACTTCCCCCTCAAGGTCAATTTTCTCTTCACCCTTGAAGTTTTGGTAGGCGATTTCCACCCGATGCTCGCCCGGTTCAACCCCGGTGAAGGTAGCAATGCCGTCTTGGTTGGTTTGACTTTGTTTTGGCTCGGAGTAAAGGGTAACTTGAGCGCCAGCGACCGGATTTTTATCGCTATCCACCACCTTGATATTGACATTGTAGCCTGCCTCTTTTACTGCTTGCTTTTCTTCTTCGGTTTCGGCCGGTACGGCTTCTTCATCAATGATTTGAGTTTTCATTTGGTTTGGAGCAAAAATTCCCCCTACCGCCTGGTTGACTGAGAGATAAAATGAAGTGGTCGAGCTGTTGTTGCCTTTGTCGTAGGCGGTTAACTCTGCCTGGTAGTAGCCTGTAGGCAAACTTTGGTCGAGGCCAAAATCAAAGCGGGTTGACTTAAGATTTTCTGAATCGGTAAAGCCGGTCAACTTAAGCTCCTTTTCCAAATAATCGACAAAGTTTCCGGAAGCGTCTTGGAGCTTGAGTTTGAAGATTAACTGGTCCGGCCCGGAGGCGACTTTATCAAAAGTATCGGTGGTGCCGTCTGAATTGGTGACGCTTGAACCTCGGTAGGCATCGACCAAGTTGCCGCTTAAAGTTAGATTGTGACTGCTAAGAACGACTTTCTGACCCGAAGCGTTAACTAGAGTGCCATTAACCGCTAGTTCTGCCAAACTCGGCGCAGTAAGATCGACCAAGACATCCGCGGCTTTAGTACGAGTGTCGGAGCTGACACCAGTGGCGGTCACCTGCCAAGAATGTTTACCTTCTGATAAAGCTTTTTGGTTTAGGCCTTTGAAAAAGACTTTAAACTGGTCGCTTAATTCCTCCGCTAAGTTGACGATGTCGACTTTAACGCTGGTGTCGTCCCGAAAAGTATAGTTGGTAGCCGAAGTGCCAGCGGCAGGCAAACCGCCGACCGAGTAGCGCTGATGTTTATCAGGGTCTAATGCTACCGAATAGGAAGAAATGGCTGATGAATCAGCCGAGGCTTTAAAGCTCAACGTCGGCTTAGTATCGTTGGTAAAGCCGGAAGGCGAGATTGGCTCAAAGATGGCAGCCACGGTAAAGCCATCGGAAGCGTAAAGACTGGCAGCGGCGTAGGCGTCGCCAGAGTCAAAACTCCTGACATAAATGGTGTGGGCGCCGGCCGAAAGGCTACTTAAGTCGCAACTAAAGCCCTCGGGTGAACCGTCGAAGCTGCCGTCGGTAGCCGAGCAAGAATTCCAAGTACCGGTGGTGGTGCTTGACGTGCTCCACTGGACGCCGGAAACAGCCACCCCGTCGGAAACCGTGCCGGTGAGTTGGGGAGTGGTGTCTTCGGTGATAGTAGTGTCAATAAGAGTAATGGCCGGCGAGCCGTGGGTAATCTCAAAAGCGTAAACTTGACCGGCAACCCCGGTGCCATTGCCGCCATAGATCGAGCTGACAAAAACTTCCTGCCAGCCGTCGTTGTCCATATCGCCAAACCAAACCACGTGGCCCAAGTTTTGGTTGGTAGTAGGGGTGGCTAAATCTGCCGAAGTAAAAGTCAAATCAGCAGTGGTATCAATAGTGGTACCGTCACTTAAAAAAATGTGAAATTGGCCCTCGTCGGAGCCGTCGATTTGATAGGCTCCAACTATCAAATCTGTGTTGCCGTCGGAGTTGACGTCGTGCATCGCTAATTCCCGACCAAAGTTATCGTTGGCAGCGGCGCCGGAAAAAATAATGTCAGCGTCGGTGGCATCATAAGTGGCACTCAAAGAACTCGAGCCCAAGAAGCAGTAGACCCGGCCGGCATTGGTGGCCGAAGTGTCGTTTAGGTAGGCGCCCAGGCAAAAGTCGGCTTTACCGTCCTGGTTGATGTCGCCGGTCTCGCCCGACGACCGGGTAAAGTTTTCGGTGGTGGTCTCGCCGGTGATGGTGATGTCAACATCTCCGTTCATGGAGGAGCCGCCGTAGAAAATGTGAATCGTAGCTTGATCGCTGTAGTCTTCCCCAACCAAAATATCGTCGGCGCCGTCGCCGTTAACGTCTCCGGATACAAGTAGATCCTGGCCAAGCTTGTCAGAACCGGCCACAGCCAAAGTGACATCGGCAGTGGTGTCAAAGGTTTGGTCGCCGTCGCCGTAGAAAACCCTGACGTCGCCGGCGCTACTACTGGCTCCTTGAGCCGCAAAGGCAATATCCTGGTTGCCATCGGCGTTAAAATCGCCGGTGGTGATCGTGGAGCCAAATAAGTCGTTGGCGGTGGTGTTAGTAATGGTAATATCGGCTTCTGTGGCTGCGTCAATGGAGCTAGCTAACGAACTGGAACCAAAAATGATGTAAACCTCTCCGGCGTTTAAGGCGCCATCATCGTTAGAGGCGCTGCCAATAATCAAGTCGTCAGCTCCGTCGCCATCGATGTCAGTGGCCTTGTAGTTGTTGACTTGAATCAAATTGTCGCCCATGCTACCGGTGCCAGAATTGGTGATAGTAAGATCAACGGTGTCGTCAAAAGTAGCGCCCCCATAAAAAATATATATTTTCCCCTTACCCGAAGCTGCTTGAGGGGCAGTAGCGATTAAATCTTGGTAGCCGTCACCGTTTAAGTCGGCGGCCATGACGTTATTGCTGCCAAAATAGGAATTATTGACCGTGTCGCTAGTGGTAACCACGCCTAACTCGGTCATGCCTAGGGCTAAAGCTGTTTGAGGCAAAAGTAAAAATAACAAACTGAAAATCAACCAATAGAAAAACTTGTTCGAAATCATGTCTTTTTTAGTTTAAGCAACTTTTTCAGCCTTTTCAAGTTGAATCCGATAATTAACGTCAAACCAGTCACTCCCAAGACTCGCCAATCGGCAAATGGGTTTTGCGGTTTGATTTTGATGGTCAGTTCAAACTTTTTCACTTGGTCGCCAGTCAAGTCAACTTTTTCCTCCCCGATTTTATCTTGGTAGGAAATTTTGATGGTGTGACTACCCGGTTCAAGACCGATAAAGCTGGCCGTACCGTTATTATCAGTGACGGCGGTTTTGGGGTCGGAAAAAACCGTCACCACCGCTCCTTCGACGGGTTGGTTTTGGCTGTCAACCACAATGATATTCAAGTCGTAACCTTGTTGCTTTGAACTAAAATCAGCCGGGGTGGTTTTTTCGCCCACGATCTCGGTTTGAAGTTGGCTGATAACGGTATTGACCCCGCCCAAACCTGAGCTAAAAGTGGTGGCGGAAACTATGTTGCTGGTGGGGCTACCAGCACATTCGTTGAAGGCTCTTAAAACAAAGTAGTAGCGCCTACCTGGCTCAAGAGATGAAACGGTAAACGAGGTAGATTGAGCGTCACCTATCTGGCCGGCAGAATAAGAATAATTATCAAGCTCGGCGCCGTACTCTAAAAGGTAGTGACTGATGGTGCCGGTGCCAGGAGTAAAATTGAGGCTGACTGATGAGGCGGAATCGGCGGTGGCTGAAGTCAGGGTCGGAGCCGACGGCGCGCCTGCAGAGCAGGCCCTAGAGACGGTTTTGGTGAGGTTGTCGATGGTAAAGGTAGCCGAGGCGTAGTTGGCTTGAGCGGTGTAAGACTGGTTGACGTCACCGACTTTGATATAAACTGTGTGAGCCCCGTCGGAAAGATTAGTAACGTTACAAGAAAAGTTTTCGGACTTAGAGTTGAAACTGCCATCATCGGCACTACAGGCAACCCAGCCTCCGGAAGCCGAGTTACTATCCAACTGGTAGCTGACGCTATTGATATTGGTAATCGAATTGCCGGCGGAAATAGAACCTTTTAAAGTCAAGGAGTTGCCGGAAAACGACGTCGGCACAGAACTTAGGCTGGTGGTATGGGGGAAGTTGTAAATTACATAAGCCGAACCAGAATCGGTCCGGGAATTATAGTCAGCACCATAGGCGCCGACCAAAAGGTCTAAAGAGCCATCACCGTTCATGTCCTCTAGTCCCAGGCTGTTGAAAGAAAAAATGTCAATGGCGTTGGCGCCGTCGTAGCGCAGGTTATAATTGTTGGGGTCTGACAAAGAAACGACATTGGCGGTGCCGGTGTAGTCGTTAAAAAGATCGTTATAGATAATGTAAAACGACCCGGACCGATCGATGCTGTTGTTGCTCGATCTTCTGGCCGGAAAAATAAAGTCTAATAAACCATCGTTGTTGAAGTCTAAAACATGAAATTCCGATTCAACCAGAAAAGTACCGTCTTCTGTAGAAGCGGGTCCGTCGTAGCGAATGTTGTAGTTAGTCGAGGTAGCCATATCAATGATGTTGCCGGTACCGGTGTAGTCGTCGATTAAAGAATCATAAACAATATAGAGTGAGCCAGATCCCCATGAGGTATAATTGCCAGCCGAAGTGGCGGAAATTAACAAGTCGTTTTTGCCGTTGTTGTCGACGTCGACCACCAGGTCGTTTTCGTGGGAAAACAAAGCATCACTCTCGGCACCATCGTAACGGAGGTTAAAGTTATCCGTGTCGGATAAATCGACAGTGTTGCCGGTGCCGGAGTAGTCGTCAATCAAGCTGTTATAAATCACATACAAAACGCCGTTGTTGCTCCGACTCTGGGTGTCGGCCAGGTAAGCGCCGATAACCAAGTCCTTTTTACCGTCGTTGTCGACGTCGCCTACCTCCAGGCCGATATTAGATAATTTGTCGCTGGCGGCAGCGCCGTCGTAACGAATATTAAAGTTATCCGTGTCAGCCAAATCGACGATGTTGCCGGTGCCGGTGAGCGAGGAGTTAAAAATGCTATTGTAAATAACATACAAAGATCCCGAATCGGAGCGGGAGTTATAGTCTGTTAGCCCAGAACCGACGATAAGATCCAAGAGGTTGTCGTTGTCAAGATCCTTGGCTAGAAAAGCCCCGTGAGATAAGCCGTTACCACTGGTAGCCCCGTCAAAACGAAAAGTAAAGTTGGCAGTGTCAGATAAATCGACAGTGTTACCGGTGCCGGTGTATTTGGTAATCAGTGAATTGTCAAAATAGTAAAAAGCCCCAGAATCGGTGCCGTTGGTGCCGTCAAAGGCTACAGAACCTACCAGTAGATCCATATCACCGTCTTGGTCGAGGTCAACTGGCAACACCGATCTGGCCCCCAACTGATCGTCACCGTCGACGCCGTCGAAACGGATGCTGTAGCTTGATGACTCGTTAAGGTCAAAGGTATTACCGGTGCCAGAGTAAGTGGCCAAAAGCGAACCATAAATAATATAAAAAGCGCTGTAGCTACCCGTCGCGTCAGAAGCGACCACAATCAAATCCTTGAGGCCGTCGCCGTCGAAGTCGGCGGCCTTGACGTCGCCCCAGCCGGTGTAGCTTAAGGCGTTGGCGCCGTCAAAGCGCAAGTTAAAGTCGGTGGTGTTGCCCATGTCGTAAGTTTTACTGGGAGAGGTGGTGACCGAGACGTCGTAATTAATCGTCAGGCGAGGTCTTTTGGGGGCGATCAAGTTTCCCGGAGTGTAATCGGCGGCATAAAAGTCCATACAGTTACCGTTGGATTCGGTTTCGGCTTTGACCAAAAAGCCGTAGTTGGTGGCCGAATTATCCAGCCACCCCTGAACTATCGCCACCCCCGAAGCGTTTAAGCTAAGGGTGATGTAGCCAGCCGAGCCGTCGGTGACCGATCCGCTAGCCAACAAGGTTGAGTTGTAGTCTGTATCGGCAGTAGACAGACCGGCCGACCCGGCCCAGTTGGTGGTGTTGTGGGCTAATTGATCCCAAGTAGGATCACCGTCGGCGGCAGCAGCGCCGGCTTTGGAGCCTTCGGTGTAGCCGTCGTTTCCTGAAGCGACAGCATAAAGCTGCTGGGTGTGGTTGGCAGTGGTGTCGGCATGGTTGGTGTTGTAAAGCGACAAAGTTACTGAGTTAACCGTGGCCCCTGAAGGAATGGCGCTGGTTAAGTCAAAGTTTAATATACTCCTGTAGGTCACCGACGAGCAGACGCCGGATCTGATTTGAGTAGAAGCGCCGTAGTTTAGGCCGGAGTTGGCGCCACTAGCCACCGCAAAATCGACGACATAATCGGAGTTGGGCTTTAAAATGGCATTGACCGTGGCAGCTTGGGCAGAACCGGGAAAGTTTAGGATCAGCCAAAATCCGACTACTAACCAAACTGCCGGCTTGAGGATTTTTGATAAAATCATACCGGTTGTCTCCTATTGTCATAGTACACGAAGGCTTGCTAAAGCAAAAGAGTTTCAGGGATTAGGGACGACGTTGAAGTGGTTAAGAAGATCCCGAGCAATCGAAAACCAGAGGGGCGCGGCGGTTTCCGAGGCCCAGGGGGAGGTAGAGGGTTCTTTTAAGGTCACCAGCATGGCAAACTTGGGGTCATTTGCCGGGGCAAAGCCGATAAAAGAGGCGTTGGTTGTTTCCTCCTGGTACTGGCCGCCGACGGCGATTTGAGCGGTACCGGTTTTGCCGGCTATTTCGTAGCCTTGGGCGGCGGTCCACTTGGCCTCGCCCTCTTTGACGGCGGCGACCATCATCGCGGTCACTTTTTCGGCAGTCTCAGGCGAAACTACCCGAACTTTAGACTGGGGAGAAATTTCAATTTCCCTGGTGTCGCTGACAATGATGTCGACCACTTGGGGGGTGACCAGTTCGCCGCCGTTGGCAATTGAAGACACGGCAGCGAGTAACTGCATCCCGGTGGCTAAAAACCCTTGGCCGAAGCTGGCGGTGGCCAGATCGACGTAGGTCCAGCGGTTATCTGCTTTCGGCTCTGGGGTGACTTCATCCTGAAGGTCGATGCCGGTTTTCTGTGTAAAGCCGAATTTCTTAAAGTAGTCCAAAAATTTATCCAACCCCAGTTTTTGGCCGACAAAAACCATGCCGACGTTATCGGAATGGACGATGATGTCGGTTACGGTCGAGTCGGGGAAGTACTCGTCGTTCCAGGTATTGATGGTGTATTTATCGATTTTTACCGGGCCGGAACAAATGTCACATCGCGTATCCGGCTCGACCGCCTCTTCTTCCAGAGCGGCGGCCATGACAAAGATTTTAAAAATCGAACCGGGTTCGAAAGCTTGCGATGTCACCGGGTTTAAAAAAAGTCGTCGATCATAGCGATAATACTCCATGGGATCGTAGGCGGGAAACGAGGCCATGGCTAAAACAGCGCCGGTTTTGGGATCGATGACCGTCACCGACCCGGCTTTGGCGCCGTAGCGTTCGACTCCGGCTTCAAGCTTTTTTTCTACCAAGTACTCTAAGCCCCGATCAAGATGGAGCTTTAATTTCCGGCCGTCGATGGTAGCTTGCTCACTAAAACTGCCGATGACAATCGGTTGGCCAAAGGCGTCTTTTTCCTGACGGATGATTCCGGGGCGGCCGGATAATTCCTGCTGGTAATAACCCTCCAGTCCGTGGTAGCCGGTGTCTCTGCCTTGGTCGTCTAAGCCGACAAAACCGGCCAAGTGGGCGGCCATGGAGGCTTCGGGGTAAAAGCGGCTTTGGTCGGCTTCAAAAAAAAGCGATTCGAGACTTAAAGCTTCAAGCTTGTCTTTTTGTTCAACCGTGAGTTTGCGGGCCAGCGGAATCCAAACCAGGTTTTCGTCTTTCAGCCTTTCGGTTAAAGTCGCTTCGGCCTTGTCTATGAACGAGTCTCTGGCTGCGGCTGACAGCTGGGCTGAAGGGGTGGTTGATTGGGTCAGGTTGAGGTAGACGATGGGTGCCAGCTTCTCTGCCAGGCCTTCTGGCAGGGGTCCGCTTTGGCGAGACAAGTAGGCCAAATAGGCCGGCTGGTTGGCTACCAGGAAACTGCCGTCGGAGGTTAAAATCTCTCCCCTTCTGGCAGGGACTTCCAGGGTGGTTTGCTGCTGGGTTAAAGCCAGATCGGTCAACTGACCTGAAGCCAACACCTGCCAATAGAAAAGCCGGGCTAAAAGCAAAAAAGCCACCAACGAAAAAGCCAGGCTCAAAAGTTTTAAGCGCCAAACAAAATTCATGGCTGGCTCTGGGCAACCACGCTTACCGGAGCAAAGTATTTGACTTCCGGGTTTTGAACAAAACCCTTATTTTCGGCATCCCGGGTCAACTGGTTAAGGCCGCCGGTTTTTTCTGCCAATTGGGACTTTAACTTCAAGTTTTCCGCCCGAGTCAGCCCGGTCTGGTATTCTATTTCTTCAAGTTTGTTGCCCCAGGTCGCGGTACGGTTGGCGGAAACCATCCGGGCCACGGTTAGAACCAGGAGCAGACTGAAACACACCATAATCAAGGTGCGGCATTTTTTGTCTATAAGTTGGTAGAGTTTTTTTTGTTCTTGAGTCATAATTTCTCCCCCGCTCTTAACTTGGCTGACCGGGCCCGCGGGTTGGCGTTGATTTCTTCAGGGTCGGGCCTGACTGGTTTTTTGGTAATGATTTTAAGGTCGCTTCTCCCTTTGAAAAAATTTTTGACAAGGCGGTCTTCGAGCGAGTGGAAGGAAATAACCACTAGTCTTCCTCCTGGCGCCAGTAAATCGACGGCTTGGGGCAAAGCGGTTTTTAGGCTGTTTAGTTCGTCGTTGACGGCAATGCGCAAAGCCTGGAACGTCTTGGTAGCGGGGTGGATTCGCCCCTGGCCGCGTTTGACGCGGCTGACCAAATCGACCAACTGGCCGGTGGTGGCAAGCTTTTGGCTCTTACGCCAGTCGACGATGACACCGGAGAGCTTCTTGGAAAAGCCTAGCGGTTCTTGCCCTAGTTTGTTAAAGAGCTTGGTTAGTTCCTTAAAAGTTAGAACGTTTAGTAAATCGGCGGCGGTGACCGCGAGTGTCGGGTCGGCGCGCATGTCAAGCGGGCTTTGGCTCAAAAAAGAAAAACCACGAGACTCATCCGCCAGTTGCTCGCTTGACAGCCCCAGGTCCATCAAAATTCCGGCGGCGGACCTTAGTCCCCAGAAGGCGGCAAAGGCGGAAACTTTAGCAAAGTTGCCGACTTCTAAGTAGAAAAAAGCACCTGGGCAGGCTTTTTCAAGGCGCTTTTTTGCCCTTAAAACCGCTGCCGGGTCGACGTCCAGCCCGTAAACTTTGCCTCCTTTTTTAAGAATCTTTCTGGTGTGGCCGCCGGAACCGACGGTCAGGTCCAGATAAATCTTGCCGGGCCTGATTTTTAAGGCTTCTATACTCTCATGTAAAAGAACGGGTTGGTGGAACTGGCCGGTCATGTCAATTCCGGCAGGTTCTCGCTCAACTGGTCAATGTTTTGGTCTAAGTATTTTTCGTAAAGCCGCCAGCGACTCTCACTCCAGAGCTCGACCCGGTTGCCGATGCCGATAAAGACGGCTTCTTCCCCGATCCCGGCGTAATCTCGCAAATACCGGGGGATGATAAATCTCCCTTGGTCATCAAGCTCTATTTCAAAGGCGCTTCCCAATAAAAAGCGGTCGGTGGCCCGGGCGGTTTTGGCGGTTAAAGGGCGGTTGACTATTTGGCCCAGGACCTTTTGGTATGAGTCCGGGGTAACGATCATCAGGGATTTCTCGTAGTTGGCGGTAATGATCAGCTTCCCGCCTAATTTCTTTTTAAACTTTGCCGGCAGGGCCACCCTGCCCTTAGCCGAGACCTTGGTTTGATAGTGCCCTATAAGCATAGTTTCCGCCACTTTTCACCACTTCTTTCCACTTTGATACATTTTCAACTCATTTTCACGAGCTGTCAACCCCAAGTTTTCACGAAGGAAGAGGCGATCACTCCACTTCTTCCCAAAAAGCAGAAAAACCGATAAAATGTCTTAATATGGTTTCTTCTTTTGTTCCCAAAGACTTTAAAGTTCCAGATGTTTTAGAAACCGACAAGTTTAGGTTGAGAATGCTTAGAATAACCGATGTGGTTAAAGATTACGATGCGGTGATGACCAGCGTTGATCATCTTCAGGGCGTGTTCGGGGAAAGATCTAAATGGCCGCCTAAGGATTTAACTTTTGAGCAGGACCTTATCGACTTAGGCTGGCATCAAAAGGAATTTCAAACGAGATCATCCTTTGCCTACACGGTGATGAGTCCCGACGAAAGCCAATGCTTAGGCTGCGTTTATATTTTCCCTTCAAGCCGACAAGAATTTGACGCTGATGTCTATATGTGGGTCAGAAAAAGCGAGTTTGATAAGGGGTTAGATCCAATTCTTTTTAAAACTGTTAAAGACTGGATTGAAAGTAAGTGGCCGTTTAAGAAAGTGAGTTATCCGGGGCGAGAGTAACTTTCAATCAACCTCAGCAAAAAGGGGAATTTTTGGTACTGGGGGCCGTCGGTAGAAATAGAAAAATGCTTGGCGCCGGGGATAACTTTCATGTCTCCGCCAAGATCAGAGCCAAAGCTTTTCTTGCCAGTAAACGGGTTGTGTCAATTACCGGAAGAGTCGATAAATTCTCGGGAATAACAATTCCCAGCTCAGTGCAGGCTAGAATCACTGCTTCCGCTCCTGCCTTCTTGAGTTTTTTTATCAAATCTTTGATGAATTTGAACGATTTAGGAGTTGGTTTGCCTCTGACCAACTCGCCATAAATAACTCTGTTCAATCTTTTCTGATCTGAACTGCTGGGTAAAATAATTTTAACACCCACTAGCTTTAGCGGCTTTTCGTATAATCCCCCGCTCATGGTTAAACCTACTCCTAAAACAGCCGTTTTTTTATAGTCTTTTTTTCTACACTCGGTTACGGCCAAATCCACAATGCTTAAAACCCTTATCGATGATAATCTTTTGATCTTTTCAAAAGCGTAATGAACAGAATTGGCCGGAATCACGGCAATTTGAGCTCCGTTTGCCGCCAATTTCTTGATTGAACCTGACAGCAATTTAGCGAGACCATTCCAATCACCATTATTTTGAAGTTTTAAAATATCGGCAAAATTAGGATTATTCAAAGATATTTCCGGGTGTTGATTAGGTCCTAAAATTTTGTCGCTTTCAGCCACAATCGTCCGGTAACATAAACTGGCTCCTTCAGCCGTCACCCCAACTATGCCAATATGCTTTGACCGCTTAACCATTCATCCCCACTGCTTCGAGCGCCCGGTAAAGATTATTTTCAATTTCAATATAGCCTGAGTTTAATCTTTGAGTAGCTAAACGATTGCCGCGCTCACCGGGGAAGTTGATTTCTTTAACTCTTTTAAGTTTCTTGGCCTTTTTCACCCTGTTTGCCAATTTCGACATATTTAACTTAAATAATTTCCTGTCACCTAAAAGATCCGGATCAATCGCCATTGCCAAATTCCCCCAGTTGTTGGCGTGGTTGGCAAAATCAATAAAACCGGCACCGACAAAAGGTCCGCATAAAGCTTCAACCACCAAAGCCAAACCGGCGCTTTTGTAGCTTCTGTCAAAAGGCAAAATCGCTCCGTCTATCGCCTTTCCCGGATCGGTGGTTAATTTGCCTTTAGAGTCGTAAGCCACGTCTCCGGGGATCTTTTTGCCGGCTGTTTTTGCCTGCACCAGGCCAAAATATGCCATGGCGGCCGTGGCCATGTCCAGCACGATTGGTTGTCCGGTGGAAGGAATGCCGATTGCCAAAGGGTTGGTACCAAACAAAGGCTCATAAGATCCGTGGGTGGTTACGATCGGCGGTGAACCGGCAAAAACTAAACCAATCATTCCTTTTTTTGCAATTTTGTTGGCGTAGTAGCCGATTGCTCCGGTCGAACTGGCGGTGTTAAAAGTGCCGACAATTCCAAAGCCGTGCTGTTTAGCCTTTTGTAAAGCCAAATCAACTGCTTTACTCACCACCACCATACCCATATTTTGTTTGCCGTCGATTCTGGCCGAAAGTTTGGTTTGTTTGACCACTTTAATCTTTCCTGCTTTAGAATTTTTAGGAATGCCTTTGCCAATCAGTTTAACAATCCCCTGGTTATTTCCCCGCAGCTGGGCATACATCAAAATCTCAAAAATTAGCTTCGTTTCCGATTCGCTATAGCCATAGTGACGAAGTGCCTTTTTGACTAATTGGTTTAACTTCGAGATTTTAACTTTCATTTTTTAGTTATCAAATTGTAGCAGAAACGGGAATTTTTGTACTGGGGGATGTTACAAATCTAGCTTGTTTTTGATGACGGCGACAATTTCGGGGAATTTCTTTTTCTTCTTGTCGGCGCCAAAATGACCCTTATCAAGATACTGATGATATTCCGAATTAAGCTTTTGGTGAATAAAAAGAGGTTCCTTGATGGGAAAATAAGGATCGTCAATCGAGGCAAACTGAACGATCCATTTTTGGTTTTTTCTGATTTTATCCCACTGCCAGGGTCGGTCAAAGTAACCGCTGGCTTTTTCTTCCTTATCTCCCAGGTCTGTGTAGTAGGAAGCAACTAATATAGAGCCTAGTAGTTGATTTTTCTCGGTAAAGCGCATGGCGGCGATGGCACCGGAAGAATGGCCGATAAGAATGGTGTTTTTGTCGGCCTTAAGCTCTTCTCTTAAGAAAGGCAACCAATATTTTTCTCGAGCCAAAACGGGGTCTGGAAAGTCTGGAGTCAAAACTTTAAGTTTTAGTTTTTTAAGTTCTCGGTGAACGTAAGGATGCCAATTGTCTTTGCCGCTACCGCCGCCGTTGCCGTGGATTTGAATAATTTTAACTTTATTAACCTTCATATTACTTCCTGTTGTTTTTTCTTTTCTAGCAATTCTAGCAAAAAAGGGAATTTTTGGTAGTTCGGGCCGTCGGTAGAAATAGAAAAGTGTTTGGCCCCGGGGACAACTTTCATTTCTCCTTCAAGATCAGCGGCCAAAGCTTTGGTTTCAGCTAACGGACAATAAGGATCTTCATCTCCGTGGATAAAGATTAGTTTTTTGGCCTTGTTTTTGATTTTGGCATAGTCTAAAGGCGGGTCAAAAAGGTCGACTAATGACTCCCAGCCCAAATCGTGGGTAAAGGCGCTAACCAGATAGCAGTTGCCCACTTTTGTTCCAACCGGCAAAGCTTGAAGCAGTCCCAAGGCAGCCACTGCCCCTGAAGAATGGCCGATGATGGTGGTATCCTCATTAAACTTAAAGTCTTTGTTTGCCAATAAAAACTGGTTGTAGCGGGCAATGTTGGGTTTGTCGGCTCCGGGGAGTTGGGGGAGCCAAATCTGGTAACCTTTTGCTTCTAGTTTTTCTTTGAGCCAGGGAAACCAGTTGTCGTTGGTGGTGGCGTTGGTGCCGTGGAGGATGAGAGCGGATTTCATTAGACAAACTTTATCTCTAGCTTTTTACCTAGAGCAGAAGCGAGTTTTTGGAGCAGGCCGACCGAGGGGTTAACCGCCATGCTTTCCACCCGGGAAATGACCGCCTGGGTGGTATCGGCTTTTTTAGCCAATTGCCTTTGTGACAGCTTCTTTTCCAGGCGAGCCTTGATTAAAGCCCTGGTGGCTTGATATTGAGGCTCACTCTCTTCCCAGAGCCTTCTAAACTCAGGGTCTTTGAGCTGTTTCTTTAAAAGCTCGTCTAAAGTAATGTTTTTTACCTTCATAAATCAACGTTATGATATCTTTTTAGATATCATTTGTCAAGCAGCTGATAATATCTTTTCAAAGCCAAATTAATATCTTTTATCGGTGTTTTGCGTTTCTTTTTATAAAAAATGTTGAATATCATGATGGTAGATTTGTTTATCTGGGCACAAAGCAATCTAATGTTGTCTTTTCCTAAAATGCGTAACTCCCAAAAAACAGCGCCGGTTAACTTTTTAAGGCTGGGGTTGGCACGAGTCAAACCAAATTCTTGAAGGTAATAAAGCTGCCTAATTATCTTTGATCTTTGGCCCTTAGGGCACTTTTCGATAAAATCGTCAATTGGAGATTTTCGCTCTGCCGAAGTAAAAACTTCAACCCTCATTTCACCACTATAAAAGTGCCCAGGGCAGTGGCGGGGGCGGAGATGGTTCCCTCCCCGATGGTGGCGTCAAGCTCGACCCAGGAAGAACCGTTCCAGAACATGATCCGAGCGCCGGTAAGATCCTCTTTGGATTTTATGGCCAGCTCGGCGGCAGACAACTTTTGAGCGGTGGGGGCCAGGAAAGCATAGGGGCCGGCGACGACTTCGCCCTCGACCTCGGCCGGCAAGCCCATGGTGCCGGCGACGATGACGTAAGTAGTCAGGGGCAAACCGGAACGGCCGACGTTAAGAGTCGCTTTGGCGTCTTTACTGGTGAACTCGCCTTCGCGGTCGCCGGCAAGCTGAAGGTTAAAGTCGGACTTTAAAACGTAGGCCTCGCCTGCCCCTTCAAAGCGCATGGTTAAGGAACCGCCGGAAACGCCTTCGTCGTAGCGGCATTTACCTTTAGAACAAGAACCAAAAAGCAAGTCTTTGGCGACCGGCTGGGATTCCTTAGTCAAGTCAATGGTGCCAAAAACACCCTGGATTAACGACTCGGCCTGGTATTCGAGTTCGTACTCAATCGTGGTGGCGTTTTTGACTTTATCGACGGTCAAGGTCACTTCCCGGCCGTCGGCTCTTGGGGTTAAGGTGACGAAGGGGCGGTCTTTGACGGGGAGCTTGTTAATCTCTTCAATTTTTCTTTGGGGGATTTGGTCTTGACCAGTGTCTTTGGGCTTTCGGGTAAAAAAGAAAATGCCGAAGGCTGCTAAGACTAAAATCAAGGGGATGATGATTTTTAGCTTCTGGTTCATAGCTTACTTTGAAAGTATTCTAGCAAGTCGGCGGCTTTGATTCTAGTTTGTTTGGTGGTGTCGCGGTCTCTGACGGTAACAGTATCGTCTTTGAGGCTGTCAAAGTCAACGGTGACGCACCAAGGGGTGCCGGCCTCGTCCTGGCGGTAGTAACGCTTGCCGATGTTGCCATTATCGTCCCAGGAGGCGGATAACTCATCTTTGAGGTTGTTGAAGATCTTTTTGGCTTTTTTGACTAGGTCGGCCTTGTTGGCGAGTAAGGGAAAGACGGCTACCTTGTAGGGAGCAAGCTTGGGGGTAAGTTTTAAAACGACCCTGTCTTTGTCTTTTTTAATGTTGTCGGTGAGGATGACCAAAAGGCTCCGGCTCAAACCAAATGTGGGTTCGATGACGTGGGGGATGAACTTTTTGCCGGTGTCGGGGTCGGTGTAGTGAAGGTCCACACCCGAGCGCTCCATGTGGTTTTTTAAGTCAAAGTCGGTCCGATATGCCACCGCAAACCATTCTTTGAAACCAAAGGGAAACTGGTATTCCAGATCCTCGGTCCTTTTGGAGTAATGGGAAAGCTCGTCTTTGGTGTGCGGCCGCCAGCGGAGGTTTTTTTTGTTGACCCCCAGCAAGACGGCAAATTTTTCCACCTCACTCTTCCAAAAGTCAAACTGGTTTTGCCAGTCTTTTTCTCCGATAAAATACTCAAACTCAGCCAGGTCAAACTCCAGCGTCCGAAAGACCTGTTGGCCTGAAGTGACTTCGTTTCTGAAAACCTTACCCATCTGGGCCAGGCCAAAAGGGAGTTTAGGGGAAAAGGTGTCAAGGACGTTTTTGAAGTTGGTGAAGCTTCCCTGGGCGGTCTCGCCGCGCAGGTAAGCTAGCGATTGAGACTCGGGGACGATGCCGATGTGGGTTTCAAAAAGTAAGTTGAATTTTTTGGGTTCGGTCCAGTCAGAAGCGCCGCAATTGGGGCATTTATCATCGGTTAACTGGTCCACTCTGGCTCGCTGGTGGCAGTTTTTACATTCCTTGACCGTATCGGTGAAACTGCCGACGTGGCCGGAAGCTTGCCAAACTTTGGGGCTCATGATTACCGACGTTTCCAGGCCGTAAATCTCGGCTCGCTTGGTGACAAACTCGTCCCACCACAAGACCCGCAAGTTTTTTAAAAGCTCGGCGCCCAAGGGGCCGTAGTCGTAAGTGTTAGCTAGTCCCCCGTAGATCTCGCTGCCGGGGAAGATAAAGCCGCGGCGTTTGGCCAAAGCGACCACTTCTTTTAACTTATCCATGAGTTAAATTGTAACCGAGGGGGTATGGTATATTCAAGCTATGAAAGCAGTGGTCTTAGAAAAATTCGGCCGGCTAAACTATCGTCACTTACCTACTCCCAAACCAAAAGGCGGCGAGGTTTTAGTTAAAGTTAAAGCCTGCGCTCTAAATCGGTTGGATCTATGGCTTAGAAAAGGCGCCAAGGGAGCCAGCAAAAACATTCTTCTACCCCATATTCTTGGTTCAGACGTAGCTGGAGTGGAGGTCAAAACCGGCAAAGAAGTGGTGATCAATCCGGCTCTGCCGCAAGGCGTAGGGAAGCCAGTGGGAATTTTTGGCTACAACACTTGGGGCGGTTATGCCGAGTACGTGGTCGCCCCGCTTGGGCAAGTTTATTCCAAACCAAAGAATTTAAGTTTTGTTGAAGCGGCCGCTTTTCCCCTGACCTTTCTGACTGCCTGGAGGATGCTGACGACTAAAGCTAAGTTACAAAAAGGCGAAACGGTCTTTATCTGGGGTGCCTCGGGTGGCCTGGGTTTGGCGGCGATAAAAATTGCCAAATACCTAGATGCCAAGGTGATTGCGGCGGCTAAAACGCGGGCTGTGGCGGCGAAACTGAAACAACTCGGGGCTGATAAAACCATAGTTTATCCTCAAGGTCGCGTGGTGGAAAAAGTTAAGGCGCTTACCAATGGAGCCGGGGTTGAGGTGGTTTTTGAAAGCGTCGGTAAGAAAACCTGGCAGGACAGCCTAAACTTACTTGGCTTTAACGGCCGGGTGGTGATTGCGGGCACGACCAGCGGTGATGTCGGCAGCCAGGACTTGAGCCAAGTTTACTACCGGCAGTTGACCATTTTCGGTTCGAGAATGGGAGATAAAAAGGAATTTGAAGAAGTTTTAAGGTTAGTTAACCAGGGCAAACTTAAACCGGTGATTGATAAAGTTTTTCTTTTAAAAGACGCTATCAAGGCCCAAGCAAGAATGGCGCAAGGCAAACACCTGGGGAAAATCGTGCTGAAGGTTTAGCTTAGGCGTGAAAGCGGCTATAAGGTTTTTGCCCTTTTTTGATTACAAACACTTCCCCGCTGATGTTATTGGCTTTAGCTGAGCAGAGAAAGGTGGCGTACTGGGCAATCTTTTCCGGAGCAATAGCGTCTTGGATGTATTGAGGAAAATATTTTTTATATTGTTCTGTCGCGGTGTCAGAAGGAGAGATACAGTTGATTTGAATGCCTTTGTCTTTTAACTCCTCGGCTAAGCCTAGTGTTAAATCTTCTATCGCTCGCTTGGAAACATAGTAAGGCAACCACCCTTTGGCGCCCGATTCAAAAGTGCCGGAGATATTGATGATTTTTGAGTTTTTGGGCATGATGGGGATTAGTCCGTGAGCCAGAAGGGCGGGGGCGATGGTACCGACGCTAAAGGTGTCTAGAATAACCTTTTGGGAGAAAGTCTCGAAGTTTTTGCCGGCATAGACTTGGGTTTTCCCGTGCCAGATGCCGGCAACGTTAACAAGAATGTTTAATTCTTGGGTTTTTCTTTTAAGAGTGCTTATGAGAGAATTTATTGAGGAGATTTTACCTAAGTCGGCGGCTACTAATTCTGCTTGGCCGCCTTGAGACTCAATCATGTTTTTAGTTTTTTCAAGCTCTTGGCGGCGGCGAGCGGTAATAAAAACTTTGACACCTTCTTTTGCCAACTCTATAGCTATGGCCCGGCCGATGCCGATGCTGGCGCCGGTGACCAGGGCAGTTTTAACTTGAAGACTCATTAGAGAAATTATAGCAGAGCCAGCCAAAACTGTTTTAGTTTCTTGAGAAGATTAAGTTGACAACTGTTAATCTTGAAAGTATACTTCGAACCATGACGGTGGCAGAGACCGGAGCACAACTCTTCATGCCCCCTATGTGGCCGCACGATTGCGACCACTTTCACAATGATATCTATTACGGCCCCAACTTAGCTTTCGAGGCAACCCAAGAGTTAATGGATCATATTCCGGAGGAGACATGGGCTATTCCGGAGGCGTATAGTAGCAGATATAGCGATAACGAACTTATTTGGCCGAGCGAGTACAATACCAAAAAACATGATTTTGAATCGGTTCCTAGAAGCGACCAACACTGGCGAAAGCATGTCGATGAACTAATAACCCCTTGGGTCAAATATTTGAACAAGGTTGAGAGATTCCTTGATTTTGCAGATGATCTAGACAGACAAATCAAGGCTGGGAAAGGACTTGAGTTTACGGTTGGAGATGCTCTGCTCCATCGCGACTACGAGGAGTTAAGAAGCGTAACTGAAAAAACAGTTCCCAAACAATCAACTAGGAAACATTTGGAATCAACTAGGAGTGCATTTGTTTCTTTACTTAGTCTCGGGGCGAGGCAAGAGCTTGGTTTTAAAAGACTGCCAAAAGTGAAACCGGACGATGAAGGAAACGCCAGGCGTTTGGTAGCTGCTTTTAATCGAAAACGAGGCGGTTTGGAAAGAGGATCTGTTTACGCCGGTCCTTATGAGGGTTGAGTTAATCTTCAGGTAAGACTAAGACCATCTTGTAGGTTATTTGATCTTTTTAGAATTTAGATGTTTGTCGGTGATGGAGGCAATGTGGGCTTCAAGGCTAGCGCGGCTGGGCGCGGGGGGTAAGCCAAAGCCAAGGTAAGTTAATAGTTTGGCTTCAAACTGCTCAATCAGGTTTTTGGGGGCAGAGGCAGAATTTAGTTTAGCTAAAGACTCGAGCAGTAACCGGTAGACTTCAGGGTGCTCTTGGCCCTCGGCGGTTAATTGGTCGGTTAATTCGCAAAGTAAGTAAGCCACCCGCACCCGGTTTAAGTTTTGACGCAGGTTCTTGAAGTTATTTAAGGTTTCCACTTCGGTAATCAGGTCTAAAGATTTACCCTTGGCGGCTAAGAATTTCACCTGGGTAAAAAGCTCTAAATGGCCCTTTTTTCTAGAGGTGAGGCGACGGACGCCTTTGGCCAGAAGCTTTAACTTGCCCTGGCGCTGGCTAAAAATAGTCACCAGCCGGTCGGCCTCGGAAAAGTTGTCGCGCTTTAAGACAATACCTTGGCCCGAGTAAGTCCGGGGCATTTAGAAGCTGACTTGTCTGTCGCCGTCGAGATCAAACTCTTGGATTTGGTTTTCGAAGCTGACGGTATATTTGTGGTTTTTGCTGCCGGGCTGTTTTTGGATCAGCTGCGAATAACCTTCAGGGTTGACGCTTTCCGGCAGGCGGTACTTGAAAATGATTTTGGTTTTTGACTCGGGTCGGAGTTCGATAAAGCCCTCGAGCACGGTTTTGTTAAGGTCGAGGCTGGTAGCGGCCTCGATGTCAGAACCCAAAACCTCGACCAGCTCACTGCCTTCGGGAACATAAATTCTGATCCAGTCGCGCAGTAACCCATTAAGGCAAAGGCCGCCTGTTTCCAGGTTGCAGTCATCCGGCGGCTCGGGATTAGTGTAGGTGACGGTGACGGTTTTTTCTATCTGGCCGCCTGATACAATAGAGATTTCCTGGTCGATACTTTGCTCGACATAAAGGTTAGATTTGGCACCGGCAAAGTTGGTGTCGACCAACATAAAATAGTCCGAATCGGAGGCCTCGATCCTACCGGCAGCGGCAAAAACTTCGGCCACCGATTGCATCGTCTCGTCTTCAAAGTAGAACATTAAGTGTTTTTCTTTAATGTTATTTAAACCAATCTCGACAAACTGGGGCCATAACTTTTTGGGCGAGTTCATCACGTGGAGTAAAATGGCGTGCATCAAGGGGCCGATCATGCCTTTGCGGTTTTCCTTGATGTAGTAGGTGGGGCGGGTGGCGTAGTCTTCCATTTTGTAGACCACCTGGGGACAGTTGCATTCGGGGACGATTTCGGCGTGGTAATCGCCCCAGTCGGCCACGCCGACTTGGCCGACGACTTTTAAGATATCGACGACGATCTGGGTGTCGATGGCGATGATGCCGTCGACGTCGCGGTAAGAGGCTACAGCCTGGTAGTTAGGGAAAAATGTTTCCATGGAGACTTTAAAGTCGGGCGACAGGTTCATGTCCCGAAGATGCCAGTTATAAACCAGGGGCAGGTATTTTAAAATCGGCTCGGGAGCGGGCAGGCGGTTGCCGAAGCGGGCGTCTAAAGCGTAGATATCTTCCGATAACACCGGAGTGACTTTGCCTTTGTGGGTTTCGAGGATGGCGTAGGCGGTCAAAAACCCACCCGAGGCTCTAAGCTCGGCGTCGTTTTGAAACACTAAAAGATAGGTTTTCGGGTCTGGTTCACCCAAAAGTTGGGGCAGCAGGCTCAAAAGCGGTTTGATGTTTGCTAGCGTCTCCTTGGTGCTTTTGAGGCTGTCTTGGATGGTGATCAATTGGCCGCGAACGGGCCGACCGCGAAAAGATTGAGGATAGCGGCGGGGGTTTATTTGGCTGATCTCAAACTCAATTTGGGCCACTTTGGCGCTGACGTTGTCAAGCTCGGGGGCGATCTTGTCCAAAGTATCGAGGATAAAGATAATTTTTTCTTCGGCGGACTGGATGTTTAAATCGGCATCCTTGGCCTCAAAACCCAAAACGTCGGCGTAGGGCTTGATGGCAGCCAAAACTATCTGGCCGGCGTCAAGGCTGAAAGAAGTGGCGTTAAGGCCGTGTTGGCCGTCGGAGACGTAACCACCGTAAACCGGGATAAACTTGGCCCAAGAAATGAGGCGGTATTTAGCTTGGGTGGCCGAAAGCGATTCTCGAGCCTGACTCAAACTCGTTTCGGCGGCGGTTAAGTCTTTGTTTTGAATGGCAGTAAAACTAGCCCGCAGAGAGTCGAGGGTTTTTTGGGCGGGGGCCTTGACTTGCCAAGCGACGAAAAGACTGTAGACAGTCAAGACGGCCAAAAAGGCAAAAACTGCCAGGTAGATCTTCTTGGCCCTGGATGAGAGGATGATGGACTTTATTTTTACCATTTGGATACCATGGCTATGGGAGTTTTAAGAATTATGATCAAATCCCACCACAGGTTATGATGATTAGCATAATTAAGATCCATTTGGGCCCGCTTGTCAAACGAAATAATGTTTCTGCCCGAAGTCTGCCAGGGGCCGGTGATGCCGGGCTTGACCGAGAGAATCTTTTTTATCCACGGCCGGGTTTGGGGGTATTTTTTGGTCTGGTCGGTCAACTCTTTTTTGAGGTAGGCCCGGGGGCCGACCAAGCTCATCTCGCCTCTGAAAACATTTATCAACTGGGGGAATTCGTCGAGAGTCAGGTTTCGAAGCAATCTTCCCAGCTTAGTGATCCTCGGATCGTCTACCAGCTTCCAGTCGTGCTTTTTAAACTGGCGTAAAAGTTTTTTGTCTTTCCGGTGGAGGACGTAGTCGGCGTTTTTGACCATAGTGCGGAATTTATAAAGGCGAAATTGACGGCCGTCTTGACCAACCCGGCGGTGGGAATAGATGATGGGAAAGCCGGAATCAAACCAGATTAATAAAGGCACAATCAGCCAGACTGGGAAAAAGATAACGATCAAAACTGCAGTCAGAAAAATGTCCAAAAGGCGCTTTACCGGGGAATACATGGCGTTCAAGTGTATCTTTCCAGTTTGGTCTTGACAAAACTGGCCAGCATTTTTTTAATCTCGGGAATTGATTCCTGGGGGCAAACTAAAACGGCGTCGCTGGTGACGACGACGACCATGCCTTTGACGTCGATGGCGGTGACCAGCTGGTCGGTAAAACCATAGACCAGGCTGTTTTTGGAGTTAAAGCAGACCACCCGGCCGCGGGTCAGGTTCTGGTTCGGACTGGTCTGAAGCGCTTCTTTCAAAGCTTCCCAGGTGCCGATGTCGCTCCAGCCCAGGTCGGCCGACAAGACCACGGCTTTTTGGGGAGAAAGTTTGGCTAAAATGGCGTCGTCGAAACTGATCTTTTTGAAAGCGGGGTAGATTTTCTCCAATTTTTTCTGGTGAGTTGGCGTGCCGTAGCTCACCTGAAGTTCAACCAGCTTCGAGTACATTTGGGGCAAGTGTTTTTGGTACTGGCTCAAAACAAAACTGGGGTTGACGATAAAGTAGCCGGTGTTCCAGGCGTAGTGGCGCGAAGCAAAGTATTTTTCGGCTTGGTCCTGGCCGGGGCGGTAGTGCCAAGCTTTAAACTGTTTGAGGGAAAAGCCGTTGATTTGGCTTTCTTTTTGGCCAAACTTGATCCAACCCAAGTTTTGGTTGGCAAAACGGGGCTTTTGGCCGATGAAGACGATTTTGCCTTTGTGGTCTGAAACGTATTTGGCCCCCGAAGCCAGGATAGTTTTGAAGGTTTTGACCTTTTTTAATAGGTGATCGCTCCAGAGGATGGCTACCGGGCCATCGGGGTCTTCTTTGGCCAGAATGGCCATCAAGTAACCCACGGCCGGGGCGACGTCGCGCATCTTGGGTTCGGCGATTAAGTTTTGCTTGGGTAACTGGGGCAACTGCTTTCTTATCAGGGGCGAGTAGGCCTCACCAGAAGAAACATAAATGTTCTCCCAGGGGGTTTCGGGCCGCAACCTGCCGACTGCCAACTGTAAGGTGGACAGGTCACCGATAATCCGCTCAAACTGTTTGGGGGTTTTTTTGCGGCTTAAGGGCCACATCCGGGTACCGACCCCGCCGGCGAAAATGACCGCTCTTAGTGATGATTTTTCCATAATGATTTGACTTGGCGCTTTAAGTTTTTGGCAAAGGTGTCATAGTTAAAGTTTTCGGCCTGGCTTTTAATGGCGGCAGCGTTAAATTTGAGTGAATTAAATCTTTTCACAGAAGCCGCCATGCTGTCAACTGTCTGAGCCGCAAAAAATATGCCGGTTTTATTATCGACGACGGTTTCAGTCGCCCCGCCTTTTTTAAAAGCGATGACCGGACGGCCGGCAGCTTGGGCCTCAACGGCGACGATGCCAAAGTCTTCTTCTTGGGGCATGACTAAAGCCCGGCAATGCTGGTAGAGGCTGACCAAATTTTTCTCGCCGACCTCACCCAATAAGTAAACGCTGGGCCCGGCCAGACTTTTTAAGCGACCCTCTTCCCTGCCACTGCCGACGATGACTAAGTTTTGCCTAAGCTGGTTAAAAACTTTAATCGCCAGGTCGACTTTTTTGTACGGGGTAAGGCGGGAAACTACTAGAAAGTAATCCGTAAACCGTAAACCGTAATTAGTAATTTTTTTAGAAAACTTGGCGGTGTCGACGGGAGGGTAAATCACTTCCGAATCACGATGGTAATATTTTTTAAGTCTTTTTTTGACGGTTTGGGAAATAGCCAGATAGTGGTCGGGGCGGCTGGCGCCGACCAGGTCTGCCCGTTTAAGATAAGGGGCGGCGGCGGCAAAGACTTTTTTCCCCAGCCTTGAAAAGCGACCTAAGCCGGGGGCATCAAGATAGCTCTGATGGTGAGACCAAAGATAGCGGGTGGGAGTTAGACAGTAACAAAGGTGGCTGGTTTGGGGCTTGGTGACGATGGTTTTGGCTTCGGCCGAAGCCACCGAAATGACTAAGTCGAACTGGTCGAAATTAAACGACTCAAAAGCCAACGGCGCCAGCCAGGGATAAAGCTCGTGGTGGGTTTTGGCTAAAGGCCAGCCTTGAAGAAAAGAGGAGGTTACTTGAGGGAAAACCTTGGCCCAGCCGGCTCCGACTGAATCGTAAACGCTGGTATACAAAGGCGCCTCAGGCCAAAGACGATGTAAAGCTAGTAAAATTCTTTCTGCCCCGCCGACTTTGACTACCCGATCGTAAACTAAAGCCAAGTTCATGGACTAAGCACTTTCTGGTAGGCGGCTAAAGTCAGCCGGGCGGTTTTATCCCAGGAATAGGTGGCGGCCTTGGACTTGCCGGCCTTGATCATCTGGGCGCGGTCTTTTGAAGAAAAGTTTAGAAGCAAATTAATTTTGTCGACTATCTGGCCTAAGTTCTGGGGGTTAAAGTAGAGGGCGGCTGACCCATAGGCTTCGGGCATGGCGGCACGTTTAGCGGCCAAAACAGGGGTGCCGGCGGCCATGGCCTCGAGTCCTGGCAGGCCAAAGCCTTCAAGACGCGAGGCGGTGATAAAACCCAAGGAATGCTGGTAAAGGGTTTTTAATTGCCTGTCAGTGACGAAGCGCAAAACCCGTACTTGTTTCTGGGCCTTGAGGCGGAAAATAATTTTTTTGAGGCGTTTTAAAAAGACTCCCCTGCCGGTAACAATCAGCAGATGAGTTTTAACGCCTTTTTGGTTGACCAGCTTTACTGCTTTAATTAATTGAATTAGGTTTTTATGGGGATAAGCGTTGCCGACAAAAATAAGGTAGGGTTTTTTGACTTGATATTTTAACTTCTCTTGGCTTTGGTTGAGGTAGATTTTATCTGGGGCTTCAGGAGTCACCAAGATTTTCCGGGCAGGAATTGGATAGAAATTTAAGATATCTTTTTTAGTCCATTTTGAAGGGGTGAGGATCAAACTAGAGTTTTTCACTGCCCGGCGAAAAATCCGGTGGTAGCCTAAACGCTTTATAAAGTAAATCAAGGGGAATCTGGTGGTGGTCTTAAGACCGATGGAATGGTGTTTTATCAAGTCGTGGATAGTAACCACAAATTTACCCGAGAAAAAAAGCGGGGCGTTGAAGTGTAAAAAATGGGTTAAATCGGGCTTGATTGACCGAGCCAGCAGAGAAATTTGCCAGTGTTCGCTTAATGAATACGGGGCGGCCGACGAGGCAACAATATTAAATTGCTTAAATTGGCGCTTTAAACGCCCGACCAGCCCAGGTCGGGTCAGAAGGAAAAACTTAAACCCTTTTGGCTTGAGTTGGTAAAGGGCGGTCACCAGGGACCGGCTATAGCGGCCCAGGCCTGTGTGCTTGGGACCCCAAAACCTGGCGTCGATCAAAATTTTTTTCATCTTTGTTTCACGAGAGAACAATTTTTAGGTGTTTGACCTTTTCTACTAGGTAAATGCCTAGAAAAATGAGCCAACGCAGCGGAAAAATGTAGCGCTTGTTATAGTGTTTTCTGTAGAAAATTTTCATGGCTTCAAAAAAGTTTTTGTTGGTCACCAGGCGTTGTTTTTTAGCAGGAGCGGCCAATCCCGAAGCTCCTTTCAGGTGGGTAATTTTAGTGATCGGGGTGAAAACAATCTGCCAACCGGCTTGTTTGATTCTGAAGGCTAAATCCAGATCTTCACCGTACATAAAAAAGGCTTCATCCAACAAGCCCGCCTGATTTAAGGCTTCCCGCTTTAAGAAAAAGAAGGCGCCGACGGGCGAGTCGATCTCGTGGGTGACAGACAAGTCTTTCCAACCCTGGTGGTATTGGCTGAAAAAGCGCGAACGGGGAAAAAGTTTTTCTAAACCAAAGTAATAGGTAAAAGCGGCCCAAGGAGTGGGAAAACCCCGATGAGAAGCGGGGTCAATTTTACCACTTTTTAAAATCACCTTACAGGTAGACAACCCCACCTTAGGGTGTTGATCCATAAAATTAACCATTTTGACCAGGGTGTCTTTTTGTAGCAAAGTGTCGGAGTTCAAAAGCAACTGGTAGCGGCCTTTGGCATAACGCAAGCCCAAGTTATTGCCGCCGGCAAAGCCGAGGTTTTTTTCTGTCACCACCACCTTGACTAAGGGAAATTTTTTTCTGACCAGTTTAGGGGTACCGTCTTGAGAGTGGTTGTCGACTAGAATCACTTCGAATTTGCCGAGAGGTTTTTTGGCGGCAAAGACCGAGGCCAAAGTCTTTAAGGTCAGGGCGCGAGTTTTGTAGTTGACGATGATCACTGATAAATCCATAAGTTTAATTTTTGCCCATTTCTTGATAGATTTTATCCAAGTCTTGAGAGATGATTTTCCAGTTGTAGCGGCTCAAAATGAGTTTTTTGGCGTTTGAGGAGATTTTTTTTGCCAACTTGGGCCGGGTCAGAAGTTTAAGGGTCTTTTGGGCCAAGTCGGAAGCGGTTTCGGCGACTAAAACCGCTTGGTTGTTTTTGGCTGCGATGCCTTCGATGCCTAAAGCGGTGGTGACCACCGGGACCGAAGAGGCCATGGCTTCGAGGACCTTGTATTTGGTCCCCCGGCCATTCCTTATGGGCGCCAGAAGCACACTGGCTCGAGAAAAAGCCTGGCGGATGTCTTTGAGGTCGCCGGTAACATTGACGTCTTTTTGGTCTTTTAGCGCCAGAATTTGGGTGGTGGGGTTGCGGCCGACGATCCAGAGTTTAGTCCGGGGCAGTTTTTGTTTAATCTTGGGCCAGATTTTACGGGTCAGAAACAGGGCGGCGTCTTTGTTGGGCAGCCATTTGAAGTTGCCGACAAAAAGAACGGTCAGTCGCCCACCCTTTATTGAAGGGGTTTTGGCAAAATAGTCGATATCGACGCCGTTGGCGACGACGTCGACTGGTTTGTCCTTGACGGTTTTAGCCATGATCTTTTTGTCGGCCTCTGACATGGCGGCCAATCGGGAAGCTTTTTGCCAAAAATATTTTTCCCAGAGCTTGATTTTAAACACGTCAAAGTAAAGTAGCGGTTTTAAAGGGGCAAACTTAAAGTTTTCGACAAAGCGTTGATAAACCAGGTGTTCGATGGTCTGCTCGACTAAAAGTACCGGGGCAGAAACGGCAGGCAGGTTAGGCATGACGTAAAAGGTTTCGGCGTGGATCAGGTCGTAGTTGGCGCTTGACAACTCTCTGGTCAGGCGGCGGCGTAAAGACCGGGAAAGGTAAATAGCCACTAAAAAAGGGTAAGGTGTCAAAATGGACAAAAAAATGTTTCTTAGGTCCCAGGCCCGGCGGCGTTTGATCAAAACAACCTTTTGGCAGAATTTTTTTAAGCTTTTGGCGTAGACCCTTTCTTTCTCTTCCCTGATAAAGCTAAATAAGGTGATCTTGTGGTTAACGCTTAAGTGTTTTAACAGGTTATAACTTCTGATCTGGCCACCGGAGTAGAGCGGGTAGGGTAAATACGGAGTCAGCATCAAAATCTTCATAGGCCGGTGCAATCGGTTAAGTCAAGGATCAAGTACTGGTCGGTTTTTTCCAGCGTCTGGCAGCGGTCTTCAAAATATGAAGCGACGGAGTCAAAGTTGACAGTGACGTAGTGAGTGGCGCCGGCAGCTATTTTGTCTTCGATGTCGACTCCCAAGGGCCAACCGGAGCGGTTGGTCTGGTACAAAAAGGCCGGGTCGGCGTCGTAGGCAGCGATCACCAGCGCATCCTTTGGGGTAAGCCGGTCGACGGCTTGACCGGCAGCGACTATCTCCCAGTGGTTGACGTTGAAAAAACCTCTGACCTCGTACCAGCCGAAGCCAAAAGAAATTACCAGCAAGGCGGCGGCGGCGGCGGCGGAAAAGACTTTACCGCCCCAAGATTTAGCCTGATCGACAAGAAACCAGAAACCCAAAGCCACCAGGATGGAACCGACCGGCAAAAGCGGCAGCTGGTAGTAGTCGTGGGTGACGTTGCCCATGGCAAAAATCACCAGGTACAAAACGACTGATATTAACCAGGTTAATACCAGACGACGGTTTCTATCCTGGTAAGAATTTAAAATGCCGACGATAAAAAGGACAAAGCCGCCGGTGGCAAAAATGAGCCGGTTTAAACGTTCAAAAATCAGCCAGCGAAAATAGGCGCCGGTAAAACGGATGCCGGTTTGGTTAAACAGCCAGTTGGTGTCGAAGTTGGCTTCGGGGTGAGCCAGATAATGGTAGCGCCATAAAACAAAGGGGGCCAGGGAGAAAAAGGCGATAAAATAGGCTTGGGGGTTTTTGAAGACAGCGGCTTTTTTGTGGGCAAGAACAAAGTAAACCATGGGCAGGGCGACAAACAAGGCGTACGGCTTAACCAAAACAGCCAAGGCAAGGGTAAGGCTGGTTAAAAAGGCGTCGCGCCAGCGATTTGATTTGACCCAGAGGACAAAAAAATAGAGGCTTATTATAGACAGGCTGACAAAAGTCGGGTCGGGCATGATTACCCGACCGTAATAGATGTTATAAGGGTTAAAGGCGTAAAAGAAAGCGGCAATCAGGGCGACTTTGGGTTTAAAAAGTTTTAAAGTAAAAAGGTATAAAAAGACGGCCCCAAGACTGGCAAAAAAAACGCTGACCAAGCGGGCGATGGCCTCGTTGATGCCAAAGGTACGGTAAAGCAGGGCGACGATGGCGTTGTAGAAAGGAAACTCGTTGATAAATAACCTTTGGGGGTTTTCCAACTGTTTGGGGTTTAAAGGCAGCAAGCTGTCAGACTGGGGGTAGAGAAGGTTAAAATTACCCTTGACAAAGTTGCGGGCGACGGCGGCGGTGTCGGCTTGACGCCAAGAGTGCCAGTCGGCCACCGGGTTGTCGATCCGGTAAAGCCGAGGGGCAAAAGTGGCAGCAAAAACTGCCAAGCCGGTTAAAAAGATTTTTGATTTTTCCACTTTACTGCTAGGGCTAAAATCAGGCCGATTAAAGACCAGTAGGCGTAGGCGACTTTGGAAGCTTCAAAGACGTCGATATAGGTAGCATTGACCAGCATGCCGACAGTGGCGCCAATGCCGGCGGCAAACAGGCCAAAGTGAAGCGGGTCGCGAGCTTTCTTTAATGAGGCAAATAAAGTTTTGATGACGACAAAAATAATCGCCAGGAAAGAAACAAATCCCAAAAGGCCGGTTTCGCCCAAAAGCCTTAAGTAGTCGTTGTCGGTGGATTCGGCCGTAGTAAACTCCCAAACGTGGGCTTTAACCAGGGTCGAGTAACCGGTGCCCAAAAGCGGGTTTGTTTTTAAAGCTTTAACGGCGTTGGGCCAGAGAACGTCCAGGCGAATGCCGGCTGACAGGCCGTATTTCAAGGCGTTTTCCGAATAGCTTATTTCCACCGAGGTTTCGGGTGAGGCGGTGGCTAAGTAAGCCACCAGCTTTTCGTAGGTGTCGTCGTAGACGTCGGCCGGTCTGATTTTGGGGCTAGGGAGAACTGTGGTTGGAGGAATGTCGGTCCGGGTGGCCACCAGGCTCAACTGCTGTTCTGGAGTCAAGTTGGTGTCCAAGGGAATTCCGCCCTCCGGAGGCGAGCGAAAAGGCTTAACCAAAAAAGCCCTGATGCCCTCGAGTTTAAAAACGTGGGAGAATCTTTCGGATAAATCGCCGAAGGAAAGCATCACCAACAGACTCAAAGAGACCACGCCCAGCCAGCGGGTCAAAACCCAAAGCCAGCGTTTTTTAAAAGCAAGTAAGCCAAGAGCAACACTGATGCCGACCATGTAAGCCAGCCAAGAAGTACGGGAGGCAGACAAAATTAACAGCCAATACTCCAAAATGACGGTAAAAAAGATGACGGCCCGCAGGCGCCAGGACTTAACCAAGAAACCCAAGACGATCAAGGGGATAATGGTAATCATCACATAAGCGGCCAGATCGAAGTGGCCGCCAAAAGTCGACAAAACCCGGGCGTGCTCGGTCAAGTACAAAGCCACGCCTTTACTAAACTCGCGATTCATGGTCGAGTAGGCCGGCCAATAGAGATATTTTTGGCCGTAGCCGTAGATGGTGACGCCAAAAACGGCCGCGCCCAATAACAAGAGGAAGTTTTTAATTTGCTTGGGGTGCTTTAAGGCGAAAAAAAAGATAAAAAAGAGGGAAAAATATTCAAGGCGGCGAAACCAATGAAGAAAGATTTTGGCAATTTGCAAGTACTCGGGGTTGACGGTGCGGGTGACAAAAATGGCCGAGAGAACGGAGAGAAAGCCGACGACCAAGTAGAAAGCCACCGGCTTAAATAAAGGGGCTTTGACCGGCTTGATCTTGCCCCTTATCACTTGAATTAAGAAAAAGACAGCGGTGCCAAGAATAAGAAAATCTTCTAATCTCACCCTAACGTTGTAGCCCGGCAGAATGTCAAACAAAGGCCATTTGGGATAAAGGGGCAGAAAGATGATTAGAAAACCGGCGATGACAGTGAGTAGGTTCTGATCAAGCCAGTTTAAAAGCTTGGGTGTAGACTTCATATTTATTTTTATCTTGTAAGATGATACCAAAAATTATCACTCTTAACACGGCGCCAATTTTTAATAACCACCTTAGCGCCGGATATTCCCAAGCTGGTTTGTGCTTTTTATAAACGTATTTTAAGCCTTGATACTCCCCCAAAACCGCTCCCCGACTTGAACCAGAAGCTTGACCCAAATGGGTCAGGCTGGGTCGGGAAAAGTAATAAGGGCTGATATTAAGCTTTTGGGCGCGCAGGCAAAAATCGACGTCTTCGGCGTACATAAAAATCGCTTCGTCAAAGCCACCAAGCTTTTTGAACAGACTAGCCTTGACTAAAAGGGCGGTACCGCCTAACCAACCAGGGCGTTGGTCTGATTCAAAGAAACTGATGCGGCGCTGCTGGTAGGGTTTGACCAGCCGACCTAAAAGCGGCAGGTCGTCGACGAACAGCATCCAGGCAACCTGACGCGAGAGGCGGGGCAAAAAACCTCCCTGGGGTTGGATGGAGCCATCGGGGTTTAATAGACGACAAGAAGCGATTTGGGCTTTTACCTTTTGTGCTTCTTGCCAGAGAAGGCCGATGGTGTTTTTGCCAAGCAAAGTGTCGGAGTTTAAAAACCAGAGGTAGCGTCCAGTTGCCTTGTTAACTCCCAGGTTGTTGGCCCGGCCGAAGCCCAGGTTTTTGCCGGCGGTGACGAGCTTAACCTGGGGGAAGCGTTTTTTAACCATTTTAACGCTGCCGTCTTGGGAGTCGTTGTCGACGACGATAACCTCTTTTTTCAGTCGGTCGCGTGAGGCGTAAATGGTTTTAAGACAGCTTAATAAAACCTTTTTTGTATTAAAAGAAACGATAATGATTGATAAATCGACCATAAATTTCTAATTGACCTAATTTCTAAATTATTGAAATAGTCTAGCTCTGCCCAAACGGTAATTGAGGTTTTTGACCCGGCGCCGGCCGATGGGGCGGGCGGGGATGCCGGCGACAATGGTTTTTTCAGGCACACTCTTGGTGACGACGGCGCCGGCGGCGACCACCGCTCCCCGGCCGAGAGTGACTCCGGGCATGATGATTGCCCGAGGGCCAACAAAACAAAAGTCTTTGATTTCCACCGGGAGGGTTACCGGGGCAAAATCATTAGAGTTAATGTCGTGCTTGCCGTTTAGGATCATCACCGAGCTGGCAATATCGACGTGGTTGCCGATGGCCAATTTATCCCGGCCGTCTAAGGTGGCGTGGTCGCCGATGATGGTACCGGAACCAACAAAGACGTTTTTGGGCTGGTAGAAGCGGGCGCCGATGTGGATGGTTGAGCGGCGGCCGATTTTGACCCCTGAAAGTGAAAAAATAACTTTTCGCAAACTGTGGGAAGGTAAATAGCCCAAGAGCCATAATAGGGCTACCTTGGCGTCGAGGTAATAATTATAAAAGCGGTCGATAACTTTGGAGCCGGTTTGATTCCAAGTTAAAGGCTGGTCGTTTTTGTCTTTAAAGGGAGAACTCATTTAAAACCTCGACAACTTTTTTGCCTGACTGCCGCCAGTCAAAGTCAAAAGCGCGTTTCTTGGCCTGAACTAGCCTCCGGCTTAAAACTTCTTGCGGCAAGAACAACGCCTCTATTATACCCTGTCTCACTTGTTTTGCCTTAAAAGGCGGCCTGATGTAACTGCCGGCGTCTTGAACAATCTCGGTTAGACTTGAGTTTTTGGCGACTAAAACCGGAGTGCCGGCGGCCATGGCTTGGACTACGGGGATGCCGAAACCTTCGTAGAGTGAGGGGTAGATAAATAGTTTGGCTCCTTTGATTAGCGCCGGGACGTCGGCGGCGGGCAAGTAGCCGGTAAAAATCACTTTGTGACTAAGTTTGAGAGTTTTGACCGTTTTGAATAAGTCGCGGTAGAGCCAACCCTTTTTGCCGGCGATGACGAGTTGCAATCCCTTAAGGTCGGACCTTCTTTCCAAAAGGTCCGACCTTTTTGAAAAAGCCTTGATAAGGGCGAGCAAGTTTTTCCGCGGCTGAAGAGTACCCAAATATAAAAGGTAGGGTTGGCTAATGCCATAACGGGTCATGACTTTGGTCAACTTTCGGGGGGAGATTTTCCGGGTAAAACGTTTGTGGTTGATGCCGGGGTAGACCACGGTGATATCTTGAGGTGCAAGGCCAAAGTGCTCAACCAAATCATTTTTCGAAGCGCGGGAGATGGTCAAAATGTGGCGGGCTTTTTTGACCGAATAGCTGGTCCAGCGGGTGAGTTTAACCAGGTCAGTCTTTAAAAACTGATCGGGGAACTTGAGAAAGGCTAGGTCAAGAATGGTGACGATGCGGGGCACGGGGCAAAAGCGGGGGGCATAGTGGGTCAGGCTTAAAAAAGCTTTGAGGTTGGGAGTTTTATAAAGGGCCAGCGGTAGACGCCATTGAGTCCAGAACCAACCCGGCCTTAAAACCCGGTAGCGCCAGTGACCTACGGCTTGGGGCAGGTCGCCCGCGGGAGGGTTTTTTAAAAAGATTTGGTAGCGGTTTTGGCGGTCGAGCTGGCTGATCTGCCAGAGAATTTGGGAAGCAAACTCGTTGCTGCCTACCTTATTTTCTACGTTGGCTTCGTTGGCGTCAATGCCGATGAGCATAAACTTGGTGGTAAATTTTGAGAGTTTCCCTGGCAGTTTTACCCCAGGAAAATTTTTGAGCCTGGGTAAAACCTAAGTTTATCCGGGCGCGCCTTTGAGCCGGCGTTAGTTTTAAAACTTGGTTTATGGCCCGGGCAATTTTTGCCGGGCTTTTGGCGTCGGCATAAAAGGCGGCTTGGCCGCCTAACTCCGGCAGGCTCGAACCGGTAGAGGTCACCACCGGACAGCCCGAAGCCAAAGCCTCTAGAATCGGCAAGCCGAAGCCCTCGTAGAGGGAAGGGTAAACCAAGGCTTTAGCCCCACAGTATAAGATGCTCAAGTCTTCGTCGGGGACAAAGCCAATAAGCTTGATCCCTTTGACCGGCTTGACTTGGTCTCCCCAGCCGAATTTGCCGGCGATGACGAGAGTTAATTCACTCCCGGAGTGGTGTTGATAGGCTTTAATCAACCGCGCCAGGTTTTTTCTTGGCTCCTGGGTGCCGACGGATAAAAGATAGTCCCCTTTTAACTGGTACTTGGCTTTGACCCAGCGAATTTCCCCTTTGTCGTTTACCGGCTTGAAAACCTCGGCCGGGGCCAGGTAAACCACGGCCAGTTTGTCTTCAGGAATACCGTAGGTTAAAAGATCTTTTTTGGTGGCGACAGAATCAACGATAATCTTGGCAGCTTTTTTTTGGGCCAGCTTCAGGTGGCGGGTTTGGGCTTTGACCACTTTGGCGGTATGGGCTTGAGGAAACTTTAAAAAAGTTAGGTCGTGGATGGTGGTGACAATTTGGGCGCCGCTGGGAGGCAGGGCCCAGTTTGAGGCGTGGAAAATGTCAGTTCGCCCGGTAAAGTGATCGGGGCTGACGATTTGCCAGCGGTTCCAGAAAAGGTCAACTAAGGCAGGAGAAAGGTTGGTGACGACTTTTTTTATCCCGGGGCGGTCGACCTGTTTTAAGAAAGCCTTCAAGGTATCTTTTTGGCGCAGGCTGCCGCCGTAAAGGACGTAGCGGTTTTTTTTATCAAGCGCCAGCAGGCTTTTAACCAGCTGCTCTGTGTAACGGGAAACGCCGAGCTGATAGACGATCTGGGAGATGTCAATGGCGATGGTCATTTAATATATTGTATCAGGGTGAGATCACCGGTGAAGTGACGGACGAAATTTGGCTTAAAACCGGAGAGTTCAAGTTTTTGGCGGCTGGTTAGGCTGGGATCAAAGATAGCTTCGGCGTAGGGCACCAGCCAAATCTGACGAGCGTCAAGAACCGAAGCCAGGTTGTCGCTGGCGACGATGTTGCCGGCATAGTAATATTTTAAAGGCGCGTCAACCACGGGGATGATCACCACCGGTTGAAGGTTTAAGTTTTTCTCGACCAGGACTTTGACTAAGCCCCGCCAGTCTTCCCGGTGGAATTTGGGGTTTAATAGATAAACGGCGGAAGCGGTCAGGTTTAAGACAAGAAAAAAAGCCAAGGCTAACCCTTGATAGTTTTTTTTGAGCAAACTTGCGCCCAACACCAGCCCCAAGTAAAAAGCCGGCAGCAAAAACAAGAGGCGAAAATAAGCCAGGACCGGGACTTTGACAGAAACTAAAACTATCAGTAAAAAAGGTAAAACCAACCAGGAAAAAATGACCACTTTGGCAAAGCTTAATTTGGGCTTGGCCTTAAGGGCCAAAATAATCAGCCAGGAAGACAACGCCAAGGGCACGGCTAAGACGAGAGCAAAGACAAAGTTGTTATCGATGGCGATGCGGCCGACTAAAAACTTGACCGGGATGAGGCTTAGGTTTTTGAAACTTACGCCGCCGACGACGCTACTCCAAGCCGGGCTGGCGGCAGCGGAAGCAAGGCCGACTTTAACCTGGCTAAATAAAGTCGGCAGCCAGGGTATGAAGGTTAAGACTGAAGCCAATTGAAGCAGAAAAACTTTTTTAAATTTTGACCTATCTAATAAAAAAACTGCCACGGCTTGGGCGGGCAAGACAAACCAAGCCAAATAGTGAGAATAAAGCAAGCTAGTTAAAAAGAAAAAATACTGCCACTGGTGGCTGCCCGATCTTATCAAGCGGATGAGACAAAAAAATGAGCCGGTGACTGCCAAAGTCACCAGGCTATACATTCTGGCCTCCTGGGAATAGTAAAGGTGCAAACCTGATGTTGCTAGTAAAAGCGCTGGCCAGTGGGCAACTTTTTTGGGTAAAACTTCGCGGGCGATAAGATAAACCAAATAAACTGTAGCCACGCCAAAAACGACCGATGGTAAACGTAAAGCCACCTCCGAGTTACCGAAAATCTTGCTAAAAAAGAAGTTGACTAAGTAAGACAAAGGCGGGTTAAAATCGTTTTTCAGGTAGACGTTTAAAAGGCCGGAAAGAGAAAAGTTTGCGATAGCTTTGGCTTGAAAAGCCTCATCCAGCCAAAGCGACTGGTTGAGGTTAATTATTCTTAAGAAAGCGGCAAAAAATAAAACAAAAGCGAGCATCAAATCAGTACCTCCGCCCGGTCAAACTGATAAGCGCTCCGATTAAAAGCCCCAAGTCGTAGACTAACTGATAAATCACCATTCTGGCCTCGACAAAGCGGACGGCCTTTAAACTGCCCCAAACCAAGGAAAAGACGGCGTTGGCGCGAAAGGCGGCCCAAATGGCTCCCCAAGACCCGAGTTTGTAAGGACGTTTACCCACCCAAACGGCGTGGCTAAAGATTTTGGTGATGGTTTCCGGGTGAGAGTGAAAAAACTTGGCAGGAGTGCGGTAAGGCACAAACCCGAGCTTGTCGGCCAGGGTCCAGTCGTCGGTGTAACCGGTGGGGGTAAAACCGCCGGCGCGGTCAAAGTCTTTTTTGAGGATGGCCCGAAAAACCTCTTTTTGCCCGGTTGACTCCCCGACCATTTTATTGCTTCCCCGCCAGTGGTAGAAATTAGCGCACCTGGCCCAATGATGGTACCAGTTTTTGACCCATTCGTTGCCCGACCAGGTGCCCCTAGCCTTACCGCTTGAAATCGGTCGGGTCAAGAACTTTAGAAATTGGCGGTCAAACTCCATGTCGGCATCGACAAAAACCAGGATGTCTCCGGTGGCGTGATGCGCGCCGAAGTTTCTGGATAGCCCCGGCCCTTGGTGGGGGCGGCGAAAAAGCCTGACTGAAAATCTTTTGGCGGTTTCGGCGGTGCCATCACGCGAGCCGTCGTCGACCACGATGATTTCTTTCGGCTTTAAGGATTGACGGCTAAGGCTTTGAAGACAAGTGGCAATGGTCGCTTGGCTGTTGTAAGCGGGAATGATGACGGAAACAGATTTAACCATTAATCCTCTTATTTAATCATAATATTCAAATCTTGGCTCGCTACGACTGGGGATAAATTTTATCTGACGACCGGCATAAAAAGAAACGAACAAACCGTTTAAATCGATGAATTCTTCGCTGGCGTAGACGGTTACCAGCTGGCCTTCGGGCGCAGTTTGATTAATTAAAGTGCCCAAGTCGTAACCGGGGCGGTGGGCCTGGGTGGCGTAAAGAGCCTCGACGAATTGGCGGCGTTCCCAGGCGATAACAAAGATTAAGGTTAAAAGGGTAACCAGGGCTAACTTAAAGCTCTTTTTCTTCAGCCATTCGACCAGCCAAGAAAAACTTAGGGCCAGGAAGGGCAAAAGGAAGATGTTGAAGTATTCGTGGATATAAACGACGTTGGAAAAAATCACCGGGTAAGCAAGACCAAATAAAAATAAAACTAAGATAATTGACGCCTGCGGCGTCAGGGCGGTAAGCCGTTTGAGGTTTTTAAGCTGGGCCAGCAAAAAGATTAAGCCGGCGGCGGCTAAAATTCTGGTGTAATAAACCGTCAGCCAGCGTACTTCTTGGATCAAGTAACCTTTTAAGGTAAAGCTGGCCGAGCGGGGGTCAACAGAGTCCAGCGTTGAGGTTAAGTTAAGCCTTAATAATAAAGCCTCAAGCAGTCCCCCCCCGGTGAAAGAACCGGTTAACCAGAAAACGTGAATCAGGTGGAGTGCAAAAGTCGCCACTAAAACACCCAGGCTTAAGGCTGCGGCGCGTTTGAGCCGGGGTTTGAAAATGGCCGCGTGTAAAAAAATAAAGGGGTAAAGAAAGTAGCCGGCCCAGCCGGTCAAGCCGTTTAGGGCTGTAGCAATGAGGAATTTGATTAGGTTTGGCCGGTTCGGTTGTTTACCAAGATCAAGATAAAAGTTTAGGGATAAAAAAGAAAAAAAGACGATCATGGCCTCCTGGGAAGGCATGAGGGAAAAGTAACGCACCATCGGGCTAGCGGCTACGGCCAAGGCGGCCAGAGAACCCAGCCGGGAAAACTTGAGTTTTCTGGCGATAACTACCAGCAAAATCAAATAACCCAGGGTAAAGACGGCGGGGACTACCCTGGCGACTAAGTCTGAAACGCCGAAAAGTTTGAAAGCCAAAGCCAAAGTCAAAGGAAACAGAGGCGGGTAGTGGGTGTAGTAACCTCCTCCGGTAAACTGGCCTAGTTTGGTAATGACTAACCCCAGATTCAAGTAGTTACGGGCAATTTGACTATAAAAAACCCCGTTCCAGTCGTGATGGCCGATGAAAGGTTTTACCAGCTGATTTATAAAACCTGCCATAGTTTTAAGTATTTTTGGGCCAGACCATCCCAGGAGAACTTCAAGGCCTGGGTTCGGGGAGAAACGGGCGGCTGGCGGCTTAAAGCTTTTTTAAGGGCAGAAGCGTAGAGGTTTAAGTTGGTGGGATCGACCAGGTAGCCGGCCCGACCGACCAATTCGGCTCTTATGGGATCGTCGGTAACTACCACCGGCAGGCCCGAGGCCAAAGCCTCCAAAATGCTGATGCCGTAGGCCTCAACCGGAAGAGCCGGCAAGGTGTAGGCTTGACAGCTTCTATAAACCGGGGGGAGATCGCGGTAGCCAACGGCAATGTTTTTAAACCGGTTTCCCAAAAGCTTTTGACCCAAAGTAATTGTTTCCGGCCGCTGGCTGCCGACCAGAAGCAGGCTGGCGTTTTTGGCTTGGGCCACCGCTTTGATGGCCAGTCCCGCCCGCTTGGTTTTTTGGGGGCCGGCGACGGTCAGGATCACCGGCGGCTTTAAGCCATGGTGAAACTTTTTACCTTGCCGGGTAAAGCGGGCGGTGTTGACGCCGACGGCAATGGTTTTAAGGTTGGCTTTGGGGTTGACGCTTTTGGCCCAACTGGCGTGAAAGCGGGTTAAGCAGATAAAAACGTCAGGCTTTAACCAAAGGTTGACTTTGTCGTCCCAGCCGATGCCGGAAAAACCGGCGAGAGTCAGCTTGGTGGGACGTTGGCGGCAAAAGAGTTTGGCGTAAAGGCTCATCCAGCCGTTGTTTAAAGGCAAAAGGATGTCGGGCGGATCAGCTTCAAGTTTTTTGAGGACCATTTTTGTAAAACGGCAGACCGAAAGGCTGGTAGGGTCGAGATAAAGGTAGTTGAGGATTGTGGGGCGGCCGGCCGGCGGCAGCCGGGGCTTTAAACCAACCGATGCCGCCGAGTAAACAGTTAAGTCAATTTTATCCTTGAGACGGGCTTGAATTTCTGTGACAATGGTTTCTACCCCGCGGCTGACGGTTCCGGAGTAATAACTTAGGATAACCACTTTTTTCTTCATGTTGGTTTCGGTCGATAGGTTAAAGCCAGGACTGCGGTCAAGGTGTTAAGGGCAATTAAGGTTAAGCTGGCGGCCAAAGCGGCGCCAACGGCCTGATATTGGGGAATCAGGACTAAGTCCAGACCAACCAGAAGGGCAAGCTGAATTAAACTTAGTCCAAAAAATACTTTAACCCTGCCGGTGGAGTAGATCAAGTGCGAGACATAGGGGGCGCCGGCGACAAAAAAGGCAAAACCTAAGGATAAAATCTTGGTGGGCAAAACCGCTGCTTGGTAGCCCGAACCAAAAATCAGCTGGACTAAAAATTCTGATAAGGGGATGATCAGTAAAACCAGGGCTGCCAAGATCAAGCTTAGCTTAGCGGCTTTAAACAGGTATTTTTGGCTGGTAGCCGAATCGGGAAAAGAGGCAAAGCGGGGAGCAAAGATTAGGCTCAAGGCGGCGGCAAACTGAATGGCGGGCATAAAAAAGCGGTAGGCCGCCTGGTAGATGCCGGTGGTGGTGGCGTCGGTTAACCTCAATAAGATGGCGGTGTCGACGCGGCCGTGGATGGCGGCTAAAATAAAACCGGCAGTGAGCCACTTTTGAAAATGAAAAAATCTGCGTTTAACTTTGGGGGTCACCTTGGCTTTTAAAAAGTCCCAGGAAATAAGCTTGGCTCCCAACACCAGACCGCCGACAGCCCCCAGGGTATAAGCCAACAAGCTGTTGCCCACGGTCAAGCGGGCCACCAAGTAGATGGCTACCACCGCTGCCAGGCGCAACAGGTTGATGATAATGTCGACGCTGGTGTCGGCTAAGAATCGCCTTTGGGACTGGAGTAGGGCCTTAGGGAAACGGAAAAGAAACACGGCCGGAATAATCGCGGCGGCTAAAAGCAAGTAGGGTTTTAGCTCGGGGTGAATCAGGTTGGCAACGGGTTGACTCAAGACGGCAAATAAGGCACCGGCAGTTAGACCCAAGATCAGTTTTAAATAAAAACCGTATTTGATAAAACTTTTGTCAGCATCGGTGGCTTGGGAGGCAAAATTGACGATAGAACTGGAGATAGCTAAATCGATTGAGTCGATGACGATGACCACTATGGCCAAAGCGGTCGTGTAAAGGCCAAAACCGGTGGGGCCGAGTAACCGGGCGATTAAAAAAATGCTGGCGGCGGCAAGAAGCGTGCTCAAACCCATGCCGGCGGTAACGATAACCGCGTCTTTGATGGTTTGAGTCCTGGTGACGGCCAGAAGGCTTTTGATAATCTTAGCCATGAGTTGAGTTTAGCTTTTGGCGACCACGAGAATGCCGGAAACGATAATCATCAAACCCAGCCAGCGCAAGGGGGGGACGGTCTCTTTGAGCACCAACCAAGATAAAAAGACGGTGACGACGTAGGAGGCGGCCACCAAAGGGTAGACAAAAGAAAGCTTTTCCCGGGATAAGACCACCAGCCAGATAAGCGCGCTGACAAAATAAAAAAACAACCCCAACAAAACCAGCGGGTTTAAAAAAATCTTGATAAACTCTGAAACCACCGAAGTCTTGGTGAGGCTGATTTCGCCTACTTGGTTCATGCCGCTTTTTAGAATCAGTTGGCCGATAGCGGCCACGATTACAGGCGTAAAAATCAAGACAAATCTCATCTAGTATGATAGTATCACATTAGTTATGGGCAATAAAAGTGCGTTGGTTACCGGCGGTGCCGGCTTTATCGGTTCCCACCTTTGCGAGGTGCTTTTAAGAAAAAAGTATCGCGTGATTTGCGTCGATAACTTTTTGACCGGCGACCGGCAAAACGTCAAAGCCCTAATGGATCAAAGCGGTTTTTTGCTGGTAAATGCCGATGTGACCAAAAAACTGCCCGAGGTGCTTTTGGACGAGCCGGTCGACTATGTTTATCATCTGGCCAGCCCGGCCAGCCCCAACGAGAAAAGCCCGATCTCCTATTTAAGCCTGCCTCTGGAGACTATGGACGTTAATTCTTTGGGGACGAGAAGGATGCTTAGATTATCCAAAAAGAAAAAGGCCCGCTTTGTTTATGCTTCGACCTCCGAAGTCTATGGCGACCCCAAGGTCCATCCCCAAACCGAAGATTACTGGGGCAACGTCAACCCGAGAGGGGTGAGAGCCTGCTACGACGAAAGCAAACGCTTCGGCGAAGCCTTGACCATGGTTTACGTCAGGAAATTCAAGCTCGACGCCAGGATCGTCAGGATTTTCAACACCTATGGGCCGAGGATGGACTTGAGAGACGGCCGGGCCGTAGTCAACTTTATTACCCAAGCTTTGAAAAACGAACCGCTGACGATCCACGGCAAGGGCAGCCAAACCAGGAGTTTTTGTTACGTCGACGACTTGGTCAAAGGCTTAATCAAGCTAGCGGAAACCGACAACCTGACCGGAGAAGTAGTCAACCTGGGCAGCACCGAGGAGCTGACGGTGCTTGACATGGCAAAAAAAGTCAAAAGAGCTACTAAGTCTAAATCAGAATTTACCTACACCAAGCGGCCTGATGATGATCCAAGGAAAAGAAGGCCCGATATTTCCAAGGCAAGAAGGCTGTTGGGTTGGACGCCGAATGTGGGCTTTAGTCAGGGCTTGAAAAAGACTATTGCCTATTTTGAAGCCAAACTCAGAGATGAAACGGTCACGGCCTAAAACGGTCCTGGTGACCGGTAACGCCGGCTTTATCGGCTCGCATTTAACCGAGAAGTTGCTGGCGGATAACTACCGGGTAATCGGGGTAGACAACTTTAACGACTTTTACGACCCCAAGGTCAAGGAAAAAAATGTCGCTGCGGCGAAAAAAAATCCCCGCTTCAAACAGTACCGGACAGACATTACCGACTTTGGCGCTTTAGAGCGGATTTTTGAGGAAAGCGAGATTGACTTGGTCGTCCATCTGGCGGCGCGGGCGGGAGTCAGGCCGTCTTTGGTTTATCCCCGGCTGTATCAAAAAGTCAACGTCGAAGGAACGGTTAATTTGTTAGAGCTGACCCGCAAGTTTGAGGTCGGCAGGTTTATCTTTGGTTCGTCCTCCAGCGTCTACGGCGAGCAAAAAAAAGTCCCCTTTTCCGAGACCGACCCGGTCAACCGACCGGTCAGCCCCTACGCGGCCAGTAAAAAATCAGCCGAGATGTTTTGTTTTGCCTACTCAAAGCTGTTTGGCATCAAGACCACGGTGTTGCGGTTTTTTACCGTTTATGGCCCCCGGGGGCGGCCGGACATGGCGCCGTATATTTTTGCCAAGGCGATTCTGAAAGGGGAGCCGATCACCCGCTATGGCAAAGGCGACACCAGCCGCGACTATACTTATGTCGACGATGTTGTGACCGGAATTTTGGCGGCGGTTAAAAAGCCCTTTGATTATGAAGTGATCAACCTGGGCCACAACCGGCCGGTGAAGTTAAACCAGTTTATTGCTACCATCGAGAAAATAGCCGGCAAAAAAGCCAAAATCTTTGAGCAGCCGCGCCACCCGGCAGACGTCAGCCAAACCTTTGCCGATATTGGTAAGGCCAAAAAACTGCTCGCCTGGCAGCCAAAAACCGATCTAGAAACAGGTCTAAGACGCTTCCTCAACTGGTACTCTAACTCACAACCATAACATCTAGATTGACGATCGTCACTCAAATTGTTATGTTGATAAAGCTTCCGGCAACTCACCGGGCTTTAATTTCTCTCTTCTACCCCACCACTTAAACTTTTTCAGCCTGTCTACCACCTTAGCCTGGTGGCGCCAACCGCTCCTTTTAAGGTGGGTTAAATGAAGATACCAGGTATCGACAAACTCCAAGCGTTCGGGTTGATCCTGAATCGACCGGCCATTTATGGTGTAGGCCTCATCAGGATAGGAGCCGATAACTTTAAGCCCGGGCAGATTCTTGATCGCCCTAATGTTTAAATTTCCGCTCCAGGGACCGATGCGGTAGCGGCCAGATGATTCAGGTAAGTAGTGGTAGACGTCGCCGATGGCGTTTCTGGTGCGGTTGACTAAAGCCAGGGTGTTTATTGAAGCATTCTCCGCGGCTTTGATTAATTGAATTAGGTTTTTTTCGGGCCAAACCTCGTCGCCGTCTAAAAGCAAGATCCAAGGGGTTTTGGTAGCGGCTATTTGCTGGTTTCTTAATTTCACCAGTCCGTTTCTGCCTGCCGCACCTTTTTGACTGAAGTCAATCTTGTTTGAGTTGATCGACTTAATCTCCTTTACGGTAGCGTCGGTGGAGCCGGTATCCCAGACGAGGAAACGGTCAACGTGGTCGATGACCGATAAAAGAGAAGGCTTAATAAACCTCTGTTCGTTTTTAACGATGGTGTGACTGGTAATCATTTAGCTGAAATTACTTTAAATATCTTAATCGAGCTTTTGTTCTCCGGGCGGAAGACTTGAAACAGGAGTTCGGCGGACAAGCTCGCGGGGACTGTCTCGGCGACGTTTAACGCCAGAAAAACTTCTTCTTCATTCTCGAGGGCGTTGAGTACGCTTTGGCGGGCGGCCGGGGCCAACACCATATCGTCGGCAAGACTAACGACCGTCATGCCGTGGTCGGGCCAAAGGTAAGGCAGGCCGGTTTTAACCAAATCGTCCGACTCGGTGATTAAGATCTCCGGAGGAAAAGTTTTTAAGTAGTCCACCACTTCGGCTAAGCCGTAGCCGGAGGGCCAGCCGGTGACATACTGCCAGCGCTCGATTTCCGGGAGCGGAGCTTTTTTGAGATCAGTAACGATGACAAAGTCGGTAACCAACGGCTGCCAAAAGACTGCCGCTATCAACACCGCCCCCAAAAGGTGGGACAGTTTTTTTAAAATTGCCTCGAGGCCGACGGCGGCAAAGAACAAACTTAAGACAAAAACATAGAGCAAGTATCTGGGAAACAAGATTTTGGCAAACAAAACCACAAACAAGAGCATGGGGATAATGGTGACCAGTAAAATTTTCCAAAAGGGGCGATAGTTAAAATAAGCGACCACGGCGCCGACGAGAACCAGGAGTAAAACCGGCCAAGTTAGATATTGCCAGCTCCACCAGGCCACCTGGATAAGGTTGGGGCGGATTGAGTCTAAAGCTTGATTTACCGATAACAGAAAAACCTGGCGTTTGCCGATAAAACTCGTAAGCGACCCGGTGGCAAGATAAAAAATTACGCTTAAGCCGGGCAAAGCTGCCGCCCAAAAGTCGTGGCGGTTAAGCTTGGGACGAAACCAAAAGTAGGCCAGAATGGCGCTACCCGGCAACAACCAGGCAGTGGATTTAGTAAGTAACCCCAACATCAAACCCAGGCCGGCAAGATATGCCCCACGGGTTTTATTTTTTATCAGCCTCAAGCTTAAACCATAAACTACCAGCAAAGCGGCCAAGGTCACCGCCGAGTCGCCGCGCAATCCTAAGCGGTCGTGGATTAAAACTATCGGTGAGGTCAAGATTAAAAAGAGGCTTAAGTAACCAATCAGGGGTGATTTAAACCAGGTTTGAGCTAAGCGGAAAACAACAATCAGGCTCAAACCGCCAAAAAGAGCGGCGGTCAGCCTTAGGCTTAGCAGAGGGTCCTTGGCGATTAAGTTTATTAGGGTAGCCACCCAGGTAGTAAAAGGCGCCCAGCCGAACTCTTTTAAAGGTAGCAGCCACTGGTTAAGGTCGGCGCTGATGGTGGCCACCCAGCGGGTATAGAGCAGCTCGTCTAAAAAAGGAGGGAAAGATAAAACTCTAACCAGCCGGGAAACGACAAACAGACCAACTAAAACTAGTGCCAACATAGGTGTTTTAGGCTAGTATACTAAATTATGGCAGGGATAATGAGGCAGGATCTGTATCGCGAACTTTTTGAAGTGGAAGATCACCATTGGTGGCACAAGCAGAAAAGGCTGATGGTTCATAGCCTAATTGAAAGAAACTGCCGCCAGCCTGGACGGGTTTTAGATCTGGGCGCCGGCAGCGGCAAACTGCTTGATGAATTGAAACAAAAAGGCTGGCAAGTGGCTGGCGTCGACGCGGATGAAAAAGCGGTCAGGCTGGCTCGCAGACGAGGCCTAAAGCTGGTTAAACTTAACCAGAATCAAATAAGGCTGCCCTTTACTGACAACAACTTTGACCTGGTGGTGTCACTTGACACCCTGGAGCACGTTAAAACCGATGCGGCGGCGATTGGGGAAATGAAACGCGTGGTAAAACCAGAAGGGTTGATTTTGATCACCGTGCCGGCTAACCCTTGGCTTTTTTCTTACTGGGACAAAATGCTGGGGCATTTTAGGCGCTACTCGAAAACCAGCCTCGCCCGGCTGATCAAAACTGCCGGCTTGAGGCCAGTTTTTGTCAGCTTCTTTTTCACCTACTTACTCCTGCCGGTAAGCCTAATCCGCTGGTTTAGAAATCGACTCAAACTAACGGCTGTTTCTGACTTTCAGCTCACGCCGGTAAACTTCTTAGTAGCGCCACTAATGGCGTTTTTGGGTTTTCTGGAAAGGCAAGTGGTAAAATTTACCCCGCTGCCATTTGGCCTGTCTTTAATATGCCTTATCAAAAAAAAGTAATCTGGCCCAAACAATTATCGCTGGTCTTGCCGGCATACAACGAAGCGGGGCGCTTGCCGCGGGCCCTGACCATCTGCCACCAGTGGAGTAAAAAATTTTCCGGCTGGGAGTTTATTTTTGTCAACGACGGTTCAAGCGACGCCGGCGAAAGCCTAATTCTCGCTAGTAAGTTTAAACTCATATCTTACCCAACCAACCGGGGGAAGGGTTATGCGGTCAAAACCGGAGTAGCGGCAGCCACTAAACCGTTGGTGCTGGTCGCCGACATAGATTTTTCTACTCCCCTGTCTGAAATTCCCAAGTTTTATCAGGTTATCAGAACTGGCGCTGACGTCGCCTCGGGTTCGAGAAAGCTGGCTGGCGCCAAACTTTTAAAGCTTCAGCCAAAGATGCGTCAGTGGCTGGGCGAGCAGTTTACCCATCTGACTAACCTCTGGCTTGGCATGCGAGTGAGTGACTTTACCTGCGGTTTTAAACTCTTTCTCGCCCCGGCAGCCAAAAAGTTATTCGGTTTGTCGCGGATCTCCCGCTGGGGCTATGACGCCGAGATTTTGTTTTTGGCCAAAGTCCTCGGCTACCAACTGGTCGAGGTGCCGGTTACCTGGGAAAACGACGAAAGGACCCGGGTAAATATCTTACTGGACGTGCTGCGATCGCTGGGCGATTTAATCGCTATCCGCTGGAACCAGCTAAGGGGAAAATACGCTTAGGGCTGACTGGCGATGGCGCTGTAGAGGTCGGTGACGGGCGCGCCGGTAACGGCGTTTTCAGCTTTTATAGATAAAGAAGACACCGGGGCGGGGACGGGAACGGTGTAGGCAAAAGTGGTCGGCAGCAAGTCAAAATCGGCGCTAAAGTCGGCCATGATGGTGTCCTGGCCGACGGCGGCGGTGATGTCTTGAGCAGGTGCGTCGACAAAGTTTAATTTAAACATGGTAAAAGAAACCGGGACGACGGCGTCGGGAATGATCTCGATGGTGACGGAGCCAGGGCGGTTGACCACGCTGATTGCCACTTGGGCAAACTCGAGTTGCTGTTTGATCAAGCTCAAGTTGTTATCAATGGTATCCCGAAACTGCCTAAGCAGGCGCTTTTTCTCTCTGATCGAAGCTTCATCGACAGTGTCGTAGATAAACACGTCGGCGTAAGCAGCATAAATCTGGTCAAAGTCGGCTTCGATCTGACTATAATCGTTGGCCAGCTGGTTTAAATAGCCGTACTTCAACTTTCTAAACTCCGGCAGGCGTTCCAAGAGTAAAAACAGCCGGGGGTAATCGTACTGGTCGGCCAAATGGGGGTCATAGAGGTTATACGACTTTAGAGTAGTACCACCGGAGAGGGTTAATTTGGTCAAGTCGCCTTCATTTCTGACCAGGGGATAAAACTTTTGGTCAGACGAAGAGTAGTAAAACCTAAGATTGTCGCCGGCGACGTCGTGGTCAATACCCAACACTTCCCGGTAAGCCTCAAAGCGAGCCAAGTAGTCAAGATCGATTACGTCAACAAGGGTTTTGAGGTCGCGATCACGCATAGCCTTGAAGAATTTGTCCGTTTGGTAGAGGGCTTGTGGGTCGTCTGTCGCCAAAGGTTCAACGTTGGCTATGGCAAAATCCCAGCCGGAAAGGTGGTGGGCATTGAGAGCTACCTCGTTGCCCCGGTGCTTTAATCTGGTGGCGTCTTTTAAAGCGATGATGTAGCCGGCAAGATTGCGGCTTTTTAAAAACTGGTCGTCTACTTTTTCTTCAAACATATAGATGCCGTTGGCTTTGCCGTTGATCTTGACCCTGACCGGCTCTTGGCGGTTGTGGATTAACTCCAGCCGGTCGGCCAAGCTGTTGGCCAGAAGCGGAGTAATCCAGTCGTGGAGCCAAGAATTCAATAAATTAAATTTGGATAAGTTATCGACCGCCTGGTTGTCTTTTAGCTTCACGTCGTAATCGGTCTTGTTGTAGATAAAGTTGTTGGCTCCCCCGCCGTGAAAGCTAATCGTAGCTTTATAAGTTTGGCTAGCGAATCTGAAAGAAATTTCTTGGGTAGCCTCGGTTTCCGAATCATGAACACCAACCTCAAGAGATTTTTTAACGTCGGCGGCGATGTTTTTGATGTCGGTGGCCGACATAGTCAGGTTAAACTCGGGCAGGTCTTTGACGGTAAAGGCGTGAAGGTAGGTTTTAGGGTAAAAGGCGTCGATAATATTGTTGACGCCGGCGATAAACTTAAACTGGGCCTGAAGCAGAGGCGGTTTGTAGGGTTCGGGCAGAAAACCGGCCAGCTTAAAGGCAAGCCGATAAGCGGCAAAAAGGAAAACTAAGACGCCGACTAAGCCTGCGGTAAACTTAAGGGCTGGAGAAATTTTTATTTTCACAAGTCGAGCTTATAGGTTTTAGTGGAGTTGTCAAGCAGGTAGGCGGTCATGGCATCGAAACTTTCTTGGGCTAGTACCATAAATCTATTTTAAACTAAAATACTCAAACAATTAATTTATTTTCTATCTAAACCTGATTGAATTTTATCTATGGTCGCCTCAATTGTCATTTCAACTAAAAGATCTCTTCCTTTCAGGCTTCTGAGAAACAAAACTTTGCCATCTTGACTTACCTTTTCAAGAAATCCAATCAGGGTAAATTCAAAGGGTGGCAAATATAAATTAGGATGAGTTAACGCGACCTCGGAAATAGTTTGAAGAGTAACTTTACCTTTATTGGCGCTTTCTTTCTTTGCCTTAGGGTTGCCGAGACTTATACCGGCTGTTTTAAGAGTATCTATTACTTGACCGTGAAAAAAGTTATCATTCTCCGGCGAAGGAACGCCCCAGTAAGTAACCAGCATATCAACGTCGGAGTCTGGACCGTCTGTATTCCTCGCCACACTGCCAAACAGAACAACCCTTTTAACCTGTTCTACTTGACGCTTGAGAATCTTACCCACGTCGTTAGCTGCCTTGATTCTGTCTTTATGAGATAGGTACAGCTTTTCTAGCGAAGGTCTTTCAGACATAATCAAATGTGGTTAGTTATTCTAACGAATGTCTTCTGGAAGAGAAAAACGAGAAAGGGCCCTTCGCGCAGTAATTGTCTGATCAATCTGCTCCTGAGTAAAACCGGGAAGGTCATATTTTTGTTTTAAATGAGAAACAATTAAATCTAACATCGAATTGATTTTTTCAATCTCATTTGGAGTGGTCATGAACTCACTTTTAGAACCAGATCTATTAGCCTGCCAATCAAACTGACAAAACTCGTCTATGGTTACTGCCATTCCCGTGTCGGTAATAATTTCATCCTCCACGCTATGTTTTAAACGGTTCATTAAACCTGTGAGGAAATGCGTTCTACATTTCATTAACGGGTATTCTGAATTAAATCCGTCTACTAGTTGATCTGGAAGGGCGTCGGAGTAACCTCGATAAACCTGAAAGCTATGGAGATAAAACTCGGGTAAAGTTCCATTAACGATAGCTTCATAATAAGTCGCGTCTAGAGGCCTATTTGGTAAGACCAGCATCTGGGCGGCAGCTTCTTTAATAATTTTCATAAACCTAGAGTATTATAGGGTATAGAGTCAAATGGGGACAAGCGCGGTTTAGAATGAAAGCTTATAGGTTTTAGTGGAGTTGTCAAGAAGGTAGGCGGTCATGGCGCCAAACTGCTGGCGGGCGATGACCGGCAAGTCGGAGGTCAAGGGTTTGTCGGTAAGCAGAAGTATTCGCTCGGGCATTTCTGGTACAGGCGGCCGGGCGTAGAGCCAGAAGAAGTTGGAGTCCATGAAGGAAATAACCGGCGGATTATCGGTCAGTTCAAACAGGTAGCGCAGGCCGTTTTCGCGGTGGCATTTGCTGACAGAGTCCAGGGCAAAGGGTTGGCCGGATAACTCACTTTGGGCCCAGGAGACCAGTTGGTTTTTGTAACTTAAACCGTAAGGGTGATGGGCGCGGCTGACCTGAAAAAGGTTTAAAGCGACGATGATAGCGGTTAAGGTATAAGTAAGGGAACGGGGCAGTTTGGTTAAAACCCAAGCGGTGATCAAGGCAAAAACAGGCAGCAGGCCGGCAAGGTAGTGGTCGAACAAAGAAAAACCCAAAACACCAAAGAGAACGACGCCGACAAAATAGGTTAAAAGCAAAACCACTATGGCTTTGACGGCCGGTTTTCGGCTGGTGAATTTTTTGACGATAAACCAAACCAGCAAGGCCGCGGCCGAAACGACCAAGAGCCAAGACAGCTGGCGCTGGCGACCTTGGGCAAAAGGAAAACAGTAGGAATAAAGCTCGGCCAGACTGGTTTGGGGAGAATACCAGAAACGGGCAAAACTCCGCGGCAAAAGCAACAAGCCGTCGATGATTCTTTCAACCGCAAAACCCTTGGCAGAAAGATTGGTAAACAAACGGGACACGCCTCTCAAGTTTTCCCAGCCGTGGCGAAGATCAAACGCCAATAAAGGGGCGACAAATAAACCTAAGGACACCAACAACGAACCTTTGACTGCCCGGCGGTTGAAGCGGCGGCGGAAAATAAAGTAGGTTAACAAAATTGCGGCCAGGAGCATCAGGTTAGAGGGATCGGCGCTGACGGCAAAAACCAACACCAACCCTAACCAAAAGTATGGCCAAAAAGGTCCGACCTTTTTGAATTTGAGCTTGGTCAATAAAAGCAGCGCCAGGGTAGTCAGCAAGGGATTAAAAACCAAAGGCCAAAAGTGGCGGTCGAAAAAGACGGCGGTAAAAGAAGTGGCATAAAGTAAAACCGCGATTAAAGCAAATTCTTGGGTAAAAAGTTTTTTAGCCAAAGAAAAAAGGCTTAGTAAAGTAGCCAAGCCGATGGCGGCGGCGACTACTCCCCAAGCGATGGGGTTAAAACGGGACAAGGGCAAAAATAGGGCGGAGAGGTAATAAAAATAGGGCGGCAGGTGGACTTGTAAGGGGCTGATGCCGCCGATAAGAAAGGGCCTGCCCAAAACAAATAAGCCCCAGCCGCGAAAAGCCAGCAAAGCCTCATCCATGGTGAAGTGGAAAAGCGGAGTTAGTTTAAACAGGCGCAGGAACAAGCCTAAAGCAATCGCGGCGGAAAGCCAAAGCTGGGGTTTTAATCTCATTGAAGCTTCTTTTTAACTTGGGCCGGGACGCCGGCGACCATGACGCTGGCGGGGACAGATTTTCTGACCACGGCTCCGGCAGCAACCAGAGAATTTTTCCCGATGGTCACGCCCGGCAAAATGACGCTGGCGACGCCAATAGCGCAACCGGATTCCAGGGTGGTGGTATAAACCTTTTTGGGGTAATGCTTTAAAAGCGGGTGGTCGGAAAAGCCGACCGAGTGGTGCGACAAGATGACGCTGGCGGCAGAAACGGTCACTTGGTCACCTAAAACCACTTTGCCGGCCAAGTCGATGGTAGTCCTCGGCCCCAGATAACAGTCTCTGCCGAGAGTCAAGCCGGCCAGGCCGGTGCGGTCGAGGTTAAAGAACCCGGCCTTATCCACGACACAGTTTTTACCGATTTTAGCCCCGCCCAGCCTTAACCACCACACCCTTAGAGGCGAATAAGGCAAGGCCCCAAATACCAGATCCCAGGCTCCAAACACTAAATACTTGAAAATTCTTTTCAGACCGATTTCTTTAATGATTTTTGCCATGGCGGTAAGAATAGCTTAATAGGTTTTTTAGATAAATTAAAGTATCAGGGACAAGTCTCACGGTCGAGGTTTTGTCGGTGCGGCGGACAAAGGCGGTGGGAATCTCGACCACCTTGAGTCCGGCCCGGAAAGCCAAAGTCATGATCTCGGTGTCAAAAAACCAGCCGGAGTGGTAGGACTGCTTTAAAAGCGGCATCAGTTTGGCTCTTTTGAAAAACTTGTAGCCGCCTTCGGTATCCTCAAAGGGCAGGCCCAACAAAGCTTTGCGCAGTAAAACATAACCTTTGCTGCCCAGCCAGCGGTGTAAGGTTTTTAACTTAAAGTCGTAGATGCGCCAGGCACTGGCGAGGTCGGCGCCGGCTTCGATGGCGGCGAAAAACTTAGGCAGGTACCATTCGCCCACTTCCAGGTCGATGTCGATATAGCCGACGATCCTGCCCAGGGCTTTTTTGAAACCGTCCTTGACGGTTTGGCCCCGGCCGAGGTTTTTTTTGTGGAAAATGGCGGAAAGGTTTTTTCGCGGGTAACGCTTGATCATTTTGGCAATCAAGGTTCTGGTACCGTCTTGGGACTTATCGTCGACAAAAATTATTTCCCAGGTATAGTCGGTTTGATCCAAGGTGCGGATGATGCGGCTAACCGAATCTTCGAAAATTTGCTCTTCGTTAAAACAAGCCAAAATCAAGCTGACGTCGTATTTATCCATAGCTCATGTAAAATTATACATGATGAGGCTACTACTAATCACTTATGAGCTGCCGCCCTTGGGCGGGGGCACGGCCGTGGCTTGCCAAAACTTGCTTCAAGAATTTGCCAAAGAAAAAAACTTGAAAATCGATGTGGTCACCGCCTCGCCTGACCAGGATAAAAAAGAAACCTTAGCTAAAAACATTATCGTTCACCGCTTAAGCGTCGGCAAAAGGGGCAGAAACCTGCACCACCAATCAGGTCTTAACCTGTTAAGGTTTTTGATCCGCTCCTATCTTTGGGCTTGGCCCCACCGCCGAAACTACGACCTGGTTCATGCCTTCGGCGGGTTGCCGGCGGGGCTAACCGCCTGGGCTTTGGGCCGACAGTATCTTATCTCCCTTCGGGGAGGGGAAGAACCGGGTTATGAAACCCGCTACGATTTTTGGCTTAAGTTAGCCAAACCCTTTTTGAGCCTGGTTTACCGCCGGGCCAAGTCTTTGGACGCCAACAGCCGCTATTTAAAGCGTTTGGTCTTAAAATCGTTTCCCGGCTTGCCAATTAAGGTGATCAGAAACGGAGTGGACCAAAGCCGCTTTTATCCGGCAAAAAAGCTACCAACTAAACCGGTGATTTTGTCTACTTCTCGTTTGGGACAAAGAAAAGGGGTCGAAGACTTGATCGCGGCCATGCCGAAGGTTTTGGCGGCGGTTCCCGATGCCAGGCTGGTCTTGATTGGGGGCGGCCAGCTTGAAGGCAAAATCAGACAGCTGGTTAAAAAGCTCAAGTTGACAAGGGCGGTTAAGTCTTTCGGTCCAGTGGAACATAAAAACCTGCCGTCACTTTACCGCCGGGCGAAAATTTTCGTTCTCCCCTCTTTGACAGAGAGCCAGTCAAACTCTCTGCTTGAGGCGCAGGCCAGCGGCCTGCCGGTGGTAGTAACCCGCGTCGGCGGCAACCCGGAGACGGTGAACCAAGACAACGGCATTTTGGTGCCGGTCGGTGACTCGAAAGCCCTGGCTGAAGCAATCGTTAAGGCTTTAAATCGACCGCGGCTGAATCTTTTGCTCCAAAATAAATATTCATGGGAGAAAACGGCGAATGAATATTTAAAGATATATAATAAAGTTTACCAATGAAAACAAAGAAAGTTCTGGTTACCGGCGGGGCAGGATTCATCGGCAGTCATACTGTTGACGAATTAAAACGCCTGGGCATTGCCGTTACCATTTTCGAAAGCGACCAGGATGTTAAAAACGAGATAGTTGTAAAAAAAGCCGTAAAAGGTCATGGTGGTGTAATCCATCTGGCGGCCACTTTGGGCACGCAGGAAACAGTGACCAACCCGAAACCGGTGGTTAAAAATAATATTCTCGGATCATTGAATATTTTTGAAGCAATCAGGGAAACTAACATTCCGGCCGTCTATATTTCCGTCGGCAACCACTGGATGAACAACCCATACTCAATTACCAAATCCACGGCCGAACGCTTTGCTTTAATGTTCAATAAAGAATTTGGGACTAAAATTGCCGTTGTTCGCGGACTCAACGCTTACGGGCCTAAACAAAAAGACAAACCGGTTCGGAAAATGATTCCTAACTTTATCATCCCAGCCTTAAAAAATGAACCGATCACCATCTACGGAGACGGTCAGCAAATTATGGATCTAATTTACGTTAAAGACTTAGCTAAAATTTTAGTCCGGGCTTTAATCAAAAACCATGGCGTTTATGATCGGGTATTTGAAGCCGGTATGGGGCAAAAAATTACCGTTAATCAAATCGTCAAGCTGGTGATCAAATTAACTAAATCAAAATCAAAAATCAGCTATGCCCCGATGCGCCCCGGGGAAATCCCCAACTCCATAGTCATGGCTAATAAAAAAGTTTGGAATTTGGAAAAATTGGGCTGGCACTCGACCGACTTTACCCCACTAATTAAAGGGCTTAAACAAACCATTCGGTATTATGAAGGTTTGTTTCATTAGTCATTACGCTTATCGGCTCTTTAACGAAAACAGTCAGATTACTTTCGGGGGCAACGAAGTTTTGTACTTCTTAATTGCCAAGAAATTGGCCCAAGATAGACGGTTCGGCGTCAGCTTTTTACTGGAAACTGATCGCTCCAAAACCGAAACTATCTCTAAGATCAAGTTATTTAAAACTTCTCGACAGCAAGGGTTAATCAAAGGCAACAACAAAACACTGGATTTTTTAACAAAGTTATTTGCCAGAATCGCCGAACGGTTTAACACTCTTTGGAATTTACCGCATCAAGATTTTTTCCGTCTTGGCGAAAGATTGAAAACTATCAACGCCGACGTTTATATTCAGGGCAGCGCCACTTATGAAATCGGCCTGGTGGTTTTTTGGTCAAAACTATTTAGAAAAAAGTGCATCTTTTTAATCGGCCATGACGATGATGTCAACCAAACCTATGTTAAAAATCACCGTTGGGGTAAGATTTACGAATGGGGCTTAAAACACGCCGATTTGATTTGGTGTACCTCTGTTAGACACCAACAACTGCTTTGGAAAAATTATCGACTCAGGGCCACTTACATCCCCTACTGGTTTCCGGTACCGAAAAAAATATTGCCGCAAAATAAGCGGCGGCAAATTCTTTGGATTGCCCGGCTCGACCCCTGGAAAAATCCGGAAGCGTTCTTAAAATTAGCCAAAAGCCTGCCGGGGCAAAAATTTATCATGATTGCCTCTACATCAGAAGGTCACCAGGATTACTTTAAGAAAATTTCTAACCAGGCCAAAAAGATTCCTAGGCTTTCATTGAAAACGAATGTGCCGTTTTCCCGGATAAGCAAATATTATCAACAAGCAAAATTATTTATTGATACTTCGGATTACGGCAGTTTGCATACTTCTCACTTAATGGCGGCTGTGGCCGGTACCCCGGCAATTACTCTATTTAGGGATCCTAATGATAGTTTTAAAGAATACGGTTGGGGGTTAAACGCTAAGGGCAGCTTTAAAAAATTCAGACAACAAGTTGAGTTAGCTTTAAACCAACCAGGTCTTTGGCAAGAATTATCCCAAAAAGCCATCATCTTCTCGAAAAAAGTCCACAATCTTGATAAGTTAGTTCACCAATTTAAAACAATGCTTTTAAATTTGTCAACTACCTCGGATAAATCGTGATGACCAACCGCATATTGATAAGCCCGATCAGATAATCTTCGCCAGAACTTTTGATTGCGGAGAACTTTTTTTAAATACTCTGTCAACATCTTTTCATCGCCCTTGGCGCAAAAACCCAATTTATTTTGGGAAATGATTTTATCTGGATCGACTTGATAAGAAACGATCGGCGTCATGTTTTTGGCTGCCTGGATAAAAGTATTGGGAAAACCTTCACTAAAGGAGGTTGAAACGAAAACTCTCGATTTTCTAAAGAATGCATCTATCTTGTTAAACGGCACCCAAGCGATAAATTGAAGATTGCTGATTTGTTTTGCTTTGGCCTTAATGATTTTAAAATAATCTGGGTTATTTTCCGCCGGCGGGCAAATCATGGTGAATTTTTCGCGGGGGAATTTAGCTGCCAAAGCCAGCAACAGTTCCGGATTTTTCCAAGTTTCTGCCCTGGCCACCCAAAGAATGCCTTGTTTATTGATGTTTTGCTGGCGCAACCGTGGTTTTATGGGATAAGCCAGAGGAACAATCACGCTTTTCCCCCTTAGGTTTTTTGACAGTTGTCTTTGTTGGTCTCTTGTTTGACAAACTATTCTGTCCGCCAAAATTAAGCCAAAACCAAAGAGTTTCCCCCGCCAGCCGTTTTTCTTCATAAAATCACCGTTGACGTCCTGAATATGGGCCACCATAAAAATAAACTTTTTTCTTAACAGCCAACAGATTAGCGCGATGAGTCCGGTTTCGGCGCTGGCAGCTCGTTGGATAAAAATGTCAGCATTAATCTGCCTCAACTGAGCCAAAAACTGGACAAAAAACCCCAAGTAGCCAAACGCTTGGGGAGACCGAAACATTTGAAAAACTTTAATTTGATCAAAAACTTCTTGCTGATTGTTTTTTTGATTGTCGGTAAGGAAAAAAATCTTAAAGTTTTTGTTTTTGGCCAATTCTTTGGCCAGAAGATACAGTTGTATCTGGGCGCCGCCGAAAACAATGTTAGATTTGGGATTAAAAAGAGGGTAAGCAAACCAGTCAATAAAACAAATTTTCATTTTTTGATCCTGACGATCATGGAGTAACCGATCGGAAAGGCCGACAGGGCATAATCCCAGTATTCGGCAATGAAACCCTTTTTATCTCTATATAATCGGCTTAGTTGTCCTACGGCTAAACTTAAAAGGTTGTTAACAATGTAAATTGGATAGATAATTTTAAGCGTTCCGAATAAAATCCGGACTACGATATTGCTGAAAATAAATAGCGAGGCAAACAAATTGTTGCTGCCCCGAAGCAAAATAATCTTATCCCGTTTAAACAGGGACTGAAGTTTGTATTTAGTAAAACGATTAAAGTCGTGGGGAATGCCGTGCAAGGGGAAAATAAACGGAATGGATAAATAGACCAAAGCTTGATTTTTAGCCACCCGTTTTAACTCGCTGACCACTTGGTATTCATTATCACAATGCTCCAAGACTTCCGAAAGTATAATTACGTCAAAAACATTATCTTTAAAGGGTAATTGTTCGTTGTTGGCAATGACGTCGGCATAAGAATTTAGATCCAAGTCTACACCAATATATTGATCGTTGGGGAAAAATGCTTGATATGGCTTGTAGCCACAGCCAAGGTCTAAAATCTTTAGAGGGCTGGCTTTTTTACCAACCAACTCTAACATTCGTTCAAATGTTTCTCTAAAACTTAAGGTCATGATATAGGTGTAATCGTAGAGTCTGGGCTTGAGCCGCTCTCTGATAATTGAAGGGTTTTTGGGCAATTTTCCCCGGCCGCGCCTTACCCGATAGTTTTTGTTTTTTAAAAGCGTTTCAATTTTTGCCATAGTCGATCAATTATATAACCGATAGTTAATCCAATAAACGGCAAAGACTGGGTCATCGAACGGTACTCGACTAAATTCTTGGCCGTGAGGAAAAAATGGGGAATTTCCAAAAAGAAAACTAAAACCGGAATGTACCGTAATGCCTTTCTCCTTAACATTAACCAGGCGCCGGCAATAAATAAAACCAAGCCCGTTAGATTATCTTTAAAATAAAGGCCGCCAAAGGTTTTTCTTACACCTGCCAAAGTGGAAATAATTAAATCAGGAAGAGTGTGAAGTTTAAAAAAATAAGTAAAGGCAGAAATTTCTGGCCCCTGAAACGGATTCATCCGCTCTTCTTCTTTGGTAGGGAATCCCGGTTGCCCAGAGAATTCAACATTCACATTCCATTTTAAATGATTTGCCTCGGAATAGTTCCAGGTATTGTAAGTTTTAAGATTGGTAATAATAATCGGAGCGGCAATTAAAAATGTTGTTAACATTATCACCATTCCTGATTTTAATTTTTTTCTGGCAATCATAAATATCAATGCCAGGCCGATTAGCTGGACGATTGAATGAAGCCGCAAATAAATGGCAAAAATTATGGCTAAAACTAAAATAACCTTATTCCGATTTTTTTTGAGGTTAGACTCAAACAGCCAGAAAGAAAAAATTAAGATAACAAACGTAAACGCCGGATCTCTCAGCCCTCGCGTTGACAAATCGATAAGATAAGGGTGGACGGCAATAAATACCGCGGCTGCGGCGGCGCCGACAACTGAACCGATCTTTTTGCCATAGGTATAAGTTAACCCAATCGTCAACCAATGAAACACCAGGCTCGATAGCTTTATCGCCATCTCCGAACCATAACCAAACAGTTGCCAAAAAGTAAGAATAATTAACACGTTTAGACTTTCTTTATTTAGGCAATAATTTCCCGCCAAGGCTGTTGTCAAGTCCTGAGAAAGAAACTTTTCTGTCTGGCTAGTCAAACAATTGATATCGCTGTCAAAAGCCCGGTAGCGATTTTCAAACAAGCTTTTCCAGGATAAATGCATCCCTAAAAATATCACGGCAAAGACTATCAAAAACTCAATAGCAATCTTTTTTTTGGGCCGGATAATGAATAGTATCGGGAAAAAAGTAAACAATCCCAGTAAAATCAATGGCGGCATTTTGATTTCTCGCTGGTAATGCATTAAGTGGAAATCATAAAGGATTACTGCCGGCAAACCGTTAACCTCTTTGTTAGTCGCCTCAATCTTAATCCAAAAGTGCTCGCTATTGGCAATATATTGATTCAAATCTAAAGGCGGAGCAAAATGTTGAAACCGATTATTTTCAACCAACATTTCCCAGTCCTGTTGATTGGTAGAAATGCTGACTTTATTGCTACCGGGGTCAGGATGTGTCAATGAAAGTTGTAATACCGCCACTTGGGCACCGGGTGGTCGAGTAAACTCATACACGACCAGTCCCTGAGTTTGCGGGTCTAACGATAAATCAATCTTGTCTTCCTCAGACCAACCAGAATATTCAACGGCTTCTGTTCGCAGTTTGTCAAAGTTTCTCCAGCGTCTGCCCATCTTTACTTCTCCAACTAAGTTCTTCCCCTGCATCGAATTAAATGAATCTTCCAGCCTTGAACGGAAAATAAAAAAATTGAGAAGTAAGACTAAACTGATTAAAATAACTTTGACTACTTTCATCGATTATAATTATAGACGTGAAACCAATCAAAGTCTGCTTTATTTCCCTAAAAAGCTATCCGCTTTTTGTTAAAAACTCTCTCGATTATTTCGGCGGCGCCGAAGTACAAATGAGTTTAATCGCCCGGGAACTAGCCAAAGACAAACGTTTTGGAGTCAGCTTAATCACCGGTGATTACTCCCAACCGCCGATAATCAAACAAGGCCGCGTAACCTTACTCAAGACTAAGTTGATTGATTTTTTAACAGTCCTAAAAACCGTTGACGCCGATGTTTACGTCGAAAGAACCATCAATCCCAAAGTGTTACTGGTCGGCTGGTGGTGTCGTTTGTTTAAAAAGAAATTCGCCTACATGGTTGCCCACGACTGGGATTGCGCTTACTTCCGACTGAAGCTGGCAAATTTAATTATCGCCCAACACCAACTGCAAAGTTTTGCCCTGAAACAAAATTTAAAGCTCAAGAGTCTGGTGATGCCTTCGCTGATAAAAATGAAGACTGAAGAGAAAACGCTCAGGCGTCAATATATTTTGTGGGTGGGCCGGGCAGACAAGTGGAAAAATCCGCTCAAGTTTCTTGACCTTGCCAGGCACTATTCTCAAGAAAAATTTGTCATGATTTGCCGTCAGGGCAAGAATAAGGCCTTATTCAATCTGGTTAAAAATCAGGCGAAATCACTCACCAATTTAAGCTTTGTCCCGGCCGTGTCAGCGGAAAAAATTTCAACCTTTTTCCTTCAGGCCAAAATTTTAGTTAACACCTCAACCGCCGAAGGTTTTCCCAACACTTTTCTCCAGGCCGGGGCCGCCAGAACTCCTGTTTTGTCCTTTAAGGTGAATCCTGATAGTTATATAATTAGATACCAATGCGGCTTGATTGGGGACAAACGGCTAAAAGAAATTTTAAATAATCCTGCTGGGTTAAAAACTATGGGCAGAAATCATTATGATTATGTTAAAAAATATCATGGTCTAAAAAATATTGACATCCTTAAACAGGGATTGTTGAATTTAATTCAATGAAAATTGTAAAAATTATCTCTACTTTCATTCTTATTTCTTTTTTTAGTTTAATTCTCTGGTCGTTTTTATATAGTCCCACTCGTGAAGTTACCCCAATATATTCCTGGTTATCGTTTGCCGCCGACTTACCTTACAGCGATAAAACAGTTTCTTTAACCCTCGGAAAAAATCAAACCGAAGCGCAACTGACTATCGATAGTAATGACCAAGAAAAACCGGTCTATTATTCACTTACCAATTTGGGGGTAAAAACAATTAAGCCCCGAGTGATAATTAACGGCCAGGATTGGTTTTCCGATGAAGCTATTTTGGGTTCTGCCTTAAAAAATCTTGATAAGGATACTGCCACCAACCAGGAAAAAGTGCTGGCGGTATTTAAATTTATCACCGATAATCAACTTCATTGGTATACTCCGTTATACGGCACCAGTTATTATTACCTTGATAATCCTGTCCGGTACCTGAACAACTGGGGCTATGGTTTTTGTTCCGACTCGTCAACGGTTTTAATCCAGCTGTTAACTTTTGCCGGATATAATGCCCGTTTGGTCAATCTAGTCGACCATGTCGTTGCTGAAGTGTTTTATGACGGGGCGTGGCACGTTTTAGACCCGGATATGGAGGTTTATTATTTAAATCAGCAGGGCAAAATCGCCAGCGTCGAAGAAATTGTCGCCGACCGCCGACTCCTCGACTCTCCCATCTGGCTCAGAGATATTAATGCCGATGTTAAAGAGTCAGTTCGGCAAATCCTGATCAAAGCCTACTCCCAGCCGGCTGCAACATTTACCCCGGCAGAAAGAGGTTTAAGTAACCAAGAATATCAAAGCGAGTTTAGCTATCGTTTGCAACAAGACGAAGAAATCAGGTTTTATTATGACTTTCCTGGCAGGTATTATTGGGGTTACAGCGACGAAAAGCCGCCTGAATTTACCAATGGAGTGTTGATTTCTAAAAACCGCGGCGGTTTGATCCGGACTGCCTTACCCTTTCCGATTGTTTCAGCTTATCTTTATAAACCTGACCTATGCCAGACAGTAATCAAGCCCAGATTTTCTTTAAAAGGCGGTCGTTGGCAAAAGCTAACCGGCTGCCAAGACGATATTATTAAAATAACTGATCATTTCCCGACCGGAGAAGGAACTTACCCGACGGAGAAATATTTTTTGCTGCTGCCATTCAGCCTGACTGATTATCAACTATTAACCCAATTTCAAACAGCGTCAAAGTCAATTCCTCATCTTAATGACGGGGCTAATGATATTGAGCTAAAAGAAGCGTTAAATTCTGATATTAAGCTTGAGTTTGGTTATGTGCCACTGGATTAAACAAACTTTGTGTAAGCTTTGATAACGGTTTCTGGTTTATCGTTTAGGACAATCTTGCCGTGATCCAGCCAAACCACCCGATCGCAAAGTTCTTTAATCTGATCTAATTCGTGGCTGACAATGATAACGGTTTTTCCCTGACGTTTCATTTTCTCAAAAACTCTTTTTGATTTTTGCCTGAATTCATAATCGCCGACCGCCAACACTTCATCGAGTAGAAAAATGTTACCGGCAGACTGAATGGCAATCGAAAACGCCAGTCTTACCTGCATTCCCGTAGAAAAATTTTTTAGTTTTTGGTTAATAAACGGTTTAATCCCTGCAAAGCCAATAATTGTTTCCAGTTTCTCGGCTATTTTTTTTCGACTCATACCTAAAATTACCCCGTTTAACCAAATATTATCCAAGGCCGATAAATCAGGGTTAAAACCGACTCCTAATTCTAAAAACGGCACTAATTGTCCGGTAATCTCAACCTTTCCCTGATCAGGTTCATAAATGCCGGCAATAACTTTTAACAAAGTAGATTTGCCGGAACCGTTGGGGCCGATTATCCCCAACCATTCTCCTGGTTCCACCGTTAAGTTAATCTGGCTTAAGGCCCTAAATGATTCCTTCCGACTCCTTAATTTAAAATTCAACAGCCGTTCACGCAGCGAATCCATTTTTTCCGTCGGTATTTGAAAAGTCTTAGTCACGTTATCCAGTTGTATCGCTATCAACATAGTCTTTAAAAATTATCATTAACTCTTTTAATCTGGCCTTGAAAAAATATCCGCCCGACAATTAACACCACTATTGCCAACATTAAGGTGTAGCCCAGCAGCCACCAATCAATTACCTGACCGGTGATTAAAATTGCCTGGGATTGGGTGATGATAACGGCCATCGGATTTAATAAAAACAGTGACTGGTATTTAGCCGGAACGTAACTCAACGGATAAATAATCGGGCTCAAATACAGCAGTAATTGCAACAATACCTCCCAGATAGATAGCAGGTCTTTCAATTTGGTGTAACCGATACTCAAAAAGAAGTTCAAACCGATAATCAGTATTGTTAAAATCAAAACCAGTAAGAAAAAATATGGAAGATTGAGTAAAGAACCGTCAGGCTTGACCCAAAACCAAAACCCCAAGAAGGCTAAAAACCCAAAAAAGAAACTGATAAAAGAGTTGACCACCGAAGTCAAGATGGCAATCGCCTTGGGAAAATTTACTTTAAGAATAATGGTTGATTTTTCCGTCAGGCTGGTAATACCCCTAAGCGTCGCTTCGGCAAAATAGGAATAAATGAGTAACCCTAAGAGTAGATTTAAAGAGTAAAGTCTATCCTGAATTTTAAACGCCAAGGAAAATACCGTAACCATAATGGCAAAAATTAAAAAAGGTTTGAGTAGTACCCAAATAAAGCCAAGTAAAGAGTTGTGGTAGCGCAGGACAAAATCAGTTCTGACCAATTCATAAAATAAGTCCCAGATGTTGCCACTGAATTTAGGTTTACTCATCATCGATATTATACTAGGATTAGCTCATGTGCGGCATTGCCGGAATAATTAATCTTAACGGTCAGCCGGTGGAAGAAAAAGAAATTGGCTTGATGTGTCAGGCGATCGCCCATCGAGGGCCGGACGATCAGGGAATTTGGATCAAAGGACCGGTTGGTCTTGGTAACCGCCGCTTGTCGATTATTGATTTGAGTTCTGCCGGCAACCAACCGATCCACAACGAGGATAAAACTGTCTGGATCACTTTTAACGGCGAGATTTACAACTTTAAGGACTTGAGAAAAAACTTAGTCAAAAAAGGCCATAAGTTTTATTCCCAGACCGATACTGAAGCCATCGTCCACCTGTGGGAAGAATATGGCCCTAACTGCGTTAAGTTTTTGCGGGGCCAGTTTGCTTTTGGCTTGTGGGATGACAAAAAAAAGATACTTTTTTTGGCCCGGGATCGGCTGGGGCAAAAACCTTTAAAGTATTATCTGACGGACAAAGAAATCATTTTTGCCTCAGAGCTGAAAGCGATTTTAAAAGTCAAAGGGGTTAAAAAGGAACTAGACCCGATAGCGGTGGATCATTTTTTCAGTTTGGAAGCGGTGCCGGCGCCTTTGACCGGCTTTGTCAACATCAAAAAACTGCCGGCCGCCTCTTACCTGGTGGTTAAAAAGGGCCAGGCGACGATCAAGCGCTACTGGAAATTCAAGTTTCTTCCCAAACACAAACTGGGTCTTGACGAGTTGAACCAAGAGGTGGTGAGACGTTTGACCGAGGCAGTTGAACTGCGGTTGGTGGCTGACGTGCCGGTGGGGGCGTTTTTATCGGGTGGGGTCGACTCGTCTTCGATAGTAGCCTTGATGAAAAAACTGGGGCACAAAAACTTAAACACCTTTTCTGTCGGCTTTGAGGAAAAAGAGTTTAGCGAGTTGAAGTACGCCCGAATGGCGGCGAAAAAGTTTGGCACCAGTCACCACGAGATACTTTTGCGGCCGGATAGTTTTTCCTGGCTAGAAAAGCTGGCTTACCATTACGAAGAGCCCTATGGCGACCCGTCGGCTTTACCGACGTACTTGGTCAGTAAGCTGGCGGCCAAGAAATTAAAAGTGGTGTTAAACGGGGACGGGGGCGATGACATTTTTGCCGGCTACCAGCGCTACCAAAAGTTTGGGGCGATAAATTTAATCAGCCGCTTACTGCCAAACTGGTCGAGGCGCCTGGCTAAAAATCTAATGCCGCCGACGCTGGCCGATCTTTTAAGCCAGCCGGGTTTTGGAGAATACGCGGCCGCTTACCTGGGTTTGACTTCGCCGGTCAACTTTAAGAAACAGCTTTACTCAAAAGAATTTTATATGCGAATCGATCCCCTATCGGGACAAAAATTGATCTTAAAACAAAAACTGCCGGGCTTGACCCCCCTGGACAACGTCTTGCTGGCAGACCTAAACATCTACCTGAGTCAGGTGCTTTTGCCTAAAGTGGATATTGCCTCAATGGCCCATGGCCTGGAAGTGCGCTCACCGTTTCTTGACCATATTTTGGTCAACTTCGTCAATCAAATTCCGTCGGAGTTGAAGCTAAGGCGGGGCGTGGGCAAGTATATTTTTAAAAAAGCAGTCGAGGGCTTAGTGCCTGACGAGATTATCAACCGGCCCAAAATGGGTTTTGGATTTCCGCTGGGAAGCTGGCTTAGAAACCAATGGCAAGACGGGGTTAAAGATGTGCTTTTGAATGAAAAAGCCTTGTCTAGGCAGTACCTAAACCAAGAAGTCGTCAAACAAATGATAGAAAAACCGCTTGAGGGGGAACACTACGACCGGAGATTGTGGCGGGTGTTGATGTTTGAACTGTGGCTGAAGAGTTATTTTGGCAGGAAGTAAATTTCCACGCCGTAGTCGTCCAGGCTGTCACCGGCCAGTTTTTGGGCCCGAGTCTTGATGTAGCCTATGGTTTCTGGTTCAAGGCGGACGGCTTTTTCTTTTTCCCAAGTGATAAAAGTGCCGGGAGCCAGGGTGGCCGCGTCGGTGGCGGTTAAATCCAAGATTTGGGTTTGGCCGGGCAGGTCTTTTAAGTAGTAGTCTCTGACTTGGACACCGGCGATTTGGTCGCCCGCCTCAAAACGGTCAAGAATCAACTGGTAGGCAGACCTTAGCTGGGATCTGTCGTCTCGACCAAAATACAAATACCTGACGCCTCCGGCCAAACGCCAAAGGGAGAAAAAAATCAACGCCGACCAAGTCAAAACGATCAAAGGCCGGCTGCGTTCAAAAAGAAGCTTGGCGGAGATAAGCGCCAAAAGTAAAATCAATGGCAGCAGGTGGGCCAGGTAAGCTGACGCCGGTGGCAGTTTACTGAAAAAAATTAAAAAGACCAAGCTGGTAAAAACAATTAGGCTCAAGTAGGCGGTTTTGGGGCGAGTTACCAGTTTTGGCAAAGCCAAAACCACCAGGACAAACTCCGGCATAAAACTTAAATACTGCCAGTAAGGTTGATGGAGAGAAATAAAGTAGGGGTGGAAAAAGTTTATTCCCGAGTAAAGACTAAAGCCTGCTAGCAGCAGCAGCGCGGCCAAAAGCCACCAGAAAAGCTTCCGGCCATAAAAGAAACTGTAGATCAAAAGCGCTGCCGGCAAAAGCAGAGTCAAAAGCTGGAGCCAGTAGGAAAAAAGCAACAATAACCCGGCAGCCAGCCAGAGCTTGGGGTTTTTGGGTTTTTTGATCAACTTGAAAATAAAGTAGACCGCACCCAAGAAAACCAACCCAAACAGAGAATAGAAACGAGCGTAGCGGCTTAGATCGATCAGGGGGAAAGAGACGGCGACAAGAAAACTCAAAAGCAAAGCCAGTTTTTTTGAGCCGGTGAAAAAGCGGGCAAAAAAGTAGCTAAAACCAACCAGGAGAGTGCCGGACAGAACCGCGATAAGGCGAGAAGTAAACTCGGAGATACCAAAAGTGTAATAGACGCCAGCCAGAGCGGTTAAGTAGGGCCAGGCCCGAGCGTAGTGAGTATCGCTGGGAGCGTCTTTGACAAAATCCCACAAATAAATTTCGCTGACTAGGTTGGGGATGGTTTCGTTGTTTAAAACCAGAGCCAAAAATCTTGACTTAAGGGTCTTAGGGGTGTGACGGCAGTTGGCGCTATCCTGCCAGCAGTAAGTCAAGTAGGCGGCGGCTTTAAGGCTGGTGAACTCTTCCTCTTTAAAATCGGGCTGGCCAACTCTAAATAATCTTAAAAACAAAGCCAAAAGGGTGATGGCGATGAGGATCAGTTTGGTGCTTCTGGCCATACGTCTAGTATAATTAGGCCATGGCTAAACTGAAACCGGCAATTGTTGAAGGCAGGCCCCAACGAGGCAAGTTTTTGATTTTCGGCGCGCCGCGGTTTTTTAAGGCGGAACTGACAGAAATGCTCGATACCATCCGCTCGGGCTGGTGGGGTACGGGGCCAAAGGTGGCCCAGTTTGAGTCAGACTTTGCCCGCTACGCCCACACAGCTCATGCGGTGGGGGTAAATTCAGCCACGGCGGCGATGCACCTGGGGCTGGATATCCTGGGAGTCGGCCCGGGCGATGAAGTCATCACCACACCGCTGACCTTTGTTTCCACTGCCAATGTCATCGAGCACGTCGGCGCCAAAGTGGTCTTTGCCGATGTTGATCGAACCACGGGCAACATTGATCCGGTTGAGATTGGCAAGAAAATAACCAAAAAAACCCGGGCGATCATTCCGGTCGACCTTTACGGCCGGCCGGCAGATTATGGAGCAATCATGAAACTGGCCCGAAAACACAAACTCTATGTCATCGAGGACGCGGCCCACGCTACCGAGTCCTGGTATAAAGGCAAAAAAGTGGGTTCGATCGCCGACCTGACCGCTTTTTCTTTTTATGTAACCAAGAACGTGGCCACCGGCGAAGGCGGAATGTTGACCACCAACAACAAATCCTGGGCAGACAAGGTTCGCGTCAGGCGGCTCCACGGCTTGTCGGCCGACGCCTGGAAGCGCTACTCGGCCGAAGGCTACCAGCCTTACGAGGGGGTGTATCCGGGCTACAAGTACAACATGATGGACATCCAGGCTTCTTTGGGGATTCACCAGTTAAAACGGGCAGAAAAGAACCTGAAAATCAGAAACAGATACTGGAAAAAGTACACGTCTGCTTTCAAAAAACTTGACGGGGTGATACCGCCGGCGGCGGACGAGGTCAAAACGGTTCACGCTAGACATCTTTATGCGATAAATCTTGAGCTGGAGAAATTGAAGATAGGCAGAAATAAATTTATCGATGCTTTAAAAGCCGAAAACATCGGCGCCGGCATCCACTTTACCGCGCTTCATCTTCATAAGTTTTACAAAGATAAGTACGGCTTTAAAAAAGGTGATTTCCCCCATGCCGAGTGGATTGGAGAAAGAACCGTATCACTGCCCTTTTACCCCCACATGAGCGAGAAAGACGTTGAGGATGTGATAGCTGCAGTGACCAAGATCGTTAACTTCTACCGAAAGTGATTTTTCCACCTCTAAGGTGGAAAATGGTAAACAGTAGAGTAATTAGACTCAACCAGCCGGCTACTTGGCGTAAAGGGGTGGAGGTGAATTGGGCGGTGACGGTGTGGTTACCGGGGTCAACCTCAAAGACCATCATGCCATTGACATCATCGAGGTTGGCTTTGATTTGAGGGGTTAAGTCAATTGAGTCGGCGGAGATTTGCCAGCCGGGATAGTAGGCGGTGTTTAACCTTAAGCTGCTGGCCTGGCTGCAGTCGGCGCTGAAGGTTTGTAGGTTTGATTTAACGATCTGGTCGGCGACAGTGCAGTCACCGGAGAGGACTTCAAGCTTTTGGTCGGGGAAAGCTTGGGGCATATCTTTAACCCAGACGGGCAAGTGCTCGTTCCAGCCGGTGGCCACGCCGATGTAGCTTTCAAAAAACTTATTATCATAAGCGCGGACTTCGTTAATCCGCAAGTGGTTGCGGTTGCCGTAGAGCGCCAGCGCTATCAGTAAACTGTAAACAGCAATCAGTAAACGGTGATTTTTGACGGCTTTAACCAAAAAGCCGGCGGAGAGGGCGGCGGAAAATACGGCCAACGGCAAAAAAAGCCAGGGAATGCCGACGGTAGGCAATAAAGGCAAAAAATCCCAGACGGGTTGGGAAACTTGAAGCATTAAAAAGATGCTCAAAGAGAAGGCAATTAAAAAAGGCCAGAGTTTTCTGGTTAAAGTTTTGGGGCGACGAAAGATTAGAGCGGCGGCAGCTAGGCCGACCGCTAGCCATTGGGCAATACCGACCTGTTGGGACACGGGATTGTTCCCCCATCCAGGAGCGTCTGTCCCCCACCGGGAATACAAAAGCCGTTTAAGAGAGACAAATTGCTCCGGATACTGACTCAAGACAAAGTCGTCAAAGTGAGTGTACTTGAGCTCCAAAAGCGCCGGCAGGATAAACCAAGCAGTCAGGCCAAGCGTTAACAGAAAACTTATACTCAAATACTTAAATGGTTTCCACTCCGGGAGAAATCTGCGGCCATTCCCGGAGTGACGGAGATGAGTCAAGATAAAAAAAACCACTAAGGGTAAAAAGACTATTGGGCTAATAAAGTTAGAAGAAAACCAAAACGAAACAACTAGACCTAGGTAGATAGATCGTTTCAAATTAGGCCTTTTTAGCAGCCGGTAGAGTAACAAAAAAGTCAAGGGAATAAAGGCAAAAGAGGTAACGGCCCCCAAGGCCGCGCCGATAAAGATTTTTTCAAAAATCGGTGGGGCCCAAGACCAGAGTAAAGCCGAGATAAAGCCGGCCCGGCGGGATTGCCAGTAGGTAGTGGCAAAATAGTACATGGCAATTGTGGAAATAAGATAGGCTAAAACAAAAGTTAGTTTTAAAGAGACGGCCAGGTTGAAGCCAGACAGATAAAAAGCTTCGGCGACAAAATAAGGCAAAGGGTAGGCAAAAATAAACACCGGGTAGCCGCGGCCGGCAAGTAAGCCGCCAGCCCAGCGGGGCGGAACTTGGCCGTCTTTTAGAGCATTGTCAAACTGGTAGAGTCTGACAAGGTGGTTTTGGGCGTCGTGGCCGTCGTAAAAATCCGGTCCCCAAAAAGTCCTCATGGCAAAAAGGCCCAGGGCGAGCAAAATAACAATAATAACCACACCCGGTGTGTGCCCCTCCAGAGGCGGGCAGGCGCGGCGCAACTCCACACCGGGTGTGAAAGCTTTTAGAGGTGGAAGTTTTAAGGCTTTCAGCTCCATACCCAACCGAAGTATTGGTAAACGGTAGCCAGGCCGATCAAGTTAAGCCCAATGGCGGCGGCGATGATCAGGCGGGACAAAACCGGGTAGTGTTTTTTGGCGACTAGCTGACTTAAACCTAAAACCAAAAAAATCATCTGACCGGCGACTACCGGGAGTAAATAGCGGCCTTGGATGCCGTAGATTTCTCCTGAAGCGGCAAAGATCTTAAAATCATTTAAGACCACCACTGCTAAATGCGATAAAACCACTAAGCCCAAAAAACCCACCTGGCGGCGGAAAAGTTTTGTTTGGCGGGCGAGTTTAAAGCCTAAAGCAGCCAGCCCGGCGGCGGCGGCCAGAACAACCAGTTTTAAAAGCCGGTAAACCCAAAGAGGCAAGGTGGCTTCCAGCCAGCCAAAAACGCCCCAGTACCAAGGGAAAACCTGGGCCAGATGCCCGGGAGCGGTGGCGGCTAAATAGTCTTTAAACTGAAAAAAGATTTTACCGGTAAACAAACTTTCGAGGAAAAATTGAGCGTGATAGGCGTATTCGTTGAGGTTGGTAAGATACAAAAGCTGGTTACTTAAAAAGTTATTGCTGGTTATCAGGCTGGTTAAGGCCGCGGGCAGAAGAGATAAAATGGCCACAAGAACAAAAATAGCCGGCAAGATGAGTTTAAGCCGGTTTTTTTTAACCAAAAAAACTAGCGTAAATGGTAAGACGATTAAATCCGGTTTGATTAAAACAGCTAAAAACCCGGTTGCCAAAGACCATCTAAACCAAGGCCTTTTTCTGGTTTTAAGAAAATTTAGGCTCAAGAAAATAAAGGCGGTGGTAACCAGGACTGCCAAGGGGTCGTAATGGACGCCCACGCCGATAAAGCTTAGGGTGGGCTGGAAAGCAACCAGAGCCGCCGCGGCCATCGCTAGATCCAGACGTCTGAAAACTAACTGGGCGGTTTGATAGGCAAGGTAAACCGTGGCCAGCCCGGCTAAAACAGAAAAAAACCTGACCAAAAAAAAGCGCCAAAGAAATGATTGAGACTTGACACTCAAATAAAAGGGCGTGGCTAAAAAGTAGTAAAGCGGGGGGCGCTTTAAGGATTTTTGTTGGCTGTTGGGAAGGAAAACCGACCGATCAGATTGAGGGATGTTTTTAATCGCTTTAATCCAATTAGATTGATAACCTAGCCAAACAGGGTGAACGATTTTCCAGTTAAAATTTACCAAACTGGAAACCGTCAAAGCTTCCTGAGAGGTAACTAATTCCCGGCGCGGGTGGGGCCTTCTGCCTTTTTCGGCTATAAACTGGACGATGCTAAAATGGCTGGGTTCATCGGGAACTTGAAAGATGGGAGTTAATCCCATCCAGGCAAGACTTTTAATCAGGACGACCACCAGTAAAACTTTTAACGCTTTAGGCATTTTTGGGTGAGTTTGACGCTTAATAAAATTATACTCGCCAGATAAGCGAAAAGAACCGGGGCTAACCAAATTCCTTTGGCAAAAAAGGGTTTGTATTGGCTAGCCTGGATGATAAAAACGCTTAAACTGGTAACATCATAGTAGGCGCTGGCGACGACAAACAAGGCAATTAGATTAAGAGCCAAAAACCAGAGGGATAAAATTAACAGCCAGTATCGGGCGACCCGACGGCCAAAAAGAGCAAAAACGGAATTTACCCCCACTGCCAACAAAATCATCTGGGCGGAGATGACCGGGAAGTAGTAACGGCCCTGGACGCCGAAAGAAAAGCCGTTGTTTCTGGTAAAGGAAAAGTCCCAGATAAAAAGAGATAAAAAATAACCTAAGGCGGCCCACGCAGTCAGGCCTAAAAGAAGAGTTTGTTTGGTCCATTGTTTATTTTTAATTATGGAAATTAGCTTAATCATTAAGCCCAGGCCGGAAATTGCCAAAAGGCGCATCAGGATGCGGTTGATGGCTCGAGGCAAAACCACCCCCAGCCAGTTAAAGACTCCCCAATACCAAGGTAAAACTTCACGGACGGTGTGGGTCAACGTTGCTTTAAAATGCTGCCATAAAGTCAGATCGGGTAAAACCCGATCGGCCCTAACTTTAAAAGTCAAATAGGGCAACTGGCCGCTAAAGAATATTGCCAGCAAATTTTTGGTTCTGGCCGGAGACAAGACTAAGGCCACTAGTAAAACCAAAGGCAACAAGGCTAGATACTGAAGCGTTTTTTTCCTGTTTTTGATCAAAGCGGCCACCAGTGCCGGTACAACCAGGGTGAAGGCGATAAAAAACTGCTGTTTGTTAATTAGCCCAACCCCCAGGACTAAACTCAACCAGAGAAAGTCTCTGCGCCGCGGCAAGGCGGCAATTTTAAGCGAGAGATAAATGACGGCGGTATAGAGAAGGTTATGGAGATTGTCGCTGGTGACGCCGGCGGAAACAAAACTTAACATGGGGTGGAAACCGGCCAAAATGGCAGAAGTTAGAACCAGAAACTGATTTTGAGGAAAAATGAGTTTAGCGGTTAAGTAAACCAGCCAAACCATGAGCAGATGAGCGGCTAGCCAAAAGAGCCGGACGGCAAAGACGCGGACAAAAAGGTCGGCTGGGTAAAAAAATTTATAAACCAGCGCCGAGACTTGATAGAAAAAGTGAGGGTAGTAGGCAGACTCGCGGATGACAAAATTTTTCCGCGTAGAGAGGGGCAGAGATTTTATTTCTTCCTCTTGGGGGCCGGTTAAATTGTCTGAATAAGGCAGACGGTACTCGGGGTGAAAAGTAAACTTATTGTTGCCCTTTTCATCTCTTTTAGTGCCCAGGATAGTGAGTGAAGTATAGATTTCTTCGGTCATGTCCGGGTAGCGGCCGTGGCGGGTTAACTCCCCGCCTTCGGCGATAAAAGCCACATGGCCAAAGTGGGCCTGCTCGTCGGGAAAGTGCCACAAGGGCACCAAGAGCGACCAGGCAAGGAATTTGATTACCACGGCTAACCAAACTACATTAATCACCCTTGATTTTTTCAATGTCATGGTAAAATTATATACTGGCGTGAGCCAAAAACTAAATTCAGTGACTTGGCCCTTATGAAATTAAAATCTCTTTCAATAGTTGTACCCATTTTCAACGAGGCGGAAAGCATCATCCCTTTGTGCGATCAACTAACCGAAAACCTCAAGGTCTCAAGAACAAAATACGAAATTATTTTGGTCAATGACGGGAGCAACGACGGCAGCCAAGAAAAGATTGATGCTTGTAAAAAAACCTGGCAAAATGTGGTCGGCCTAAGGCTAAAAAGGAACTTAGGCAAAGCTGCGGCTCTACAGCTCGGTTTTGCAAAAGCTAAAAATGAAGTAATTGTAACTATGGACGGAGATTTACAAGATGATCCTAAAGAACTCAAAAAGTTACTTGTCAAACTTGATCTAGGCTATGATTTGGTTATTGGCTGGAAAAAAAACCGCCAAGATTCTTTCACTAAGCGTCTTAGCTCAAGGCTTTTTAACTTGATAACCAACTTAATCTTCCGGCTTAACCTTCATGACTATAACAGCGGCTACAAAGCGTTTCGGGCAGAGTCGATTAAAAGAATTAGATTTTACGGAGAGTTACACCGCTTTATTCCAATCTTAGTGGCAGATAAAGGCTACCTAGTAACTGAGGTTCCGGTACATCACAGAAAAAGAAAATTTGGTAAATCGAAATACGGGTCCGGGAGATTTTTCCACGGCCTTTTTGATTTGACAACAGTTTTATTTTTAACTAAATTTCGCTTTAGACCACTCCATCTATTTGGTTATGTGGGGCTGGTATTTTTCCTTTTAGGAACCATTGGTGGTGGCTACTTAACTTGGCTTAAGTTTGTTTACGGTCAGGCAATTGGGCAACGACCGCTGCTGCTTTTAAGCTCGCTGTTGATTATCGTCGGCATTCAAATCGGGATTACTGGACTTTTAGGGGAATTGATTGTGGCTACGTTTTTAAAAGATGAACACCAGGAACTATCAGAAACACACCAGTAAAAATTTCCTACAAAAACTTTTAATAGGCAATTTCTATCAAAGGCTGTTAACTGTTGTGGCTAAAGTTAATATTGGTCGGATTTTAGACGCTGGTTGTGGCGAGGGCTTTACTCTAAAAAGACTTAAGGAAAAAAATATCGGCAACTACCATGAGGGAATAGATATTTTAAGGACAGCCATTAAGCTGGGCCGGGAACTCAACCCCGATATTAAATTTTCCCTGGGAAATATTTATCACTTGCCGTATGAAAATAATTCCTTTGATCTGGTTTTATGCAATGAGGTTTTGGAACACTTGTCTAACCCAAAGGCAGCCCTCAAAGAAATTATCAGAGTGTCAAAAAAATACTGTTTAATCTCGGTGCCGAACGAACCCTGGTTTAGACTGGCCAATTTTCTGCGTCTGAAAAACCTCAGCCGACTAGGAAACGATCCTGAACATATCCAGCATTGGTCAAAAGGAAGCCTGCTAAGTTTATTAAAAAAAGTTAGCCTCACTCCCATAGAAGTAAAATTACCTTTTCCTTGGATTCTGGTTTTAGCAGAAATTTAGCTGACGGGGTTGTTCTCTAGGCTGACCAAGCGGATGCTATCGACACCTTTGATCGCTTTAAGATTTTGCATTAGGGTTTTGGGGTCGGTTTCAGGCTTAAGGGTAATGTTGTAGGCCAGTTCAACCGTCTTGGCTTGTTTGAAGCTGGTAAGATTCAATAGTTGATGATTTTTCAGGTGGCGGGTAAAGAGCTTTAAAATTTTGTCGGTGGATGAGTGCTCGGGATAGTGAAAGGTTAACAGGTGGTCAGAAGCGGTGATGGAACCGAAGCGGTAGCGGGTCATGAGTACAACAGCCAGGGAAATAAACAAGGTGCTGACAACGGCAATGGTGTAGTTGTTGGTACCCACGGCCATACCGGTGATGAGAGCAATAAAGACAAAAGCGATATCGCGGGCGTCTTTGACGGCGGTTCTAAAACGGATGATGGAAAAGGCGCCGAAGAGCGAAAATGCCCGGGCTAAAGAATTGCCGACGATCATCATTAGGATCGAACCGGCCGCGGTCAAAAGCGCCAGGGTAAAAGTGAATGAGGCTGAATAAGACAAACCCTTATGGGTGCGCTGGTACACCAGAGCGACGGCGACTCCCAAAAGCAAACCAAAAAGAATGTTGAAGACAATTACCGGTAAAGGGTAGTCGAGGCTGGCACCGGTTAAGGTGAAAAACTGATTCATAAGCTTTAGTCGTTTTCTTCGGCCACTATACCACAGGCCTCTAAACTCAAGCAATACTTGGACAGAGATTGGCGGGGCAGGTCGAAAGTTTTAACCACCCCGGTCAAATAGTCTGGGACGCGGCCGGAAAACTTTAACTCCATGATAGCGTGGTCGGGAATGACTTGAGTCAGGCGAGGGGTGGCAAAAAGGTCGTGGCTTAATACCGCTTGGATTTGGTAATCAAAGGTGAGGCGGAAATTAGGATAAAAAGGGTCGATTAAAGGCTGGCGCAAGTAAGAAACCAGGATGGCCGGTTGGAGACGGTAAGCGACCAACTGGTGGTAAAACCGGTCTAAAGTACCGCTTTCGGTTTGGGGATTTGAACTAGACAGGCTGTCTTGGGAGCTTAAAAGTTTTTGGGTTTTGTCCCAGCGCAGCTGGGCGCGTTCTTTGGTTAAGAAGTCACCATACTTATATTTGATTTCCCAAAAAACCGGCGTTGAGGCGGTGGCCTTTTGAGAGTAGGTCCTTAAGCGATACTTGACCCTGTCTTTGACGCCGTATTGCTTTTGCCAGTAGGCTTGGTAGTCGGGAGTGTCCAGGTATAAAGTAGAGATGTAGTAGCTGGCGTCAGGTTTTTTTTGCGAGTGGCTGTCGGGAACCAGACCGCGGTTTAAAAGAAACTCCCTTACCTGGCGGTGCTGGTCCGGGGTTAATAGATACTTGTATTCCTGGCGCTCAAAGTTGGTTTTGATCATAGTTGGCGGTTTAAATTATCAAAGTGGTCGAGCATCCACAGGCGGTAGTTTTTAATGTCAAGTAAATATTTAAGGTCGGGGTGGAACTTGTTGGTATCCTGCATCAGGGGAACTTGCAAACTCTGCCAGCTGTTTTCAAAAAATTCCAGATCTTGGCTGCGGTTGACCGGATCGTTGAGGTATTCTGCCAAGCGGCGGTTGCGTTCCGCTTTTACTTGAGGATCTTGCAGTAGTTTAATGGCCAGGGGGTTGAAAGTTTCGTCAATATCGACCAGGGTGGAGGTGCGGTCACCGGTATCCCAAGGGGTGAGAACAAATTTTTTAGTCTGGTGGTTGAAAAACAAGCGGTTGTTGTGGCTTTTATCCTGATGGAGGCTGGCCATGAGTAAGCTGTGAACCCGCCAGGCAAGAAAGCTGTCTTTGTCTAGAAGTTGAAAAACTTCTTGGGCGGAAGAGCCAGGATCGTTGACTAAGTCTAAAAGCTGCTTTAAATATTTAAAGTCAGGATGGTTGGGGTCTTCCGGATAGGTACGCCAACGATCGACGCTTTCGTAAATGTTGACATTCCAAGTTTCGCTTTGGTCTTTTTCGCCAAAAAGAGTCCCGGTTAAGTTTCTCCGGGTAAAAAAAGCTTCGTCCAGTTTCTCGGTAACATAATAAACCCCCTGGGATTGTTGGTTTATTGTTAAATTGGCAAACCAAGAATCAGGGGCCAATAAGCCTAACTTTCCTGCCCTGAAGTTGGCCAAATGTTCAAACACCAAGCCGCGGTCTTCGGGAATAATCAAATCCAAGCTGGCTAACCCGTTAAAGGTATCGCCGCCAGAAAAAATAATCCGCCAGGATTTTTTGGGCTGGGCCCAGTGGACCGCTCCGTTGCCGCGGAAACGCACCTTAACGTTGTGTTCCAAACCTTGAGGGTCGACGAAGACGGCCGGGACTTCCTGATTATGTTCAATCACTACCGGAGTGGTGACGGGGTCGGGTAAAGACAACTGTAAAATTTCCAGGTTTTTACCTTTAATAAAAAGTTGATAGGTGTCTAAGCTATTGGGGTAAAAATAGTAATGAACAAAACCCAAGTCGGTGATCTTGGCAACTTTATTGATTAAGGTATAAGCCCAGAAGTTGTCGGTGAGGCGCTTGAGCCTAGGCTGGTGGCGAAAACGATAAAACAAATAACCGCCGGCGGCAGTGACGGCAAGCAGACTCAAACTTAACCAAAATAATTTTTTTTTCATTAAAATCCGCTGCCTATAAGTATTTCCCTAATTAAAAACCTGATAAACAGCCAACCGGTAGGCAAGGCTTTGGAGCCCGACTCGCCGCCGAGGCGGTTGCCCTCGCGGGTGGCGAGCTCGGCGATTTTAAGGCGTAGTTTTAGAGCCCTAATCGACATTTGGTACTCGATGACATAACCGGGGGCGTCGAGATCTAGCCTGTAAAAGGCCTTTTTGGTGATGGCCCGGTAGCCGTTGATGCTGTCAGTTAGTCTGCCGCCCCAAAATAGGTTAGCCAATAGAGTAAAGCCCTGGTTGGCCCAAGCCCTGAATTTTAAGACTTGGTCGTCTTCTTCGTTTCTGGACTCGGGCAGGAAGCGCGAGGCAATAGCTAAATCGTAACCCTGACCGAGGAGCTTTAGCAGTTTGGGAATATCCTGGGGGTTTTCGTTGCCGTCGGGGCTGAAAAAAACCAAATGCTGGCCGCGGGCTAGGCTAACCGCCAAACGGAAAGCCTCTCCCCGACCGGGTTTGATTTGGTTAATTAATCTAATCTTGTTTTTTTTGACAAATTCTTTGGTACCGTCGGTGGAGTTAAAATCAACCACAAAAGCTTCGTCGACCTTACCAAAAGGAATTTTTTTGACTAGGGCTTTCATGCCGGTGATTTCGTTGCGGGTCAAAATCACCAGAGTGGTGTCAATTTTTTTAGCCATGGGTTTTTTTATAATAGTCGATGACTTGGGGCAAGCCCTGGTTTAAAGTCGTTTCTGCCTTAAAGCCCAAAAGCTTTTGGGCTTTGCCGGCAGCGCAGTTTCTTCTTGGCTGGCCCGACGGTTTGGCTTGGTCAAAAACTATTTTAGTTTCGGTGCCGGCCAGCTTGACAATCAGCCGGGCTAAATCCCTGACGCTGATCTCTTCTTTGGTGCCAAGATTAATCGGATCAGGGCGGGGATATTTTTCTATCGCCAAAAGCATTCCCCTGACAATATCATCAATATAGATAAAGGAACGAGTGGCCGAGCCGTCGCCCCAAACCACTAGAGGGTTCTCGCCGTCAATCACCCTTTTGACTAAAGCCGGGATGACGTGGGAACTTTTGGGATCAAAGTTGTCTCTGGGGCCGTAGGCGTTGTAAGGACGAACAATGCCGACTTTGAGCTTAAACTCTTGGGCGTAAGTTTTGGCAAAAAGCTCGCCGATGCGCTTCCCCCAACCATAACCGTAGTTGGTAATTTCCGGCTCATTGAGAAACCCTTCTGATTCTTGGGTGGGAAAGCTGCATTCTCGGGGATAGACACAAGCAGAAGAAACGTATAACAACCTTTGGGGTGGATGGCTTTTGGCGGCGGCAAAGACATTGATGGCGGGCAGGGAATTTTCATATAAAAGCGTGGCCGGGTGAATTTGGTTATAGTGGACGCCGCCGACATGGGCGGCCAGGTGAAAGATTAAATCCTGACCCTTGACTACTTTTTGGGCGGCTGCCGGGTTTTTGAGGTCGGCGGTGACCAGGTTGATTTTGTCTTTGACTGCCGACAAAAACGGCGTTGGTTTCAAAGACAAGGTGGGAACGGTGACTTTGGCGCCAAAACCCACCAAGGCTTCAACTAAATGGGAACCGATAAAGCCGGCGCCGCCGGTGACTAAAACGAGTTTATTTTTGAAAAAATTCATGGAATTTGTCGGCAATATATTCTACATCTTTTAGAGTCATGCCCGGGTGGCAGCCGAAGTAAAAGGCGCGCTGGTTTAAGTTTTTGGCTACCGGGTATTTATTTTCCAACCGGCCAAATGTTTTTTGATAGGCGGGTTGATTAAGAAGCGGCAACAACTCGCGAGTCTCGATGCCGTTTTTCTCCAGATAGATAATTAGGTCCCACTTGTCGATGTTTTTGTCTTTTAAGACTAAAGGAAACATCATAAAGGCGTGAGTGAAGCCGGCAGGAATCGTCGGCAGTTGAAGTTTGTCTTCGAGTGGTTTTAAAAGTTTGATTAAAGCGGCTGCCAGCTTTTGGCGTTTTTTGATATTGACCTGATACTCCCCGGTCTTAAGCTGGCTTAAGCCGATAGCCGCTTCCATTTCGGTTAAGCGAAAATGGGAGCCGATCCGGTCAAAACGAAAACGGTTTTTTAGAGCTTTTTTGAGTTTGGCCTGGTCATCATCGTCGATTGACAAGTAACTCTGGTGGCGGCCGTGGAAAATGTAGCTGCGGGCAATTTGTTCCAAACGCTTAGAATTACCGGTTAAAAAGCCGCCGACGCCTGTGGGAAGAAGGTGGGCCACATAGGTAGAAAAGGCGGCTAAATCACCAAAGCTGCCTACTGGTTTGCCGGCAACTCCCACAAACATGGCGTCACAGGAATCTTCCAAAACTTTGAGCCGGTGACGGCGGGCCAGTTTTAAAATGGCCGGCATGTTGGCGGGCAGGCCCAAAACGTGAACGGGAATTAGGCCGCGGGTTTTTGGGCTTAGGTGCTTTAGTATTTGCTCGGGGTCGAGGTTAAAAGTATCGGGCTCAACGTCCACAAAGACCGGCTTTAGGCGCAGGCTATAGACAATGTTGGCGGTGGTGATAAAGGAAATAGCCGGCACCAAAACCTCGTCACCGTCCCGCCAGCCGTAGAATTCTTTTAGGGCGGCTAGCCCCGCCTGAAGGGCGCCGGTGCCGGATGAGGTAAAGATCGAGAAGCGACAGTGGTGGAGTTTGGCAAAGCTTTGCTCGAACTTTTTAATAAAAGGGCCATAGGTCAACCGGTTGGTGTCAAGCACCCGCTTAAGATAAGTTTTAGCTCGGGAGTTTAGCTTGATATCCCCGACCGTGATTTGACGTTTAGTCATAAACCGGATTGTATCATAGCTTATAGACTTTAAAGCCGGGGTTGAAATAGACCAGATTGAAATCCAGGGGTTGGTGGTTGACTTTGACCACTAAATAGTCGAAGGAGTAGAGGTTCTTCACTGCCAGAAAGTCGGCGCTGGTGAAATTGTCGTAACCCTTTAAAGCTTGCCTCCTTTGCTGCCAATCTATGGCGTACTGGGCGGAATAAAAAATTAAACCCCCGTCTTTGGCGCTGGAAACCAGGTTTCTTTCGGAAAAACTTCTGAAACCGGGAATTTCTGGAGGAGCTAGAAACACTGCTTCAACCGGCGAGTTGACTTTAGCCCAAACCTGAACGTCGAGCCAGTCATCTCTGCCTTTAAGGTCGACTAAGGGGTTAGGATAATGAAAATAATCTGGTAATTTGACCTGGGGCTTGACCAACACCAGAACAAAGAGAACTTGCGTCAAGACTAATATGAGAATATGGGCAGAAATGTCTTTTTTTGACTTGAGATTTAGTTTGGGCTTGAAAATAAATAAACCTAAAGGGAGTAGGCCGATGGCCAGAAAGTGCCACAGAGTCAGATGCATGCCCCAGAAATAAACACCGGTCAAAGCAACACCGGTCAGAATTCTAACCGGCCAAGAAGAGGCCATTAAGCAAAAATAGGCGGCTGCGGCAAAAGAGATCAGAGCGACAATAAAAACAAAACTGGCGGCTCTTAATAGCTGGAGTTGGATTAATTGGGGAGATGGTAGGAGTGAACTTATTATCAGGTGAAAAAGAAACAAGCCGGAACAAATAACCAACAAAAGCTTAATCGGCTTAAAATAGAGGCCGAAAATTTTTTTCTTTAAGGCTAACCAGGCTGTACCCAGAAGCGCTAGCCAAAGGGCAAAGTTGCCCCAGGCAGTCCAGGGCCAAAGATGGGGGAAACTATAAGTGCCGCGGCTTTCCAGGATGTCAAACCAGGCTTGATTGATGGATGGCAGGAAACTGAAAAATCTATTACCACTGGGTTTAAAAAACAAGGCAAGCCAAAAAATTGCCAAGGGGATAGGGATGGTCGGGTTAATTAAAGCGGCCAATAAAATCAGCCCCAGGCTCGACCAGGACTTGCGTCTAAGCATCGAGGTTAACGCCAAAAGCGAAACAGCCAAACTTAGATCGCGGCTAATAAAGTAAAAATGATGCGACAGGTAACCGATGCGGGCCAGCCATTTGGGGGCGATAAACAAAACCGCGGCCAGAAGGGCAATGGAGCGGGAGCGATAAATGGTAAACGCCAACCAATAAATTCCTAAATATAAAAGGTAAAGACTAACCAGATACAAGCCCAAAAACACCCAAGCGAGGCTGGCGCCGCTAATGGTTTTTAGCCAAACGATGACGTAGTTAAAAGGCGAGTAAAGATAGTGGGGCTGGTTGAAGTAGTAATCGTTTGGGTAGAGGGCAGGGTTTAGAAGTTTATTTAAATAAGGCAGGTAGTGATGGTGGTCTAAAACGTCAAAGTAATAGCCGTGAATCAAAACGCTGGCCAGAGTGATTAAAAGCAAGAATAAAAAGTCTTTTGGTTTCATGACTAATACCTCTAGTGTATTATAGAGATAAATTATGCGTAAAGACTACCTACCCGTGAATAAGCTCACGGCCAAAAAAACAGAGGCTAAATTCGTCGAAGATTTTTGGACCAAAAGGTGGCAAAAGCAAGCGCTCAAGTGGCAGGCCGCCAACATAGAGAACGAGGCCGAGTTTAAGGCTGTAAGTCGATACTTCAACCAACTGCCAAAGGGAGCTGGGATTTTGGACGGAGGTTGCGGCTTGGGGGTCTGGACTCGGTATTTTACCGACCGGGGTCATAAAACCGTGGGTTTGGATATCAGCCAAAAAACCATTACCAGGTTAAAGCGAAACTTTCCCAAGTACAAATTTGTAGCCGGCGATATCCGCCGCCTGCCTTTTAAATCTGGCAGTTTTGATGCTTACTTTTCCTGGGGGACGTTTGAGCATTTTGAAGAGGGTCTGGGACTTTGCTTTGATGAAGCCTACCGGGTGCTTAAATCGGGCGGCCTGCTTTTGATTAGCGTCCCCTACTATAACTTAAGACTGAGACTTAAAGACTCGTTGGTGCTGCCACCTGAAGGCAAAAAGATAAGATTTTACCAGTGGCGCTTGACTGCCAACGAGCTTAAAAGAGAGTTCTATATTCATGGCTTTAAAGTGGATACGGTCAGGCCGATTTACAAAGGCCACGGTTTATCCAGACTGGTGAAACATGATTTGGGGGTCGGACGGCAAAGTTTTCTTCACAAACCACTGATGGCGCTACTTTACCCTTTTATGCCGCCAGGCTTTGTGGCTCACATGCTGATCGCCGCCGCTTATAAACGGTAATCCCCTTCTTCTTCAAAGTCGATCTCGTTATCTATCAGCTGGTTGTCTTTGAAGATAAACTCTTTGCGGGGGAAAATTGGTTTTTTCAAGTAAGAAGCCAAGCCGATGTGGTTGTCGCTAATGGTATTGCCGCTGATTTCCGGCTGGCTTGAGTCTTTAACTGCTATACCCATGTTGCAGTTTTTGAAGGTGTTGCCGGTAACTTTGGGGCTGGCGGTTTCACCTAAAGACAAACATTTGTCGCCGGCACCGTCAACCAGGTTGCCGGTTATATCGGGGGAGGCCGAACCAAAATCCATGCCGTCGTTGCCGTTTGATAAAAATCTGTTGCCGGCAACCAGTCCGGTGGCAAAATCGAGATCCAAACCGTCAAAATCGTTGTCGGCAAAAATATTGTTGCTAATGCTGACGTCGGCGTACTTGACGTTTAGGCCGTCGTCGCCGCGGTTGAAGCGAAAAGTGCTGCCGCTGACTACAATATTGTCGGCGCCATGGGCAGCCAAAGCGCCGCTAAAGTAAGCGCCGTTGACTATGGCCTCGCTGCCGTACTCGACCGTTACCCCGTTAAAGCTACTGCCGTTGGCTGACTCTCCCAAAACGGCAAAAACGCCCCAAGGTTTGTCTGGGTCTTGGGTGGTTAAAGTGGCCCCATTGGCGGTGACCGGGCTCAAGCTGACAAACGAGGCTCCCTCGGCAAAAGACAGTCTGGCGCCGGGCAGAAGCCTAACCTGGTAGCCGGGAGGAATAACTCTGGTTTGATTGATTAAATGGGTGCCGGGGCCGAAAGTGAGTTGCTTAGGCGTCAAAAACAGCTGGTCAAAATCCGCAAACTCTGACTCGATGACGCTTTTGGCCGGGTCGGCGACGTCGATTGGCTCTGTAACCGGCAAAGGAAAACCGCTGACTTCATCGGGAAGGCTGTCTGAGTCAAGTTTTTGTTGAATTAATTGAAACTGGCTAATTAACTCTCGGCGGGTTTTTTCAAGCTGGCGCAAATAGCCGATGTTGGAGAAAAACTTTTTATAATCCTGAAAGACGGCGGTTTTGGTTTGGGCTGCCAGTTGGTCGTAGTATGCCAAATCATCTGCCAGGTTATCGGGATTGTTGACATAAGCCGCCAAGATCTGGTTTCTTTTTGCCAGCCAGTCGGGATTTTTTAACACCCGGGAAGCTAAAGGATGATAGTTGGCCGGCCAACCCACTCCCCCCAAGACGTCCCAGGGCATAACCATAAATTTGCCCAGGGCCGGATGCCAATATAAACGAAAATTGTGTAAGTGATCTTGATGGATGCTGCCCATGAGTACCGAGTGCGCCTGCCAGGCAATAAAGTTATCGATATCCAAAATATAAGGCAAGCGGGTAAAAAACTCCTCGTCGGAAACGTTATTTAACAAATCTAAAAGCAAACTCAACTCGGTGTAGTTATCCTCGGCAAAAACTTCGTCCTGGCTGTACTTGCGCCAGAACTTTAAAGAAGCAAAGATGGGTTGTTGTTCCGCCAGCCTTACTTCCTGGTCGATTTCACCATAGAGATTGCCAATCGGCAAGTCGTTTTTTTCCAGAAAAGCCTCGTTCCACTGCTCGGTTTGCCAATAAACTCCTTCGGTTTGGCCGTTAACTTTTAAAACCACGAATCGACTTTCGGGCACAATCAGCCCCATTTTTTTAGCCCGGTAGTTTGATAGTTCCTCAAGATACATGCCCCGATCTTCAGGGATAATCAAGTTAATGGCCGTCTGGCCAAAAAAAGGCTGGCCAGAACCAAAGTTAACTCGCCAAGATTTTTTGGGCCTGGTCCAGTGATCAAAATCGACGCCGCGGTAGCGCACTCTAACTTGATACTGTCTCCCCTCAAAATCGAAGCTGGCGGGGACAAACTGTTTGAACTTGTCGGCCAGAATGCCGCCGGTGGCCTTGGGGTCAGGCAGGTTGCGGTTCAAAAAAACATAGTCGTCCGGATTGAGAGTCAGTTCATAAACCGGCAACCCTGATGATTTAAACCAATAAGGCAAATAGAAAACGTCGGTCAATTTGGTTAAATAGGTGACGACGTTAGTTTGCCAACCAAAAGCGGTGGGGTTGTGGATTTTAATTAAATAGATCAAACCCACAACGAGAATAATTGCTGTATACAAGAACAGTTTAAATCTATTTTTCATAGAAGCTAATTCCCCACTGTCGGCGTTCAAAAAAGTGAGCCAAAATTATAGCAATTAGATTAGAACAGATGAAAGAAAAAATAACAAGATTTAAAGCCTTGGCTGAATTGATAAAAAGAAGAATAAAGGCATTGACGGTGTAATGAGTCAAATAAAGAGTTAAAGAATAACCGGAAAGCCAACGGAAAAGCTTATTTAGACTGAAACTGGTTTTGACTACTCTTGATTGCAGGCCGGCAATGATAAAATAAAATCCCAGTGCTAAGAGAATAAAAAAAGTTAGTTCATATTCTACTTTGGTTTGCCAAACACGGCGCATGGCCAGCAGCCAAAAAATAATTCCGCTTGGATACGCAATGATGGATTTTAATTTACTAAAAGTGTTTTTTGATAAAATGAAGAAAATAAGTACGCCCAAGAGCCAAACAGCCACTAAGCCCTTGCCTCTGCCAGCAAAAAGACTATAGATAGGAATAATACTAAAAAAAGTCAGGACAAGAAAAAAAATCAGTGGTTGTTTTTTAATCACTTTTGGGGCGAGAGTAAGCCAGCCGAAGCTTAAATAGGCCCACCACAATAAAGGCAACGCCCAAAAAGGTCTTCCAGAACCAAGGGAAATCGAAGGAAAATATTGAAGCATCAGAAGATTAGTTATTAATGTTTTGAGATTAAAAGCCTGGGCGTAACGGTAAACTTCCGGATGAAAGACAATTGACAACCCGTCTAGGATAATCACTAAAATAATTGCTGGTAAAAAAACAGAGTAAATTCTGAAAAACCTATGGGCAAAAAAGTTGGCGAATCGATAATCACCGACTTGTTTTTTTGAGAAAGTGCTAAGAGGAATTAGCAAACCAGAGATGAGAAAAAAGAATACTACAGCAATGTTTTCTACATAAGGCAGATTGGGGGGAGCTAGATAAAGATATTGCTGGTGAGAGTGGATTAAGTGTCCAAAAAGAACTGCTTGGGCAGCTAAAAAACGTAAAAAATATAAGAAGGTTGAGGCGGCCGGTGAAAGTGTCAACATGTTTGATTAAGTGATACAATAATGACAATTATAATGAAAGTGCAGGAAAAAATCTTAAAAATTATGGCGGAACACCCTACGTTTATCATCGCCGAGGCGGGATCCAACCACAACGGCGACGTCACCCAAGCGGTCAAACTGATCAGGGCCGCGGCTGACGCGGGGGCTGACGCGGTTAAGTTTCAAACTTTTACTGCTGGGCAGTTAACGACAAAAAGTGGGCCGAGCGCTTCCTATCAAATAAAAAACACTAAAATAAAAAGCCAGTGGCAATTGCTTCGCTCAATCGAGTTAGATTATAAATGGTACAACAAGCTAGTAAAACTCGCCAAAAAGTTGGGCATTATTTTTTTGTCTACCCCGCATGGATATATAGAGTCTGTGAATTTTTTAAAGGATAAAGTGCCCGCTTGGAAGACAGGTTCTGGGGACTTAACCAATCTTCCACTATTAAAATACTTAGGTGAGTCTGGCAAACCGATAATTTTGTCGACCGGGATGGCGACCGTCGCCGAGACCAGAGAAGCGGTTAAGACCATTGAAAAGACCGGCAACAGAAAAATTACCATTCTTCACTGCACCACTAACTACCCTTGTCCGCCTGAAGAAGCCAACGTGGCGGCGATTATGGATCTTAAAAAAAATTTCCCCCGCTACCGGATCGGCTTTTCTGACCACACCCTGGGGATGACGGCGGCGATCATGGCGGTGGCTTATGGGGCGGCGGCAGTGGAAAAACACCTCACCCTGGACAGAAACTTGCCCGGGCCGGACCAGAAAAACTCGCTTGAACCCGACGAGTTTAAACAAATGGTGAAGCAAATTAGGTTGGCAGAAGTTTTACGCGGCAGCGGCAAGAAAAGGCCTTTCCCCAGCGAGCTGATTATCGCCCAAATGGCCAGAAAAGCGGTGATCGCCGCGGTAGACATTACCAAAGGCACCAAGATCACCGCAGCGATGCTGACGATAAAAAGGCCGGCCAAAGGCGGTTTGGCGCCAAAGATGCTCGATAACATCGTGGGCAAAACGGCCAAACGAAGCATCAAGGCTGACTCACAACTGAAAAAAGGTGATTTTTGATGGTAGGGGGGAATTTTGCATTTGAGTTTGCGGCTCTTGCCAGGAAAGAAGTAAGGTTAAACCTGCCACAAACCTCAAGCTATTGGTTTCAGAACGGCCGAGGAGCAATTGCCGGGTTAATTAAACTTTTAAAGCTTAAACCAGGAGACGAGGTGTTGGTGCCTGAATACCACTGCGAAGAAGTGACCAAGCCTTTTTTCAACCGAGGGATTAAATGTAACTACTACCGGATTGATAAAAACCTAAGCATAAGGCTAAAAGAGATCAAAAAACAGGTGAGTGATAAAACCCGTCTGGTGGTGGTGATTACTTTTATGGGTTTTCCCCAAGAAGAAAGGGAGGAAATTGTTAAGTGGTGTCAGAAAAATAAGCTGGCGCTTTTGGAGGATAACGTGCCTATCGCCCGGGATAAAATCTCGCCCCGCCCGGGGGCCTTCCAGATATACAGCTTCAGAAAACACACCGGAGTGGTCGGTGGAGCGGTCTTAGTTTTACCCCGCGGCAAAAAGAAAAGTGACTATCCAACCTTAGAATTTTTGCCGGCTAAAGCCACTGCGGAAATATTTCAGCTAGCGGCAGCGATGTCCAGGTTTTTATCGCAAGTGATACCAATAAAGATTTTGTGGCTTGTCACCTACAAGCTTCACCGGCTGGGTGAAGATTTGCTGGACGATGAGATCAGAGGCGCTTCGAAGTTGTCGAGGTTTTTAATCATAAGAGCTGGCTGGCAGAAAATAATACAGAAGAGACAGGCCAATAGCGGCTATTTAACCGAAAGGCTTATAAAAGCCGGGCTAAAGCCTTTGATTAAAAAAGTGCCCCCCAAGGCGACGCCTTTGATGTTGCCGGTGGTGATCGACAACCCGGAAAGAGTCAAACAAAAATTGAGAACTCGGGGTTTATTTGTAACTCAGTTCTGGCACCTACCTAAGTACTTGAATAAAAGGTTGGCGCCGACGGCAGACTGGATTACCAAGCATGTAATTTACTTAACCGTCGACCAAAGATACGGGGAAAAAGAGATGGAACTCCAGGCAGTAACCTTGGCTCGTGTTAAAATAAACCCATGAGGCTGGCTTATCTTAGCGGGACCAGGGCCGATTTTGGTTTGATGAGGACCCTTTTGAAAAAAATAGAAAAAGAGTCCAAATGGCAGCTTAAGCTGATGGTGACGGGGATGCATCTGATGGATGAGTTTGGCTATACCGTTTCTGAAGTGGATAAACAGTTTAAGGTAGCCCGGGTAATCGAGGCGGTTTTTACTAAAGACGATCGGGAGTCTATGGCCCGGTTTGTGGGCCGGTGTTTGACCGGAGTGACCGAGGCTTTGATTAAACACCAGGCTGACGTGGTGATAGTTTTGGGTGATCGGGGCGAACAACTGGCCATGGCGACAGCGGCGGCCTACCTTAATATACCCATCGTCCACCTTCATGGCGGGGAGGAAACGACGACGGTGGACAACAAAGCCAGAAAGACCATTAGCCAACTAACAGACTGGCACTTGCCGGCAAGCCAAGGGGCGGCCAAAAGGCTGACCGCCATGGGGGTAGATAAAAAGAAAATTACCGTGGTCGGGGCGCCGGGACTGGACGAAATCAGACACCTGCCTCAGGCGGGGAAAAAAGACCTGATCGTGGTGCTTGAGCATCCGGACGAAAACGAAGCCCAAGCCGGAGAACAGGTAGAAAAGACGCTCTCGGCGGCGGTAAGCTTTGGTTTACCGGTAAAAGTGATTTACCCTAACGCCGACGCCGGCGGCAGAAAAATGATTGTGGTAATAGAAAAATTTGTAGCCAAATACCCAAACTTGGTTAAAAGTTATAAAAGCATCACCAGGGAAGACTACCTTAAGCTTTTGGGGCAGGCGAAGGTCTTGGTGGGCAATAGTTCCAGCGGCTTGATCGAATCCCCGGCTTTTAGGCTGCCAGTGGTCAACGTCGGCCCGAGGCAAAAAGGCCGGGAGCGGGCCAAAAACGTCATCGACGCGGGGTATGACCAAAAGGAAATCAAGGCGGCGGTCAACAAAGCTTTGAAAATGAAGTTTAAACAGATTACCAACCCTTATGGCGACGGTAAAACTGCCCAAAGGGTGGTAAAATTTCTTAATCAGACCTTTTTATGAGTCGATTTAATAATTGGCAAGAACCAGAGTTTGACGCTCGCGGCATGACCCGCTGGCAATGGATTTGCCAGCATCACCAGAATTTAAAGCTGGGGGAAGGTAGCGACATTGGCGCTTTTAGCTACTTAAACGCCAAGCACGGGGTGGAGATTGGCGAAGAGGTGCAGATCGGCAGCCACGTCAGCATTTATTCGGAAAATACCATCGATAATACCCATGGTAGAGTGGTGATTAAAAAGGGTGCCAAGATCGGCAGCCACTCGGTGATTTTCCCCGGAGTGACCATCGGCGAGAAAGCGGTGGTGGGGGCATTTAGTTTGGTCAAAAAAGACGTGCCCGCCGGGGCGGTAGTGGCCGGAGTGACGGCTAAGCCGCTTGAGCGGCGTAACCGGTAAACAGTAATCGGTAATCAGTAATGAAACAACGAATCAATCAAATACCCAAAAAGCAGATTTTACTCGGGCCGCCGTATTTGACCGGCGACGAAGTTAAGGCGGTGGTAGGAGTAATTAAAAGCGGCCAATTGAGCTTGGGCGAACAAGTAGAAAAGTTTGAGAAAGAAGTGGCTCGATTCGTCGGTGCCCGCTACGGGGTGGCTACTTCCAGCGGCACCACCGCCTTGCATTTGGCGGTCAAGGTGGCCGGCATAGGTTACGGCGACGAAGTGATTACCACGCCGTTTTCTTTTGTGGCCTCGACTAACTGCTTTTTGTATGAAGGGGCTACCCCAAAGTTTGTCGATATCGATCCGGACAGCTTTAACCTTGACCCAAAAAAAATTGAGGCGGCGGTAACCCGCAAAACCCGCGCCATTTTAGGGGTGGATATTTTCGGCTATCCGGCAGAATGGAAGAAAATAGCCCAAATCGCCAAGAAACACCGGCTTAAAATAATTGACGACGCGGCCGAGGCTTTGGGGGCGGTCTACCGCGGCAAAAGCTTAGGCAGTTTGGGCTGGCCGACGGTGTTTGCCTTTTATCCTAATAAGCAGATGACTACCGGCGAAGGGGGCATGGTGGTGACCAACTCCAAAGCAGAGTTTATTAAGTTTAAAAGCTTGGTCAACCAAGGCAGAGCGGGTGATATGCAGTGGCTAAAGCATCCCAGCCTGGGATATAACTACCGCATGACCGAGGTGGCGGCGGCCATGGGCAGAGCCCAGCTTAAAAAACTTAAACAATTTTTAGCCAGCCGCCGCCAAGTGGCTGTTTGGTACGGCCAAAGACTGGCCAAAGTTCCGGGGGTAAATTTAATTAAAGCCAATGATAAGCAACACGTCAGAAGCTGGTTTATTTATGTGATCAGACTTGACAAAAAGTTGAACCGCGACCGGGTAATAAAAAAATTATTGGCGGCGGGCGTACCGGCCAAAGCCTACCTGCCCTCGATTCACCTTCAGCCCTATATGAGACGTTTTGGCTACAAGCGGGGCGACTTTCCGGTGAGTGAGGCGGTATCGGCCTCAACTCTGTCACTGCCTTTTTATACAGGCATGGAAGAGGCGGTAGTAGATCGCGTTTGTGAAAAATTAAAAAAAGTAATCGGTAAACTGTAATCAGTAAACCGTAATTATTGTAGAATAGTAATTATGAAGCACAAGGCGATTGATAATAAAAGCATTCTAGTCACCGGAGGAGTGGGTTCGATCGGAGCGGTGCTGGTTGACCAGTTGATAAACGAGTTTTCGCCCAAGCAGGTGAGAATTCTCGACAACAACGAAGCCGGACTTTTTGAAGCGACTCGAAAGTACCAAAAAAAGTCCCAAATGAGGTTTATGCTGGGGGATGTCAGAGATAAAGACCGGGTGACTTGGGCCTTAAAAGGGGCCGATACGGTTTTTCACGCAGCCGCTTTAAAGCATGTCGCCTTAAATGAGTATTCCCCTTTTGAGTCAGTTAAAACTAATGTAGTTGGCACGCAAAACCTAATTGAAGCGGCTTTGAGTAATAACATAGAAACATTTATAAATATATCCACCGATAAAGCCGCCAATCCAACCAGCACCATGGGGGCTTCAAAGTTACTAGCGGAAAGGCTGACGTCCGGAGCTGATTATTTTAAGGGCGGCGGCAGAACGGTGTTTGCTTCGGTGAGATTCGGTAATGTACTGAATTCTTCCGGGTCGGTGATCCCGATCTTTTTGGACCAAATCAAAAATGGCGGACCGGTAACCATCACTGATAAGAGAATGATTCGGTATTTTATGAGCATCAAAGAAGCAGTTAAGTTGATTTTAAAAGCGGCCGAGATGGCCCGCGGCGGCGAGGTGTTTATTTTGAAAATGCCGGCTTTGAAAATTTTGGACTTGGCTCAAGTTTTAATTGAAAAGGTGGGTAAGGGAAAAGTAAAAATAAGCGCAATCGGTCAAAAACCGGGCGAAAAACTGTTTGAAAAAATCGTCACCCGTACCGAGGCAGAACAAACCATGGAGCTTGAAGACATGTATGTTTTACCTCTATCAATCGATTATCCTAATTATCCGGGAATGAGCGGAGACGTAGTCAAGGAAAGTTATCGATATTACCGAAAACTGGGGGGTAAGAGTGTCCCCGAAGAAGGGGTTGAGCCCAAAAAACTGCTGACTAAAGCAGAAATAGTTAAGTTGTTAGTTCAGGACAACTTACTGTGAAGTTTGTCATTGTTGGTTTAGGATCGATCGGGAGTAAACACCGGAAAAACTTAGAATCGCTGGGACACCAGGTAGTCCCCTGCCACCGCGACGACGACCTGGATAAACTGATTGCAGCCAGCCAGCCAGACGGGGTTTTGGTTTGTACTCCAACCAGCCTTCACTTAAAACCGGCCCTAACCGCTCTCAATCACCGGCTGCCGATATTTATCGAAAAACCCCTTTCCCATAATCTTGACGGAGTCGACCGACTGCGCGGTAAAATTCTGGTTGGCTACTGTCTTAGGTTTGATAAAAAATTAAGGCAATTAAAACAACAAGTCGATCAGTTGTCGCCGGCTAAAATCAAATCGGTTAAAATCGTTGCCAAAAGCTGGCTGCCGGACTGGCATCCGGACGAGGATTACCGCCAAAGCTATTCGGCCAAAAAAGCTTTGGGCGGCGGGGTGCTTTTGGATTTGTCGCACGAGATCGATTATGCCTTGTGGTTTTTCGGACCGGTGAAAAAAGTTTCTGCCAAGCTCGAGCAAGCGCCGGAGCTTAAAATAGAAACCGAAGCCGTCGCTGACTTAAATCTGGAGTTTAATTCAGGAGTTAAGGCAGACATTCACCTTTCCTACGCCAGCCGGGAAAAGGAGCGTTATTGCCAAGTGATCACCGCATCCGAAAGGCTGCGCTGGGATTTTCAGCCCAATAATGACATGTACTTGGCGGAAATGAAGCATTTTATCGGTGTAGCCACCGGCAAAGAAACACCGCTGGTGACCGCAGCCGACGGCCGGAGAGTGCTCGAAGTAATTGAGGCGGCCAAACTATGAAAGGGTCTATCTTGGGTTTTGTGGTGCTGGAGGCAGGAACAACCCTGCTGATGAAACAACTCTTGAATTTGGCCATTCACCCTTACTTTGTGGTCTTGGTCAGCGGCCTGGCAGCTTCAGCGCTAATGGCAGTAGCTTTTTGGCGTCAGCCGAGCTTTAAAAAGGAACTGTTAAATCTTAAAGTGATAAAATCTATCTGGCCGACGGCAGTGTTTATTACTCTAGGCAACTTATTTGGCTTTGCGGCGCTTAAACTAACTAGGGCGACCAATTACATCCTTTTGGCCAGAACCAGCGTGCTTTTGAGTCCGATTTTAGCCTGGCTGATATTAAGAGAAAAAGTTAATCATAAAATCTGGCCCTTGGTGGCAAGCGTGCTTTTGGGCATCTGGCTTTTGACCGGCGACTGGAGGCTGATATTTAACCTATCCGGTGATAGCCTAGCAGCGCTAACGGCTTTGACGATTTCTTTGGACTTTATCTGGCAAAAACGAGCCATGATTAAAGTTCCCTTAGAATTAATGGCTTTTTGGCGGCGGTTGTTATCGGCAATTTTGGTGGGAGGCATTTGGCTAGTAACTCCCCAACTGGGACAAACCAGCTTCCACTTTACTGGTTTAGGAGGCATGGCGTTGGGCTTTGCCGGAATGTCATTTTTTATGGCTCGGGCACTAAAAGTCCAAGCGGTGGCTGAATTTAACTTACTGATAAACTTGTCACCAGTCTTGGTAGGACTATCCGCCTACTTTTTGTTTGGGGAAAGGTTGAGCGGCGGGCAATTGGTAGGAGCGGCGTTTATTATTGGCTCTTTAGTAACCTTTAACTTGATAAAGAAACAAGAAAGCCTTAAGCTCAAGGCAAAGAGATGATTTTAGGCGTAGTCCCCGCCCGGAGCGGCTCCAAATCGATCAAAGACAAAAACATTAAGCCTTTGGCTGGCAAGCCGCTGATGGCCTGGTCGATTATGGCCGGCCTGGCTTGTAAAAAAATTGATAAAGTGGTGGTGTCAACCGACAGCGGAGACTACGCCGATGTGGCTAAAAAGCACGGGGCTGAAGTCTTGATGCGGCCAAGTGAACTGGCCCAAGACGCCACGCCGATGATTCCTGTTTTACAGCACGCGTTTAAGGCTTACGCGCCGGCCGAAACGCTGGTGTTGCTTGATCCCACCTCCCCTTTACGCCTGGTTGACGATATTGAAGCTTGCTTAACCAAACTGAAGCTGCCGGAAACCGACTCGGTAGTGACGGTAACCGAGGCCGAACACAATCCTTATTATGTTATGGCCGGAGTTGAGAATGATTATTTAAAATACCCGCTGTTTAAACCTGGTAAAGAAATTCACCGCCGTCAAGACGCCCCTAAGGTTTACCGGCTTAACGCGGCGGTTTACGCCATTAAACGAAAAGTTTTGTTAAATGGTAAAATCTTTACAGATAAAACTCGGGCGGTGATCATGCCGCAAATCCGCTCGTCTCATATAGACCACGAGGTTGACTACCTCTATGCCGAGTTCCTGTTAAAGTCTGGACATGTCAAACTCGATTTTTAATTTAAAAGATAAAGTGGTACTGATTACCGGAGCCGCCGGAATTCAAGGACCGGAGCACGTCAAGGCGTTTGAAAGCGTGGGTGCCGAGGTGGTGGCGACCGATATCAAAGGCACGGAAATTATTCTGGACGTGACCAGTCCCGATTCGATCAACCAAGCGGTTAAAAAAATCATTGATCAACACGGCTATATCGACGTTTTAGTCAACAACGCCGGGGCGACCGGAAAATATGCCACTGATTGGGAGCAAATCATTAAAGTTAATTTAACCGGCACCTATAACTGCTGTCACATTATCGGCGCTGCCATGAACCAAGGCTCGATCATTAACGTTAGCTCAATTTACGGTTTGGTGGGGCCAGACTGGTCTGTTTACGACCAAGCCGAGTATGCCGGAAAACCCATGGGCGCGCCTGCCGGTTACGCTGCTTCAAAGGGTGGGGTAATTAGTTTGACTCGCTATTTTGCTTCGCTTTATGCCCCGAAGGTCCGGGTCAACTGCGTCACCCCCGGCGGCATTTTTGACAATCAATCTGAAACTTTTGTCAAAAAATATTCGGCCAAAACCATGCTGGGAAGAATGGCCAAAAAAAACGAGGTTTCCGGGACTCTTCTCTATTTGGCTTCCGATTTGTCCAGCTATGTTACCGGAGAAAACATTGTGGTTGACGGTGGTTTGACGGCCAGGGCATGAGAAAAGCAACTTGGTTGATCGCTTTGTCAGCATTAATCTGGGTGGTGGTGGGAATCTACGGAGTTATTTTTAACATCAGCTATATCGACGAGGCTAAATACTTAATTAAGGGCTGGCTGATGACCACGGGCCAAGTAAGTTACTATAAAACTCCCGAGTTTTTCTACCAACACATGCCCGGGGTTTTTTTGTGGTATGGCCTGGGACAAAAAATTTTTGGACCGAGTCTTTTGGTAGGCAGGCTTCAGTCTTTTCTAGTAGGATTGATTGTTTACTATTCTAGTTTTGTTCTGGGTAAACGATTAGCCGGCTACAAGGGCGGAGTGGTAACATTGCTACTTTTGAGTTTGTCTTCGGTGGCGGCCCTTGACTATTCGGCGGCGGTACCGCAGTCGTTGGTGGTTTTGACTTTGATTATAGGTTTTGTTTGTCTTTACGATGGCTTGGTAAAGGGGAACGAGCCAAGATTTTTTTGGGCCAGTTTCTGGTTTAGCCTTGCCTTTATCGTCAGAGAGAACTTTTTGTTTACTTTGATCCTCTATGCTGGCTTGCTGGTTTTTGTTTTTAGAGATAAATTTAAACTTTTTTTAAAACATTTGACGGTGATATTGATGACTTTGGGAGTATTTATTATTCCCGGCTATCCCGGAACGGTGGCAGTATTAAAAAATTTTCCGGGAGTGAGTCGATTTTTACCGGTCAGCCAAGCCGAAAAGCAGGTTTTAGCTCTTTATTGGAAAGAGGGCTTACAAACTCCCGGGCTTCACTTCAGGGCAGTAAGAGAGTTTGGGGTAATTTTCCATGCCTGGGCAGTGATCTGGTTTTTGATCATTTTTGATTGGTTGAGAAAACCTAAAAAAACACCTGCCAGATTTACCCCAAGGCAGTTGTTTTGGTGGTTTTTAGTGGGAGCAACGGTTTTTAATTTTATTATCCATAGTTGGGCGGCGTTTAAGTTGTCTCCCAGAGCCATTATCAGTTACTTTTCTTATGTTTCTCCCTTGGTGGCAGTAATTATGGCGGGAATAATCACTCCCAAGCTTAAAAATTTAAAATTTGAACGCTTGGCTCTAGGCGTTTATCTCGGACTACTTGCCTTGGTGCCAGTAGGACCACGCTTTGCCCGAATCTTTGCCATTCCGACCAGAAATCCGGATTTGGTAAAAATTGTCAATTCTGCTTCAAAACTTGAACCGCTGATTGAAGGCAAAGAAAACATCGTCTGGATCGACGAGCCGATTAGCTTGTATCTGGCTGAAAGAGTGTCTTATTATCCGCTGATACACCATACCGGCTTTTACAAATCATCAAACGACACGGAAATTGTCAGGAATTTGGGGTTTTGGAATCAGACGATGCTCAATGGCTGGCTCAAAGAAGCTGATCTGGTGGTAGTGGGAGCTAATAAACTCAAATTATTAAAGGAGGTTCCTGAAGGCAGAAGTCTGGCCAGTTTTATAGAAGCAAAGCTCAATGAAGATTTTGAGTTGATAGAGGAAAGGGTCGATATTTGGCCTGGCAAGATGGTATTTTATGAACCAAAAACCTTAGAGCTTGAGTAACTTGAGAATCTGGTCTGCGGCAGATCTGCCGGCCACGGGCTTAATATAATCAGCCGAAATTCTTTTGGCCTTCTGGAGTTGTTTTTTGGTCTGAGACTGATGTTTGTCTAACAGAATTGATAACCACTTCTTAAGCTGACTCATCTGATGCACTTCTATTGCGCCGCCGTCTTTAATTATCGGTAGGAAAAAACCGTAATTTTTTTTAAACGGGTTAATGGAAATCACCGGCCGGTTCATCATAATCGCTTCAAAGATAGTCATCGACCAGGTTTGGAGGACTACGGAGCAGACGTTGAGCAGATCGATGAGTTCCAGTTGATTATTGTCGGAAACGACGGCGTTGGTTATCCTCCATTGTTTAAGCTCTTCTAAAACCCGGTAGCGTTTTTCACTGGGATGGGGCTTGATCACCAACGTCATATTTTTAACCTGAGCTACCGCCGATGATGCCAGTTTAAAAAAGGCTTCTTTTTCGGGTTTGGGAATCATATGGCTGGGATTGAAAGAAATAAGCAGGGCGATTTTTTGATCATGGTCTAAACCCAAAGTTTTAAAAACTTTTTTGGCATCAAGCCGTGAAACAGACTGGCTATAGTTTTCGGTTCGGGGATCGCCAACGACTTTAATTCTTTTTGGGGGCAAACCCAAATTAACCAACTGACGTTTGATAAACTGGCCGACAACGGTGACCGTTTCGGCGGTATCGTAGGCGTTGATCTGGTCCAAAGCCAATAAAGTATTGGGTGAGGCTAAAAGCGACCTGGTTCTAGTTGACCGGGCGGCTGAAGCCAAGGCTAGCTCGCAAAACCTAACGTCTGACACCACCACTAGGGCTTTAGGCCTGACCGAAACAAACAAGTTTTCGGCAGCGGCCAGATAAAACCGGCTTAAAGTTTGGCCTAAATCAATCATCGGGGAGGCGGCAGCCAACCCCAGATTATATAAAAAATCGCTCAAGCCGGTGACGGTTTTAAGTCTTTTTGGCAAACTGGTTTTGGGGGGCTTAAAGCCTTTGGGTAAAAAGCTGGCTAAGAAAAAATGATTGGCCGAGGCCAGCTTAAAGTTTTTCAGAATCGGCTCAAGTCTGGCGGTGTCGTCAACCAGCCAGGGATGGCGATTTTTTTTATCAAGGGCTCGGTAGAGGGGCGCCAAAGTTTTCAGGTGACGGTAATAGTCAAGGCTAAGCAAAGTGCTAAAGCGAAGCTTTTTGAGGGGCGGAGGGGTAACTCGAGATTGAGATAAAAATTGGCGGATTTTTTTACTGTACTGGCGCTTGAGAAAGAATTTTTTAAGCCAGTGGTTGAGCCAAACGAAAGTTAAAAAGTGGCATCTAATAGTTTTGACGCCTCGGGTTTTTCCCAGAAACCGGGCGGTTTGTTCATGGTAGCTGGAACTCAAGGTGACGATGAAATCTGGTTTAGTTTGAGTTAAAACATCCTGATAGAGTTGGGCATAAACAAAATACTCATAAGTCAAATAGATGGCCAAACGGCTTTTGAATAAATTGGTTGGCATGCCTTGCAAGAGGCGCTCGGTTACTTTTAGGTGAAGATTGCGGTTGGCAGCGTAATCAAGCTGAGCCAATTTGTCGCCATAATAAAAGACACTGTCACCCCCCAGCTTAAAAGCGTCAGAGGCGACAATGGTTAGCTTGAAAAATGGTTTGAGAATGGCGACGGCAAGTTTAAGACGGTTTTTAAGCCAACCGACATAAAAAAACCTAAATAACCTCCCCAAAATCCCGGACAAGGTCTGGATTTTGATGATGTCTTCGGTAATAATTAAGACGTGCTTCATAGCCTGATTATAGCTTACTTATGAAAACAGTCAGAATTATTCCCAAGCTGGAAGTTAAAAACGAAAATTTAATTAAAGGGGTTCATTTGGACGGCTTAAGGATCGTGGGTAAGCCCGAAGAGGCTGCTTTAAAGTACGCTGAAACCGGAGCCGACGAGCTGGTTTACATCGACTTGGTGGCGAGTCTTTACCAACGAGACAATTGGATCAAAATAGTTAAAAGAACGGCTGAAAAAATTTATATCCCCTTGACTGTAGGCGGAGGGATTAGATCAGTTGACGACGCCAAGCTTTTTTTGCGGGCGGGAGCCGACAAAGTAGCCATCAATACCGGCATTGTCAAAAGGCCAAAACTAGTTACGGAAATCGCCCAAAAGTTTGGAGCTCAATGCATGGTGGCTTCTTTGGAAGTACAAAAAAAATCTGACGGCAGCTACGAGGTTTATACCGACTCGGGTAGGACCCCGACCGGAATTGACCCAATCCAGTGGGCAAAGCGGGTGGAAAAACTAGGGGCCGGAGAAATTCTTTTGACTTTTATCCATCAAGACGGAACTTATCAAGGCTATGATGTTTCTTTGTTGAAAAAAATCGCCCCCACAGTGGGCGTACCGGTGATTGCCAGTGGTGGGGCAGGAAAACTAGCTCACCTGACGGATGCGGTCAAATCCGGCAAGGCTGACGCTGTGGCGGTAGCATCGATGTTACACTTTAAAAAAACCACTATTGGTAAAATAAAAAGTTATTTAAAAAAGTCAGGGGTTTTAGTACGAAAATGAAAATAGCGGTGATTGACTATGGGGCGGGCAATTTATTTAGCGTCAGAAGGGCTTTGGAGGCAGTGGGGGCAAAGTTTGAAATAACTGAGTCTGCTGCCAAGTTAACCCAGGCTGAAAAGTTGATCCTGCCGGGAGTAGGGGCGTTTGCCGATGGGATGCGGGGTTTAAAAAAAAGAAGGCTGGTCAAACCGATTAGAAACGAGGTTAAAAAGGGAAAGCCCATTTTAGGGATTTGCTTGGGGCTGCAACTTTTAATGGAGGAGGGCTTCGAGTTTGGTAAACATGAAGGCTTGGGACTAATCGAAGGCAAAACAGATAAAATTATCACTTCAGAAAAACTGCCCCAGATTGGCTGGAATCAAATTAAAAAACAGCACGACAGCTTACTCCTTAAAGGCGTTGCCGATAAAGAGTTTTTTTATTTTGTTCACTCGTTCGTGATTAGACCAAAGAAGAAACCTGTGGTCGCGGCTACGACTAACTATGGCGGAGACGAATTTTGCAGTGTGGTTAACTTTAAGAATATTTATGGCACTCAGTTCCATCCGGAAAAAAGCGGAACCGAAGGATTAAAAATCTACCAAAACTTTAAAAATATCAAACTTTAACTAGGAAACAACGTGTTTTAGGTGCCATTTGCCTTTGATTTTTTCCCAAAGATGAGGCAGGCGGTAACGGTCGATGATTTTCCAAAAATGCGGTTCAGTAATATCAAGATATTCTAAAAATTCTTTAAAATATTTTTTGGGAAATTCACCGTCGTAGCGGCGGACTAAGGCCACTCCTTCTTCTCGGGTGATGTGCCGGCTTCTGATCTCCATCTGGGCATCGCGAGAAGCCCGACCCAAACCAAATTTAATGTAGCTGAGATAAAAGTGAAAGCCGTCGGTTTTGTCGTCAAGGCTGGAGTATTTAGTATAGGTGCCTTCAGACCGGCCATCGGGGTTGGCCTCAAAATTGGTGTATTTGGTGGCGTAATAAAAATTCTCCTGGGGAATCCATTTGTGGTAATAAGAAAACCAATGCATTTGAATGCCTAACTGGTTAATTTTTGCCAACGACGGTGGCCGATACAGAGCAAACGTTTCCGGCTCGATTTCGCTCTTTCTGAATATGCCCGTTTGGAGTCCGGCTTTAATCAAAGCCTCGACTCCGACGCCTTTAAAATACAGCTCTTCCCAGTCTTTGACTGATTCAAAGGGCACGTTTTTGTTTTTGACCGAACCGCCGTACTCGACTTCACCGTTCTCACCATAAACAATGAGCGGAATGCCAAACTTTAGGGCGACATGAAAAGCGTAGGCTTTCTGACCGAAAGTAAACGGCTCCCAAGCGTCTCCTTTCAATTCAAAAGCCACTCTTGAGAGCTTGCGGTGTAAGTGGCCATCGGGGTTAAAAAAAAGGTTATCAAAACCGGCAGCCACAAAGTTATTATAATTTTTCCAACCGATGTCCGTGTAGATAAAAGGCGTCCAGGTGACAGTCAAAGGATGCATGCCGTAGCGGCTTTTTAGCTGATGGGAAACATAGGCGCTGTCTTTGCCGCCGGAAACTGGTACCACCACATCCCAGCGCCCGTCTTTAGATCGATGCTTGTCTAAAAGTTTAACCAGCTCATGTTCCCTTTGCCGCCAGTCGATCTGATAATGCTTTTCCTCGTGATAACGACAGGCGCTGCAGATGCCCGCTTTATCGAAGGTAATTCTGGGCCTTTGATTGGACACAACACACCGTTTACAAAAAATAACCTTTTTGGGTAGTTTGGCTAATTGCTTGTCCAGTATTTTGGGCTTTTTATTAACGACAGTCATAGATTTAGCCGCAGTTTTACGGCTGTAATTAAATAGTCTATCATCATTTTTAAGAGCCTGCTTTTGCTTTGACCGTAACGGCGCTGGCCATAGACCACGGGCACCTCGGCAAGCCTGAATCCGGCCTGGTGAGCCCGGTACAACAGGCGAATGCAGTACTCGCCATAACCAAGAAAAATACTTGTTAGGTCAGTGCTTTTAAGAATTTCTTTTTTAAAAGCAATAAACCCCGATAAGCTTTCGTGTACCGGTAGACCTAAGATTATCCGGTTGACCAGCCGGTTGCCCCACTTTGATCCTAGAAACTGAATGGTACCGGCCTCTGACGCGTGCATGCCCCCACCGGCCACATAGCGTGAACCAATCACTAGGTCTGCTTTGTCCTTAATAATGGGAGTTAAAAGTCTAGGGATGTCTTTGGGCTGGTGATTAAAGTCGGTATCCATAATTACAAAAATATCGGCATGGGTACGCTGGAGGCCGTAAAGAATGGCGGTAGCCAGTCCCCTCTTTTTCCTGACGAAAAGTTTGACGGCAAGTTTTTTGGTCAAAGGCTTGACTATAGCCGCAGTGCCGTCAGGGCTGTTGTCATCGACGACGATAACTTGCGTTTGAAGCCCCAATGGTTTCAAGGCTTTGAGGATGGCTTTAATTAGCTTAACTATGTTGCCGGCTTCGTTATAGGTGGGAAGAATAACCGTTAGTTTCATTAATTAAATTAGAACCAATCAAAGTGTAAATTAGATAAAATGGATAGGGATACCATTGCCGCCAGAGTCAAAGCGATAATTTTGCTTCTCTGGCTGATCGTGATCAAGAACTTGGTGCCAAAGTAAATCAAAACCGGAATGGCGTATAAGATATAAGACGCTTTAATATTATCTCCTTTGTAAGTATTGGGAAAGTAAATACCAGTGAAGAAAAAGGTGAGAAAGGCAACGATGAAAAATAAAGTTAAAAAATTCTCTGCCAAGACGGCCTTGCTTTCAACCCCTCTTTTGGCCAAACTGACGATTAATTGTTTTACCGCTATCAACATGCCCGCGATTAATACAATTGTGGGAATAACATTAATCCGATTTTGCCAAGCCAAAAGGACCAATCGTTCTTTAGAGATTTTTTCCCGGTTGGGGCTTTGGGAAAAATAAATCTCTTCTTCGGATGACAAAGGATAGCGACGATGCTGGTAATAATTCCAGTAGTCGCCCCAAAAAGTGGAATAAAAAATGGGTATGAATCGATTGGGGAAATTTGGCCGAACAGGAATCTGCAACATAGTTTTAAAAAAAGTATCAGTATAAAAATTTCTTGGCTGTCTTTGCCATAACGGCACGCCCCTATACATAGACACATTTTCGCCGCTATCAAAAACTCCCTGATCCCGGTAATGAAAGTAATACTGCGCCCCTGTAACCAAAGCCACCACGGTAAAAATCAAGTTCAACCAAAGCATTTTTTTAAAAGACACCTTTTTAAACCAGCTTAAAAGAATCATTATTAAGCCTAGGCTCAATAATAAAGAACCAGTCATAATCCGAAAAGAAAAAATAATGCCGCCTAGTATTCCCAGTAGAAATGCTTTTGCAGGAGTTGGTTTCTTGAGCACAAATTTAACCAGGTACCAAACAATCACTGACCCAAGGATCAACGAAGGAGTCTCGATGTTGTACATCGGCGCCATTTTGTTGATAACAGGCAGAGATAACAACCAAATTAAAAAGAAAAGAGCCCAGTTTTTGTATTCAGGGTTTAGGTGTTTAAAAATATCAAACCACAACCAACCGACCACAGGCATGAACAAGGCCACTAGCAACTGCCAGCTTTTAAGCGAATCTATCAAATTGTAATTAAAAAGAGGTTGAACCGCTTGAGCTAGTTTACCGGATAAAAAATAAAATGTCGGCGGGTTATAAGATTCGGGAGTGTCTTTTTTGGTAGGGATTCTCTCCTCAAAGATAAGAATTCGGGTATACTCCTGGTGAATGCCGGCGTCGTAACCCCGCCGCACCGGATAGTACCAAGAGTTATGAAGAAACAGAAGTAAAAAACCCACCAAAATTGTTAATAAAGTGAGTTTAAATTTTTTCATAATCGATTAATCATTATCTCGAGTTATTATAGTCTTGGGTACATTTATTTTGAAAGAGGCCGTCGTCTTTTCCGAACAATACTCACAAGTAACAGTTGGTACTCTGAATTTTTTATCGATTTTGACAGGAATGCCGAAGTTAAGATTCCTTAACCCGAAAAAAATATCATATTTAAGGTACTGGTAACTTATTTTTCTACCAATCATTCTTTCGACAAAGGACTTAAACAAAAAAGAAAAGTGGTCGATAAAAAAAAGATAGACATTCACTGACAACCTGGTGGCAATTTTGCTGACCAGTTGAATTAATAAACCTTTATTTTTTTGAAATAAAACCAGCATAATTCCATCTGGCTTAGTTACTCTTGCAAATTCTTTCATTGCTTTCTTAACCCCTTTAGGGTTTAGATAGTTGATGGTTCCAAGGCAAAAGACAATATCAAAAAAACGATCAGGGAACATTTTTAAATTAGTAATGTCGCCTTGATAAAACTTCATTTTCTTACTCTTTCCTTTGAGCCTTTTCTTAGCGACCTGTATACATCGACTGCTTAAATCAATACCGATGATTTTTCGGGCCCCCATTTCTACTAATGCCTGTGAGTACTCTCCTACTCTACAACCAGCATCAAGGATAACTTTATTTTTGATTTCAGCTTTATCAAAATAATGACGCAGCATTTTTTTCACCTCGGAGGCTTGATGTGAATAAGCCAGTGTTCGATCAAACATTTCGCCAATTACTGATTCCATACTTAACTTTCTAATTCAATTCTCTAATGCTATCATATGGCTACCTCTATGCTCAATCTCGGGAAAAGGAAACATAAGTTGGGGCTGATAACTTTGTTGGGTTTGTTTGCATTTCTATTTCTCCACAATGCCTGGCTCTATTCTCCATTTGGTGGCTACGACAAAAGCCTTCATATGGCTTATGCTAAAATCCTCACCTTTGAACACAGAATTCCTACGTACGAGGAAACTCCAGAGTCTTATAACCCACCAACTTTTTATTTTATGTCCGGCAAACTAGCTCAGGTATTTACCCCTGTTTTTAGGGATGATTTTTTTGAGGCTTTGAAATCTTGGCAAATATTAATGGCTCTGTTGGTTCCACTAGCCGGGTGGTTCTGGTTTGATATTTTTAAGCGTTTAAATAAAGATAAATACTCCGGTTGGCTTTTTTTAATCTGGCTCTTGTCCCTCCCGGTGCTAAACAAAATGGTTCCCATGTACAACCTGGAAATTCCCCAATTTATTTTTACTTCTTTTTTAGTTTGGTTTTTTACCAAACAGGTACTTCCCAAGCCGACCCTAGGCAAAATAGTCGTGCTGGGAGTGTTTTCCGGTATGATTCTTTCTTTAAGACTCATGTCTGTGACTTTAATAGTTAGCCTTGGCTTGGCGTTAATTTTTACTGACTTAGTTAAAAGAGCTGACCCTAAACTCATAGCGGCGCACTTTTTGATTTTTGCTTTGATAACATTACTGCTCGGCGGTCAGTACTACTTCTTTTACCGGGACGAGGGTGCCTTAGGAGATAAGGTGGAACGCCGCACATATCTTCCTTTATGGCAAAGACAGCCCTCGACATTTTATACTGGTGTTTTCCCCAGGTTGCTCTTTACCAGGCCGGTTCGTCCTTATTTCCCTAACAGCTTTATTCCCATCTTCTATTCTGATTTTTGGGGTGACTATTGGAATTATTATCCTCAAAGAAGATTTGGGTTTACTATAGACGATTTAAGAAAGAGCCGGCTGTTTATCACCCCGGAAAGAATCAGTCGTTTAGCTTGGCAGAACCGAGTAAACCTTATACCTACGATCATAATTATCCTGGGGGTGCTTCGAGCTATAACTTACACGATAAAAAGCATCATTGATAAAAAGCTAACCCACAAAAACTTAGCAGAAGTTTTTTTGACCCTACTTTTTGTAATTACTTTTGTAGCTTTTGGATACATCAACTTAAAGTTTGCTAACACGTATAAAGGTGATACTATTAAAGCTTCATACATTCTCTACGCCATTCCTGTCTTAATTTATTTCGCCACTCAATTTGTAACTAGTTTAAAAAAACATAAACTGATATATTTTTCTGTAATGACCCTAATCTTGACTTCAATTATATTTAATCTTGAATTTAACTTTTTCTAATTAGATGTCTGTTCTATCAGATAAGCAAGCCGCCAAATTGATGTATGCCATCGACTCAATGGACGAATATTATCGACGGGAAATTTTAGGTATTCCTTCCCGGATTAGAGTGAAAAAAATCTTAGACGAGTTGGGCAACATCAAGAATAAAAAGATTTTGGATGTTGGGTGTGAAGCCGGATACATTACCTTGCAGCTGGCAGAAAAGGGTGCCTGGGTCACCGGCGTTGATTTGATCACTGAACCTCTGGAAAAGTTTAAGGAGATTTTAACCATTAAACCTAAAGGAGTTCAAAAAAGAATCAAAGTCCAAAAGGCTGATGCCCGTAAGCTACCCTTCAAGAAACATCAGTTTGATTACGTTGTCGCCGCTGAGGTAATTGAGCATATTCGGCAGCTGTCCGGGTTTGTCAACGGCGCTTGGCGTGCGCTTAAACCTGAAGGGCGATTATTGCTTACCTTTCCCCACGAATCACTCCGGCGCAGATTTTACCCCCTGCTACCTCTTTTTGGCGTTAACGCTAACATTGAAAGCCAAGTAACTCTGAAGGAGTACTCTCCTGAAAAGATAAAAGAAATATTTTCCAAGAAATTCATTCTGATAAAAAAGTACCGTCTTCCTTGGTGGCTGCCGATTACCAACTTAATGATTTTTAAACCGAAGCGACTGAAGAAATAATTTCTGCAATCAAGTCAACTTGGGAAGGCTTGAGATCGGCAAAAGTGGGTAAATTGATGCCGGCGGCGGCGATTTTGCAGGTGACGGGATAGTTTTTGGTCCGGTTTTGTTTCTTGTAGGGAGGAAGCTCTGGCAAGGGATAGAAAAAGGGGCGGGATTCGATGCCTTTTTTAGCCAGGTGTTTGATCAACCAATCGCGGCTGTGGCCGAATTTTTTCTGGTCGACCAGAATAGAAAACATCCACCAATTGGTTTGGGCAAACTTTTGTTCTTTTTGAAAAGAAATGCCTGGTGTATCTTTTAGCAGCTGACGATAACGGTCGGCGATGCGGCGCTTGTTTCTGACAAATGATTTCAGGCGGCGGAGTTGGCCGATGCCGACGGCAGCCTGGAGGTTGGTCATGGCGTAGTTATAGCCGATTACCGGGTGAAAATAGGGGTGGATTTTGATGTTTTTGCCCTGGTCGCGGTAGAGCTTGGCGGTGTCATAAATTTTTTTGGAGCCGGTCACCAGCATGCCCCCTTCACCGGTGGTAACGATCTTGTTGCCGAAAAAACTGAAAGTGGCCACATCAGCTTGGGAGCCGACGGGCCGGCCGCGGTATTTGGACCCCAAGGACTCGGCTGAGTCAGAGATAAAGGCAAGTTTGTGCTTGCGGCAAAGTTTTTTGACGGCGGTAAAGTCGACCGGATGGCCGTAAAGGTCAACGGTCATGATGGCTCGAGTCTTTTTGGTGATAACCGCCTCAACTTTACCTAAGTCCAGATTCCAGGTGTCGGGTTCAATGTCGACAAAGACCGGCTTGGCGCCGGTGTAGGTGACGGCGTTGGCTGAAGCGACAAAAGTTAAGGCCGGAACAATGACTTCGTCGCCCTCGCCGACTCCGGCGGTAATTAGGGCTAAATGGAGGGCGACGGTACCATTGGCCACCGGCAGGGCATAGTTGACGCCGACGGCCCGGGCAAACTCTCGGGCAAACTGTTCGACAAAGCTGCCGATGGAAGAGATCCAGCCGGTGTCCATGGCTTTTTTGACCAGTTTTTTCTCGACCGGACCAAAGCTTGGTTTGGCTAAAGGGATAAACATTAAGCTAATTTTAGCAGAGACTTAAAGTACTTGATATCCTGGCGGTTTAACAGGCCAAAAAACTTTGGAGTTATTTTTAAACGGCTTTTGACCAGCCAGAGGTGCCAGAGGCCACCGATAAACCAGGAAGACGAGACGGCGATAACCGTACCCAAGGCGCCGTATTGGGGCACGAGCCAGAAACTCACTAAAACCACAATGGCCAAATCCGCCAGATTAACTAAAATCAAGGGTCGGTGGTTTTTACTGGCAAACAAGAGCTGATCGTAGGGGGCGACTAACATCAACCAAAAGGTGGAGGCAAGCAGCAGGGAAAAAATGGGGGCGACGGGCAAAAACTCAACACCCAAAACAGTCTTGATAATAGTGTGGCGGAAAAGCCAGGCGGCCAAAAAAATAGGGGCAAAAAGGGTGGTTAAATATTTGCCGGCCAGATGGGTGTAGCGCTTGACCCCTTCGAGGTCTTTTTTACTAAAAAGGGCGGACATCTTAGGAAAGAAAAAAATCATCACCGCGCCGTAAAGAGTTTTTAAGAAACTCACCAGCTGAAAAGAGGCAGAAAAAAAGCCGACCTGATTGGCTGGGTGAAAGTGACGGAGGATGACCACCAGGCTGTTATCGTGAAAGTAAGACAAGGGAATAATGGCAAAAAAGGGCAGGCTATATTTGAAATATTTTTGGACCAGGTTGCGACTAAAATTTAAGGGTAAAAAGCGGCGAGCCAAAACCGCTGCCAAAATTAACAGACCCAAGCCTTCGGCAACAAACGTCAGGCTGTAGCCGAAATTGTTTTTTAAGCTGACACCAAAAACAATTACCGCCGCCAGCCTTAGCAGTTTTCCAATAAATCTGGCGAAGTTTTGAGACAATGACTCTCCTAGCCCCTCAAAGGTAATAAAAACGCTTTCAGCCAATCTCGTGGTTAGCTCATACGTCAGCATCAAAAAAAACAGGCCCTGGAAGGTAGCTTGTTTGAAAAGGGCAAAAATTAGGGCTATGATCACGGCGGCGAATAAGAGAAATAGTTTTAACCTTAAAAATGTGCCTAAAGTTTTTCCCGGTTTTTTGAGAATGGCGGTGAAATAGACTTGAGCCCGGGAAAAACCTAAATCGGAAAAAGCAAACACCAAGCCTAAAAGCCCGGTAACGTAAGCGACGTTGCCCAAAACGCTGGGACCAAACAGTCGGGCAGATAAAGACAAGGTAAAAAAAGTGATTAAGCCGGAAAGAGAACTGGAGATAATTTGGATTAAGGCATTTTTGCCAATCATTTGCGGCATATAGCTAACTGGTTAGTAGGCGGTCCCAGATTTAATAAAAAGGGGTTGAGGTTGGTTATCATCACCCAAAGGTTAATTGTCAGCCGGAAGGGTTCAAGATAAAAACGACCAAGTTTACCGACCCTCCACAGATAAAGTTTTTTTAGCCACAATGGATGGCTGGTTTTGACGTCAACTTGGTTAAAATAGCGAGCGAGCGAGCTTTCGAGTTCTCTTGGACTGAACTCTTGGGCGTGGAGCGTGTCGGAAAGCTTGGTGCCGATTTTAACCGGCGTGGTGAGAATCATTTTACCTCCTGGTTTAAGGACCTTAGCAGCTTCGGTGAGCATTTTTTGGGGAGACCTTAAATGCTCGATGACTTCGGCGGCGATGACCACATCGAAAGAGTTTTCGGGAAAAGGCAGGTGGTAAGCGCTGGCTTTGATGAGCTTGGCGGCAACCCCCCTGTTTTGTAGCTGACGGCGGGCGGCTTTGAGGCTTAAAGCGTCGGTGTCTACACCGGTGAATTCTCCCGGGTGTTTTTGGGAAGCAAGATAAATCAAAACGCCGTCGCCGCAGCCTAAGTCGAGGACTTTAAGGCTTTTATCTCTCGGCAGCTGACTGATGACCTGATGGTAGCGGGCGGCGACAAAGGAGCTATAGGTAAAAATATTTTTTTCAACCTGACGCCAATGGTAGGCGCCGCGGGATTGATACTTGGTAAAAGTTTTTTCGTTCATAGTTGGCGATAGAGGCCGTAGCCTTCTTTGGGGCTTTTAGGATTAATGGTAAATACAGGCTCTAGATGAGTTTCAAGGTACTTTAAGACTTGTCCTCTTTGGCGGGAGCTGGCGCTTAGGTTTTCTTCGCCGGGGTGGTTAATATAGTCAAGAAAAATTAATCCACCGCTTTCCAAGTGATCGGCTAGGTGTTTGATGACTGCCAGTGGGTTGGGGACGTGCTCTAAAACCTGTTTAATGGTAATGATGTCGAATTTCTCTTTGAGGGGTAGATGGCCTGGGCCGACGGTGCGAAACTTGACCTTGGAGTTGTTTTTAAAGCGCCACTTTGAAAACTTAAAAGCCGGGCAGTCAAGGTCGGCGAGCCTATAGCGCCAGCGGGGGAAAAGCTTAACCAGCCAGGCAGTTGCCGGGCCGATGCCGGCGCCGTATTCGCAAAAACTGCCCGATTTGCCCTTGAGTAACATCGCCAAGGCCACATCCAGATAAATTTTGTGGCGGTGAAAGTAGGCCTGGCGGTAAACAAAATAGTCGGTTTCCTGGTAAAAAGAGTGAATCAGTTTTTCGCTGGTGCGTTTTTTCTCACCCCAGAGCTTGGCGGTTTGAGGCCTTTTTTTAAGATAGACGGCGACGACTTTGTCCGGCGTGGTCTTAAAATATCGGGCTAACTCCCCGGCCCAGGGTTTGGCCGGGCCGAGATGGTAGTAAACCAAATTTAATAGTCGGGTAAGATAAACTGCCGGTTTTAAAATTATTTGGGGCATGATTTTAAAAGTTCAATTTCCTGATAGATCAGCTTTTTGATGTCAAAGTTTTCCTTGACGAAGCGGCGGCCTGCTCGGCCCAGGCGAAAGGCTAACTTGGGGCTAACTAGCAAGCGGTCCAGTTTCCGGGCCAGTCCCGGGGCGGTAGCGGCTACCAAACCGGTGTGATTGTCTTTGACTAAGTTGCCGGCAAAAGGGGTGGTTAAAGTGGCGCAAGCGCAGCTTAGGGCTTCGAGCAGCACCTTGGGCTGGCCTTCGATTTTGGAGGTGAGGGCAAAGACGCCGGCTTGCTGGTAGTAGCTTAAGAGCTTTTGGTGGAACATCGGGGGTAAAAAGGTCAATTTAAGTTTAAGCTTTTTGGCGGTTTTAATCAGGCTTTTCTTGAGCGGTCCCCGACCGACTATAACCAAGTCGATTTTAGAACGATGCCGGCTAAGGCTGACGATTTTTAACATCAGCTGGTGGTTTTTTTGATGGGTGAGCCTGCCGACGGTTAAAACCTGGTAGGGTTTTTTTGAGCGTGGGGCGGGCTTGAAGACTCTTGGGTCAACGCCGTTGGGCAGAAAAACAACTTTTTCAGCGTAACCTCGGCGCTTTAAGTCTCTCTCAACCTCCGGCGAGGTGACGATGATTTTGCTTGCCAGTTTTAAAGAAGGCAGGGTGGCCCAATTTAGCAGTTTAGCTAAACCGGGCCTTTGGTCGATATGGGCAAACTGGGCGTAGTCGTAGCCGTAGGTGACCACATAGGGTTTGCGGTAGATAAGTCTCATCAGGGCTGCCGGCAGGCCGCCGGTTGCCTGAAAGACCCGGAAGACGCTGATGCCGCTGATAAGCCGGGGGTAGAAAAAAGGCAGCAGCAGCTGGTAGGCGCGGTAAGGAATTAACTTGGGCTTGGGGACCAAGACAACCTTTGGGGGCAGCTTGGACCTGAAGCTGGCGTCGGCGTAACTAAAAAGGTAAACCCGGTCAAAGTCTTTAGCGTAGGGCTTTAAGTAATAACTGACCAGCCGGTCAAGCTGGCCGGATTGGTATTGTTTTTTTAAGCTGTCACCCGGGGTGAGGAGTAAACCTAATTTCATCTGCTTAACTGATTATATAGCTTGAGGTGGGCGGCGACGATTTTTTGGCGGTTGAAGCGCCGCTTTAGCAGCTTGAGGCTGTTTTGGCCTAAAAGCTTCAGGTTTTGGCGGCTGACGACTTTTTTGATGGCGGCGGCTACTTGGTACGGATCGTCGGGGTTGACCACTAAACCATTGTCTTTGACCAGCCGGGGATTGGCGCCGCGGTTGGAGGCAATAATGGGCAGGCCGGCCGACAGGGCTTCAAGGCCGGCGCGGGATAAGGGCTCGGGCCAGCGGGAAAGGATGATAAATAAACTGGCTTTGGAGTAGAGCTTAACCACTTTTGCGTGGGGCAACTGGCCGAGATAAGTAACGTTTGGGGGAAATTTGCTTTTTAAAGAAATGTTCTTGGCGCCGGCTAAGATAAAGCGGTATTCAGGTAACCGGCCGGCTGCCTGAATCAGGGTATCGCTGCCTTTACCATAAGACAGCTTGCCAACTGATAAAATCGTCTTTTTTCCCCGAGCGAGTTTACCCTGCTTGCCCCCCTTCGCCAAGGCTTCTGGGGGTAAATTGTAAATGGTAGTTACCTTTTTGACGCCTGAAAGGCGGTAGATTTTTTGAAGCTCGGGGCTGACGGCGATGACTTGGTCGGCGGCCAGAAGAAACTGTTTTAAAACCAGCTGCTGGAGTTTGGCTACTACCAGCCATGGGGCCAAAAAAGGCCAGGTTAACCGGTTGGGCTGGTAACGAACCAGGTATTCGGGGATCTCCTGGGTAAGGTAGGTTGAAAAATGACAGCTTGGCTTACCTTGAGTGAAGCAAACGGCCAAAGGGCACAAGAATTTAAAATCGCGGACTGTGGCTGCCACCGGAGTGCGGGTCAGTTTACCGGCTAAAACTCCCGCCGGCAGGATGTATTTGCCGTGGACGTGGATTAAGTCGATTTGGTGTTTTCTGACAGCCCGGGCCAGATAAAAGGCGGCGTAAAGCCAAAACACGGGGTTGTTAAACCAAAGGGGCGATAGGGTTTGACCGGGGGCGACCTTTTTGGGAAAAGGGAACTTACCTACAAGGACTCTCCTTGTAGGTTTTGGAGATAAGTCTGGGGAAAGAACATAAACCCGGTGCTTTTTGCCAAGCTTTTCTGCCAGCGCCTGCATGCTGAATTCGGCCCCGGAAACGGCGTTGGGGTCGGCGTATTCGTTGGCGAAAATGATTTTCAGGCTTGTAAACTGTAAACTGTAAATAGTAAACAGTAATTAATTACTAATTACCGATTACTAATTACCGATTACGGCCTCCTTTAATCAATTTATTAATAACTGCCATGTGGGTGTCAATGTTTTTCTTCCAAGTAAAGGTTTTAACTGCGTGTTGTCTGGCCGCTTGACCCATTTGGCGGCGCAGTTTCTCTGATTTAATTAATTGAAGCGTGGAGTTTACCCAGGGGTCAACCGCGCCGGTTTCGGCCAGAAAACCGGTTTTGCCGGGAATGATCAGCTCTTTGATGGATGAGTTGTCGGCGGCGACTGCCGGAACAGCACAAGCGGCGGCCTCGGTAACGGTCATACCAAAACCTTCCTTAAATGAAGGCAGGAACAAAACGTCGGCCAGACGGTAGAAATCCGGCTTTTCGTCTTCGGGAACAAAGCCGGTAAAACGGACTTTATCCTCTACCCCCAGCCTTTTGGCTTGGGGCTTTAGTTCCAAAAGCTCGGGGCCGGTGCCGGCAAAAACTAAAACCAGCCGGGGCTGGTTTAACCTCTTTATCAGTCTAAGGAGAAAACCAGGGTTTTTCCGGGGCTTAAGGCCTCCTAAATACATTAGCACCGTTTTCCCTTGAAGGTTAAACTGGTCGATAAGTCTTTTCGGTTTAGGTCCGGGAGCAAAACGGCTATCTACTCCGGGGTAGGCCAAGTCAATTTTGGCAACGGGAAAACCAAGGCGGTCGACCAGCTCCTGTTTAGTGGAACGGCTGATGGCAATGATGTGGTCGTAGGCGGAAATGGTGGCTTTGGCGATGAAAAAATTAACCCCGTCTTCCAGGTGCAAAAAAGAGCCTAAAACCGGCACTTGAGGAAAAAGTTTTTTAAAAGCCAAAACGGCCGGGCCTAGAAAATAAGGGTTGTGGATTCTTAAAACGTCAAATCGGTAAGTCAGGTAGGTTTTAACCAGGTAAGGCAGGGCAAACAAAGAAAAAATATGGGGCGGGACCATGGAGCGGATCAGGGCATACTTAACCTGGAGGTTGACTGATTCAGGGTGGCTTCTGCCCCGGGGAAGCAGGATTAAAACTTTGAGGTTTTTTTGGGCCAGCCTCAGCAAAATCTCCCGGTCGTAGACTTCTCCGCCGGAGTTTGATTGGGGCGCCAGACCCAGCTGGGGGGAACAAATGATCATGTAATCAGTAAACAGTAACTATTATAGCGTATGGCCGTGATACAATTGAGCCATGAAGTCGGCATTAATCACCGGCAGCAGCGGTTTCATCGGCCAACATTTGATAGCGGCTTTAAAAAAACTGGGGGTAACCACGTTTGAGTTTTCCCGAAGCCGGGGAAAGGATTTGACTGACAGGGCCGATTTTGCCGATTTACCCCCAGTGGAAGCAGTTTTTCATCTGGGAGCGGTGTCGGGCTACAAAGATTCGAACCAAGATCCGCTTAAAGCATATCGGGTTAATGTTCTGGGCACGGTCAATGTTTTGGAGTATTGCCGCGGGGCCGGCGCTAAAATGATTTTTCCCAGCACCTATGTTTACGCCCCGCCCTATGAAACTCATAAAAAAGAGACTGATCCTGCCAGGCCGACGACCCACTACTCGATGACTAAGTATTTGGGGGAAAGGCTGTGCCGCTTTTACTCCCGGGTTTTTGGGGCGAACACTCTGATACTGCGAACTTCCAATGTTTACGGCCAGGGCCAGACGGCAAAATATATCGTTCCCATCGTAGTCAAGCACGTCTTGGACAAAAAACCTTTGGGGCTGACCAAGCCCGGGGTGGAAAGGGGCTTTATCTTTATCGACGACTTGGTCGAAGCCTACATCAAATTGTCCGAAGCTGAAACCCGCCCCGGGGAAGTGTTTAATGTCGGCCCGAACCAACCCACCAGGTTAGACGATTTGGTTAAAACCATCATCAAGCTGGCAGGCAACAAAACCAAGGTAGTTTACTCGGGTAAAGAAAGATCTCACGAGGTGGGGCAAAACCGGATTGACATCACTAAGCTGAAAAACAAGCTCAAGTGGCAGCCAAAAGTAGGGCTGGAAGAGGGTTTAAAGCGCTATCTTACTTCTCTTGGTCGGTAAACTGAAAGGAAACAACCATTTGCAGCAGGTTTTTGTCGAAATAGCTCCTGACGTCGGGATGGGTCCCGGTCCAAGACAGCCGGTAAACGTACTCCTGGTGAGCAACATAAACGTTGATTTGGTCGCCCCCTTCGCCAAGGTTGTCTATCAGTAAGGCCGGTTCTTGATCGATTTTCAAACTACGCGCCACATAGCCCTGGTTCTGTAAATCGACCACTTCGGGGTAATTTTTCAGCTCTGCGGAGAAACTGTTGACAGTAACTTCGAAAGTAACGTGGGGGGAACCCAGTTTATCCTCGGGGACGTTAGCGATTAGGGTGGTGGCAGGCAGCTGGCTGCCGGAGTCTTCTTTTAAGATATACCAGGCATGGTGGTACTTTAACTGGTAGGGAAATTTGGGATGACGGTACTGCCTCCAGCCGACAAAGTTTAACTCGTCGGGCGAAGGGCTGGGTTGGGGAGATTGGGCCGGCACCACTTTAAAAACAGACACCAACCCCAGGGCTAATAAGAATGCCCCTAAAACCAAAAGCACTGGCTTGAGTTTCAGCTTCATTTATTTTAAGTATAGCAACTTTAACTCTGCCAAAAAAGCCGCCGATAAAGAGGTTTTTTGACAAAAGCTGGCACCAGATAAGATAAAGCCGGTTTGATCAATTTAAAGCTTTCGCTTTTGGGGTAGCCGTAACGGGTAAGGGCGAGCCAGCGGGCCTTGAGGGCAAAGCGCTCTTGAGTTTTGAGGTGACGCAAAGATATCGCCCGGGGAGAATCGACCCGGTATTTTAATAAAGGAGTGGTAAGATTGGCGCCTTTAAAGCGGGAAAGCACACGCAAAGCAAACTCGTAGTCCTGGGCGTAGGTAAACTCGGAGTTATAAAAACCAATGGCTTCGATAACTTGGCGTCTTAACATCCAGGTGGGATGAATAAAGGGGCAAAAGCGCAAAGCGGCTTGGCGGATGATCTCGGGCGTTGCCGGCGGACGCTTAATTTTTAAGAATCTGCCCGAAGGACCAACTAAGCTGACGGCGCTGCCCAGAAGGCCAATGTCAGGATGAGTTTCAAGATAATCCAGCTGAAGTTTAAAACGATCAGGAAGACTAACATCGTCGGCATCCATGCGGGCCACGTATTGGCTCCGAGCTTTTTTCAACCCCAGGTTGAGAGACCGAGTTAAACCCAGGCGGGTCTGATTGGTGATAATTTTGACCCGCTGGTCTTTAATTTTTTTGAGGCTGGCGGCGGTTTTGGCGGTGGAGGCGTCGTTGACGATAATAAACTCAAAGTCTTTGAAGCTTTGGTTTAAAACGCTTTTGACGGCCGCCTCCAGAGTATCAGCTTGATTAAAAACCGCCATGACCACCGACAGTTTCATAGACTAAATTTAGTTTAACATAGGATGGTACAATAAAAACATGCGCGCATTTATTACCGGCATCGACGGTTTTACCGGAAGGCATCTGGTTGAATTTTTAAAGAAAAAAGGTATTAGGGTCACCGGGGTTGATTTAGAGACAACCCGCTATAACCGCTTAAACTTAACTGATAGGGAAAAGCTATTTGAGGTGTTAAAAAAAACCAAACCCGATTATATTTTTCATCTGGCCAGCCCGATTTTGCGAAGCGACCGGCTGATCGATGACAACCTGGCCAAAAACTTAGAAGTGGATTTATTTGGCACGGTTAACCTGTTACAAGCGGCCAGTAACTTAACCAAAAAACCCAGAGTTTTAATCGCCGGAACAGCGGCGGTTTATAAACCAGAAGAAAAAAAGCCTTTTAAAGAAAACGCCGGCTTGGAGCCGGCAACGGCCTATGGTTTGAGTAAGTTAACTCAAGAGCTTGTTTGCTTAAGCTTAGCCAAAAGCTATCGACTGCCTTTGATAATAACTCGGAGTATTTTACTGATCGGCCCCCATCAATCACCGGGATTTGTGGTTAACGACTTTTGCCGCTTTGTGGCAGAATGTGAGGCCGGCAAAGAAAAACCTGTACTTAAAACCGGTAATTTGAGCATCAAACGGGATTTTACTGATGTCAGAGACGGGGTTAAGGCTTACTTAAGCTTAATTAAAAAAGGCAAGGCCGGCGAAGTTTACAACGTCTGCTCGGGCAGGGTTTATTCTATCGGTGAAGTGGTCGACTGGCTCAAAAAAAACAGCCTCAAGCCTTTCCGGGTGTTGGCGTCAAAGAAAAAACTGCGGGCCAACGACCCCAAAGTGATCACGGCAGACAACACCAAGCTAAGGCAAGCCACGGGCTGGCGGCCGGAAGTTAGCTTTGAGGAAAGCTTGAAAGACACCTTGAATTACTGGCGCAACGAAATTAAAGCCCGATAGTAGCGGCTGACGGTTTTGGGCCAGGAGTAACGGGATTTAACTAGCTGGTAGCCCGACTCCCCCATTTGGGAAAGGCCCTGGTTTTCTACGGCTTTAGTCATGGCTTCGGTTAAGGCCTCAACGTTGCCCGCATCAATCAGGTAGCCGTTGGTGTCGTTAACCAGTCTAGGGACGCTGCCGACGCGAGTGGCGATTACCGGCAATTTGTGGGCCCAGGCTTCAAAAAGAATTAAAGGGTGGCCTTCTTTAAACGAGGGCAAAACCAGGCAATGGCACCGGAGCAACTCTTTCTCAAGCGTTTGGCGGCTGACCAGTTTCAAGCCCGGGCCGATGAGTTTGAGTTTTACCCCGGGGTGAATTTTTTTCAAGCGGCTAAAGGCTTGGCGTAAAATATTAATCCCCTTACGGGGTTCGTTTCTGCCGACGAAAAGAAAAGTAAATTGAGAACGTTTTTTAACCGGCTTGAGCCGAGGAATATCGACTCCGTTTAGGATCAAGTTAATTTTTTTTTGGCTCTTGACCTGGGAGTAGAAGCCAACATCGTCGGTAATTATCAAGTCATAGTTTAAAGTTTGGCTGATAAATTTTTCTAAGAAACGATAAATGGTGTTGACGGCGCCAAAGCCGATGGCTACCAGCACTTGGGGGGAAAGGTTGACCAATTTAATCAATTGAAGCGATAAGCCAGGAAGAAAAGTCGAGACCATAAATAAATCTGGTTTGAACTTGGCCGCATAGACGGCTGACTGCAAGGTAAACCAAACCCGGCCAAAAAGGTTGGGCCAGGCAAGCGCCGGTCCTAAGCGGATAATTTTGAGCTTGCCGGAAAAAAAGCTTTGGTTTTGGTCAAAAACCTTTCCCTTGGCGTCTTTAAGGCTCCGAGTGACGACGGTGATTTCACAGCGGTGGTCTTTGACCAAACCGCGGGCAAGCTTTGAAAAAAGCTTTTGGCCGCCGCCGACGACTGGGTGCCAAGCGTCAGCTAAAATGACGATAGAAAGATCGGGTTTTGGCATAGATTTTCTGCCACGAGTAACTTTGAGCTAATTTTTTGATCTCTCGCTGTTTTTGTTGGTAGAGGTTTTTGTCGGAGAGCAAGCGCTTGATCTTGGCGGCTAGATCTTTGGAGTTTTCGGGTTTAAAGAATAAAACGCCTTGACCTTTTTGGGTGACTTCCTGATTGATGGCAATGTCAGCCAAAATCGCTGGGGTGCCGACTGCCCCGGCCTCGAAAGTGACTAGACCAAAACCTTCAACCACTGAAGGCAAACACAGAAGGTGGGATCGGGTGAGTAAGGTGATCAGTTTTTTTCTGGGCAGGTTTTTTAAAAATTTGACTCGACCACTCAAGCCAAGGCGGACGGCTTGGCGTTTAAGTTTAGTTTCCAGCGGACCGAAGCCGACGATAATCAGCCGGAGATCCTTAAGGACAGTCCTTCCGGTACCGGGAGGACTGTCCTTACGGGAAATCCTGACAAAAGCCTCAATTAAATCTTTGACCCGCTTGGTTTTGACTAAACGGGCGACGCAGACCAAGGTGGGCCGGGAAAACTTTTTTAGTTTGGCTCCTGAAAATTCCTTTAGGTCTACTCCGCCGTGGACGACGGTGATTTTTTCCGGGCTGACACCCTCTCTGACTAATTTTTTCTTGGTGACATGGCTTAAGGCGATGATCCCATCCCAGGGAAGTCGTAAACTAACCCACTCTAAAATTAAACCGGGCAGGCCTACAAGCAAACCAAACTCCAGCCAGTTTTGGCCCAAAACGTCGGGGATCCAGGCGACGGCGGGTTTGCCTTTGACTCTGGCGGCAAAAAAGGCAGGCAAGTAACTGACAACGTTGGAACCTTCGATCAGGTCAAAGTTTTTGTTTAAGGCTTTAAAAAAAGAAGACCAAATATACCAGAAGCGGGTGATGACCGAAACGGGAGTGGCGGGGATTTGGGCCGAGCGGCTGGAGATGACTGCCACTTTAAAATCTTTTTGAGCCTTTTTGGCGATATAGTAGGTTCTGGCTTCGACGCCACCGGTAAAAATTAAGTCGGAATCTGCCGGAAAAAACTCGGTCAAAAAAAGAAGCTTCATTATTTTTTTGTCCGGTCAACGTCCTTTAAGGCAAGGGTTCTCACCAGTTGGGTTAAGTCGTGGCGCAGGTTTTCGAGTAAGATGTTGGTGCGAAAGATGAGGTAAAAAAGAAGCAAAATCGAGGCGTAGACGACGACGTCGCTGCCGCGGTTGATGCCCAACCAAAAAGCGACAATGGTCGTTAGATCCGGCCTGATGACGCCGATAATGGCTAAGATAAACACGGCCAACCAAAAAACAAAGCCGGCGAGAGTCAGGCTGCCGTCTTTAAGGCGCAACAGCACCCGGGTGACGGCAAAAATTAAAAACAGGCTAAAGATGATTTGAACCGGTAGTAATGCCATGTCAGCGGAATAATCTTAGCAAAAGCCTGAAGATAATAGCAAATACGTTGCCGGGTCTGACCCCTTTTCTTATCGAGTAGGGGGTGTAGATCACCTGAATCGGCACCTCGGTAAAGCGGAACTTATTTCTTTTGATTTCAGAAAAAAATTCGTTTGAAACCTCCATCCTTTCGGTCTTGAGTTCGAGTTTGTCTATAGCTGGTTTGGAAAAACCCCTGAAGCCCGAGAGGGAATCGGTGGTATACATGCCAAAAATGAGTAAGGTGAATAAATTAAACAGGCGGTTGTTGATTTGGCGCAGCAGCGGCATGCGGCCTTGGGGTTCAAGCAATCTACTGCCGATGACGATGTCAGCCTCGCCGGCGATAAGCGGGCGGATGATCTTTTTAATGTCTTCGGGGTCATGCTGGCCGTCGCTGTCTAGAGTGACGGCAAAGTCGGCTTGCTGCATCCTGGCGTATTTGAGCCCGGTGGACAAAGAGGCGCCTAAGCCGCGGTTGATTTTGTGGCTTAAAACAGTGGCGCCGAATTTTTTGGCAACTGCGGCGGTTTTGTCTTTAGAGCCGTCGTTAACGACGACGATTTCGGATTTCCCAGGCAGGTTTTTGGCTACCCTTTTGACCCCCTGGAGAGTTTGGCCGATGACGCTGGCTTCGTTTAGAGCCGGGAGAATCAAAATTATTTTTTTCATTTTAGTTTTACTTTTTCTTAAATGCGGCTATGGTTTGGGCTAAGCCGTCGGCAAGGCTAGTTTGGGGCCGCCAGCCGAGAGTTTTGTTGGCCAGCTTAAACTCAAATAAACTTTTTTTAATCTCTTCCGGGCGGGCTGATTTTTGAATGAAGGCTACCCTTTGGTCAATAAGCTTGGCGGTGAGCTTGAGCAGTTGCTTGATGGTAACGGCTTGGTTGGTGCCGATGTTTAAAGTAAAAGATTGCTGCACCTTGAGGCATAAAACCAGAGCTTCGACCACATCGGCGACAAAGACAAAATCCCTGGTTTGAAGACCGTTGCCGTAGATAATCGGCTTTTCACCGGCGAGCAACTTGCTGATAAAAATGGCGACCACTCCTCCTTCGGAGGTGCTTGATTGACCCGGGCCGTAGACGTTGGCAAAACGCAGGATTTTGGTGTCAAAGTGACTTTGGAATAACTGACAATACTGCTCCCCGGTGAGTTTGGAAATGCCGTAAGGCGAAATGGGCCGGGTCGGGTGGGTTTCGGTGATGGGAAAGGTTTTGGCGTCGCCAAAGACCGCGGCCGAAGAAGTAAAAATAAACTGGCGGGCGCGAGCTTTTTTGGCCGCGGTAAGCACATTGTAAGTGCCGATGATATTGGAGTTTAAAGTAGACTTTACCGGGCTGACTACCCGATTGTCGGCGGCCAAGTGGTAGACGGCTTCGGGCCTGACGCGAGTAAAAATGTTAACCAGCTTGGGGTCTTCTACCTGGCCGCGGAAAAATTTAACTTTTGCGGGCAGGCTGGTTTTTTGGCCGACAGATAAATTGTCGACGACGGCCAGTTGATGCCCGGCGTCAACCAAGCGCTTGACCAGGTGGCGGCCGATAAAACCCGCCCCTCCCGTGACTAAAATAGTTTTTGACTTCATGCTACCCAATAGCCTCGGGCAAATCTAATAAAAGCCCAGGCTGAAAGTGATAAGAAAATGACCGCGGTGACTAATCTCGCTTTCCGGTTGAGCTTGGCAGCCAAAAAGAAAAACAAAGGAAAGCCTGCCAGCGCGTAGCGGGGCATGGAAGAAAAGCTGCCGGTAAACGTCGGTAAGAGCAAGCTGGGAACAATGAAGGCCAAGTAGCTTAAACGGAACTTTTTGTAGGCGGCCCAGATGATTAAGCCAAAGAAAAGCAGCGAGATTAAAAACTCAAAAACTAAGACGGGGTAGATTTCATTGCCGGGAGAGACGCCCAAAAACATTTTAAAGTAGCGGGCCGTGACCTGGTAAGGCATGATGATTTTGTCGACCTGGCGGCCGGCGCCAAAACCGGGTTGGGAATGGATAAAAATGAGAAAGTCGCCAAAGTGTTTGCCTAAGTAGCCAAGGTACAAAAGCAAGCCGGAAGAGCCTAAAAGCGACAACGAAGCCGCCTTGGGCCAGTTTGACTTTTTAACGGTCCGCCAGTATTCTATGAGGATGGCCGGGAGTAAAAAAATGCCGACGAGTTTGGTGGCGGAAGCAACGCCGGCAAAAATAACCGAGTAAAAAAACTTTTTTTTGCGGGCCAGATAAAGCGCGGCGGCTGATAAAAAGAAAAACAGCGACTCGGTGTAAATGGCAAAGAAGAAAAAGGCGGTGGGAAAAGTCAACAGCAGGATAACCGCCCAGCGAATTTTATCTTGGGGGTAATCGAGTAATCCGAGTTTGATAAAAAAGTATAAAAATCCTGCCAGGCTGGCTAAAGAAATGATTAAGCCGGTCGCGAGAGGGTTTGTCAACAATAACCCCAAGTATTTGATCAACAAAGGATAAACCGGGAAAAAAGCTTGAGTCAAACCATACTGGTAGCCGACATGGGCGATGTTTAAGTAGTGGACGCCGTCAAAGTTGCCCCAAAACCAAAGCCAGTCAGGGGCAGCTTTGGCCAAGACTGATTCCCAGTAGGGAAAACTGCCCTTAAAAGGAATAAATTTTATCGCCCAAGAGGCCAAAAGTTCATAGTAAAACCACAGGCTTGCGGCCGACACTAGGGAAAAACGGAAAAGTCGCTTTGAATCTTGGCTCATTTTGGTTTGGTCGGTTTGAGCAACCAGCCGGTTTCTAAAATGATTAAAAGCGCCACTAAACTAACTAAAGATACCGAGTCGCCTAAAATCCGCGCCGGGGTGTTTTCGGTAAATTTAGTTTCGATCAAGTGTTTGCCGGCGGGGACCTTGAAAGTAATAATACCGGGATACTCGGTTTTTTGATAATCAATCTCTGTCTTCCGGCCGTCGACGGTCACCTGCCAACCGGGAAAGTAACTGGTACGCTCTAAAACTTCGGTGTCGTCGGGGGCGTCGATTTGATAAAGGTGTTTTTGGGTGTCCCAGGCCAGTTCCACAAAAGAACTGATACCCCGCAGGTCAAAAAAGTGACCGGGGGTAAGTTTGATATTTTTGTTTTCGTCAAACCAGCGGGGGGTGTTGGCGCTCATGATCGAGGTATTAAAAGGAAATTCGTAATAGTAGTAATTATCCCAGTTAAACCAACCGCCGGGTTTGGTGGCCAGAGCGGTAACGTAAATTACCGCCGCGGCGGTCAAAACCCAGCTAACTTTGGGTATCGATTTAACCACCCAAGCGGACAATCCGGCAGCCGCCAGGGTGGCAAAAGCGAGCAGGCGCCAGGGAAACTGAACGTAGCGCACCAAGGGTAGAACGCGCCAAACGGGTAAAGACAAGGGGAGCATGGCCAAAACCGACACGACAAAAACCAGGCTAAAAAATAACCACAGCGGGTCGATTTTTTTTGACTTGGACCAAGTTTTGACTAAAAGCCAAAAAGAAATTAGGACAATCAGCCAGTGGATCGGGCCCAACTGAAGGCTCATGTTGTCGTTGGGGCCGGGATAAGAATAGCCAAAACCCCAAGGTGAATAGATCATTTGCTTTAAATTTAGAATGTGATTGGCATATTCCACTTGCATCTGGTCTAATTGGTCGATGTTGGTGTATTTTTTTTCAAGAAGTGCCGGAGCCCAGAAAAACAAAGTCAGGCCGGCCGCCAGTAAAAAAGATAAAATGACCGGACTCAAGCGCTTGAACTTTTTGCCGGGCAGGGAAAAAGCATCAGCCAGGCAAAAGGCGGCCAGCACCGGAGCGCCGAAAAGAAACAAAATGTTGTGGGTTAAGGAAAAGGCGGCCAAGCCTAAAGTGGCGAGCAGAAAGTGGATCTTTCCGGGCTTGGTGATTAACAGGTCAAAAGCCCACAAAAGAGCCGGCAGCGCCCCCATGGCGACAATTTCGCCGACGGAAAAGCGCACCAGGATATCGAGCATCTGATAGGGAGCGGCGACATACAAAAGTCCGGCGACTAACCCGGCCGAGGGGTTAAACTTTTTTCTGACGAGCAAAAACCAGAAAAAGCCGCCGATAAACAAACTAAAGATGGCTAAAAGTTTAAAGCTTAACTCAAAATCTGCCCCCAAAACAACCGGTACCAGTGCCAAAATATAAGGAACGTAGTAGTTAAACAAAAAAACCGGATAGCCGAATTTGTAGTTTAGGTTGGGAGCCCAGCGGACGGGAAAATGCCAATCGATCGCCGCTAGATGGAAGTTGGCCATGCGGGCAAGATACAATTGGCCGTCGTGAGTTTCGGGAAAACCGGGGCGAAAAAAGGAACGGAGTAAAATCAGGCTGACGCCCAAGATGACCAAGGCCGGCCAGTATTTAACGAACCAACGTTTCATAGACTTTGACTGTTTGGGCGGCGGTTTTGTCCCAGGTAAATTTTTTAGCCTGATTTAATCCTAGCTTGCTAAGTCTGGTTCGTAAAGCTTGGCTGGTCCAGAGGTTTTGCAGGGCTGGCGCCAGCTGGTTCTCCTGGGGCTTGATTAAAAGGGCGGCGGAACCGGCAATTTCGGCCAGACTGGTTTCCCGGGAGGTGACTACCGGACAGCCGCAAGCCATGGCTTCCAAAACCGGTAAGCCGAAGCCCTCGGCGCGGCTTACCTGGGCGTAGCCAGTGGCCAGATTATAAATGGCGACTAAATCACGGGTTGGGACAAAACCTAAGCAGATGATTTTTTGGGGATGGGCGGCGGCCAAACGCTGAAAGGCAATTAAATCTTTAGTTTCCGGGTGGATGGGGACGTTTTTGGCGACGGCCTGTTTGCCAACGATTACCAAGGGGTAATTGAGTTTGAGGCAGGTTTCGGCCAGAAGCGGCAGGTTTTTATTCCAATTGACATCGCCGACATAGAGGATAAATTTTCCGGGCAGGTAAAACTTGTTTTTAACCCTGGGCAAAACCTTGCCCCTTATGGGCTTAAAGACCGCGTCGGCGGCTAAATAAACCACCGAGGTTTTGGCGGGGTTGACGCCGATAAAATTGACGATGTCTTTTTGAGACGCTTTAGAATCGGTGATAATATGGTTGACTTTTTTCAATAAGTGACGGTTGATCTGCCAGATAATAGCCCCTTTGATTCCGGCAGGAAACTGGCGAGGAAACTTTAGCGGGATCAAATCGTGGACAGTAACCACCACTGGCTTAGGAAAAGTCAAAGGCAAACCAAGTTCAAAGGGAGTGAACGCCAGGTAGTGAACCAGGTCGACGTCTGCAGGGGCTTTGGCGCTAAAGTCGATGAGCTTGACTTGGCGATTTTTTTTCAGGGCGGTTGACAGCCTTTGGGTGTAAAAACCCAGGCCGCGAAACTTATGGCCGGAGGTTAAGGCGCTGGTGTTAAGGGCGACGCGCATATCTCTCCCAGAGTTTGATAAAAATTACCGGAAAACGCAGAGAAGACATTAGGGCAAAGATAAAACCGGGGAGGCCGTCGACAAAACCTTTGTGCCTGAAGTAGGCTTTAACAAACCAAACAGTCGGCTTGAAAATAAAATAGGATAAACCCAAGCTAAAACCCGGTTTCTCCTTAAGGCGCGCCAGCTCCGCTGCGTCGAGGTCGGTGTAGCGGTTGAAGCGGGTTAAATACCGGGCAAAGTTGGGGTCGGCATAGTGGGTCAGGTCGTTTTTTAAGAAACCGACTTTACCTTTAATGACGATTTGCTCGTGAACCGATTTTTGGGGGAAGTGCCCCCGACCGTTTAAGAATAAGCGGATGACGTAGTCGGGATATTGGCCGCCCTTGGTCAAAAAGCGGCTTAAGAAGAAGTTTTTTCGCGCCACGTTGTAGCCGGCAAATGGGGTCTTTTTTTGGGTGACGATTTTTTTGATTTCGGCGGCAAGCTGAGGGCTAACTTGCTCATCAGCGTCCAGCTGTAACACCCAGCGGCCGGAAACAAGCTCGACGGCTTTTTGTTTGTTGGTGTGGAACATGGGGTGGTTTTTGACTTTAAATACTTTGGCGCCGAATTTTTTGGCCAACTTGCGGGTATCGTCCTCGGAGCTGCCGTCGACGACGATGACCTCGTCTGCCAAACCTTTAATAGATTTGAGGCAGAGAGTAATGTTTTCGGCTTCGTTGAAGGTGGCCAATACCACTGACAAGGTAGGTTTCATTTTAGTTGGCTAACCTGTATCTTAAGAGTAAAAATAAGGCGTAGAGTCCGTCACGCCAAGTAATTTTTTTGCCCTGGTGGAATTCGCGGCCGGCGTAAGAAATGGGCACCTCAAAAATGCGGTAGCCATGACGGAGTAGCTTAGCGGTAACTTCGGGCTCAAAGCCAAAGCGGTTTTGGGTAAGCTTTAAAGCCAACATTACCTGGCGAGGAATGAGTTTATAACCGACTTCCATGTCAGACAAAGTAGTGTTATATAAGATATTGGTAATAAAAGACAAAAAACGGTTTCCCATCAAGTGCCAGAAAAGCATGTTTTTGTGGGGGCCCAAAAAGCGGGAACCATAAACTACCTCTGCCTTGCCGGCTAACACCGGTCGGAGTAAATTTTTTATGTCTTGGGGGTCATATTCCAGATCGGCGTCCTGGATTAAGACGTAGTCACCGCTAGCTTGCTTCAGGCCTGCCCGTATGGCAGCGCCTTTGCCGAGGTTTTCGGTAAAGAAAATCTTGGTAACGCCGGCTAAGTCTTTTAGTTTAACCGTGGTGCCGTCGGTAGAACCGTCGTCGATGACGATGATTTCCTTAGTTACGGGCAGCTTGGCTTCGCGAACCAACTGCACCATCTTGAGTACGGTAGCCGCTTCGTTGTAGGCGGGGATGATAATGGAAAGTTTCATAGTAATTTTGATAAATCTTTTTGATTCAAAAGATGGAGTTCAGGGCGGTCGGCGGAGTAAAGAAAATAGTCGGTTTGACCGGTGGCAGAATTGATTGACTTAAATAAAATTTGCTTGGTGGCATAAAAATAGTCGATAAATTCAAAATCGATTTGCTGATTAATTTTCAGCTCGATGGCCTGAAGCAAATCGGGAGTAAAGTTGATGACGTAAAATTTGGGGCTGTCAGCAAGGCTCTGGTAGCCGATCAAGCCGTGGACGGGATCAAAAAAATTTAAACTTAGTTTTTTTAATCTGGCGGCGGCGTCAACGTCGACGATGGCGGGGACGTCTTTTACCAGGCTCCGGTCGTTAGCGTTTAAGACCAGAAAATGACAAAAATCACTGCAGGCAACTTCTAGGGACAAATTTGGTTCGGGCAGGGGTGTAACTGGCGGCAGGTAGGCGTGGTTGGTGAGTTGAGGTAGCGCCGAGGCAAAAAACTTGGGGGCGAAAAAGCGCCTGACGCCTACGGGGGTAAAGTTGGCAAAGACGAATACCTGGTAGAGTAAAAGGAAAATTACGGTAGCCAGGGCAAAAGCAAAACCGGCCAAGTTGAGGTATTTAACTTTTTTTATAGGCATAAGTTATAATCAATTAAGCTATGCGTAAGGCAATTATATCATTGGTGACTGTCTGGGCGGTGATTGTTTTGGGGGTATTTTTGCGGGCGTTTAAGGCAGACGTTTATCCTGTAGATAACAACGATGACGGTTTGCATTACGCTTGGGCAGGAATAACTTTTTGGGATAGGCCGCTAGCGCCCATGACCCATTCAATTTTTGACGAAAATAACCCGGCTTTAATCTGGCGGTCGCAGTTTATGGATTATATTCCCATCGAGCGCTTTGGCATGAAGATCGTCAGGCCCTGGCTAGACCACCCGCCTTTGGGGGCGGCCATAATAGCTCTCCCGGCAAAGCTTTTGGGGTTTAAAGCTTTGGGGCCGATACCGCAAATGGTGGTGCGGTTCCCGGCTTTGGTTGCCAGTATTTTCACATTGTATTTGACTTACGCTTTGGCCCGGGATTTGTTTTCACAACGAGCGGCAAAGTTGGCAGTAACGTTTTTGGCCACGGTCCCCTATTTTGTGGTCGCCCACCGCCAGTCTTTTTTGGAGAACATATTAACGCCGGTGTTTTTGGCGGTCTTGATTTACTTACGGCGGTTTTTGCATAAAAAGGCTCAATTGATGCCGGTGGTGGCGCTGGCTTTTGTCAGCGGCTGGATTAAGGTGGTGGGGTTTGCCGTACCGCTGATGCTGGCCGTCTGGGCGGGATACAAAAAAAACTTCAAGGTGGCCATAAAACTTGCCGCGGTTGGCTTAGCGTCAGCGGCGTCTTACGCAATCTATGGTTTAGCGGTCGATAAACAGTTGTTTGTGAACACTTTGACTAATCAAAGTGTTCGAGGGGCGTTTGTGAGCTCGTTTTTAAACGCCGTTACCACCATCGAGTTTTACGGACCGTTCCGCGACGGCTGGTATGTTTTGGGTTTTATCCTGATGCTGGCACTAATAGTTAAAAACAAAAGCGACCAAGAACGATTTTACTCCTGGTTTGCCGCCGCCTGGCTGGTAGTGATTTTTTTGACCTCGGGAACACTGGCCAACTCGCCCTGGTACCGCTACCCTTTGATCCCGTTTATGGCCATGGCGCTGGGGTTTTATGCCGACAGATTTTTAAAACAAAACAGTTTGTTTTTGGCGCTTCCCTTTTGGCTGTTAGGATTGACCGGCCTGGATTTGATCGGAGCCGACCTGCCTTCAAGCTGGCTGAGGTTGGCGACGGTTATCTTCTTTTCGGTTTATGGCTTAAATTTACTGGTTAAGAATAGGCTGGTCGGCAAACTGGCAAAATTAACCACCAGGGTGTTTTTGGCGGCTTTGGTTTTATTAAATATTTACGTCAATTTGCGGTTTGAAACCGTCTATTGCAGTCATGAGCGGTGTTTGGCGCCGACTAAAATCATTCTGGAAGCAAAATAAGCTCAAGCTGCCCCTGCTCTTGGGCTTGGCAGCAATATTGGCTTTGTCGTTTAAGATCGCCCAGGCACGAAGCCTGTCGCTTCACTTTGGCGACGAGGAAGACCATATTGCCTTTGCCTACTTCGTCAACCGGGGTTACCGGCTTCATCGGGATTTACAAAATAACCACCAGCCGCTGGTGTATTTTGCCTCGGCCGCGATCCAAAAGATAACCCAACCGGACAACATTTTTATGTTGATTCGACGCCACCGCCAGACGATGTATGTCTACGGCGCTTTGTGGAGTGTAATTTTGGTGTGGCGGTTTAAAGGCCTGGGGCTGCTGTTTGTGACGTTTTTTGAATTTTTAAAGTACTTTTTGTTCGGCAACATCAACTTGATGGAAACCCAAGCGGTTTACCCGGCGGTGTATTTGTTTGCCGTCATGCTCGAGGTTTGGTTTAAACGAGTTCTGCCCAGGAAAAAAGAAGCGGTGTTTTTAGGACTTAATGCCTTTTTGGTGATTTTTAATATGGTACCTCTATGGCCGTGGCTTTTAATGGTTTATGGGCTGTTTTGGTTTAAGGCTAGAAAAAGCCTCAAGTGGCAGGCTTTGGGCCTAGGGCTTGGTATCTTAGTTTTGTTTGCCGGCAACTACTCGCCGATCGACTGGTTCAGGGAAACGGTGTGGAATAATTTCTTTTATGCCATTCCGGATTTGTCACCTTTTAAAAGCTCCCTGGACTGGGCCAAGATGGTGTTTTTTCCTTTTTTGGCCTTGGTCACTCCAGGCTCACTAATGGCCAAGTTTATCGCCATGTTTTTTTCCGGTTGGCTGGTAACTTGCGGCTACTTAGTTTACCGCAGAGACAAAATGGCCCTTGCCTGGGGTGGAACTTATTTGTTTTTAATGCTGGCTAACAACCGGGTGTTGTCACCGGGGGCGGTTTTTTACCACGGCTTTCACTTACTGCCCTGGCTGGGTTTGATGATTTTTTTGTTTGGCTTTGGCTTAAGGCTGGTGGTCACCGAGTATCCTAAGCTGAAGTTAGGGTTGGTGGCGGTGTTTGGCTTGTGGGGATTTACTTTGATGACTTCCCGCGACATGCCTTATTTTTTACTAAACACCGACGTCAATTACGAGTATTACGTCAACTACTCGACCTTGGACGACGTCAACTTTGCCATCAAAACCCTGACTGCCCCGGGAGACCGCTTGGCAGTAACGGCCAACGAACCACTCCTTTACTGGAACTCGGGAGCGGAATTACCCACCCGCCAAGTGGTTTATGGCGGCTGGGAGCCTAAAGTAAAAAGCTTGAGACAAGACTATAACCAAGTGTTTTATGGTGACGCCCCGCCGGAGATTATTTACGGCGGCGACGAACCCAAGCTTTTAAATGAAAATTATGCCAACATTAGCCGGTTTGGCAAAGCCACCGAGCTTTTTGTAAGGCGTGATAAGTTTGACAAAATAACCCAAGACCAATGGCAGGCGCTATCAACCAGGGGCTTTCATGCTCCGGGTGACAAAGACTACGGTAAAAAGACGCGGTAATTGCCGAAAGAGGCGGCGGTTTCTCCCTGATAGTTTAAATCTTGAGGTAAGATGACGGCGGCGGGCTTGCCCTGAGCGGAGTCGAAGGGATTGGCAACATCTTTTAAATCGTCGACGATAACAAATTGGCCAAAAGCGTAGGCGTTAGTCAAACCTGCCGAATCGGGCTTGGTCCAGGAGGCTTGACTTTGAAAGGCCTGCGGGTCAAAGCCGGTATAAACTAAGGGGTATAAATAAGTCGAGTCGTGGATGCCGGTTAAATAGATATTGCCGTCAAGATTTTTTTGGTTGACAAACTTAAGTGATTCTTTTATGCCGACAGGAAGAAAGCCGGCAATTTTTTTGGGGTAGACGGTAATGTACTGATAGGCAAAGTAGCTGAAATTAACTACATAGAGTAGGCCGATAAGAAAAATTATTAAGCGGCGCTTTTTAAGGTAAGGGTAACTTGCGGCCACACCCAAGGCCGACAAGATTAAGATCAGCGGTAAAAGGTGGAAAGAGCGGGTGGCGTGGGGGGCGTCGATGGTAATGGCTGAAGGCAAAGGAGCCAGTAGCAGCCAAACTAGGAGGGTTACGAGTTGCGGGTTACGAGTGACACGCCTTAACAGCCAATAAAGCCCAATGACAGCAAAGACTATTTCTAAGGGGTAGAAGTAACCCATGCCGGGAATTTGATGCCAGGGGTGATTGCCGCCCTGGGTGAGTAAAAATTTAGGGCTGAAGGTAGCAAGATAGTTATCCCCCACCCGGCGGGCAAAAAAGACATATTTATTCCACCAAGTGCGTGCCAGGAACTGATTTTGGTCAAAAACTTCAGTCCTGGTGCGAGAGTAATAGTCGATGGTAGCCGGGTCGGAGAAAATGGTGATGCTGGATTTTTGAGCCGAGACCGACCACAGAGAACCGACTATCAGAGCGGTGGCGGAAAGAAAAACAGCCAGAAAAACCAATCGCTGCCGATCAAGCTGGCGGCGATTGACAAAGAAATAGACGGCTAAAAAAACAGGGATAAAAATCAGGCTGGACGAGTAAGTTAACAAAGCCAGTAAAAATAACCCCAAGCCGGAGGCAAAGTAGCCGATGTTTTTGAAGCCGCGCAGAGTAAAAAATAGCCCAACCAAGAAAAAAGCTAAGGCCAAGTTGGCCTCAAAAGCGATCCGAGAATAAAAAATAGCCCAGGGGTTGAGGGCGAACAGCAGGGCTGCTAGAACACCCCCGGAGTGGTGTTGCGCCTGCGGCACACTCCGGGAGTGAAATAATTCGCGGACAAGGTAGTAGACGGTGATGACCGATACCACGCCGGCCAGTGCCGACCAAAAACGGATAGAAAAGTCGTTTAAGCCAAAGAGACTCACCGGAATGGTGGCGGCATAAATATACAGGGGCATTTTGTAGTCGCCGATGGACTGAAAAGCCAGGGGTAATCTTTGGCCGTGCTCGTCGCGGCCGGTTTGAATCAGTGAATAAGCGTTGTAGCCTATCCCGGCCTCGTCACGGTTTAGGGCCGGCGGCAGGCCGGACAGCCCCACAAAACGGCTGAAAAAAGCTAAAAAGACAATCAGATAAAAAAGTTTTGACTTCATTTGGCAGTTTTAACCACTAGAAGTAAAGTGCCGGGAATGTCGCTGGCTTTGGTAGTAATGTCTTCCTTCCAGTCGGCAGGTACCACGCAGAGGGAGTTTTCCGGACAGACGGCGCCGGCAAGCGAAAACTGGTAAGAATCATACTCGAGTAAATACTGGTTGTCTGTCGCCTGGAGTTTTGTTGCGGGGACGTCTTGGTAAAAAGCAAAGTAGAGGCCGGGCTGAAACCATTGGGCGGTGACGTAGGTTTTTTGCTCTGGGGGGCGGTCTTTAAAGTAAAGGGCGGCTTGTTTGTAGGGATTAAGCCAGGCAAGCTGGGAGCGAGCCGGGTAATGGATAAAATAGTCGTGGGCGTAGGCTAAAAAGTTGACGGCTAAAACAACGACAATAGCGGCGGAAGCCAGACGCCTGGAGTTTTTCTTGAATAGGATAATCAGCTCTTCCGTGCCTAAAGCGGTCAACCAGGCAAGGGGGACGATCAGGTAGATACTTCTTCCGGCGTGGGGGACTTCGTTGACCAGGGAGGCGACGGCAGGAGACAAGGCTGCCCAGACCAGAATCAGCCAGGCTTCAGGGCGCAAGTTGCCGACCAGAGCCAGCAGGCCAAAAATTACCAGCACTCCTTGGGCGAGTAAAAGCTCCCCGCCGAAACCCGAGTGGTGACGGAGGTTAGCGTCGCCGGAGATAAACAAAAAATCGGGGCTAAAGTGGGTCGAGTAGTTGGTAAGATATTCCCTGACTTTAAAAACATAGCGGTGGTTTACCAACCTGCTTAGCAGGTCTGGATTTTCGCCTTGGGCGCGGGCGGCGGCGGTAATGTGCGTGGTGGAAGTAACCAAGTTATCGTTTGACAAACGGTAGCGCTGGCTTAGGGAATAGTCGGGCGATTTAAGCAAAATGAGGCTGGAGAGGATAATCACGCCTAAGCCGGCGGTAAAAGCCGGTAAGCTGGGCCGAAGATTCTTTTTGTGATAGATGATAAAGGCGGCGATAAACAACGCCGGGCCGACGAGGCGGAGGCTAATGTAGGTAAAAATGCCCGCCGATACGGCGAGCGAAGACAAAACCAGCTTGAAGGGATGACGGGTCTTAGCCGCGGCCACTACTAAGTAAACCGCCAGGGTTAAAAAAGTCAACGACAGGTGAGATTCCATGCCGACGCGGCCAAAGTGGGCCGCCCAAGGCATGATCAGAAAATTGGCCAAAGCCAATTGAGGCAGGCGGGAGTTTTTTGCCGACACCAGTTTGACCAGACGGTAAACAAGATAGGCGGTGGTCAGTGATGCCAAAAGCGACGGCAGGCGGACGGTTAACTCGGAGACACCAGCCAGTTTACCTAAGATGGTGGTGAGCCAAATATAGACCGGGGCCTTATAGTCGCCGTATGAGAAAAACAGGGGCTGGAGCCAAGAACCACCGCTCAAGTCCCGGCCGGTTTGAATCAAAGCTCTGGCGTCAAGGCCAACGGCTACCTCGTCCCAGTAGAGGCTGGCAGGCACTTGAGAAAACCGCCACAGGCGAAAAAGCAGGCCTAAAAGGATGAGCCAAATCATAAATGTGCTAGTATAGCTTAACATGAAAAGGGAAGGTTGGTTACTGACGGGGTTGTTAGTTTTAGCCTTAGCAATCCGCTTGCCCCACCTTGTCGGCAACACCATTCCTTTTAGTTTTGACCACGGCCGCGACTCGCTGGCAGCTCTTAATATAGTCAAGAGCCACGATTTACGCTTTATCGGTCCCTGGACCAGCATCCCGGGATTATTTTTTGGACCTTTATGGTACTGGCTTTTGGCCGGAGCGTTTCTTTTTGGCGGCGGGCACCCTCTGGCCGGGGCGGGCTTGATGGTGGCTTTGGCTTTGGTGCAAGTTTGGTTGGCCCAAAAATTTTTGGGTGTTTACGAAGCAGCCATAATCGCTTTCGCCCCTTTGTGGCTGGTGGTGTCGACCGGTGCGGTCAATCCCTTTCCTATGACCTTGGTGGGATTAGTGGTGGTGATTTTAGTTAAAAACATCGTCAAAGCCGGCCACGCCAGCTTGAAGCAAATTTTTGCTTTGACTTTGACGGTGGGGTTGGGCTGGCATTTTTCTTCGGCCTTGTCGCTTTTCTATCTTGTTTCTCTGCCGGCAATTTTTATCTTCAGAAAAATTAAGCTGTCGCTCAAAAAAGTCGGCTGGGCTTTTGTGGGTTTTTTGCTACCGTTTGTCCCCCAAGGCTTATTTGAACTAAAACATAACTTTGCCGAAGTCCGGGCCGTGGTTGACTACTTTTCCCGAGGAGAATCGCAAAAAATAAACCTGGGCAAAATTAAACTGGTGACGGCTTCCTTTTTAAACGAGCTTAGGCTGGCGGTGCTACCCGACCAGAAGTTTTTTTACTGGCTGGGGTTGACGGTATTGATTGTTGGTTTGGTCCGGGCGATAAAAACGTCAAAAGGCACAAGGCTCTGGCCGGAGTATTTAATCTTAACCTGTCTGCCTTTGGTAGGGTTTTGGTGGTTACACTACAACCCCTGGTATGTTTACGGCTTACTGCCGGTAGCGGTGGCAGCGGCGGGAGATATTTTGCGGCAACTACCCCGGGCCTTGGCGGTCGGGTATTTAGCCCTACTGGTAGCGTCTTCAGGGATAAGCCTTGCCGGTTACTTACGGGCGGAAAAAGCCAGGTTAGCCACCAACAAGGCTTTTTTGGCAGCCAAAATGGCGGCTGTCGACTACGTCTACCAGCAGGCCGAAGGCAAGCCGTTTAGCTCTTACCAATATTTGCCGGAAATTTATGACTACGCTTACCAATACCTTTATATCTTTAACGGATTTGGCGGGCGAAGCTTGCCGGTGGAATTTTCCTATCAGCCGGGCGAGATTACCTACGTGCCGGAAAAGCCCCAGCTTTTAAGTAAGTTGCCAGAAACTTCCGGAGCGGCCGAAAAGATATTCCTGATTATTGAAAAGCCGGAAAACATCCACCATTACCCTTTGTCAGCCTGGCTTGAGCGTTTGCCTATCGGCGAGGTGGTCTCCCGCCAGCGGCTAGGCCCCGAGCTTGAAGTGTGGGAAGCAACAAAACAATAAACCAGAAAAGAAAAATAAACCAGATGATCAGCCCCAGCAGCCAGATAAGCTTAGAGGAAAAGACCGTCAGGCCGGAAGCGACGTTGGCGTAGTTTAAAAACAGGTAGGAGAAGACGGCTAAAAGATAAGTCTTGACTCCCGGCAAACGGTCGATAAGTTTGGTTAGAAACAAAAAGGGCCAGAGCCAAAAAAGGTACTGAATCCCCCAGCGGGGCAAAATCAGGTAAATAAAAAGCAGGTTGATAAAAACTTGCTGATAAAAGGGCGCTTTTATTTTCAGAAGCAGCCATTGACCGGCGGCAAACAAAACGGCAAAAAATGGCAGGCTAAATTGAGGAAAAAAATAAGTCAGGCCCCACTGGCCCGGCGGGCCGCCGGCTTTCAAAACTGCCGGCAAAACCACCCTGAAGCCGGAGCCAAAAACGTAGCGGGTGTAGGCAAAAACGTCGGCGAATAAAAAGAACCAGATGATGGCGGTAAAGACAAGCAGTGGTTTTAACTTCAAACGGCGGGCAAAGACGGGCCACAAAAGAGCCGGCCAGGTTTTGACGCCGATGGAAACGGCAAAGCTTAAAGCTGACAAAACCAGCTTGCGGCTACTGGCCAAAACCAACAAGGCTGTCACCAAAACGTCGGTCTGACCGTGAAAGACGACGGTGGCGTAAGTAACAGGCGCGGTTAAGAATTGGAGCCGGCGGGCTCGGTCTTTGATTTTAAAAGCTAGATAGTAAAGGCCAACCAAAAGCAGCAGCTTTAAGTAAAAGGAAAAGGTCAAACCGGGAAAAACGGTTTCGATAAACCAGTTGATCGGGGCGTAGATAAAAATCATTACCGGGAAAAAAGGGTACTGGGAGTGGTCGGAATCGATAAAGTAATAGTCGATTTTGTGTCTTAAGTGCCAACCGGTGCCGGAAAAAAGCATCACGTCGCCGACTTCGCGGCGTAAGACCGCTGCGGCTGCAACCTGGGTCAATATGGTTAAAACCAAGCAGGTTAAATAGATTTTGCGCCGGCGTAAATTTTTCTTGGCCCAGTCGGAGCAGAAGAAAAGAAAAAGAGCAGTAAAGAAGAAAAACTCAATTAGGAAAGTTAAAAAATAGTTATTCACTGGGAATTGCCATTAAGACAAAGGCCGGCTGACCGTCGTCAAAATAAATGGTGTCGATTTTCTTCAATACCCCCTTTGCCAACAAATCCTCCGGGTGGTGTTCCTCGGTACAAACATATAAAACATCCGCCTCGGGCACCCCCGCGCCTTCCGGCCAAGAGTCGGGGTTAGCCGGGCAGGTACCGCCCTCAAAGTAAAGATTGTCCAGTTTTCTAATGGTGGTGTAACCAAACTTATCTGGAGCAGTTAAGGCTTGGCTGGCTTGAGCCTGCCACCGGGCAGGGTCGTACTGGTTATAAAACAGAAAGTAAATATAAGCGGTGCCCCGGGCGTCGGTGATGATGGCTTTTTTATATAAAGGCATAAGTTTATCGACCCGTTCCACCAGTTGTTTGTAGCCGCCCTGCCACTCATAGGGTTGATGGACCGGCAGATGGATAAAATAAGCATCAAGATAAAAAATAAGGTTGTAAATTGCCGCTGCGGCCAGAGCGGCAAAAAAAGCCAAGCTGAAAAACCGAGGCTTAATTTTGGCTAAGAATTTAAGCGCTGCTGCCACGCCCAAAGCCACGATAACCGCCATGGGAACGACCATTAATAGGGATCGAATGGCGCTGGGAGTCTCGAAAGTCAGAGCTGACGGCAAAGGGGCCAGGATCAACCAGCCTAAAAGCGGCCAAAATTTGTTTTTGACCGCCAAGTACAAGCCGACAAAGAAAAACGGCAGTGTCACCCACAGCCACTGGCCGACGTCGGGCGCACGATAACGCGGCCGGTTGGGGTCGCCGGAAAAGAAAAGAAAATCTAGGTCAAAATGGGAAGCGTAACGGCGAAAAGCGTCGAGGGAATATTCCACCGGCTTGTTATGAAACAACCTAATTAACCAGAGTGATTGGCCTTTTGACTCGGTAATCTTTTGTTCTATCCTAGCGGTAATGCCTGACTGGGGATGAAAAATGGTAATGCCTTTGGCTCGATTTAAGCTTGACGAGGAAAAGCTTAACCAAAGCCAGGGGAGAAAAACAATTAGTGCCGCCGCCAAAAGAGTTTTGGCTAAAGAAAGTTTTCTGCGGAAATAAGTCATCAAAAAAAACAACCAAAGGGGGACAAAGATTCTGGGGGCGTGGTAGGAAAAAATGGCTAAAGTAAATGAGATAAAGCTCAACAGCAACCAAGAAAATTGTTTCCGGCCCGTGGAGCGAAAAAACAGCCAACTACCCAAAGTCACCCAAAACAATCCCAGATTGGCTTCAAAAGCCGCCCGGGAAAAATGGATGTGCCAAGGAGAGATGGCCAAAACTCCTGCTGCCAGCAAGGATACGAGTTTCGAGTTTCGGGTGACAAGATTATTAGGCGCAACACCACTCCGGGAGTGAAATAGTTCTTTGGTCAAAAAATAAACCAACAGAACGGTTAGCGAGCCAAAAAGGGCTGAAGGGAATCTGACGGCAAACTCGGTCAGGCCGAAGATTAAAACCGAAGGTAAAGTCAAATAAAAATAAACCGGCATTTTGCCATCGCCAAAGGAACGGAAAATAATCGGCCAGCTTTGGCCAAATTCATCCTTGGCGGTTTTAATCAAAGAATAGGCGTTGTAGCCAAAGTCGGCTTCGTCGTTGACAAAACCCGAGGGCACTTGGCCGAGTTTATAAAAACGCAGCCAGGCGCCGATGATAATAATTAGGCTAAGCCAAAACCGGGAAGATTTTAAAAATACCCTCATAACTGATAGACGCTGACTGCTGGATCAGTATAAACCGCGGGGTAGTTTTGGTCTATGGCTTCCAAAGTTGCTTTTAAAGGCAGGGCTTCGGGGTCGAGTTCAAAAAGCCGGTCCATTTCCAGCCTATGGACGATGACCAAGTTGACGCCCCAGTTTTTTAAAGTGTTTAAGGCTAGCTCGGGTGCTTGGGTACGAAAGGCAGAAACCTCTAAAGTAAATGGCGGCGGTTCGAAGCCGGAGTAGCCGTTGACGAAACGGTGTTGACTGGCAAACAAAAAAGAATGGTAGTGGAGTCTTGATATCTCTAAATCTGCCAAAGGCATGACCCAGGTTTGCAGCGGCAGTTCGACGACCACGCTGGAGGATTGACCGGCCAGCCAGCGGTAGACCGGCGGGATTTGGCTGAAAGCGACTACGGGTTTGGTAAACAGCGGCAGGTTAATTTCTAAAATTACTGCCAAAATAACCACCAGGCTGACCAGCTTAATTTTTTTGAGAGGAATTTTTTGGGCCAGAAATAAACCGGAGAGCAAAGCCAAGCCGAAAAGAACCAAGTGGGACCAGCGTTGGGGAACACGCATGGATTTAAAACCGGGAACAAGGTAGTAAGCAAACCAGTAAGGCAAGGGTAAGGGTAAAGAAAGTTTTTGTTTGATCAGCTGAAAATAGGGGCCCAAGCTTAAAGTCAATCCGGCCACGCCTACCCAAAATGAGGCCAGAAAGGCTGGCTTTTTTTGGCGGTGAAAAAGGGCTGCCAGCCCTAAAAGAGTCACGGCTAAGCCGAGGTAGGCTGGCCAGGGGTTTTTAGAAACTAGTTTCTGGGCCAAAGGCTGAAGCCTGGAGGTGGCGGTGGGATAGAGGTACTCCAAAAAGTAAGCCGAGCCGGCAAAAGTATCTTTGAGGCTACGTTGGGCTTGAAACTGGTAAGAAACCTTAAAGTAAGGCAGAAAAAATAAAACCAAGGCTAACAGGCCAACGGCAAACCAACGAAGAAGTTTTTTAAGATCAACGGCTGACAACTTTTTTTTGAGATAAAAAATCAAAGTGAAAATGGCTAAGCTTAGAGCATAGGCGTAACCCAGAAAAACGGTGTTGAGGGTTTGCAAAATAAAGGCCAGCGCTACCAGGCCGAAGCGGCGGTTAAGAAAAAAATATAAACCTGCCGGGATAAAGTAGCTCGACAGCACCTGAAGGTGTTCCAGGGCGTCGAGGCGGCCGATGGAAAAAGCAAACAAAACTCCTGAAGTAAGGGACGCCCAAAAATTCTTGGATAACTTAAAAATTACCAGGTAGGTAAAAAAGCCGTTTAAGATCAAGGCTAAAAGCAGGTTGACCGAATACGCCAAAAAGGGCTGATGAAAAATCAAAACCGCCGGCAGGGCGATGACTGCCGAGGTAATCAAGGGGTCGGAAAAAGCCAGGGTATTTTTAAAGGGGTAGTAGAAGGGAAGGTTAAAAAGTGCCGACGGGTTATGGGTTAAGGCGTAAATGTTCCCATTGATAATGTAGCTTAACAGGTATTCTTCTTTGCCGGCAACGCTGACTTGGGCTGGTTTTAAAATTAAGGGAAAAGTGACTAAAAACGCCAACAGGATAAAAACCGCCAAAGCCGCCAGGTGCTTAGATTTCATAAATGGCAAAAACCGGCTTGGAGTCAAGGTCAAAAATGGTAGTCAGCAGAGTGGCGGAGGCCGGAGCCGAATCTTTGCCGCCGACGACTATCAGGCTGCCGGTTGGCGGGTTTTCCGGCGGCGGGCCAAAGACAATCTTGCCAAAGTTAAGAAACTCGCCTTGGTCTTTGGCCGCCTGGTCGTTTTCGGCCTGGACTAATTGAGGATCGGTCTTCGTGTAAAACCAGTAGTAGATCGAGGGGCGGCCGAGTTCTCTGGTAAAGTAAATGTGATCATAATCAACTTGTCTTGAAGAGACAAATTCAACCGCTTGCCGGTAACCGTACTGCCACTGGTCGGAATAAAGCCGGGGGTAAACGGTGTGGCAAAGGTAAAGATAGCGGCCAAACTCGAGGATTAAAAAAAGCGTGGCCAAAGATGCCAACCAGCGGCGGTTTTTGAATAAGCTAACCACGCCGTAAGCCGAGAAAATTTGTAAAGGGATAAGCAGGGGCAGGCTGCGCAGGGCGTGGGGGGTGGCCAGGGTCAGCCCGGCCGGTACCGGGGCCAAAATAAGCCAAAGCGTCAGCAGCCAAAAAGCGCTTCGCTCGCGGCGGAAAAGCCAAGCGGCCCCCAAAAGAATCAGCGGTAATTGAATTAAATAAAGCCCTCCGACCAATTGAATCGAATGGCGGGGGTTGGTATCGCCGGATAAAAACAGAAATTCCCCGCTATAGTGGTCAGAGTAGTTTTTAAGAAAGATTTGGCCGTAGTGCCAAAAGCGGTGGTGAACTAATCTCGCGACCAGTCCTCCGCCGTCTTCGGCGATCAACTGGTTTGATTTTATAATCGGCGCGAGTGACGCAAAGGCGCTGGTTTGCTGGAAGCGGAGTTTGACTTGGGGGGAATTTAAGCGCAAGCTCACCGGCAAGACGATGAGGATAAAAAGACCAGCGGCGGCAAGAACGGCTTTTGGCTTTTTAACCAGACTAGTAAAAAACCACAGGCCCCAAACCAAACCCAAAAGAGGAATGAAAACCCGGTCGGCGTGATAAGCATAAAAACTCAGGCCCCAAGTCAAAACTGCCAGCCAAAGATAGCGGGCGTGACTAGTTCCTTTGAGAAACAACCAGGCGCCCAAAACAACCAAAAACAACCCCAGGTTGGCTTCAAAGCCGGCCCGGGAGAGCTGAAGGTGCCAGGGAGAAGTTGCCAGCAGCAAGCTTGCCAGTAAGGCTACGAGTTTCGGGTTACGGGTAGCGAGAGGCGCAACACCACTCCGGGAGTGAAATAGTTCTTGGACCAGAAAGTAAATCAGTAAAACGGTTAAGGTGCCAAACAGGGCCGAGGGAGCACGGACGGCAAAAGCGTTTAAGCCGAAAAGGGCGACTGAAGGAACGGTGGTATAAAAGTAGAGGCTGGGTTTGTAGTCGCCGAACGATTCAAAGGCAACCAGCGGCAACCGGTTGCCGTGGAAGTCTTTGCCGGTTTTCAAGATCGAATAGGCGTCGTAGCCGATAGCAGCTTCTTCCCAATAGATAGAGGGCGGGTTTAAACCTAAGTGGTAAAAACGCAAACCGGCGGCCAAGAAAACAACCAGTGCCAGCCAAAAATATTTTTTCATTTTTTAGCCGGGGCCAATTTATTAGGCAACTTGAAAGAGAGGTAAAGAAGAATAAACATAGGGATAAAACGCAATGAATAGGCAACAAACTTTAACGGTATGGGATCAAAAAGGATTTTTTGCTCGTCGAGCTTAATCCAGGGAGTGGTGTCGATGACCAAGAGCCAGAGGGATAACAGCATAAAGACGAGCTGCTTTTTAACCGAGCCAAAAGGGAAAAGAATAATCAAGGGAATTAACCAGAGGTGAAACGGTTGGGAAAAAACCTTGCCGGTTAAAAAGATGGTCAAAATATAAATTAAAGACAACTTGAGGGCAAAGACTTCGGCTTGGGGCTTTTTTTTGAGAATGACCCAAAGGCCGTAGGCTAAAACCGCCGCGATGCTCAAAGGGAAAACCAGACCGACAATTGACTCGGCGACGGTGGAGACAGGGCCAATCAGTTGAAAATCAGGCGCCTGGTTAAATCGAGTTTCAGTTTGGGTAAAGTAATTAATGGTTTCGACGATAAAAGAGGGAAAGGAAGCGTATTTTAAACCTCTTTGGGCATGAAAGACAAACATAACGCTAAGCGAGGTCCTAAAAATTGCCAAGGGTAACCCCCAAACTATTAAAAAACCTAAGGCGGCGGCTTTGAGTTCTTTGAACCAGGGTCTCTTGGCTAAAAAGAAAAACGGCAAAGCCAAAGGCGCGGTCATGAACTTGATGGCAGTTGACAGCCAAAAGAAAATCCAGAAGAAAAGACGCCTGGGCCACGAAACCAAAGCGATAGTTAAAGAACCGATGAAGGCCCAGTCGATGCCGTCGTAGAAAAAGTCTTTGGCGACCATGGGAGCGACAAGGTAAAAAGCCAAAGCCAGTTTTTTGGACAGGGCCGGGGTTTTAAGTTTGTTTAGAGTTTTGAGAATAAACAGAAAAATAATCAGGTCAAAGGCAAAGGTTTGCGCCCGGTAGTTTTCATAGTAGTGACCGATGCCAGCCCGGTTGAGAATTTCGGGCAAGTAAAGAATGGGAATCGTGGCTGGCGGGTACTCATAGAAATGCTTTAAGTAGGGGGTCAATCCGTCCTGCCACATGGCGGCGTAACGGCGGTAGTCGTGGAAAACGTCGGAATATAAAGGCGGCGGGAAACGCAAAATGTAAACCCGGCTAAGCAAAAAACCCACTAAAGCCAACCAAAACCAGCGCCTGCCTTTCATAGCTTTATTTTATGGTTTGGGGGCTATCTTGGCAAGGCGAAAGGCGGGCTGGCCGTCGGGGAAGTTGACGGTGGCTACCAGCCCCGGGGCGGCGGCGGGGATTTCGGCGGGGCTGCCGACTAATAAAATGCTGGTAAGCTGACGGCCGTCTTCGATAATGCCTTGGCGGTCGCTGTCCCAGTTGATAGCCCGAAACAAATACTTACTCATGGCGCCCCAAAAAACCGCTTGGGGGTCACGCTGTTGGTAAAAGTAGGTAAAGACGTGGGGTTGCTGGTAGAAACTGGTAATGATAATTTTGTCGACTTGGTCTTCATAAGTTTCGGCCAGGGTGACGGCCTCACGGTAACCATACTGGAAGTCGGGGGCGGAATAAACCGGGTAGGCGGTAAAGTAGCGGTAGCTAAAAAAGGCGGCGTTGACCAATAATGCCAAAGCGGCTAAGATTTCGAGCTTAACCTTTTTAACTTGGACCAACCCTAAGGCGGTGACGATGGTGAGGACGGGTAAAAGCTGAAAGGCCCTGATAGGATGCGGGGCTTCAAAACCGATGGCGGCCGGCAGGGGGCCGACGAAAAGCCATAAAAGCAAAACCTTGGCCCAAGTTTTTCGGCGCTGCCCAAAGACCTGCCACAGACCCCAAAGCAAAAACGGGGCTTGAATAATCAAAAGCGGGCCGACTTTTTCCATCTGGACCCGGGGAATGTCGTCTCCGCCGGAGAAAAGAAAACCTGGGGAAAAATGAACCAGATAGTTTTTGGCCATCTCCCCTACCAGGGAAAAACTTAGAGGCTTTGACTCCCCTTCCCCGGTGTAGAAAATCGAGGTGCCCTGAAACCTGGCACCGCTTTGGCTGGTTAATAAATCTTTGGCCAAAGGCATGAGTAAAAGCAGACCCAGAATGGTGGCAACAATACTCCAAGTTTTAATTTTCCGGTTAAAAAGTTGATGGCGGAAAATCAACCCCAGGCCCAACAAAAATGGCGGCAAAAAGATTTTAGGGCTATGGTAGGAGTAAAAGGCAGCGGCAAAAAAGACAGCCGACAAGAGCAAAAACTTTCCCTTTCTTGTCCCTTTTAAAAATAGCCAGGTGCCGGCCAGGATAAAAAACAAAGCTAGGTTAGGCTCAAAAGCGGGGCGGGACATTAACAGGTGCCAGGGAGTAACGGCCAGGAGCAGCGCTGATATCAAGGCTACGAGTTTCGAGTTTCGAGTGACGGGATTTTTTTTGAACAACTCTTGGGCGATAAAGTAAATCAGAGCGACGCTGAAGCTGCCGGCAAGAGCGGAAAGGAGGCGGACGGAAAAGGCATTCATGCCCAAAAGCCCGACGACGGGGGCGGTGAGGTAAATGTAAGCCGGGGCTTTAAAGTCGCCGAAAGACTTAAAGCTTAGGGGCAGCAAGGTACCGTATTCGTCGCGCCGGGTGTGCCAAATGGTTTTGGCGTTCCAGCCGATGGCGACTTCGTCCCAGTCGAGTGAGGCGGGTACTTGGTTTAAAGCTACCAAACGTAAAGCCGCAGCCAAAAAAACAACGGCGATGAGTAAACGGTGTTGTTTAAGTTTGATCCACATACCTGCCGAGCCTAGCTGCTAGTTTAAAACAAATGATTACCGGTTCAAAAAAATCTTTCCAGGAAAGCTTGGAGGCGCCATACCTGCGGTCTTTGAAAACGATGGGGATTTCTTTGACCCGGTAGCCGGCCTTTAACACCCTAAAGATCGACTCCATGGAAATAGCCAGCCCCTTTTGAGAGAAAAGCTTTTGGGGCTCGATGGCTTTGAGGGCCTGTCTCTTGTAAGCTTTAAAGCCCGAGCCCATGTCGGTGAGGTTGATGCCCAGAATGGCCCGGAAGACCACTCCCGAAAGGCGGCTAACCAGGGTACGAAAGGCAGAACGCTCTGAGTCGCTGCCTCCGGGCAGGAAACGCGAGCCCAAGACCACGTCGACTTTAGGGTCGGCTAAATTTTTAAGCATCGGCCTCAAGTATTTAGGATCATGGGAAAAATCGGCGTCCATCTCGATGACCACGTCGGCATTTTTATTAAGACAAAACAAGAAAGCGTCTTTGCCGGCAAGAGCTCGACTGGCGGGGGGTTGGCGATGAAGCACTTCTACCCTGCCGGGGTGATTCTTGGCTAGCTTGTCGGCGATGATTTCGGTACGATCGGTTGACTGATCAACAATTAAGGCAATGTGAAGCCGAGGAATTTTTAAGCTTAGTATGGCCTTGACAATAGGGGTAAGATTTTCCTCTTCATTAAGACAGGGTAAAAAGACCCAAATGTTTTTAAAAGGTAATTTTGCCATTTTCAAAGTCCTTTTTGACCCGGGCTAACCTTTGGGGCGTGCCCATATCTTTAGAGTAGCAGTCGGAGTAATAAGCGCAAAGCTTTTCACCTTGGTCAAGTAAGTTAGGAATGAGTTGCTTTTCCAAGGAATATTTTGTATTTTCCGGAATAAAGTCTAGAACTTTAGGTTCGAAAATATGACTACCGGATTTAGAGATAGGTTTAAATTTGTCCCCAGGCTGGGGTCGGAAAAAGCGTTTGATAAGATAATTATTGTCGTACTCGATCAGATCGGAATCTAAAGGATGATCGGTTTTATGAACTAAAAACGTCCCCAATCCCCTTTTGAGGCGGTGGAACTTAGCCATGGCGTTAAGGTTGAGATTGGTCAAAACGTCACCGTTAAGAACAAAAAAACTATCCTTTCTCAAAAGTTTTTCAGTGTGTTTTAAAGCGCCGGCACCGCCAAGAGGTTTTTCCTCTATAGAATAGCTAATGTCGGCGTTAAACCTTTGTCCGGATTTAAAATAGTCGGTAACTACTTTTGGCAAGTAATGGAGGCTGATGATAATTTGCTTAAAATCATGTTTGACGCAAAGGTTGACCAAGTGCTCTAATATCGGCTTAGCTCCAATCTTAATCATCACTTTGGGTTGGTGTAGGGTTTGTGGTTTTAGTCTAGTTCCTAGACCGCCGGCTAAAATAACTACTTTCATAAAGATAAAATCCAGTTTACAGCGGTTAAAATATTTTGACTGATTTTATCTGGTGTGGCTTGGTAAAGAGAATCTTTGCCGGCGTGGCCGGTTTTCACCAAGATGGTGGTAGCTCCGACATTTTTACCGGCCAAAATGTCTCGAGCAGAATCTCCGATGATAAATGATTTTTTAAGGTCTAGTCTAAATTTTTTAGCAGCGGCGGTAAGCATGCCTGTTCCGGGTTTTCTCCAAGGGCAATCTTTAACCATTCTGGGGTTGAAGGCTTGGCGATGGTGAGGACAGTAAAAGATAGCGTCGATATTGGCGCCGCGTTGCTTAAGTTTTTTGACCATGTGCTGATTTAATTTTTCCAGTTGGTCGATTTGGCAGAGATTTCTGGCCACGACGGCGGCGTTGTGAACCACGATGACCGGGGTCTCCGCCCGATTGAGTTTTTTAATCGCTTGTAATGCTTGGGGGATAACCTGCCAGTCTTTGAGTTTAAACAGTAAGTGTTTTTCTTGATTAATTACCCCGTCGCGGTCTAAAAAGACGGCCCAGTTTTTTTGAGGCTTAAACCCAGGGCGGATATAGACAGAGTGGCCTTCAAGTTGCATCGGTTTTTGCTCCGGTAAAATCGTAGTTAAACTTAATCTCTTTGGCTCCGGCGCGGGTCAGGGCTTTGACGGTGGTTGATTTTTTTTGGGGCGGAAGAAGAAAAAACATATGGCCGGCGCCGCCCGAACCTGACAGTTTACCACCCCAAGCGCCGTGGGCTTGAGCCAGCGAGTAAATTTTGTCAATGGCAGCGGTGGTAACGGCCGGGTTAGTCTTCTTTTTATCTTTCCAGCCCTGGTGGAGAATTTTACCTAAAAGGGGCCAGTGTTTATTTTTTAACGCTTGGGCGGCAGGGGCAACGGCGGCCTTTAAGCCAAAAAGGGCCTTGAGTTTGGCTTGGTCGGACATGCCGGCGATAAGTTTTTTTTGCTGGTCGGCGGAGTGGCGGCTGCCGCCGACAAAGACCATAATGGTTCTTTTTTTAAGATCGCTAATGGTCGTTTGAGAAAGTTTTAAAGGGCTGACTTGAGTTTTTTCTCCAGGACCAAAGCTCATTAGGTTGACGCCGCCGAAAGCGGCGGCCAGTGAATCTTGTTTACCTCCAGGCCAGCCCAACTTTTTGGTTTCTAGATTAGCGGCTAGAAGCCCAAGCTGTTTTGGAGAAGATGGCTTTTTAAACCAAGCTTCAAAAGCGGCAATCATGGCTACGGCAGCCGAGCCGGATCGGCCCAAGCCTAATAGGCTATCTTGAGTTTGGGTCAATTTAAGGTCAAAACCAGAAGGTAAATGGCGCTTGAAGTGGTTAATGACGGCATAAACTAGATCGAAATTTTTGTCTTGGCCATAGGCGGGAATATGGTTAACGGAAGTCAGGTGCCTTTTTTCTCCTAAAGCCGAAAGGGTAATAGACGGGGATTTTTTAGGAGTAAGCTCTGCTTGGTTGTAAAGAGAAATAGCCAGGTTTAAAACTTTGCCGCCAAACTTTTTGGCAAAGGGGTCAACGTCGGTACCGCCGCCGATGAGGCTAATACGGCAAGGGGCGCGGGAAACAAATTTCATTTGCCGAAAAGAATTTGCTCCATGACGTCACACATGGAGTGAAAGGCGGCGACATGGCCTTGCTGAATGATGCCGACGTCGGTAGCCGGGATGTTGATGACGATGTCGGCAAGTTTGGCAATCTTGCCGCCGGATTTATCCCGGCTTTGGCCGGTAAAGGCGATGGATTTGATACCGCGACTTTTGGTCAACTCGAAGGCTTTGACGACATTTAATGAGTTACCGGAGGTAGACAGACCGATAAGCAGGTCTTTGGTTTGAGCTAGAGCCTCAAGCTGACGGGAAAAAACAAAGTCATAACCTATGTCGTTGGCGATGGCGGTAATCACCGAGCTGTCTGTAGTTAAAGCGTGGGCTGACAGGGGGAAGCGATACTCAAAGTTGTGGTTGGAGCGAAGCATACACATTAACTCGTCGGCGATGTGCTGGGCGTCGGCGGCAGAGCCACCATTGCCGCAGGTAAAGACGGTACCGCCTTTTTTAAAGTAGGTTTCGACTAAAACTTGGGCCGCTTGGTCGATTGATTGCCAGCAAGAGTCGGTCATTTTTTGATAAGCTTTAACGCTTAATTTCAGGTGGTTTTGGATTCTGGTTTTAGGATTCATAGTTTAGCTTAGATTTTTAATGGCCTCTTGATAAGATTCAGGTGAGCCAATATCGATAAAAGATTTTTTAATGGGGAAAAGTCCAACTGGTTGATTTCGTTTCAAAAGCAGGGGGATGGTTTCTTTTTCTAATGACACCCTGGAGGCGGCGGGGATGAACTTAAAAATCCTCGGAGAAACGGCATAGACGCCGGTGTTTCTGAAACTGCCAACTGGGGTTTTACTATCGGGGTTGGCGATGAAATTAATAATTCTGTTTTGTCTGGATAAGATCAAACCGCCTTTATGTTTGTGTTTGGTGGTACCGACGACAGTTAAAATACTCTCCGAGTCTTGGTGAGTTTTAAGAAGTTTTTGGTAGTCGATGTCAAGATAGGTATCACCGTTTATAAGTAAAAAATCGTCTTTAAAAAATCTTTGGGCGTTTTTGAGGCTGCCGGCTGTCCCTAAAGGCCGATTGTCTTCGGAGAACTTTAAGTTCATCCCTTCGTCGTTTTGGGTAAATTCGTCGATGATGTAATGGGCCAAATAGCCGACGGAAATGATGACGGCATCAACACCTCTTTTTTTTAGTAACCTTGTCAAAAGGCGGAGGAAAGGTTCCCCGCTTACGGGAGCCAAATGTTTGGGGCGACCGTGAACTATTTCTCGTAGCCTAACGCCGAAGCCGCCGGCCAGAATTAGTGCTTTCATAATTTTTCACTTGGCCTATAAGTTAATTTGCGCCAGATGGCCCAGAAAAAAGCGACTAAAAACAGGCCTTGGCTCCTTAGAGTAGTGATAGTCAAATGATACGGCAGCCAGAGGAAATGTTCAACTAACCGGCGGCCGCGAATATTATTCCAGACAAAAATCAACTGGTTTCTGTAGGCCATGGTGGAAAGGCGTTTTTGGCCGAAAACCGAGATGTTGGTGGTTTCGTGGTTGTGGAAGACCCGGGAGCGGGGCTCAAAGAGAATTCTAAAACCTTGCTGGCGCGCGCGCCAAGAAAGGTCGATATCTTCCCAGTAGGCCGGGGCGTAGATGGTATCAAAGCCGGAAAGATCCATAAACTTTTTTCTGTCTAAGGCCATGGAGCCGCCGGTGCCCCAGCAGTTTAATGCCGGTTTTTTGAAGTTTACAATCGGGGCGGCGGCGTGGTTTAAAAAACCGCGCTCAAACCAACAGCGGTTTTTGCCGGAAAAACTTTTTTTGCCCAAGGCGAACTGAATTTCAAGACACGAAACGGCAAAAACTTTTTTATCTTTGTTAAAGTGGGTCAAAAGCGGCTTTAAAAAACCCTTTTTGGGAGCGACGTCGGAATTAAGCAAGACGACGACGTCACCGGAGGCGGCGGCGGCGCCGGCATTACAAGTGGCGGCAAAGCGCAGGTTTTTCTGGTTGACCACCACTTTGACGCGGGGGAAATTTTTTTTAAGAAACTTGACCGTGTCGTCGGGTGAGGCGTCGTCGGCGACGATAATTTCGCAGCCGGGACAGGCCTTCAAAACCTGGGACAAATTATCTACTAAGGGGTGTTTTTTGTAGTTAGGGATGACGACGGAGACTTTCATAGTTGGAAGATCTTTCTGGTCTCCCGACAGAACTTGGCTTTAGAAAAATCCCGAGATCGCTTTTGGGCCTGGCGGGAAAGCTTGGTCCATAAACGGTGGTTATCGATCAACGCTAAAGTTTTTCTGATTAATTCCGATTGGGAATCCCAAAGCAGGCCGTTGACGGTGTGGCTGACGATTTCCGGCTGGCCGCCTTTGGCAATCACCACCGGAACACAACCGGCTGCCATTGCCTCGACGGTAGAGAGCCCTAAGTGCTCTACGGCTTGGGGGTTTTTAGTTTGGTCTAAACCGAACCCGGTGGCGTGCCAATATATTGAAGCTTGACCGTAGTTTTTTTGTAGAGTTTTAAAACTGCCTTGGGTGTGGAAAGTTACCGGCAACCCTAAAGCCAACCGTTTGACTTTTTTTAAGTAGTTTAAATTGTCCCGACCCGGGTCGACTGGCCCGTTGAAAACCAGGCGCCAGCCGGTTAAACCAGCAGCAGACATTTTTTTAAAAGTTTTAACCATAAAGTCCTGGCGCTTGCAGTGTTTGTTGCCCCGGGGCGAAAAAAAGCGGCCGACGTTTAAGATAATTTTCTTTTTGGGCAAGGGCTTGAAGTCTTTAGGGTCGACTGCACCCAAGTGGACGTGGTCGATTTTGATCTTCCAAATTCTTTCCAGGGCCTTTTGGGTAAATCGGGAGTTGGCTACCTTGACCTGCCAGCTGGCTAGTTTCAAGCGCTGAAAAAACCGAGGCGGCTTTCTAAAAGGAATCATAAAGTGGACCACATTTAGCTTGGCTCGCGAAACAAAAAAGCTGCCGTCGGTCATGTAATAGAAAACGTCGTAGGCTTTGGTGAAGGCGGCCCGCTGGCGGGCCGAGGCCTGAGGAGAAAATGGCCCCAAGACCAGGTGTAAATTTTTTAAATTAAGGTTAAAACCTTTGACAAAGTGGTTTTTGAGTTTGTTGAGGTCGCCGGGGTTGACTTTATCCGGGGACAAAACCAGATCGACCTGGTGGCGGGCAAGCAAACACTCGGCCACGGTGAGAAGATATCTTTCTCCGCCGCCGATGTTGTCGGCCAAAAAAGGGCTATAAAGAGCGATCTTCATGCTGTAGTTCCCAAAGCTGTTGGTAGATAAAAAATTTATTTGTCGCTTGGGTGACGGCTTCGACCAGGCCGACGTAACCGTCGCGCCAGCCGGTTAGTTTTATATAGCGGTAGAAAAATTCCGCCACCATAACTTTAATCAATCTTAGTCCGGTCACCGGCGGGTGGCCGGAGGCAAAAAGTGCTTGGGCTTCCAAACCGGTCCAGAGGATTGATTTTCTGAGGCCAAAGCTGACGCGGCGGTTGGGACGATGAATCAAAGGATGGGTTAAAGAGCCTAAAGTCCCCTTAAAACGGTAGTCTTCGTGGGTAGCGCCAAAGACACCTTTAAAGTCGTGACTCAAAAACAACCTGGTCTGCCAGTCGGGCCAATAGCCGCTGTGTCGCATCAGCCGACCCAAAAAGTAGTTTTGCCTTCTAAGCCTAAAAGCGCTATGAGAAGTTAATTTTATAGTTTTTTTTATCTCGCGGGCAAGTTGAACAGAGATGGTTTCATCGGCGTCAAGAAACATGAGCCAAGCAGCCGAAGCTTTTTTAGCACCAAAATTTCTCTGGGCGGCAAAAGTGGTTAGTTTATGGGCGTAAATTTTGGCGCCTGACTTCCGGGCCAGGCTAGCGGTTTTGTCTGTCGAAAAGTCATCGATGACGATAATCTCGTCGGCTAGCAGGCGAGCCGACTTGAGGCAGGCCGGCAAAACATCTTGGTTGTTTTTGGTGATAACGATAAGACTAAGCTTCATTTTAAAAATGGCCTTTGCCCTTTCTACCTAAATAATAGTCGATGATCCCCCGTTTTTCACCCGGACGGGCGGTGAAGATTTTTTTAAGGCTTTCCTTTAAAAGGGCCAGTTTGGTTCGCAGCGATGCATACTGGTAGCCGAATTTTAAACGGTTGCGGCTTAAATAATAGTCGTGGAGCTTTGAGCCGGACCCGGAGCTGCCGGAACTCAAGTGCCAGATTTTGGCTTTAGGTTGGTAGATGAGTTTGAAGCCGGCGCGCTTGGCTCTTTGGGAAAAATCGCCGTCTTCCCAGTAGAGAAAATAGCTTTCATCAAGCAGGCCTATGGCTTGAAAGACTTTTCTTTTAATCAGCACGCAAGCAAAGTTAGCCAGTTCCACCTTTTTTGACTGGTCAAACTGGCCGGTGTCGACTTGGTCCATGCCGTAATGAACCCCGTAGACGTTGTCCCAATCGATATCGCCCCCGGCGTACCAAATGACTTTGCCGCGGTCTTGGGGCCGGTATCTGTCTTTATGGTACTCGTAACCCTTGGCAAAATAGATTTTAGGGACAACCAGGTCTGCCCCTTTTTGGGCGGCTTTGACTAAATGGAGTAAAAAATCCGGGTCGACGATGACGTCGTTGTTTAAAAGCAAAAAATAATCAAAGCCGTGGTTTAAACCGTATTTAATGCCTAAGTTGTTGCCGCCGGCAAAGCCGAGGTTTTTTAAAGTGTTGACCAGTTTGACGTTGTTGAAGCGCCTGAGGTTGCTTTTTAACCGATTGCTTTCTACCGGGCTGTTGTCGACGACGACGATTTGGTGAGAAAAACCCCGAGGCAGACTGGCCTCTTTTAAAGACCTGACTGTTTCTAACGTCATCTTGGGGTTTTGGTATTCCAAGATAACGGTGCAAAGCTTATGGCGTTTTTTAAACATGAGGCTTAATTATATGTCATTTTCTAATTTTGGTTAAAAACCAATGGTAATCGGCTGTCAGCTGGCGCCGGTCGAAAACCAAAAGCAAGCCCAAATAGACCAGGCCGCCGGCAAAAAGGACTAAGCTTAAGCTAAAGAGGCTTTGGGCCAAGGGGGCGAGCTTGGCGGTGACAAAACCGGCAATGGTGGCGGCGGCAAAGAAAGGGGCAATGTTGCGGGTGACGGTGACCGGGACAATGGTCTTGATATAGTACCAAGTCAAAGGCAACGAAACATAGAGGACGATGACCGAGCCGACCATGGCGCCGATAAAACCGTAGGCATAAACCAAAGGCACGCTGGTGCCCCAGTTTATTAGGGTGAAGATGATCAGCAGCTTGATGGCGATTTTGGTTTTACCCATCGCCCAGAAAGAGTCCATGAAGGTATTGGCGACACCGACGACCAGGATGCCGAAAAGATGAACGTAGAAAGCGGGCAGGGCGGGCAGCCATTTGTCGGTGAAAATCAGGCTGACGATGGGGCGGGCGGCGGCGGCCAGCAAAAATACGGCCGGAAACAAAAACAGGTTGGTAAAGCGGATAGTTTTTTCTATGGCTGAACCTAAAAGCTTTTTGTCGTGCTGGATCCTGGAATAGGTGGGGAAAGTGACCCGGAAGATATCGCTCATAAACAGAATCGGCAGTTTGGAAAAAGTTAAAGCCCAGTTTAAGTAGCCAACTGCCGTTGCGCCGGAAACGGCGCCGACAAAAATGGGCATGACGGCGTCTTTGATGGTGGCGATAAAGCCGTTTAGCTGGAAGGGAACGCCGAAGGAAATAAGCTTTCTGGCGCGAGTTCTATCCCAAGCGAAACTAATTTTCCAAGGAGAGATCAAGTACAAAGTGATGGTACCAAGCAGGCTTCTGATTAGTAACCCCACAATAAAGCTCCAGACGCCATAGCCCGCCCAGGCCATGCCGACGGCGATAAACTGAAAGGAAATGACTTCGATGACCTCGGGAATAACTAGCCGCCCAAACTGCAAACGCCGCTCTAAAAGAATCGAGGGAATGGTTTTTAAAGAAGTCAAAAAGAGCGACAAGGAAAATATTCTAATCAGCCAAGCACCATCGGATCCTAAGTTGTATTTGGCGGCAAAGAAAGGGGCAGACAAGAAGATGGCGACAACGGTTAAAACCACAAACAGCTGCTGGAGGGTAAAAGTGACGGCCAGGTCTTTTTGGTTAAGCTTATCTTTTTTCTGGATTAAAGCCGCACCCAGGCCGACGTCGGAGAAAAAAGCAAAAAAGGTGATGATAAAGTTGACGATGGCAAAAACGCCGAAGATTTCCGGGGTGAGTAACCGCGCTAAGAAAATGCTACCCAAATAGCTGACGGCCCGTAAGGCAAATTTTCTTAAAGTCAGAACCATGACGCCGGAGACGGCTCTATGGGCGATGACTTCAGGAGTTAATTCTGACTGGCTCTCAAAAATTTCTTGACTCATAGCGGGGATAAAAATAAATGACAGCCAAAGTTATCAGGCCGACGAGTGAAATTATATTGCTTGTCCGGTTAACGCCTGTCTCCTGCCAAAAAAGTTTAACTTGGTTTTCTCCGGCCGGAAGGCGACAGCGGTAGGTAAAGTTGTCAACATAACAGTCAGCGAGCTGGCCGTTAATGGTAACGCGCCAGTTGGGAAAAACAAAACGGTTGAGGCTGACCGTGGTCGGTTCGAAGTTTTTGACGGTTAAGCTCAATTCGTCGGTGGTGTCTTTGGTAATTGCCAATTTGGCTTCGGGGTTGTCGGCGGCAGCGGGAGCGCTAATCGGAGTAAGTTTGGCCCAGTCGACACCTGGGGGTAAATAATCGGGAATGACGCCGCCCATCGAGTTGACGATCGACTCGGCGCTGGGGCGGTAGAGGTCAACGGCAGGAATCAGCTCGCTGGGCCGGAAAAAACGGCCGTTTAAAATTATTACCAGTCCCAGACCCCAAGGCAGATAGCGACGGCTGGCCGGTAAAAAAGCGACAAAGGCGGTAAGCAAACTCAAAAAGAAAGTGGCCACGCCCAAAAACCGCCAGGGAAACTGAATGAACTCGACTAAGGGCAGACGCTGCCATAAAAATTGTGATTTAAAGTTGGTAGCAAAAAGGGCGGCCAAGGTCAAAAAGGCTATCAACGAGGCCAAGTTAAATTTGCGCCGGCTAAAGAAACTTGCCAGCCCGCCAACGGCGGCCAGGAAAATAATGTCCCAGCCCAAATAAAAAGACATATCGTCGTTTAAACCCAAGACCGAGCCGCCATATTTAAAATTCTCGACAAACAGTTGCCTGAAATAGATAAAGTGAAGTTGAAACTGGCTGAAGCCGCCGGTGATTTCAGCCACCCGGGTAAAACCTTTTTGCAAAAAGGCCGGGCCGAGGAAAAAGGCGGCGATGACCCCGGCGTGGACCAAGGCTGAAAAGGCGAGCAGAAGTTTTTTGGGGGTTTTGCTGATCAAATTGTAGCCGACGACAAAAACCAGCCAGAAAGGTAAAAAAGTCAAGACGGTGACGTTGTGGGATAGAAGCAGGCCGACTAGTGCCAAGGTTAACCCCAAATAACGGGGTCGGAGAGAATAGTAAACAATCCAGGGCATGAAAGCGGTGGCCCAGTATTCGGCTAAAGCGCCGCGAACGAAGAGGTTGACAGCGTGGTAAGGAGCCAAGGTGAAAGTAACGGCGGCGATTAAACCCCCGGTGGTATTAGTCAGTTTTCGGCCTAAAAGATAGGCTCCGGCAAACCCCAAAGCAGTGGCGGCAATCCAGGAAAGTTTGAGGCTGGCTAAAATAGAAAAGCCAGCCAGGTGGAAAATTTCGGCAACATAAAAGGACAACGGCGCATAAAACTCAAACAAGGGCATGCCGGAGCCGAAACCAAAGTTTTTGGCCCAGCGTGGGGGCAGGTGGCCGTCAAGCACGGCCTGATGGAGGTCAAAAAGCCTGGCGCCAGTAGAAAAGTCGTGAACCGGAAAGAACCGGCTGTTAACCAACCAGAAAACCGCCACCAAAACCGTGATCAAGCCAACAAAAACCGGTAAGCTTAAAAAGCGTTTCATTTGAGTTCAAAAACCTCCAAGGGCGGGGCGGTTAATTTTTTGGGGTAGCTTTTGACGAGGGTGTAGCTCTGGCGGAACTGGTCGCCCACCCGGTGGTGGTTGCCGATATAGTAGACTTTGTCGGCGGTGGTAGTAGCTAGCTCGCGCTTCAAGTTGTCCGAGTCGGTGGAACCGACCCCGATTATTTCCAGGTTTTTGGGGAAACGGCGATGAAGAGTAACAAACAGCCCGTCCGGTAGGGTGCCAAAGTAGCCTTCGGTCAAAACTTTGACTTTCTTATCTTGAGATTGATCAATAAAAAAGTCTGCCGCTTCTTTGATGCCGTAACCCGAAGACCATTCTTCAAGATACTGATTACTGTCTATGGAGGCCAGGTAGGCGGTGTTGGGGTCAAACTGCAACCGCTGGTTAAAAGTAAAGGTAATGCCGATAAAGACGGCGGCGGCTAAAATCACTTGGTCCCGCTGTAAATTTCTTAGGGCGTAAGCGGCTAAGACGGGCAAGATTAGACCTAAGGGTAAAAAATAGCGGGAAGCCAGTAACTTACCCAGTAAAATTACCGGGGCGGTAAACATGGCCGCGGCAAGACTCAAGTTGACTACCAGGGCGTTTTTAGCTTTTATGCCTTGATAGGCGCCAGAGACAGCCAAAAGCAAAATCGGCCAAGGCAGGTAGAGCCAAAGCCAGGTAACGGCAGTTTTAATATTAAGCCAAATGTGATCGGTAGAACCGGATAAAACTTGACTTAGGGGTACGGTGAAGTCGCGGGAACGGAAAAAAAGATCGGGAAACCAGACCGAAACCTTAAGGCTTAGAATCATCAGGGCGCCGACGGCTGAAGAGATAATCGCCGCCAATAGCTGTTTTCGATTGCGGCTTAAAACTATCCAGCTGACTAGGGGTAAAGGGAGAAAAACTAAAGCCGTCGGTTTAGCCCAAAAAGCCAAGCCCAATAAAATGCCGGATAAGACTCCCCGCCAACGGCTTAATTTGTTTGACCAGGCAAAGATAGCGGCGGTGACCAGTGCCGCCATGAGCATGTCCAGAAGTGACAGCCGGGCGTGAAAGAAAATAAAGGGGGAGGCTAAAATAAAGACCAAAGACAACCAGGCCCAGCGCTTTAACCAGCGGGTGAGGCGGCCAAAGATAAACCAGGCGACCACCATCAAGCTTAAGACCGAAATCAGGCGGCCGGCAAAAAGCAGGTCGGGTGAAACTCGGGAGGCCAGGGCCGACAGCCACATGAACAAAGGCGTCTTGCCGTCGAACATGGAGATAAAGATATTTTCCTCTCCCAGCCCTACTCTTTGGGCCCAGTGAAGATAAATGGCCTCGTCGGCAAAGATGGGAAAGCTACCTAATCTGTAGGCATACCACGCCAAAGCCAAGAGCAAAATCACAAACACCATGACTGTATTTTATCATTTAACCGACTTAACCAGGGAAAGCGGTAAAGCCGCCAACCAAATCAGGTTACGGTAGAGGGAAACGGGTGAATCCCAGTGGCCGAAATAGATGTAAGGAGCGTAGCGGAAAAGGGCGCCGATAGATAAAGCGGTAAAGACGGCCAAGAGTTTACGGGAGCGGGATAAAACGGCAAAGGAGAAACTCCAGATAAAATACCAGGAATGGAGCTGGCCGGGGCGGGTGAACATGACGGCCAGAAGTAAAACGGCGGCCAGGCTTGCTATATCAAGCCTCTTGACCTTCAAGGATAAACCTTGAAGGAAGTAGAGGGGAAGAAGGACGATGGTGGCGTATTTGATCGAGGCGGAAAGAAGCAACCACAAGACGCTCCCCCACCAAGGCCGGTCAAAGAGTTTTTCGGATTTTAATAAATACCAAAAGGAAAACAGGGCCGGGGCCATCATCACCACGTCGTTGTGGCCGACTAAAAGAGTCTCGACCAAGACCAAAGGCGACAAGGCAAAAAGCCAAAACCTTTTGGGGTCTCCGGGAAAAAGTTTTTTGACCAGACGGTAAAGGATAAAAATTTGTAAGAAATAGAAAACAGCCACAAAAGCTTTCATGGCCCAGAAAGCCAGGGTGAACTTTTGGGTCAACCAAACCAGCCCCGGGACCAGCGAAACAATAGTCCAGCCGTAAGCATAGGGGGCGGGAGTATGGACGTTTTGCATAAAGCGAAGCATGGCGTCGCCGACAAACTCCGAGGCAGTGTGAATATAAGGGTTGGCTTTATAGAGCAAGACCATCTTGGCGTTAAAAAGATAATTAAAAATGTCGTAGGAAAACATCGGGTAAGACAGGATGCCGATGACGGCGATAGGGATAAGCCATTTAAACCAAGTTTTTGGCTGAACCAAAGGTTGGCGGACGAGCTTAAAGTAAAGCCAAAACAATATAAAACTTAAAACCAAAAACAGAATCGTCGCCAGCGGGCGCTGGTAGTAGCCAAGCTTGATGGAACCGGGCCAGAAGTGATAGAGAACTAAATTTAAGTCACGGCGGGTAAAAGAATAGAGGGCGGTTAAAAACCAGATAAAGGCAAAAGCCGACCAGTGTTGATTAAGCTTCATGTTGGCGGTAACCCCCGGCAAGATCGGTGAGGCGGATTTTTAAAACGTCTAAAAACATCCTGATCGAGTCGCGGACGGGGCTGACGCGGGTGGTGGGGGCGTGTTTCCAATGGACCGGCACTTCGGCCACCTGGATGCCCCGTTTTACGGCTAAATACAACAGCTCGACGTCGAAAGCACCGGTGAAGGCATGTTTTTCCGGCCGCGGCCGGTAAACTTTTAAGCGGTTGAATAACTGCCTGGCTAATTTGGTGTCAAAAAGCTTAAAGCCACACTGGGTGTCGTGGATGCCGCGGACGGCAACGATCTGGACTAAAAGATTAAAGACTTTGCCCATCAAGTGGCGGTACCAGGGCTCCTGCTCCCTCAACGCTCCTTTGGCTTCGCGGGAGCCGATGACCAGCTGATAGCCTTTAGAAATGAAAGGCAAGAGTTTTTCTACTTCGCTTATGGGAGTGGCCTGGTCAAAGTCGGAGATCAACACCCAAGGATTTTTGGCGGCGGCAACGCCGCTGGCAACGGCGGCGGCCTTGCCCTGGTGGGGATTTTGGATAAAAGAAAATTGGGGTTTGTCTTTAATCCAGGCGCTGATAGCGGCGGTTAAGCCGTCTCTCGAGCCGTCGTCGACTAAAATAACCTCCCAGCCGGGGTGGGATTTTATATAGTCTACCACCGGCTTTAAACTCCCTGCTTTGAAGTTATCCAGTTCGTTGTAGGCGGGAATGACGATAGACAGCTTGTGGCTCATAACCTTTGTATTTTATAGACAAAGTCACCGGTAGTTAAGCGCTCAGCGGCAATTACCTCTGCCGGCTTTAGGGATTGAATTTCCCAAGTGGGGTTGGTTAATAAATCTTTTTGTTCGTAGGGCGAGACGACATAGAGAACTTGAGCTTCGGGGTATTGGTCAAAGTCAAGCAAATTGACCCCGGTGACTTCCAGAAAATAGCGGTAGTTTGAGGCCCGGTAGTCGCGAGTGTCGTCAAGAAGCGCCACATTGACCTGGGTATGACCGTTAGCTTTAATATCTTCAAGGATAAACCCTGAAGTTTGCTTGACGTTTTTGAGGTTGCCCTGGTAGGCCAAAACCTCCTTGACTTGGGGCAGGTTGTACCAGAAAAAAAGCCAAGCTAAGGCCAAGGCAAAGGGAAATAATTTACCCTTGAGCCGGGCTAAAAGGAAGCCCAAGAGAATAAAAACCACCGGAAACAAGAAGCCAAGGTAGTGGGGGTAAATATTGGCGTGGTAAAAAACCAGAGCGGCGATAGACAGGACCAGCCAGCCGAAAAGCAACTTAAGGCTTAAGCTACGACCCCGATACCAAGCCCAAGCGGCTGCCAGCAGAAACAGGCGGGTGACCCAGGCGCGAACTAAACTAAAATCGCGGCCAAACCCCAAAACCATCCCGACGGCTTGTTCGGAGCGGCCGTTGAGGTCTTTAATTTTTTGAATTAGATTAACCTGGCTGTATTGGTTTTTGGTGAAAAATTCGATTAAGCCGCGGTAGTTTAAAAAGTTGTTTTTGATTTCAAACAGAATTAAGGGCAACATCAAGATTGCCATCAGGCCGAGTGATTTTAAAAAGAATGGTCGTCGTTTTTTGTTTTTTAATAAATTCGCCCCCTGCCACAACAAGAAAGGAGCTAAGAAAACAATCATGTAGTGAAGCTGCAAGCCCAAGCCCAAAGACAGTCCGGCGAGATAGAGCCAGCGGCCGTTTTTGGTTTTTTGAGCCTGATAGAGGCCGTAAAGCAAGCCCAGGGCGGCTAAAGGCATCGGGTTGGGATTCCAGGCAGAGCGGGTTTCAGAGACGGGAATAAAAGCTAAAGCATATAACAAAGACGCCCAACGGGCAGAAAGCGGATCAAAGAGTTTTCTGGTGACAAAGTACAAAAGCGGCACGGTAATGACGCCGATTAAGGCGGTAGCCAGAGCCGGGCCGACCGGGTCGAAGCCGGCGGCCCACAAGAAAGGCGCCATGAACCAGTAGTAAAGGGGCCCCAGGTAAAAGCCGCCGACCGAAGTGATCGGACCGATAAAAGGTAAATCCCTTTGGGAAAAAATTCTATACATCACCAAGGCATCTCTTCCCTGGTCGCCCAAAAACTGGAGGCTGTCTGATAAATTATAGAACCTGAGAAAGGCGGCGGCGAGGGTAACGGCAATGATAAACCAATGGCGGCGCAAAAGTTCACCCATGAGTTTTCCAGACTACGCGAGTGTACATTAAGTAGTTCCAGATCAGTCCCAGAAGGATGCCGACCAGGACCAGGGAGTTTTCGATCAAAAAGGAGCGGCCGAAAACTTTGACGCCGGCAAGAAGAGCGATGTTTTGGATGACGATTGAGCCTAAAGACAAAACGTTGAACTTGACAAAACCGACTGCCAGCTCGCCCAAGCGGGAAAAGGCGAATTTTTTCTCTTTGAAAGTCCAAATATTATTAAGCACAAAGTTAGAAACCACGGCCGCTTCGATGGAAAGATTCTGGGCTAAAACTAAAGACAGTTTGAGGCGGAGTAAATTAAAAAAGACTAATTGGACGATGGTGCCTAGTCCGCCGACGATCATCACTTTGATTAACTTGGCGCTGTCTCTTAGACGGAGGGAAAAAACTACCCTCAAGGAATCAACAATGTTGTTTCTGGGAAATTTGCTTTTACCCCGGCTCCGGTCGACAAACTCGATGGGAAACTCGACCACTTTGGCGCCGTAACGTGCCAATTCGTAATAAAGCTGGATTTTGTAGGCAAACTGCTTGGAAATTAAGTTATCGAGGTCAATCTTTTTGAGGAAGCTGACTTTGGTGCCCCGGTAACCGGAAGTCATGTCTTTAAACTGGGGGGTGAACAAAACCAAACGGGCAATCAGGTTGCCAAAGTAAGAGATGAGTTTTCGGTGCAGGCCCCAATTGTCGGGCATTTTGCCGCCGGGGATGTAGCGGGAGCCGACGACAACGTCGGCCTTGCTTTCTAAAACTTTGATCATTCCGGGAAGGTATTGGGGCTGGTGGGAGCCGTCGGCATCGTATTCAAAGACGGCGTCGGCGCCAATGTTCTCCATGGCGTATTTGAAACCCTTGATGTAAGCGCCGCCCAAGCCTAACTTTTGGGGGTTTTTAACCAGCTTGATCAATTTTGACTTTTTGGCCAGGTGCGCCACGATGTCGGCGGTGCCGTCCGGGGAAGAGTCGTCGACAACTAAGATTTTAAGCTGGTGGTTTTTGATAGTGGAGAAAACCGTCTCTAAGTCGTCTATGGTCTTGGCGATAGATTCTTTTTCGTTGTAGGTGGGGATAATGACCACGATGTTCATGACTGGCGTTCACGTTCAAGATCGGCCTCGACCATGATCTTGACCATGTCTTCAAAGGAGGTTTTAGGCTGCCAGCCTAAAACCTTTTTGGCGCGGGAGGGGTCGGCGCGCAAGACGTCAACTTCGGCGGGGCGGATTAGACTTTGGTCGATCTCGACGTAATCGCGCCAGTTTAGGTCTACCACTTTGAAGGCGATTTCGGCAAATTGCTCCACCGACCAAGTCTTGCCGGTGCCGACGACAAAGTCGGCCGGTCTGTCTTGCTGAAGCATCAACCACATAGCCTCGACATAGTCGGGGGCGTAGCCCCAGTCGCGCTTGGATTTTAAATTGCCTAAGTTTAACTTTTTTTGTTTTTTAAGCTTGATGCGGGCGACGGCGTTGGTGATTTTTCTAGTAACAAACTCTAAGCCCCGGCGAGGTGATTCGTGGTTGAAAAGAATGCCGGAGACGGCAAAAAGATTGTAGGATTCGCGGTAGTTGACGGTAATCCAGTGGCCGTAGACCTTAGCCACACCGTAAGGGCTCCGGGGATAAAAGGGGGTAAGTTCGTTTTGGGGGGTTTGCAGGACTTTGCCGAACATTTCCGAAGATGAAGCCTGGTAAACCTTGGTGTCGGGCTTGGCTAATCTTATCGCCTCCAAAATCCGGGTGACGCCCAGGGCGGTGAACTCACCGGTTAAGACCGGCTGGTTCCAGGAGGTGGGCACGAATGACTGGGCGGCTAAGTTATAGATTTCGTCGGGGGCAATATCTTTGACGGCGTGGGAAAGGGAATGCTGGTCAAGTAGGTCACCCTGGACCAGGGTGATTTGGTCGACGATGTCTTTGATCCTGTCGTAGTTTGAGGTGGAGGTACGCCGAGTCAGGCCGAAAACCTGGTAGCCTTTGGTTAACAAAAACTCGGCTAAATAGGAACCGTCTTGGCCGGTGACGCCGGTGATTAAAGCTTTTTTCTTCATGATTTTTTGAGTTGCCCTAAGTCGTAATCGACCATTTTTTTAATCATGGCTTCAAAACTTACCTTGGGCTGCCAGCCCAAGCGGGTTTTCGCCTTGGTGGTGTCGCCGACAACGGCCTTTGATTCAGTCTTTCTGAAAAACTTCTTATCTATTGTAACAAACTTTTGGTAGTTTAGCCCCAAGTGGGAAAAAGCCACTTGACAGACATCGCGGACGGTGTGGGGCTGGCCCGAGGCGATGACGTAGTCCTCGGGGCTGTCTTGTTGGAGCATCAACCACATCGCCTCGACATAGTCGGGGGCGTAACCCCAATCCTGCTCGGCGTCGAGGCTGCCTAAAGTCAACTTATCGGTAAGCTTTAACTTAATTTTGGCGGCGGTATGGGTAATTTTCCGGGTGACAAACTCCAGGCCCCGACGTTCCGACTCGTGGTTAAATAAAATGCCGGAAACGGCAAAGAGGTTAAATTGACTCCTAAAACTTTTGGTGAGTAAATGGGCGCCGGCCTTGGAGATAGAATAGGGGTCGACCGGGTTTAAGGGGGTGGTCTCGGTTTGGGGGGTCTGCCTGGGAACGCCGAAGATTTTGGCCGAGGTGGCCTGGTAGAGCCTGGCTTGGGGCAAGTCATCTCTAACCAGTTCCAAAAGGCGGCTTAAGCCCAAAAGGTTGACGTCAAAATAGAGGCTGGGGATTTCCCATGACTTGGGGACAAAGGTAACCCCGGCCAGGTTATAGATCTCCTGGGGGCGGTGTGACTTTAAAATTTTCTTTAGAGAATCCTGGTTTAATAAATCCCCTGTTTCCAAGATAAGTTTATCCTTGACGGCGGCGATGTTTTCTTGACCGATGTCAAAATTCCGACTGACCAAGCCGACGACCCGGTAGTTTTTTTTTAACAAAAACTCGGCTAAATAGGAGCCGTCTTGGCCGGTGATGCCGGTAATGAAAGCGGTTTTAGTCATGGCCTGCCTAAACCAAAGTAATGAAAACCGGCGGCTTTGACTTTGGCTGGGTCGAAAAAGTTCCGGCCGTCAAAGACGTAAGGCTGACGGATTAACTTTTTAATTTTTTTGAAGTCGAGTTTGGCGTAAGCAGCCCATTCGGTAACTAAAACCAGGCCGTCAGAGCCTGAAAGCGCCTGATACGAATCGGTAAAAAACTTGACCCGGGGCAAAAGCGGCCGGGCGTTTTTTATGGCTACCGGGTCGGTGGCGCGGACGCTGGCGCCTAAACTCAACAACTTCTTGATTAAGACTACGGAGCGGGCTTGGCGCATATCGTCAGTTTCCGGCTTGAAAGAAAGTCCCAGAACAGTCAGGATTTTACCTTTAAGTCCTCCGGGAAAGGCGGCTTTGATTTTGGTCAGAAAATAGTCAACTTGGTCGGCGTTGACCATGTCTACCTGGCGTAAAAACTTAAAGTCGTAGCCTAATTTTTTGGCAAAAGCGATCAGCGCCCAAGTGTCTTTGGGGAAACAACTGCCGCCGTAGCCGAGACCGGCGTTTAAAAAACTTCTGCCCACTCTGGGGTCCAGCCCCAATCCGGAGCTGACGTCTTTGATATCGGCGCCGACCTTGTCGCACAAAATGGCGATGGCGTTGATAAAGGAAATGCGGGTCGATAGCATAGCGTTTGAGGCATATTTGATCATTTGAGCCGATTGGGGTGAGGTGGCGACAACCGGGGCCTTAAGCTTCCGATGAAGGCGGATTAAGATGTCCCGGGCTTTTTTACTTTCGGCACCGATGACGATGCGGTCGGGCTTTAAAGCGTCGGCGACGGCAGAGCCTTCTTTTAAAAACTCGGGGTTGGCGGCAACGTCGAGCTTGACGCCGGCGTTGGCGTCCAGAATTTTGGCTACGGCTTGGGTGGTTGAGGGGGGGACGGTGCTTTTGATGACGATGACAGCGTAGTGGTCGAGGTTTTGGGCGATGGCTTTGGCGGCGGCGAAAACATACCTTGGGTCGTAGCTGCCGTCTTTCTGGGCGGGGGTGCCGACGCAGATAAAGACCACTTGAGCCTGTCTTAAAGCCTCATGGTAGCTGGTGGTAAAGCGGAGCCGAGCGCGATTTTTTTTGATTAGATCTTTCAAGCCGGGTTCGAAAATGGTGATCTTGCCCTTTTTTAGGGCGGCGATCTTTTTGGCGTCGATGTCCAGGCCGACGACCTGATGGCCTAAATGGGCCAAAACGGAGGCGGTGACTAAACCAACATAGCCAGTACCGATGACAGCAACCTTCATGGCATTACTATATCAGAAGGTTTGAGTTTTTTCAGGCTAAGTGACAGCCAAGGGGTGAAGCTGGCAGGGTCGGCTTTGATGGCTTGGTTTAGCCCGTCAAGACTCAAGTATTTGATCGCGGCTACTTCTTGACGGTTGATTTTCGGTTTTGAAGAAGAAAAGCCGATGAAAATGGTGTCGAGTTCGTGTTCGGAGCCAACCTTTAAGTACTTTGCCTGATAGGTAAATTTGGCGGCGGCGGCGAGTTTGGCAGAAAGACCCAACTCCTGTTTTAAGCACCGGGCGGCGGCCTCGGTAATGCTTTCTCCCGGTGAGGGGTGGGTACAGCTGGTATTTGACCAGGTCAGGGGCCAAAGGCGTTTGTGGCGACTTCTTTTTTGAAGCAGCAGCTCGCCTTTTTGATTAAAGACAAAGACCGACACAGCCCGATGGAGGCGGCCGCGGCCGTCGTGGGCCTTGACTTTTTTCATCATTCCCAAGGGGCGGTCCCGGCGGTTAACCAAAATCACCTGGTCGGAAAAAAGACTTAAAGTTTCTTTCTTGTCGGCGGCGATCTTTTTTTGCAAAGCTGAAAGCGACTTGGTGTAGGCCGGATCTCTAAGAAAATGGATCAGCTTAACGGAAAGGCGTTGGCCGTAGATATTGCGGTTAAGGTCGAAAAGATAGACTTCAAAGCTGTCGACGGATTCGCCCAGGACAAAGCGGGGGCCGTAGTAAGCCAAACCCAAGTGGTGGCTGCCGGCTAAAAGACAGCTGGCGGTGTAGATGCCGCGTTTTAGCTTTAAAGCCTTGCCTTTTAGGTCCAAGTTGGCGGTGGGAAAACCGATGGTGCGGCCGACTTTCCTGCCGGCGATCACCCTGCCGGAAACTGTCAGTGGGGCTTTAAGCTTTTTCATTGACGGCGGCTTTGGACAGGGACAAGGCTAAAATGTCGGCGAGTAAGACGATGGCGGCGACGATTTGGACCGGGGTTAAAACCTCTTTTAAAAAAACTAAGCCGATGAAGGCCGCCGACACCGGCCAGGTTAACTCGGCGAAAGTGGAGACTTTGGCTTGGGTGTTGGTCAAGCCCTTGTAGTAGATTAAGAAAGCCACCATGCCCGAGGAGAGGGCGATGCCGATCAAATAAAGCCACTGGGTGGAGGTGATGGCAGATAAAGGCAAGGTTTGGCCGGTGAGTCTGGCGACTAAGTAAGCCACGGGAATGGCCAAAGCAAAGCGCATAATGGCGGCGGCGATGTAGCTCAATCTTTTCAAAATCAACTTGCCCAAGACCGTCGCCGAGCCCCAAAAGAGGGCCGCGCCCATGGCCAGAAGAGCGGCCGATACTTCCCCGGTTTGACCGGCAAGCTGGGGGCGATAGCCGGGAAAAGCTAAAAAGTAGGCGGCGACCAAACCAACCAGCGCCATCAGGCTATAGCGGCGAGTCAATTTTTCTTTCAAAAGCAGGGCGGCCAGAGCGACGGCAAAGATGGGCTGGGTCTGCTGTAAAAGCACCACGACCGAGTACTGGATGTAGTTGACCTTGCCTAAAGCGGCGGTGTAAAAAATGGTGCCCAAGACAGAGGCGAAGACGACTATAGCCAGCATCACCAGCCAATCGCGTTTGGTCATTTTCCGGTACTCGTGCCAGACTCGGGGCAGAAAGGGTAGGGCGATTAAAACTCCGACCATGTGTTCGACCATGACCAGGGTGGCCGGCGGCAGCGAGTAAAGCTGGCGGCGCAGGAGGCCATCAAGGCTCCATAAAGTGGCAGCCAGCATGATCAGTAATGCCGAAAATCTTTTCATAGCGGCTTAGTTTATTCCTGTCTACCCAAGGATATTACCAGAATATCTACTAATAAAATAGCTCCGGCTAAGATTTGAACAAAGGTCAATCTTTCGCCCAAGAAAGAAAAGCCGATGATGGCGGCGGTAAGCGGATAAGTCAGTTCGGCAAAAGTGGATACTTTGGCTTCGGTCTTTTGTAAGCCTTTGTAGTAGAGCATGAAGGAGGCAATGCCGCCAAAAACGGCGATAAACAAAATCAGCCAAAACTGATTAGAGGTGATGGCGGCAAGAGAATAGGTTTGACCGGTAACTAGGCTGATCAGTAAGGCGGTGGGAGCGGTGATGGCAAAACGTAAAATGGCGGTGGCCATGTAGCTTAAGCGCGACAACATTAACTTAGATAAAACCGTGCCCGAGCCCCAGGCGGCCGCTGCCCCAAGAGCTAAAGCGGCGGCTGTTAACTCGCCGCCGTTACCTAAGAAAGTAGGTTTAAATTCGGGAAATGCCAGAAAATATGAAGCGGTTAAGGCGAGTATCCCAAAGACAGCGAAACGTTTGGTGATTCTTTCTTTAAGAATTAAAACGGCCAGTAAAACGGCAAAAATGGGCTGGGTTTGCTGGAGTAAAGCTACCACCGAGTAACTGATGTAGTCGACTCTTCCCAAGGCGGCGGTAAAAAGAGTGACGCCGATGGTGCCGGAGATTACCCCCACCCCCAGCATTACCCACCAATCTTTGGCTTTCATTTTTTTGTACTCGGGGAGAAAACGCGGTACCCAAGGCAGAAGAATTAACAACCTGACACAATACTCGATAGTCACCAGGGCGGGGGCAGGAATGGCTCTTAACTCGCGGCGGACAAAGGCGTCGATGCTCCAGATGAGGGCGGCAATAATAATCAACAGCGAATAACGCTTTTTCATAAACTCCAGCAGGCTGTTATATCAAAGTACACTAAATTGAAGGCCAGCTCAAGTTTTGGGTTTATTTGTCAAAAAAATCCTTCACTTCTCCTGTTTCTAAATCCACATAATACCAATTAAAAGTAGCGGTGTGGTCAGATACCCACTCGTAAGCATGAACGGTGTAAATGTTTCCGTCAACACCATCAACTTCAATAATAGGTCTTCCGTCGGTTGACGCAGAGGTGCCGTCAGGGCCGGTAAATAGATTAAGCCATTCCTGTACTTCCGGTATGTCTTTTACAAGTGATACGGCCTTATCGTTTCTTTTGGATAATTGATTAAAATAATATAAACCGCTTAGGATAATTAGAAGTAAAAGAATTTTGATTTTATTTGGCATGCTAACGGGTAGAATAATTTTAGCATTTTTTCTGGCAGGCGATGGTGGCAGTGTATACTACAAGAGATAAAGATTAATAGGGACTAGTTTATTATCCTAGGGTAAGAAAGGGAAATCTAATTTAGGGTGTTTTAAATCTGAGCCTTCGAAAACTCCAGCGTCGATCTTGTCCTTTGCCGTTAGTTAAACGAGAACCTTCTAGTGAAATACCTTGTATATGACGGTGAAGGCTACACATTGGATCCGAAGCGTGTAACACAGGCCAACCTCGACCCTTCCTTACGTCACTAGCTGAATCCGATCCTTGTATCGACCTTGGGTCGCTTTCATGGTATCTGCCTGACATAGTAAATACTATATGTTATTCAACAAAGAGTGTCAAGTGTTGCTAAAATGATTCTTTTACGTATATGTAAGGTAAAATAAAGATATGAAGATTGATATTCTGACGATTTTTCCTGACATGTTTGCCGGGCCGTTTGCGGAGAGTATCCTTCGCCGCGCCCAAGATAAAAAGCTGGTGAAGATTAAAATTCATAATCTGCGCCGCTGGGCCAAAGACCGGCATAAAACCGTTGACGACAGGCCTTTTGGCGGCGGGCCGGGCATGGTGATGCGGGTGGACATTATCGACAAAGCCCTAACCGCGCTCGGGTCTGGACACAAAATCTTACTCACTCCTCAAGGGAAAACTTTTAACCAACAAGCGGTGGCTAGCTTAAGCCGCAAAAAACATTTGATTTTGGTAGCCGGTCACTATGAAGGCTTTGACGAGCGCGTCCGCAACCTGGTGGACGAAGAAATCTCCATCGGCGACTATATTCTGACCGGAGGGGAACTGGCGGCGATGGTAGTAGTGGACGCGGTGGTGCGGCTAATTCCCGGCGTGGTGGGAGAAAAAGAGTCGGTCAAAGAAGAATCTTTCAGCCGCGCCTTGGGCGGCTTGGAGTATCCCCACTATACCCGCCCGGCGGACTATAAAGGCAAAAAGGTGCCTGAAGTTTTACTCTCCGGCGATCACACCGCTATCTCCAAATGGCGCGCCGAGCAGGCGAAAAAACGAACTAAACAGAGACGGCCGGATTTACTAAGATAATTTAAATTATCTTAGTGGATGAGGAGAGTTGTTGTTTCAAAGTAGAAAGGGCTTGGTCGATGGTAGACATGGTGACGCCAAGGTCACGCTTGAGCTTGGCGTTGGATAGCTTAAGATACTGTTGGCGGGGGCGGGTATCGGTCTTGGCATAATCCTTAAAACTCCCCTGTTTAATCGTGCCGGGAAGATTAAAAGTAGTTTTAATTTTTTGAGCCAGATCAAAAGGGCTAAGCCCGCTTGAACCGACAAGGTGGTAGGTGCCGCTGGGTTTCTTGTCAAGAAAAACTTTGAGGGCGGTGGCGATGTCGTCGATAAAAGTCGGGATGATGGTTTGATCGGCAAACATGGGGTGGAGCGAATCGGTTTTCAGTTTGTCGATGATACTTCTGACCAAATCAAGTTTTGACGCAAAATGGCTTCGGAAAGGAAAGGCGATTCTGACGATGGCGGCTGGGGCGCCGGATTTTCTGACCGCTTCCTCGGCCATGAGCTTGGTCTGGCCGTACCATTCGATGGGATGGGTGGAGTCTTCTTCGGTGTACCCGCCAGGGGGCGGGTTTTTGCCGTCAAAAACAAAATCGGTGGAGACGTGGATAAGATAAAGCTTTCTCTCGGCGGCAACTCGAGCAATGTTTTGGCTGCCGACGACGTTGACCTGGTAAACCAATCCCTCCCTGTCACCTTTTTGCTGTGAAGCTTTAGAAACATCGGTAAAGGCAGCCAGGTGGATTAGGCCGTGGGCCTCGGGGTGGGCGGAAATGACTCTGTCTACTTGGCTTTTATCGGTAATGTCGATGCCGGTAGCAAGATCAAGGTTGACAAAGTCGTATTGAGAAGACAAAAGTTCCACCACCCGGGAACCGACCAGACCGGAAAGGCCGGTGCCCAAGATAAGGGATTTGGCTGCCATCGGTTTACTCCCTCTTAAGTTGCCAAAAGTCTTCGCCTAAAAGATCCGAAGGGAGCCTCAACTCGTCGGGGTCTTTGGGGTTGAAGGCTTGGTTGGTGAAGTAAATCACCGAGCACGTCCCTTGCCAGAGGTTGGCAGCGCCGTGGGCGATGCCGGTGGGAACGTACAAGAGCTGGCTCGCGTGGGCGCCTAAAGTTAAACGCATCACTTGGTCCTTGGTGGGAGAATCTTGGCGCAAATCTTTGAGCCCGACTAACAGCCGGTGGCGGGCCGGGACGTACCAAATGTCGTCTTGTTTTAAGTGAAGGTGAAAGGCTTTGACCGCGCCGGGCTGCATGTTGGAAATGCTAATTTGCCTGACTTCAAACTTAGGAAAGGTTTCCAGCGCGCCGGCTTTGATCCGCCCCAGTTCGGTAAAATCGCCGCCTTCGTCGTGGTAGAGCTTTAAGTCAATCAACTTGACGCCGTCGATGACCGGTTTGCCGCCGTACTCCTGGACGGTAATTTGGGGGTGGTACTGGGAAGAAATGTTATCTAGTTTCATAATTTTCTATTTTACCATTTTTAAAGGCTGCCACCAGTCCCGATTGTTTCGGTACCAGTCAACGGTTTGTTTTAAGTAAATGTCAAAGCTGTAGCGGGGTTGGTAGTTTAACTTTCTTTGAGCTTTGGACCAATCCAGCGCATAGCGGCGATCATGAGCTGGGCGGTCTTTGACAAACTCTATCTGTGACTCAGGCTCACCCATTATTTTTAAAATCTTTTTGACTACGGTTAGATTGTCCAGGTCTTCGGTCAGGCCGCCGATGCAGTAAGTGGCGCCGGCCTGACCTTTTTTTAACACCTGTTCGATGGCCCGGCAGTGGTCTTCGACGTAGAGCCAGTCTCTAACGTTTTTGCCGTCGCCGTAGACGGGGACTTTTTTGCCTTCGATGAGGTTGGTGACTGTTAAGGGAATGAGCTTTTCGGGAAACTGGTAGGGGCCGTAGTTGTTGGAGGTGTTGGTGATGGTGGTTTTTATACCAAAAGTTTTGTGGTAGGCCCGAATCAAGTGATCGGAAGCCGCCTTGGTGGCGGCATAGGGGCTGTTGGGGCGAAAGTGACTTTTTTCCGAGAATTTTTTGTTCGACCCCAGCGCCAGCGAGCCGTAGACTTCATCGGTGGAGATATGGTGAAAGTGGCTTAACTGGTGTTTAACGGCGGCAGCCAGTAGCACCTGGGTACCGACGACGTTGGTGACCACAAAGACCGCCGGGTTGTCGATGGAGCGGTCGACGTGAGATTCAGCGGCAAAGTGGACGACGATGTCAACCCCGGCCATGGCCTGGTCGACAACTTTAGGGTCGGCAATATCGCCTTTGACAAACTGGTAGCGGGGGTTGCCCTCGAGCGCCTTGAGGTTGGCAAGATTACCGGCGTAAGTTAATTTATCGAGATTAACTATCTGGTCATTAGGATGATTCTTAACCCAGTAGTGGATAAAGTTTGAACCGATAAAGCCAGCGCCACCGGTGACTAAAATTTTCATATGCTTATTTTACCAGCTACCGGAGGCTCCGCCACCACCAGAAGAGCCGCCGCCAAAACCGCCGGAAGAACCCCCGGAAGAACCACCGGAAGAAAAACCGCCTCGGGAAGACCACCAAGAATTGGCCAGACCCCTTTTTTGTCGAGTGCGGTAGTTTTTGGACAAGATAAAGTCTAAAAGCAAACCCAAGAGGCCGATGAAAATTCCGCCGACTAGGGAAAAGAATAAAAGACCTAAGACAAAACCTAAAGCCCCACCGGGCCAAAAACGCTTAGTCCGGCCCAAAAAGGCCAAGGCATAAAGCGACAAAATTATCAAAACTAAGGGCAAAAAGTTAAAAGTCGACGCACCCGCTTCGGCTGGCTCATCAAAAGCGCCAGGATCTTGGGATAAAACTTCAATGATGGCGGTAACTGCCGCAATGACTCCGGCGTCGTAGTCACCGACTTTAAATTGAGGGGTAATTTCGCTTCTTATGATATTTCCCGCCCGAGAGTCAGTTAAAATCGCCTCGGCGCCGTAGCCGACCTCGATTTTTAACTGTCGGTCGTCAACGGCAATTAAAAGCAAAACGCCGTTGTCTTGACCCTTTTTGCCGATGCCCCATTGTTCAAAAAGCGCCACGGCTACGTTTTCGACCGTATCGCCTTCAAGGCTTTTGAGGGTTACCACCGCGATTTCGTAGCCGCTGGCGGCTTCAAAAGCCGTCAGGTCGTTTTCTAACGTGGCTTTGGTGTCTTCTGACAGGACTTGGGCAAAGTCGTTGACATAACCTGCTGGTTGGGGAAAATCCCTGGCCAAAACTTGCCCCGCCAGAATTACCCCGCCTAAGATCAAAGCCAAACTCACCTTTAATAGCTTTTTCATGGTTATTGACCCAGATCTACTTGAGGAGCCTGCTCGGCCTCCGGGGTGGCCTCAAAATAGGCCCTGGCGTCAAAGTTAAAGCTGTTAGCAATCAGGTTGGTAGGAAAACGCTTGATAGTGGTGTTGTAGTCTCTTACTTGGTCGTTGTAGCGTTTTCTCTCGACGCTGACCCTGTTTTCAGTCCCGGCCAGTTCGTCCATGAGAGACAAAACGGCGGTGTTGGACTGGAGTTGGGGGTAGTTCTCGACTATGACCAGAAGCCTACCCAGGGCTGATTCTAGATCTGTAGCGGCTTGGGCCTTGGCGTCGATAGTGCCAGCGCCGGAATAGCGGGTTCTGGCCTCGGCTATAGCTCCAAATACCTCTTGTTCTTGGGTAAAAATGCCCTTAACTGAGTTAACCAGGTTAGGAATAAGGTCAAAACGCCTTTGGTATTGGGTTTCGACCTGGGCCCACTGATTGTCGATGTTTTGGGTTTTGGCGACTAGGGAGTTATAGGTAGAGACTAAAGAAAGGCCTACTAAGACGACTAAAACGCCTAACCCGAGTAAAAATTTTTTCATATTTTTTCACCCCCTTTTCACTTGAACATCAATTTTGTTCTAAGTATGTTTGTCGGCCACCTTTGAGGCTCCGTATGATTCTGGTTTGGTCTTGGCGGTAAAACCGTTGCCGGTCACCATGCCAACGACTTCCCTGATCATGTCGCGGGTCTCGCCGGCGCGGCCGACGTCGATGTGAATTTCTAGTTCGTAATGGCCGTGGCCGTTGAGGCGGCGGTTTAGGCTGGGCAGAAAAATTTGGGCGGTCTCCAAAGACAAAAGGGTTTCCAGGTAAATTTTGTCGCGTAAGGACTTGGCGGCCTCTTCTAACTTGCCTTGCCAGAAATAACGACCGCCAAAACCGACCCGGTGGACGACGATGGCGGTAACCAATTTGAGCTTAGAAATGCCGTTTTGGCCGCGCTTGTGAGAGTCGGAACCGATAATCAGCCGGTAGGTAGCGTTGGGCTCGGCTTCGATGAAGCTGGCGACGGCCTCGATTAAATCATTTTGTTTGAGTTTCCCTAAGGTAGGACTGACAAACATACTAAAAAAGGGTGTAGATGAAGGGGGCAAAGGCAGAGCCTTCTGTAAAGATAATTAAAAGTCCAAACAAAAGAAACACCACCAGCATGGGAGCCAGCCACCAGAGTTTGGCCTGCCAAAGAAAGGCAAAAAGCTCACCGATAATCGAACCCCTCTGTTTACCTTTTTGGGCGGCGGATTTAAGTTGGTTCATAGGCTCAATTATACCGCTTTTTAATCCGGTTCGAAACGGTCGCGGTGCCGGCGGTTTCTGTCGGTGACGGTGACTTGTTCTTTTTCAACCAAGAAATTGCCTAAAACGACGTCATCAATGTTGGTTCCCATGAAGCAATTGTAAGCCTCCTCTGGGGTACAGACGATGGGTTCGCCCCGGACGTTAAACGAGGTGTTGATCAAGACGGCGCAGCCGGTAATCTTTTCAAACTTGTTGATGATGCCCCAGTAAAAGGGGTTTTGCCGGCGGTTGACCGACTGGATGCGGGCGGAGTTGTCGACGTGGGTGACGGCGGGAATATCTTTGGTTTTGACCTGGGCCACCAAAAGCATGTAAGGGGTGGGGCGGTCGATGTCAAAATAATCGCTTAAGTATTCCTCCATTACCACCGGGGCAAAGGGACGGAAGTCTTCTCTGAATTTGATCTTCAGGTTGACCCGGTCTTGGTTTTCGGGGTTTCTGGCGTCGGCTAAAATCGAGCGGTTGCCCAAGGCCCGCGGGCCCCACTCCATCCGACCGGCAAAGATGCCGACGACGCGTTGGGCGACCAATTTGGCGGCTATGACCTGGAAAAGTTTTTGTTTATCGTTAAAGTGGCGGTAGGTGACGTCTTTGGCCTGAAGCATACTTTTGATGTCACTTTCGGAAAATTGGGGGCCAAAGTAAGCGGTGTCAAAGACAAAGTTCCTTTTTTTATTCAAGAGGCAATTTTCGATATAGTAGGCGACCCCCAAAGCGCCGCCGGCGTCACCGGCTGCCGGCTGGACAAAGAGGTTTTTGAAAGGGGTTTCCCTGATGATCCGGCCGTTGGCGACGCAGTTTAAGGCCACGCCTCCTGCCAGACATAAATTTTCCTCCCCGGTTTCTTGACAAAGACTCTTGGCCATTTTGAGAATCACCTCTTCGGTGACCACCTGGATACTTTTGGCTACATCTTCATAGTGTTGAGTTAAAGGGGCTTCGGGGTCGCGGACGCCTGACTTACCCAAAAGCTTGATGAAACGGTCGTTAATCATTCTCAAACCGTACTCATAGGAAAAATACTTAAGGTTCAACTTAAAACTGCCGTCGGCTTTGATGTCGATGAGCTTATCTTTGATCAGCTTAACGTAGCGAGGCTTACCGTAAGGAGACAGCCCCATGAGTTTGTACTCGCCGGAGTTAACCTTGAAGCCGCAATAGTAAGTGAAAGCGGTGTAAAGCAGGCCCAAAGAATGGGGAAAGTCGATCTGGTGGGTGAGACTGATTTTATTCCCCCGGCCGACTCCCTTAGTGGCGGTGGCCCACTCGCCGACGCCGTCGATGGTCAAAATGGCAGCGGATTTGAAAGGAGAAACCAGGAAAGCGCTGGCGGCGTGGGACAAGTGGTGAGGAATAAAAACGACGTCGCCATCCCAGTTTAACTCCTGCTGGATTAAATATTTGATCCAGAGTTTTTGCTTGAGCCAAATGGGCATGGCCTTAAGAAAAGAAAACAAACCCTTGGGAGCGGTAGCTAAATAGGTTTTTAACAAGCGCTCAAACTTGATAAAAGGCTTTTCGTAGAAACCGACATAATCAAGATCTTTGACCTTGATACCGGCTTCTTTGAGACAGTAATCGATGGCGTTTTTGGGAAAAGATTCATCGTGTTTAACCCGGGTGAAGCGTTCTTCCTGGGCGGCGGCTAAAATTTTGCCGTCTTTTAACAGAGCTGCGGCCGAGTCGTGGTAAAAACAGGAAATACCCAGGATGTACATAAATTAGAACTGCTGGTAGGCGTTTTTGATGTCGTCCTCTGGTTCGCGGGGCTGCCAGTAAGTGTCGGGGTTTTTGATAAACAACCTTTTAATCCCGATAACCAGCTGAAACACCAACCCAAAAGGAGTGACCAAAAAATAATAGAAAATTCCCAGAATTAAAGTGGTCTGGATCTTACCTAAACCAGCCGCAAGTTTTTTTAACCAAGCTATAAGCGGTTTAACCATGAGCGAATTGTACCATGGTTGAAAAGGGTTTCTGCCAGTTTTCTGTGGCCGGCGGGAGCGGGGTGGCCGTCTTGGGGGAAAAAATAACTCCGGTAGCTTTGATCCACCAAAAGCGGCAAAGGGTCAAGGAAAGAAATCGACTGGACGGCAAAAAGGTCTTTGAAGCGCTGTTGAGGCTCAAGGTCTTGGGGCAACTCGCCGGCTTGGCCCAAAGGAAAAGTCTGGCTGGGGGCGGGAATGATGTTGACCAGTAAGGGAATGTTTTCGGCGACAAGCAACTGGTTTAGCCCCAAAAGCACTTGGTCGAGTTTGTCCCAAAGCTCACCCATCTGCCTGCTGCAGTCTAAAACGTAGAGACAGGCTTCGGCCTCTTGGGCAGGGATGGTTTGAGGTTCAGTTAACCTCAACCATTTTTTGATGTTGGTGACGGTGGCGGGCGAGTTTTGCTCCAAATTAGTCATGGCTAAAATTGCCAGGTGAGAGTTTTTAAGTAAAGGCAGGCGGAATTTCCAATTGCTGGAAACTCTTTCCACATGGTAGCCGCCGCGGACGGCCCGGTCGGTAGACTCGATGGCGCTGGGTAAACCTTTGTCGTCGGTTTTGACCCAGACCATTTCGCGTAAATCGGCAATGTCGTTGTAAGGAAAAAGGTTTAAGATAATAAGGTCGGGTTTTAACTTTAAGCCTTCTTGGTTTAAATAAACGTAATAGCTGTCGGGGGCAAAGCCGTCGTGCCAGCCGGCGTTTATCACCTCGATGTTCCTACCTTGGGCTTCCTGAGTCAGTTTTTCCTCTAAAATATAAGAGAAAGTTTGCTCGTCGTCGACTCCCCAACCAAAAGTGACCGAGTCGCCGAGCATGAGCACGCGGTAGGTGTCAGCGGGTTTGTCGATGGCAAACTCTTTCCCCCGATAGCCCAAGGAATTGGTGGTGTAGTGGGCGGTAAACTCGTGAGTCAAGGCTTGGTGCTCGGCGTCGAGGTTGGGTAACAAGGTGGAGGGAAGACTCTGGCTTTTTTTAAACACCCGGGGGCTGACTGATTGAGCCTGACTAAGAGTGAGTTGGGGTTTGAATAAGCGGACGGCGGCTTCGGCAAGACTCAAGGCTAAAGCGGTAGAGACAACGACCAAGGCCAAGACGGCTAAAAATGATTTTTTCGGCGCCGGCCTCATTTAACTATGATAGCACACTCACCTGTCTTTGATCAGGCCGCCTATAATCCGATGAGAAAAAACAACTTTGCCTTTGAAGCGGATTTCCTCGTAGCCGGAAAACATTTTAATATCCCCTTGTTGTTGGTAACGGTATTGCCAATCGCCCCGAGTCAGACTTTTGGGGCCGCGAAAAGAGTGCCAAGTTTTGGGTTTGGTGGTAAGGCAAGTTTTAAGAAATTGAAAACAATCTTTTGACAGGTGATCAAGGCCATCGGCCATGCCGCCGCCGTAGAGAGCGTTCCAAACCGGTTTGCCTTTGAAACGCACCAACTCGGTGCCCCAGGAGCGGTAGTGGCCGGTGTAGGAATCGCGGTAGAACCAGTCGCCGTCTTTGAAAGTCAACTCGTAGTAGCCCGGCCTTTGGGATTTTTTCTCATAGCCTCCCCCGCCGGCGTAGGTAGCCGCAGTAGCTTTTTGAAGAAACTGGTCGAGGGTTTTGAGAGGAAAGCTAGGCATGATTCGATTTTAGAATAATTAGTAATGCCTTAACAGCATAATAGGCAGAGACGGCGGTGAGAATGTGCCAAGTAAAATGAGTGCCAACCGGAAAGTGGAGGCAGACTACCGGTTCAATCGTGCGAAAGAAAATGGCCAAAGAATAAATTATAAAGACGCTAAAAAATCCCCTCGCTTGCGGCCCAAACTTTTTGACCGCTACTAGTCCCATGCCTAAAAGAGTAGCCGCGTTGAAAAAGTGGCGGATAGAGCCGTTCAAGAATTCTCGAGGTGTAGCGATGGTGATGACTAGTAAAGTGGCGGCAAAGGTTGGGGTTGTGAATAAAGCTTTAGCAGAAGTTTTGACAAATTTTTTAATAAACAGGTAGAAGAAAACCAAAAAGAAAAGATAGATGGGAGCAACATCCATAAGCATGGTATACGGGCTTCTAAAAGTGTGGTAGGTGGTGCTACCTACTGCTATCAGCAAAACAGATAAAGGCAAAAGCTTCACTTTCCAGTCAGCGATTTGGTGTTTTTTGACTAATTGCCAAATGTAATAGGCAGAGATGAATAAAGCCAAGTTAGTAATGGCGTTAACCGGCTCGGCGTTCCAGGCACTTGAACCAGCTCTTTCTCAGTATTCGGTGTAGGGCAATAAAGATAAATAGTTAGTCATTTTTCCAGGCTGTGCCACAGGGCGATTGAGCCGTATGATTTGTAGGGAGACCAAGGGGCGATGATTTTTTCAATGCGAGTCGGGCTGACGCGACGCAGGCGGTAGAGTTTAATTATGGCTTTTCTTAACCCCAAATCGCCGTGAGAAAAAACGTCTTCGCGGCCCAGGGTAAAAATCAAAAACATTTCACTTGTCCAGGGTCCGATGCCTTTGACTTGGGTTAAGTGGTCAATAACTTCGTCGTCGGCCATTTGCTCAAGCTTATTAAGCTTTAAGCTGCCGTCCAAAAACTTTTCAGCTAAATCTTTTATGTAGGAAACTTTGCCCCAGGACATACCTACCGAGCGAAGTTTAGCGTCGGCAATTTTAAGCGCCTGGTGCGGCGAAACCTTGCCGTCGGCAAATAAACCCTCCCAGCGACTGATAATGGCGTCAGCGGCTTTAGTGGAAAGTTGCTGGCTAATTAGCTCACGGCTCAAGGACCGAAAGTAGTCGGACAGGCGCCACTTTTTGACCCAAGGTTTGAGCCAAACGGCAAAATCCAGATCCTGCATCACCTGGTGGATTACCGGGTCGACTTTTTTAAAGTGATTTTTGACTCTTTTATAGTCGACCATTAATAGTTAAATAATTTAAATTATCTTACTAGTGCTGGATTGCTGCTTTTTGGCTTTTATCTCACGCCAAAAACCTGTGCCTTTGCCGCGACCGACTGTTAAAGCATCTAGAGCAAAGTTTTCTATCTTGTCAAAGATCGACTTAATTTTTTGCTCCCTTAAAATCCTGTCTAAAACTTTATGATACCCCTGGCCGGAATACTTGAGTTTACGATTAACGTCGGCAATGGTCGATTGACTAACTTTAATTAGTTTTTTGATCGCTTCGTAGTTGTAACCCTGTTTCAACATTAAAGCAATAGTGATTCGTTTTGATAAAACTATTCTCTCCGTAGGGGACAAAAAGTCTTTTAAAAAAAGTAAAATGTCCTCATGTTTATAAAGTAAGGAGAGAGTTTCTAGAAAAATTGAGTTTATTTCTTGCTTAACTTTATCGGCTAAGAAGTACCGGGAAACTTGTGACATAGTTAAATGATTTAAATTATCTAACTAACTAACTTTACTTATAATACTTCTTCTCTTTCAACTTGTCAGGCAGGAGCGAGTGACGGGGATATTTCTGGTAGCCTTGGCCGTAGCCTAAGTTTTTCATGAGGCTAGTGACCGGGTTTCTGATTGACAGGGGCACGGGCAGGTTGCCGTGCTTTTTGACGTCGGCCAGGGCGGCCATGTAGGCGTCGTAGGCGGAGCGGTCTTTGGGGGCTTTGCTCAAATAAACCACGCCGTGGGCTAAGTTTTCCTGACACTCGGGGTAGCCGATGGTTTCACAGGCTCTGAAGACTCCGTTGGCCACCACCAAGGCGGTGGGCTGGGCCATGCCGATGTCTTCGGAGGCAAAAACGACCATGCGCCGGGCGATAAACAAGGGGTCTTCGCCGGCGTCGACCATGCGGGCCAGATAATAAAGGGCGGCGTTGACATCGGAAGCGCGCATGGATTTGATAAAGGCGGAAATGGTGTTGAAGTGCTCCTCGCCGGCTTTGTCGTAGCGTAAATGCTTAGACTGGAGGGCGGATTTAAGATTGGCGATAGTGATGGACCGATACAACTTATGGGTGGCTTCGAGCAAGTTTAAGGCCTGGCGGGCGTCGCCGTTGGCAAAAGTGATGACAAAGTCGCGGGCCGAGTTTGACAGTTTGACTTTTAAAGCTTTGGCGCCGCGAGTGGTAATTTTAACTAAGTCTTTTTCCGAAAGCTCATATAGGACAAACACCTGGCAGCGGGATAAAAGTGGGCCGATGACTTCAAAAGAGGGGTTTTCGGTAGTGGCGCCGATTAGAGTAATGGTGCCGTCTTCGACAAAGGGCAAAAGAAAGTCCTGCTGGGCCTTGTTGAAACGGTGGATTTCGTCGAGGAAGACAACGGTTTTTGGTTCACTCCGGGAGAGTCCCTTCGGCCACTCCCGGAGTGTGGGACGGTTGGCTTCTTCGACCACTTTTTTGACGTCGGCTTTGCCGGCAGACACGGCCGAGAGGTGGTGAAACTGGGAGTCGGTTTCGTGGGCGATAATGCGAGCCAGCGTAGTTTTGCCGCAGCCGGGCGGGCCCCAAAAAATCATCGAGTGGATTTGGTTTAAACCTATCGCTTGGGCGATAGGTTTGCCTTTACCGACCAAGTGGTCCTGGCCGATGAAGTCTTTTAAGCGTTGAGGTCTTAGCCTGTCCGCCAGAGGAGCTTTTGACATAATACCAAACTAAACCCAAAGAGAAACTTTGTCAACCTTTATTTACCGGGAATGGCGATGCCTTTAACCACTTGCTGGTACTGGTCGCCCAGCTTTTTCTTGGCCCAGTAGCGGTTAGAACGGTAAAGGGAATAAAAGGTGCCGGCGTCGGACCAGAAGCCGGAAAGCTCGGCCCAGTTTAGCCGGCCCTTTTTAAGGTAAGCGTTGTTGATGTCGGTGACCTCGAGCTCTCCCCTGCCGGAAGGTTTGAGGGATTTGATGATATCAAAAACGGTAGTGTCGTAGATATACAGGCCGGTGACGGCGTAAGGGGAAACGGCTTTTGGGGGCTTTTCGTGGATGGTGATTATTTTTTGCGGGTCGTTTTTATCAAACTCCGGATTGCCGAAGCGTTCGGGGTCGGGGACTTTTTTTAAGAAAATGGTAGCGCCCTGCTTAAAATTCTTGACCGGACTACTAATGTCGGCGTCGGTGGTGTTGTCGCCTAAGATGATGGTGACGGGGCCGTGGTCGGCAAAGTCCTCGGCGTAGCTTAAAGCGTCGGCGATGCCTTTGGAACCGCCTTCCTGGTAGGCGTACTCTAAATGGTCAAGGCCGAACTGCTTGCCGTTTTTTAAGACGCTGACGAACTGGCCGGCGTGGATTTCTCCGGCGATGACCAGGATGTTTTTTATGCCGGCTTTGACCAGGGTCTGAATGGGGTAAAAAATCATCGGCTGGTCGTAGACTGGGAGCAAGTGTTTGTTGGTGGGTAAAGTCAGGGGCTCGAGTCTGGTGCCTTTGCCGCCGGCTAAAATGACGCCTTTCATAACTTTTCCTTTTTTAAGCTCGGTAACTTATAAAAATTAAGATCGCGGTGCCTAAGAAACTTAAGAATAAATATTCTAGCACAACCAGAAGGTGGAGGCTTTTGTCGGTAAGATGGATGATAATGCCGTAGAGAAAATAAACCAGGCCGATGACCACGGCGGTAACCAGGCGCAAGTCCGGCAGGGTTAGGTAAACTACTGCCAAGACGGCCAAAATCAGGGCTAACCACAGGTTTTGCCTCATAGGATCAAGCCTTGTTTAACAAACAAGAGGATCAAAAGTAGTATACCTAAAAAGATAAAGTGAGCCAAACTCTTGCCGGAAAGGCGGGTGATTTTCTTCCTGGTGATGACAACGGCGTCGATGACGATTAACGCCAAAAGCAGTAAAGTTAAGCTCAATGACATGGCCCGGGTCAATTGAAATGAGTTTAAGAAGGGAAAACGGTCATAAAGACCGGCGACCCGGGGTTGGTCGATCAGGGCAACGGTGACCTGCTCGGGGGTGGCGATTTCTTCGGTAGGCTCGGCCCCGACGCTGGCGATCGGGGTGGCCGTTTCTTCGGCGGCCACTTCGGCCACGGCGACTTGGGCCACTTGAGCCGAAGCCGGGGTACCAAACATTTGGACGACTAAAGTGGTTTCTTGACCCATGAAGTTGCCGCTGACCACGGCGATGCCGATGTCGTGGTAGCGGGGGGAAACGATGTTGGCTTTATGGGTGGGCGAGTTCATCCAGGCGGAGACGACCGAACCAGAATCCATAAAATCGCGGGCGAGGTTTTCGCCGGCGTAAAGATAAGAGTAGCCGGAGGCACCAAAAAAGTACCAAGGGGTAGTGCCGTCGGGTGAAGTGTGCGACCAGTAGTTTTTAGCCATCATGTCGGAGGCTTTTAATGAGGCGGCGTTGGCTAATGCCTGGTTGACGGATAGCGTCGGCAATCCCAGCTCGGCGCGTTTGGCGTTGGTAAGATTGACCAAATCGGCCGCGCTGATCGAGGAAGCAATGCCTAAAACTCCAGGGACTGCCCGGCCGACCACGGTGATTAACAGCTGGCCGACGATAATCAAGAGCAAAAAAGAGCTTAACGAAGATAGCTGGAGGGCTTTGGCTTTGTAGTTGTTTGACCCACGCGGGGTAAACAAATGGGCAAGCATTTCACGCATATGATCATTCTAGATAATGGTCGATTGTTTCACAAGTGGAAAGGCAATAAATATTATGCTAGCATGGACGAGATGTTGAGACGGGTAACAAATTTGATTCTGGCTTTGATTTTTGGTTTGTTGGTTTCGGTTGTTCCCGCCCACGCTGCCGAAGCCACCCAAAGGGTAATTGTTAAATTCAAACCCGCAGTCCCCCAAGTGATCCAAAATCGGCTTAATGACCAGCTTAGGGTGAGGTTAATCGAGTCGCTTTTGACAGCCAGAACATTCGTGGTAGCCGTCCCGGCAGGTTTAGAAGAAACAGTGGCCAACTTCTATCAAAGGAGCCGGTTGGTAGATTACGCCGAGCCGGACGGTTTCGCCCAAGCGGTGGAAATCCCCAACGACCCGGAGTTTGCCAACCAGTGGGGCCAGACAAAAATCGAAACGCCCCAAGCTTGGGATACGACTAGCGGCGGCCCCGGCGTGCAGGTGGCTATTTTAGATACGGGGATTACTGATAATCACACCGATTTAACCGGCAAAGTCGATTCTTGGGTGAACTTTACCGACGCGGCTTCAAGCTACGACAACAACAGTCACGGCACGCATGTGGCTGGCATCGTGGCGGCAATGACCAACAACAACTTAGGGGTAGCCGGCACCGGCAGGGACAGCCGACTTCAATCAGTTAAAGTATTGAATGACTCTGGCAGCGGCTATTATTCCTGGGTAGCCAATGGCATTTACTGGGCAGCGGATAACGGCGCCGAGGTGATCAACATGAGCTTGGGAGGCACCAGCCGGTCAACGGCTCTGGAACAGGCAGTCAATTACGCCTGGAGCAAAGGAGTAGTCTTGGCGGCGGCGGCGGGCAACAACGGCTCAAGTTCAAGACTTTATCCGGCCTATTACGCCAACAACATCGCCGTGGCGGCGACAGACCAAAACGACCGCAAAGCCAGCTGGTCTAACTATGGCTCGTGGGTGGATGTGGCTGCTCCCGGAGTGAGCATCGTCTCGACTACGCCAGACGAAAATTACGCTTACTACTCGGGTACAAGCATGGCCACGCCGCACGTGGCCGGAGTGGCGGCTTTGATCTTTGACGCTTTCCCGGGCTACACCAACCAACAGGTTCGCGACCGCCTCGAGTCAACCGCCGACAATATTTCAGGCACCGGCTGGTACTGGCAGTACGGCCGAATCAATGCCGCCACCGCTGTCAGCGGGGCGGCAGCCTCACCCAGCCCCTCGCCGTCACCGTCTCCGAGTCCGTTACCGTCACCGAGCCCATCCCCGTCTCCCTCACCCAACCCCAGTCCTTCGCCGTCTCCAAGCCCGTCGCCTTCGCCCAGCCCGAGTCCGGTGCCATCACCATCATCGTCACCAAGCCCCAGCCCTTCACCGTCTCCGTCACCCTGGTGGTGTATATATGCACCTCGACACCGCCTGTGTCAGTAACCTAAACTCATGAAACCCTTTTTATTTAGCCTTGGTTTGCTGGCGGCGGTAACCACCGGCGACAGTTACTCCAAGACCGAAGTGACTACTCAAATCGAAGGCGAAGGCCAGGTTTATACCCGGATCGAACAGGAAGTTAACGGGGAAAAACAGGTGCTGGAAGCGAATGAGCCCGGGACTTATAAACTCGAGTTCGGCAGTCCACCCCAAGAAATGGTAGTTGAGGCCAGCGATTCGGCCGAGGCGGACCAGATCCCAGAACCGGAAACTGTAAGGCAAAAAACAAAGAGTTTTCTCTTGAGGATACTTCAGTCAATTAAATCGCTGCTTGACAAAATTCTACCAAGTCGGTAGAACTATATATTTAGTCAATTAAACTGGCGCTTGACAGCACCAGGAAAAGTTTCTAGACTACTTTAACACTTGCCTGCCCAGTAAAGTGTCAGGTTTTTATGACCGACAACCAAACTGGCTGGCTAACAATTTCGTTTAATATCAACCGACCGAATTCTGGGTCGGTTTTTTTGTTGCCTACTATCCCTCTCTAACTAAGTTGAACCCTTGAAAGGGGGTGAAAAATAAATGGTAAAGAAATTAATTGCAGCAGGTGCCGGCGCTTTGATGCTGGCTTCCGTCGCCACCCCGGCTTTTGCTTGGCACTGGTGGGGCGGATCTGATGATCTGACCGTCAGCAACCACGCCTGGGTGAAAAATACAGTCATCACCACAGCCGATACCGGAGACAACAGTATTCACGGTAAATACGTCTTCGGCGGTGACATTGACACTGGTGACGCGTTAGCTGGAGCTGACGTGCTCAACCAGGTCAACTACACTGAAGTTGCTGGCTGTGACTGTTTTGATGATGTCACCATCAGAAACCGAGCCGGCGTGAGAAACTTTGTCTACACCTCGGCCGATACCGGAGACAACAGCATCCACGGAAAACTGGTCTTCGGCGGTGACATTGACACTGGTGACGCGTTAGCTGGAGCCTTCGTCACGAACGTGGTCAACACCAACATTGTTGGTGAGTAAACCCTACTTTATTGTCCCGCGAAGGGGGGTAAACGCCTCCCTTCCGGGGCAAGGGTAGAAAGAAGTTTTTAAATGAAAAAATTATTAGCCATTATCTTAATATTACTTTTGACCGTCGGCCCGATGCTGGGGCCGATGGCGGTTTATGCCGACGAGGCCGTGCCGTCGGCAGAGACCGAAGAGACGGTCGAACCTGAGTCCTCGCCCGAACCGGAATCATCGACTACAGTTGAAAACGAGGCCGAGGTGACCAACGAGGTCGAATCGACGGCCAATACGGGCGAGAACACGATTGAGCAGACAGATCCTTCACCCTCACCTTCCCCTAGCGCAGAGCCTTCCACTGAAGCTACTCCCTCGGCAATCACTACCGGCGACTCGGTGGCGGTAACCGAAGTCGAAAATCAAGTCAACTCGACCGAGGTCAACTCCCAAGTGATTCAACTGACCATCAATATTTTCTCTGCCGGGGACGTGGATTTGTCCGACCCGGCGATAATTCAGCAAATCGCCGAACAGGCGGTAGCAGACAACAGCGGAGAAACGGAAATCAACGTGGTGGCCTTTAGCGTCGACAACCTGGCCTATGTGTCTAACGAGATTGTGTCGACAGCCAACACGGGTGACAACACGATTGAGGCAACGGGGTCGGCGGAAATTAACACCGGCGACGCCTACAGCGTGGTGTCTTTGTTAAACCAGTTAAATACCACCATCGTCGACTCGACCCTCTACCTGGTGACCATCAACGTTTTCGGCGAGCTTGACGGAAATATTATCCTGCCGGAGCTTACCGGCGCCAACAGTTCATCTGGCTGCTGTGACGGTGATACTCAAATCAACAACCAGGCGGTGGTGGAAAACCAGGTAGCAAGTAACGCCAACTCCGGCGGCAACGCGGTGGCGGCTCAAGAAGAAGCCGAGATCACCACCGGCGAAGCCACCAGCGTGGTCAATGTAGTCAACATAGTCAACCAAACCTGGATCAATGTTTTGTTTCATTACTTAGTGGTCAACACCTTTGGCAGCTGGACCGGCAGTTTCCTGGGCTGGGACGACTTTTTGGCTCAAGCGGCGGGAGATTTAACCTTAACCTCAAGCAGTCAAAATCAGGGAGATGCCGACTGTGATGGCTGTATCGGCGACGTTGATGTTACCAACCAGGCATACCTTTCAAACCAAATCAGCTCTTCTGCCAACACGGGCGGGAACCAGGCAAGCGGCAACTCGGGGCAAATTAACAGCGGCAATGCTTACAGCGTGGTATCGCTTTTTAACCTGGTCAACACCACTATCTTGCGCTCGACCGGCTTTTTCGGCTTTATTAACATCTTTGGCAACCTGACCGGCAACATCGGCGGGGCGAGTTTGTTTATTGAAGAAGAAGCAATTGAAGCGACTCCGGAAGAAGACGCAGCCGAAGGTGAAGGCCCGGCTCCCAGAGAAACGGGCGGAGTCCTAGAGGTAAGCCAAGCCCACAACGTCGGCGACTATGTTTTGCCCGGCGACACGGTTACCTTTGTGGTGGAAGTGAAAAACCCCGGCGGGGGCACGGTCTATGACCCGGTCTTGACCATTGATCTAGTTTCCGGTGGCGAGTTTTTGGGCGGAGCCGAGTTTAATCTTGCCGACATCGGCGCCAAGAAAAAACTAACTATCACCACCGGCTTGGTGCTGTCGGATCTGGCCCCCTTTGGCGACTATACGGCGGTGGCCACGGTAACAGGCAAGGTCGGCCCCGATGACGAAGAAATCGTCGCTTCGGCCGACAGCTTCTTTAGCATTTTGGGCTTTACTCCAATTGGGGCTACCGACTTAGTTCCTCCTGCCCAAGCGGCCGAGGAAACAGGAGAAGTTTTGGGGACAACCTCGACTACTTTAGGCCTGACCCAGGAGCAGCTGACCCGGCTCTTCTGGATTTTGCTGGTGTTGTATCTTATAGCCAAGGCGGTTGAAGAAAGAGAAAAGCTGGCTTTGGCCTGGAACAAAAACAAGGGCTTTCTGGTTGACAAGGCTTTAGCTTTGAAGTCACTGTTGATGGCTCTGATCGCTTTGATTAAATCCTCTTGACAATAGGCTATAGGCTGATATACTAGCCCCCGCTCAATCAAAAGTTCCTGCTATATAGAGGAACTTTTTTTTGGCCAAGGGCCAATCAGCCTTTGGCTGATATAAGCACGAAAGGGGGTGAAAAATAAATGAAACTGAAATTAATTATTTTAGGATTGGTTTTGGCGGGAGCGTTTACAGCTGGGGCTATCAAATCCAACACTAATCGTTCTGCTTATGCTTGCGGTGGCGATTGTAATGGGGACCACGAAGATGAAGTGACTATCTGTCAATGTAGGGTAAGGGAAGATGTGCTTCAGTGTCGCACTATTGAAGTTGACGAGGAAGATGTTGAGGATATTTTTGAGGCATACCCACGCTCTTACCTTGGAGCATGCACGTCACCATCCCCCAGCCCTTCTCCATCACCGGAGCCAAGCGAAGAACCTTCGCCTAGTCCATCGCCGAGCCCAACTCCGGAAACAGAAGTCGGTTTAGGAGTTAACGGCCCGTCATGTACCAGCAACAGCTTTAGCGCCAACATCTCTGTTTTGGTAGGGGGTGTGGGTCAAGAAGGAGTTGAAGTCAAGTTCAACTACCAGGACCAAGAAAAAAGCGCCACCACCAACGACAAAGGTGAGGCCAGCGTCGACTTTGAATTCAAAGGCAATGGTGAAGTCAAAGCCACTTCTGCCGGTTACCCGGAGCAGAAAGCTGGTGTCGAAGCCGTCAGGGAAGATTGTCCCAGCACGGGAGGCACAGGCGAAGTCCTGGGAGCAGCTACCGGTGGACAAGTCCTAGGTGCTATGGCCGATACCGGTGACCCGGTAACCGATCTCATGTTAGTATTATTTACCATGGGATCAACCCTCGCGGGAACCGGATTGAGGCTGTATAGCAAGAAAAGCTAGCGGATAGGATAAGAATTGGACAGAGATCGCCCTGCCCCAGAAACTGGGGCAGGGCTAAGGTTGACAAACTAGAATTATCTGTTAAACTACCGAAAAGCCTGTCACAAAGGCGTTTTTTATGAAAAAGATTTTTGCTTTAATCTTCCTAATAACCATTTCCCTATTTTTAGGGTCTAGGATGCGCGTATTGGCCCAACAACAGCTGGTGACTATTTGTCACGCTACCAGTAGCCAGACTAATCCCTATGTCCAAATTACTGCCGCTTACCCAGCTATTTATGGACCAGCTGGTCACTTCAGCGAACCCGGCACTACCAATGCCGGCCATGAAGAAGATTACGAAGGACCCTGCACTTGTGAAGATCTACCAGCTAACTGCCCTAGCCCTTCACCAAGCCCGTCTCCGTCACCAAGTCATTCACCCTCGCCATCTCCATCTCCTAGCCCGAGTCCGTCGCCATCTCCCAGCCCATCGGTATCTCCTTCACCATCGCCCAGCCCCTCACCATCGCCGAGTCCGGAAGTTTCTCCCAGCCCAAGCCCAAGGGTGAGCCCGTCGCCTAGTCCATCGCCGAGCCCAACTCCGGAAACAGAAGTCGGTTTAGGAGTTAACGGCCCGTCATGTACCAGCAACAGCTTTAGCGCCAACATCTCTGTTTTGGTAGGGGGTGTGGGTCAAGAAGGAGTTGAAGTCAAGTTCAACTACCAGGACCAAGAAAAAAGCGCCACCACCAACGACAAAGGTGAGGCCAGCGTCGACTTTGAATTCAAAGGCAATGGTGAAGTCAAAGCCACTTCTGCCGGTTACCCGGAGCAGAAAGCTGGTGTCGAAGCCGTCAGGGAAGATTGTCCCAGCACGGGAGGCACAGGCGAAGTCCTGGGAGCAGCTACCGGTGGACAAGTCCTAGGTGCTATGGCCGATACCGGAACCGCTGTCGAGAGTGCATTTCAGTTAATTTTCAGCCTGGGAGCATTAATGCTAGGATGGGGTATCGGGATTTATGCCAAAAAAGAAAACTTGGTGGAATAAAAAACTTAAGTTCGGACAGAAATTTTGGCGGGGTTTTACCAGGCAACAAAAACACGGCATTTATTTAATCTTTAGCGGCGTCTTACTGGTATTGGTTTTTGCCAGCTGGAGGTGGCACGAGTCAAGAATTTTGGCTTTTAACCGGCAGTTTGAAGTGGTGGAGACAAGCGGGGTGGCTCCAGTAGCAATCAAGATCCCTAAGGTAAATATTGATTTGGCGGTGACAGAGGCGACGATTACCGACAATACCTGGGAGATATCGGCAACCGGCGCCAGTCACTGGGACAACTCTGCCAATCCGGGCGAGGGCGGCAACATTGTCATTTACGGCCACAACAAAACCAATCTTTTCGGACCAATCAGGTGGGTCAGCCCGGGCGAAATCATTGAAGTAACCGGCGCCGACGGTAAAGTTTATGAGTATAAAATTACGGAAACAGTGATTACCGAACCCAACGACGTGGCCTATGTTTTACCTAAAGACAAAGAAACCCTGACCCTTTATACCTGCACCGGGCTGTTTGACAGTAAGCGCTATATCGTGGTGGCCGAGCCTTACAACGAACCCCTAAACTGAAACTTCTTGTCGCCAAGATAACCGTTGGCTTCGGGCTTAACGATCTGGCCGAAAAGCAAACTTGCCGGGTGGACGGCGTAGTCACCATAGGTCAGGTTGACTCGGTCGATCGCCTCGGTAAGACGTTGGCTTCTTTGCTCGGCGGTAAATAAAGGCAGGGACAAGTTGTCTTTGACGGCGAGTAACCCCACCCAGACGCCCAAGAAGCGAACCGGATAGCGCCAGCGCCAACTACTATATATAGTATAGACCCGGTCGAAGATGTCACGGCCCGAGTCAGTAAAAGTCTTGCCGGTGACGTGGCCGACGCGAGACCTGCCCCCGCCGCGTAAGCTCAAGCCAAACTGGCGGCCAGTCAGTCCCATCTGGCGCAGTTTAAAAGCGGCCTCTTCGACTAAGTTTCTTAAAACGCCTTTGATTTGCCGGGGGTTGGTGGTATCGGCAAATAAGGTAAAAGTGCGCGAAACCGATTTGGCGTCGCCAAGTTCCTTGAGGGTGACCACAGGGCTATAGTCCTCTCCCCGGGCGATCTGCTTTAACCTCGGCCCCCAAAAGGGACCGAAAGCGGCGTCAAGCAACCGATCAGGAGTGGCGGCAATTTGAGGTAAAGAGTAAATGCCTAAAGCGTGGAGTCTGGCGGTCAAGCGGTAGCCAATGCCGCAGACGGCGTCAAAAGGAGCTTGGGCTAAAAGCCGGGCTTGATTTTGCTCGGTTATTTCCAAAATCCCCTTGCGGGGAGCCAGGTTTGAAGCCAGTTTGGCGAGTAACTTGTTTTTAGCAATGCCAATGGAGCAGCCTAAGGCTTCGCCCAGCTCAAGACTAACCCGCCGCTGAATGTCGCGGGCGACTTCTTGTGGAGAGTAAAGCCTGTGGGTATGAGTCAGGTCCAAGAAAACTTCGTCTAAGGAAAAAACCTCGACCCTGTCGGTGTAGCGGCTGACCAGGTCAAGAAACTGCCGGGTGTAGAAAAAGTAGCGATCAAAGTTTGCCGGAACCAGAATAATCTCGGGGCAAAGGCTTTCAACGTCAGTGAGGCTCATACCGGTTGCCACACCTTGGGTTTTGGCCTCGTCGGAGCAGGCGATGACGCAAGACCGGCCGGCGGCTTTTAAAATGCCGACGGGTTGGCCGCGCAGGGTAGGATTTTCTTGCTGCTCGACTGAAGCAAAAAAGCTGTTAAGGTCGGCATGGAGGATGACGAGCATAGTTTGAGTAAAAACGAATAAAGCCCGAATGTCAAGAGCCTTCCTACCCATTTGGTACAATCTAGTGGTATGAAAAAACAACCAAGGGTAATAGTCGGCGTCACCAGCGGGATTGCGGCCTTTAAGACCGTGGAGCTGGTGCGCAGGTTGAAGCGGGCCGGAATGGCAGTTAGAGTAATAGTTAGCCCATACACCTTCAAGATGGTGGCGGGGGAAGATTTGGCCAAAGCCTCGGGCCATAAAGTTTATGGCAAGTTATTTGAGGCCAATTTTGACTACAAAAAGGTTCTAAAAACCCGGGTGGTAGACCATATTAAACTGGCGGATGAAGCGGACTTAATTGTGGTAGTGCCGGCGACGGCCAACACCATGGCCAAACTGGCCTATGGTCTGGCGGATAACTTTTTGACCACGACAGTGCTGGCGGCGACCTGCCCGGTGCTGGTGTGCCCGTCGATGAACGTTAACATGTGGCAGCACCCGGCAGTTAAGAATAATGTCAAACGCTTAAAAGATTTAGGTTATCTTATTCTGGGGCCAGCCGAAGGCAGGCTGGCTTGCGGCTGGCAGGGCAAAGGCAGGTTGGAAAACATCGTGGCCGTAGTTAAGGAGGTTGACAGGTTGCTCAATGCCTCTCAAAGGCTCAAAGGCAAAAAAGTCTTGGTGACTTATGGGGCGACCAGGGAGCCGATTGACCGGGTGCGGGCAATAACCAACCCAAGTTCGGGGAAGATGGGGGCGGCGGTGGCCGAAACGCTGTATCGGCGCGGGGCCGAGGTAAGCGTATTTCGGGCAGAAAACGCGGTGGAGCCCAGATACCGGATGAAGCAGGCAACCTTTGTTGAAGCCCGTGATTTGGATAGGCTGATTAGCCGGGAGATAACCAAGTTTGATATCTGTTTCCAAGTGGCGGCGGTGGGAGACTTTATGCCGAAAACAACCTACCCGGGCAAGCTTGACAGCGCCAAACCGTTGAAGCTAACTCTGACGCCCGGCCAAAAAATCGTCACCAAAATCAAACGGCTGGCGCCGAAAATAAAATTGATCGCTTTTAAGGCCGAATATGGCTTAAACCCTAGAGAAATGGCAGCGGTGGGTAAGGTAAAATTAAAACAAACTAGAGCCTACGCAGTGGCGGTCAATGATGTCAGCCGGCCGGATCGAGGGTTTGGGACGGAGACGAACGAGCTGGTAGTGGTGCTTAAATCCGGCAAGATCAAAAAGATTCCCCTGGCCGGAAAAAACGAAGTGGCAGAGAAACTGGTAGATATGGTATTGTAGGTTTATGTTAACCAAAACAGACATAACCAAAATTAGAAAAGTGGTTAGGGACGAAACAGAGTCTGAAGCCAAAACTACCAGAAGGGAATTACAGGGAGAAATCAAACTGTTAAGAATAGAGCTACAAAAAGAGCTGAAAACTATTACGGGCAGGATTAAGGACTTAGAGGGTCAGACTAGAAAGGTTCGCAAAGACATTGAGCTGATGTTGGGATTTTTTGATCGGGAGTACTTGGATTTACAGAAAAGGGTTGATAAGGTCGAAGAGCGCCTGGGAATTGCTTCGGCGTAAAAGTGGCGAAGACAACGGTAAAGTTATTGTTGCCAAGCTAGACAACCAAGCCGTCGGCTATGTAACTGCCGAATTTGCCCCATGGAATAAATTAGCCAGAATTCATGGATTGATTATTCACCAGGAACTAAGAAGAAAAAAGCTTGCCTCAAAATTAGTTACTGAAGATGAAAATCTCCATGGGGTTACCTACTTAAAACTCTTCAAGTGGTCTGAAGTTTAAACGAGGTTGGTGCTTTAACGGCCAGTAAAACCTCCTCCCTAAAAAAGAGCGGAGGAGGTTTTTTGACGACACTTTTACATTGAAGGTTCTGTAGCAGTGTCTTCGGCTGCCTCACCGGGCAAAGTTGGTTCAGGTGTTTCAGGCTGAGGTTCGCTTGCCGGAGGCGGCGGCGGCTTGGGCATACCAGGGTCAGGCGCCGGCCCACCAGGAGTCGGCATAGGAGGTGTTGGAGGAGGCGTATCGCTTCCCCCAGATGGCGGGGTAGACCCCGTTGGGTTTTGGGTATCATCCATCATGTCCTGTCACCCCCTTTCATAAATTCGAAATTCGAAGCACGAAATTCGAAACTTTTTTATACCTCTACACTATAAGAGAATTTTTCCCAGAGCGCAAGTTTAAATTAGCTATTGACAAGCAGCCAGTTTTGTTATATTCATATATTCGAATATATGTATAAACAGATTTTCGAGCTTCACGCCGACACCTATAAGGCTTTAGCGGCGGCGAAGCGCTTGGAAATCGTCCAGCTGTTGCGCGACCAGGAATTGACGGTAACTAAAATCCAGCAGATGTTGGGTCTCCCCCAACCCAACCTGTCGCAGCACTTGCAGGTGTTGCGCGAACATAAGCTGGTTAATACTAAAAGAAACGGCCAACACGTTTATTACAAACTCTCCCACCCCAATGTGGTCAAGTCTGTCGATTTGGTGCGGGAGATGCTGGTGGAGCAAAACCGCGGTGACGACAAACTCACCGAAGAGCTGCGGCTGAAAATGAAAGACTTAGTGCCTTTGAGCATCGACCCTGTCTGTCACATGCGGGTCAGCCCCAAGACGGCGGCGGAAGCGACGGGCTACAAGGGCAGAACTTATTACTTTTGCGCTTCGGGCTGCAAAAAAACTTTTAAAAAAAGCCCGCAAAAATATGTCCGGCAATAAACTGGTGATTTTGATGATCGCGACGACTTTACTTTTGATCGGCGGCGGCGCCTACCTTTTAGGCAAAACGAGTCAACCGGAACTTAAGGTCAGCGGGGAAGTTAAGACAGAAGTGACGGAGACAAGTTTCGACTGGGGCGAGATACCGATAAACGGCGGTAATGTCAGCCATGATTTTATTATTGCTAACTCCGGCCCAGGGGCACTCAAGCTGGCAAGTGTGGCCACTTCGTGTATGTGTACCACAGCAAAAGTTACTATCGGTGATAGCCAAAGTCCCTTTTTCAGCATGCATTCAAATTCCACTTGGACGGGAGAAGTTGAACCGAAGGGTGAGGCAAGGCTGACCGTAGAGTTTGATCCGGCCTACCACGGGCCGAGCGGCTTGGGGGCGATTACCCGCCAAGTGGTGGTAGAGACTAATGATGGTAACCTTCCCCAATTAACCTTTAACTTAACGGCTAATGTGGTTAACTAAGCTAAACAAAAAAACCATCAGCTTGAGCCTGGCGTTACTTTTGATGCTGGACGCGGCAGCGGCGGTGGGGCTGGCGGAATACTTTTTACTCAAAAGGTATTACACCGGCAGGGCTTCGGGCCAGCAGGCGGAACCTCAATTGGAAGAAATTACCCGCCAGGTGCTGCCGGCCGGAGGTTACACCACGAGTATTTCCTGGGGAGATTTGGGTAAAAAGCTGGTCGAGGCGGGAGCGATTGACGAGAATAAATACCAGCAAACTTTTACCAGCAAGGCCGACGGCCAAGAGGAATTGGGCTTGCTTGAGGGCAACTCGGATAAAAAAATTGCCGTCAGCGAGAATAACTCCCGGTTTTTGGTCAATACCCTGTGGGCTTTGGGACTGACTAACAAATCCAAGGTTCTTGATGAAGGGCCGATGGCAACCTACGACGTGCCCACGGAAAACTTTGCTTCGACCGCCGGCTGGACTTTGGGTAAAAAACAAGCTATGGAACTTTATAGTAGCCAGGAGATAATCCCCTTAACCGAGGCTCAACAGGAGCAGGTGAAAAAAATTGCCGAAAATGTTTACCGGCCCTGCTGCGGCAACCACACCGCTTTTCCGGACTGCAACCACGGCATGGCGGCTTTGGGCTACATTGAACTGGCGGTGGCCAACGGTCTATCGGAAAAACAAATTTATCAGGATTTGTTGGCTTTTAACTCTTTCTGGTTCCCGCAAACATATGTGGAGATGGCGGTTTATTTTGAAACGGAAAAAGGAGTCAGCTGGAACAAGGTTGACGCCAAGTTGGCTTTGTCGAATGAGTATTCCTCGGCCCAAGGGGCGCAAAAAATTCGCCAGGCGGTGCAAAATGTAGAGGGCCTGAAAAGCCAAGGAGGCAGCTGTGGGGCTTGAAGCACGAGACGCACACCAGTTGACGTTGGAGCAGGCGGTCAGCGAAATAAAGGACCTTGACTGCGACCAAGTAAGCGAGACACAGTGGGAAGATTTGGGCGAGGCCTGGATGGGGCAAATCCATTTTGACCCGGGAGTCCACGAGCGGATGGACCAAATGATGGGCGGCGAGGGTTCGGAATCTTTACGTCAAGCCCACATGCGCATGGGCCAAAATTATTTGGGCTGCGGGTCAAAAAATTTAGGCATGGCGGGCATGATGAGAACAGGAATGATGGGCTGGGGCGGCGGCTGGCAACCGTGGTATCAGCCAGCAGGAATTTTGTCTTCAATCACCTGGCTGGCGGTGATAGCGGCGCTAATAGCCATTACCAGATATTTTTGGAAAAAAGGGGGTGAGAAGAAATGAAGCTTGACAAGATGGTGCTGGCCAACGCTTTCGGGCTGGCGACCGCCATTTTATGGGTGGTTTGCTCCCTAATGGTGGCCTTGCTGCCCAATTTTAGCTGGGAAGTGATGCGCTGGTGGATGCACGGCATGGATGTCGATGCCATGGGCGGCTGGAACCTAAACTTATTTAATTTCCTAGCCGGCGGGTTGACCTTGGTGATTACCGCTTGGGTAACCGGCTATATTTTTGGCTGGTCCTGGGAAAAAGTGAGTAGAAAGTAAATTTGAAATGTTTAACCAAATTTCTTTAATCGCCGCTTTTATTGCCGGCATGGTGGCTTTGTTTGCTCCCTGCTGTTTTTCTTATTTGCTGCCAGCCTACTTTGGCAATATTTTTAAGGAAAAAAAACGAGTGATACTGATGACTCTGATTTACTCTTTGGGAATTTTTGTGGTGATGCTGCCGGTGGTTTTGGGCGCCCGGGTTTTATCCGGTTTGATTTTTCAAGTTCACGATCAAACCTATATTTTAGGCAGTTTGTTTATGATTTTGGTGGCGATTCTGGCCTTTTTGGGAATTAAACTGCCTATGCCCCAGATTGCCCAAAGACAGCCGGGACGGCCCGATGTTGTCTCCACTTTTACTTTAGGTTTGTTTTCCGGCATCACTTCAGCCTGCTGTGCGCCTGTGTTATTAGGTGTGATTACTTTAAGCGCTTTAACGCCGGGGATACTAACCAGCTTGTTAATCGGAGCGGTTTATGTCTTAGGCATGGTTGCGCCGCTATACGTAGCTTCAGCTTTTATTGAGAGTCAAAAACTTTTGGAGAAACCAATTATGAGACGGCAAATCACCAGTTTGATGTTAGGCGGAAAGACCTACCCGATTTTTGTTTCCAACTTAATTGCCGGAGTTACTTTTGCTGTTACCGGTCTGTTGCTACTTTATCTGACTTTAACTGGAAAATTGGGCATGCCCGAGCCGGCCAAAATTAGTTTTGAACTTAATCAATTTACCCAAAGTCCGCTGACTAACTTAATTTTTGTCATAATTGGCTTATATCTGCTTTATAAATTTGTCAGACGGGGGGTCAAATGACTTATACCTGTCCGATGCACCCGGAGGTCAAAGAACCAGAATCCGGCCGCTGTCCTAAGTGCGGCATGGACCTGGTACCGGCCGATGGTGATGATCATGCCCCGGAGGACCACTCCGGGCATGATCATGCTGACCACGACCACGCCAGCATGATGGCTGATCCTTCGGCGGCCAAAGAATTTTTGACCAGGTTTATTATTGTCACGGTACTACTTATTCCTTTGGGGCTACTTAAACTGTTTGGCGGACCAGCCTATCTTGAATTTGCAGTAGCTTCGATTATTTTCTATTTTGGCTTAATCTTCTTTGAACACGCCCGCCACGAAGTGATGATGCGCCAGTACGGCATGATGACTTTGGTGTCGGTCGCTGTCGGCTCGGGCTATCTTTTTTCTGCCGCCGGCACGTTTATTCCGGCCATTGGGGTGGAGTTTTACTTGGAAATCTCGACTTTAATCTGGGTGCTACTCTTTGGCCATTTTTTGGAAGCCAAAAGCTCGTCGGCTGCCGGCAATGCTCTACAAGAAGTGGCTAAACTCTTACCCAAGGAGGCACACTTTTTGACAGGAGACCAAGTGAAAGACGTTAGTTTGAGTGAGCTTAAAACCGGGGATATGGTTCGGGTTCTGCCGGGAGAAAAAGTGCCCGCCGACGGAGTCATCGTTCGCGGCCAGGCTAACTTTAGCGAGGCTCACATTACCGGCGAATCCAAGCCTGTGGAAAAAGGTAAAACCAACCGGGTGGTGGCCGGGGCGATCTGCCTGGATGGGTCGGTTGAAGTTAGACTCGATCGCGTGGGTGAATCTTCCACCATTGGCCAGATTCAAAAATTAATCGCTACGGCTCAAAACACCAAGCCGTCGGCCCAGCGGCTGGCCGATAAAGCCTCCAGCTGGTTGACACTCATTGCCTTGATTGTTGCCTTGCTGGCGGTGGCGATTTGGTGGCTTTTAATCGGCCAGCCGTTTGTTTTTAGCTTGACCTTGGCAATTACGGTTTTGGTGATCGCCTGCCCCCACGCTTTGGGTTTGGCGATTCCGACCGTAACCACAATTGCCACGAAACTAGCGGTTAATAACGGAGTGTTTATCAAAGACATGGCCAAACTCGAAGTGGTCAAAAAAGCCGACTATGTGGTTTTTGACAAAACCGGAACTTTGACTCGCGGCGAGTTTGGGGTTACCAAAGTTGAAGCGGTTGATAAAGACGAAAGAAAGCTTCTGGCCATTGTCGCCGGCCTGGAGGTCCATTCGTCACATGTCATCGGTCAGTCGATTGTGAAGTTTGCTAAACAACAGGGAGTTAAACCGGCGCGGGTAACCGAATTTAAAAACCTCGCCGGTAAAGGCATAAGAGGCGAGGTTGACGGTCGCACCTACTTTGTTGGCTCGAGCGCCATGATGAAATCCATGAGCCTAAAACCGAACCCTTTGGCCAGCGTCTTCATCGCTACTCAAACAGAAATTCTCGGCAGTATTACCCTCGCCGATGAAGTTAAGCCCGAAGCCAAAACCGCGATTGACAAACTTCACCGTTTGGGCGTTAAAGTGGCGATGTTGACCGGAGACAGCCGCAAGATTGCCGAGGTGGTGGGAAAAAAACTTAATATCGACACTATCTTTGCCGAGGTTATGCCGCGAAACAAATACGAGCATATTAAAAGTTTGCAGGATAAAGGTCGAGTAGTAATTATGGTCGGCGACGGGGTTAATGACGCGCCGGCTTTGACTCAAGCCAATGTTGGTATTGCTGTCGGCGCCGGGACTGACGTGGCGGTAGAAGCCGGCGATATAGTCTTAACCCGCTCCAACCCGGAAGACATCAGCCGTTTAGTGATGCTTTCGCGCCGGGTTTATCGGAAAATGATTGAAAATCTGGTCTGGGCTTTGGGTTACAACACTTTGGCGATTCCGGCAGCGGCCGGTCTGTTTATGCCTTGGGGAATCCAGCTAAAACCTGAATACGGCGCCATTTTGATGAGCCTGTCGAGTGTGATTGTGGTGATTAACGCCATGAGTTTAAGAAAGGCAAAGCTGGCGATATGATCGTTGCCGGTTTGCTGGCAAGCTTGGGTTTAAGCGCTTTTTACTACTTAGTTTTGTTTTTGTTAAGTCAAGATCCGTTTTATCCACTACAACAATTTTTGAGCCTTTGGCCCTGGATGAGTCTATTAATCATCGGCTTCGGAGTCCAGTGGTCAATATTTGTCAAATTACGCCAGGGGAAAATGATGGTCGGCGGCACGAGTGCTATTTCCGGCACGGCGATGGTAGCTTGCTGTGCCCACCATGTCAGCGACTTGTTGCCCTTTTTGGGTTTGGCTGGAGCGGCCATCTTTTTAGTTAACTATCAGAAAGAGTTATTAATTGTCGGTATTGTCAGCAACTTAGCCGGCGTGGGTTTTATGGCCTGGAGACTGTGGCGGCAAAGCCAGATATGAAGAAAATCTTGGTCATTTTTAGCCTGGCTTTGTTCTTGACTCTGGGGATTTTGGTCTTAAAAGGCCAGGCGAAAACTGACGCGACCCGGGCTTACGAAACCAAACAACAAACCATGGGCGCCGTGGAGGTGGTAGTGGTGCCGGAGCAGCTTGAGACAAACTCCCCCGCCGTCTTCAGCTTAAGCTTAAATACTCACTCTGTTGAGCTAAATTATGACTATACTAAAATTGCCAAACTTACTGACGATCGGGGTAGTAACTACCAAGCTCTTTCTTGGGAAGGCGGCAGCGGCGGCCATCATCTTGAGGGTAAACTGACTTTTGAGCCTTTAGAAAAGAGGGCTGACTCTATCACCCTGACTTTATCGGGCATTGACGGTCAAACTAAAGACTTCACTTGGCTAATTCTGCCCTAAAACTTGCTAAAAGTTGCCAAAAAATGATATGGTAAACGGACTTAAAGGGGGTGATAAGTGATGAAAAAACTTGGACTGTTGATTATTGCTTTAATCGTAGTGGCCGGGGTGGTAATTGCGGCAAAGAACAAACCCAGCCAAGAAACAAGCATAACCGAAGAGGTGATGCCGGCCGGGAGTGAAGCCACAAGCCAAGAGGTTAAATCAGGCAGTTATTTCTTTGACCCCTTTGAGATCACCGCTAAGGCAGGAACGGTAACTATCACCAACACCGAAAACCAAGGCTTTCATACCTTTGTCATCGACGAGTTAGGCGTCAAAGAAACTTTGGCCGCGGGCACGAGCTTTAGTTTTGAAGCCGAACCGGGCACTTATGCCTTTTACTGCGACGTCGGCAACCACCGTGAACTAGGTATGGAGGGTGTGTTAACCGTGGAGTGAGGCGGCGGCGGCTTTGAGTCGTTTGACTTTGTCCGAGCTTAGGCCCAGGTCGGAGAGGCGCTGGTCTGTGGCAGTGGTAATATCTCGACACAAAACCAAGTCGTTTTGGAGCAGGCTTTGGCGGTCGCGAAGGTCAAGAAAAGTAAAACAGGTCAGGGGGTGAAGGTTATTGGCTTCGATTAGTTGTTCCAGGCTACCCTTTTCCGGATAACGCCAAGCGAGTAACTTCATGCCCTTGCAGCGGCCGTATTTGACGGCGTTTGAGGTCAGCTTGGTGTTGGTAACCAGCCACGCTTGGTGAAACTTATTGACGTGATTTGAGTTTGACTTGTAGCCGGCGACGACGTCCTCGAATCTGGCCTGGGTGTAGAGGGCGTCGCGGGATCTAGATTTGGTACCCGGGCGGTTGTGATATTTACACTCGATTAAAAAATGCTGGTCGTCTTTCAGGGCGGAAACGTCGATCTCGTGCTCGATACACTGGCCTTGAACCGTGACTTGGGTTTGGGTGGTAAAACCCAAGTGGTCAAGTAAACGGGCGACAAATTTTTCAAAAGGGTATCCCGAAGGCCCCAGTTTCATGATGGCGTCTTTTAAAGAGTAGCGGTGGTGAATTCCTTCTTGGAATTGAGCCAGTGAATCAAAGACCTGACGGTAGATGGCGCGGGTGGTAATACCATCGTAGAGCTTGCCGGTAAGAGAAACCAAGACTTTGTCGATTATCTCCGGCTTGGCGCCGGCGCGCTTGAGTGAACTTCTAACCTTAGCTTCGGAAAAGGGCTCACTAACTCCCGAGGCTTTGGTAACAGAAATGGCCATAAAATTATTATAGCCCAAAAAGGCTGTCCTGAAGGTCAAAAGTAAAATCTAAAATTCCGCTGCGGGTGAAAACCGGCGCCAAGCCGAAACTGCCCTGGTACTTGATAAAAACATAACCTAAGAAGAAAAACAAAATAGCGGCGGCGAGGTTGACCAGGTGGACCTTCCGACCGAAAAGGGTTACCGCCCGACCGCGAAGAATTTTTTGAGCCGTGGTGGGTCGCCTCTGCCACAGCCAAGCTAGTAAAAACAAGGGTAAAACCAACCCCAGGCTATAAGCCAGAATTAAGTTTAGGGCAGCGGCAAGCGAACGGCTGTTGGCGGCCAAGGTAATGATCGCCCCCAAGATCGGGCCGACGCAGGAAGAGGCGCCCAGGCCGGAAAAAGCCCCGAGCCAAAAAGTGGCCATGAGGTTAGGGTTTTTGGGCAATCGGTGGTTAAAAGAAAAAAGAAACAGCGACCGGCCAAAAAGTTGAAGCAGGCCTTCGCCAATTAAAATCAGACCGATAACTAGAGTAATCAACTGACGGTAGCTATTAAACAGGGTAAAAAGAAACAAAAAACCCAAGCCTAAGGGCACCATTAAGCTTAAGACCCCCAAGGAAAAAACTGCCGTGGCCAAGATTAGCCGCCGTCGCTGATGAAAGGCTGTAGCCAAAAAACCGGGCAAAATCAGGGCTGAACAAGGAGACAAGAGTGAGATGATGCCGCCTAAAAAAGCAGCTAGTAGGCTAATAGTCATGACCTAAACTATAGGGGACGTGGCGCTTAAAGTCTACGGCCGTTAACCGATCGGTGATTTTTTCCACCAATTTTTGGTCAAAGCCTAACTTTACCACCTCGTCGGGGTCAAGCTTTTTGTCGGCGAGTAAATGTAAAATCGGGTCGGCGGCTTGGTAGGAAAAGCCCAGCTCTGCCTCATCGGTTTGGCCGGCCCAAAGGCCGGCGGTGGGCGGCTGGTTGATGATCGATCGGGGAATCTTTAAACTTGCCGCTAGCTTGATCACTTGGGTTTTGTAGAGGTGCTTTAGGGGCTCTAAATCACTCGCCTCGTCGCCAAAGCGGGTGTAGTAACCAAGCAAGGCTTCGGAGCGGTTCTCGGTGCCGACGACTAGGGCGGTTGCCTCTTTGGCCTGGTCGTAAACATAAATCATTCTGGTTCGGGCGATGATGTTGCCTAACCTAACCTGACTGCCCTCGGCCTTGAGCTTGTTGGCGGCGGCGGCAACGGCAGCAGTAATATCAAACCTGAAAAAGTTTTTTTTCGGCAGCTTGACCCGCTTGACCATGGTTTCGGCTTGGGTGATATTTTGGCCGGCGTAGGGCAAAGACAGGGCAATAACTTTTCCGGGACCTAGAGCTTTGACGGTTAAAGCCAGGGCGACGGCTGAATCGACGCCGCCGGAAACGGCCACCACTGCTCGGCTAAAACCTTGCTCCACTAAGGTAGATTTGATAAAGGCGGTGATTTTTTTAACCATGGTCCCCTATTATAACCTTTAGCCTAGCGACTTTTGGAACAGGCCGTTGAAGTCGTGTTCGTCTTCGGAGGCAAAAACCGGGCCGACAAAAGCAAACTGGCGAAACCCAAGCCGCTCGATTAACTGGTCGGGGTATAAAAGGTCTTGGTCCAGGCGCAAGGGGTCGGGGTTTGAAGTTTGAGAACTGTTGGGCGAGCCGGGGTAGATTGACTCGATATAGAGGTAATCGCGAGCCAGTTTGGTAAGCTGGTCTACGGTCGCTTCGGCTTTGGGCTGGGGAAGATAACAGAGAACGTCGATGCAAGTGACTACTTCAAAGCTATGGGGCGGGTAAGGTAGGTCAGGGAGTTTGGCGTACTTGAGCCAGGCTTTGGCCGGCGAGTGGCTTAAACAATAAGCCGAGGCTTCGGTACCAAAAGCGGTAAAGCCCATGCGCCTTAAGGCTAAAGTCAAGCCGCCCATGCCGGCGCCGACATCAAGAAAACGCCACTGGGGCAAAGGGTTGATGCGGGCCAGTAAGGCCCGGGCATTCTCCCAACCTTCTTGTCTAAAACGGGTAAGATAGTCGTCGTAGCTACCCGAGGTGTAGTAGCTTTTGTCAAAGGGGCTACTTCTCATAAACATATAAAGGCACTTCGGTAAACCACTTGTGCTTCCAGCCGTAGTCGATTTCCAGGAAGTCCATCTTTTTCATGCCCAAGTTAAGCGCGTCTTCGATTTCGAGTAAATTAAAATAGTTGCCGATGCCGGGGAAACGGGCGACGTCGTAACCGCATTTGACCGGGAAGTAGCAGTTTTGGTAAAGGGCGATTAAATCGACGCCGGCAATTCTGCCGCCGATTTTGACGCTGACCATCCTGACTTGGTAGCTAACCGACTTTTTGCCCAAGGCGATGACGTGGCGAAAGGCGGCCACTCGGCGGGGGTCTTCCCAGTCGGTGTCCTCGCCTTTTTGGCGGAAACGCTCTTGGCTTAAAGCCACCAGGTGCTTAAAGTCGCCAAAGCGGTCAAAAATGATTTGGGGGTTTTGGGCTTCGATAATCCGTTTGTCGCGGCGCAAATTATAGCGGCGTTTCTTTTTTAACCGGGCCAAAAAGTCGTCGAGGCTGGTAATATCGGTTAAGTCGAGAACGTACTTGGGGTCGTCGGAGGCGAGCTCAAATAGTTGCCCCGGGGCGTTTAAAGCATCGGCGGCGATGGCATTTAAGTGAAGCGGGCTGGGAGCGGCAGCAAGAAGCAAAGGAATAAAAATGGGGTCTTTGACTAAAAGCTTGCTTTCCTCCTGCCACCAGCTGCCAAACCAAAAATATTTTTTCTTTTCTGCCTCGTACCATAAAGGCAAAACCGCCACCGTTTGCTCGTTTGATTTGAGGGTAAGAAAATAAGGCTGGTGGTGGTAACCGCGGTAAAAAGCCAAACGAAACTCCCAGGTGTCAAATAGGGTTTTTTGAGGCGAAAATTCTTGCCATAAAGCCTGGCAAGTACCAAGGTCGGAGACGACTTCAACGGTGAGGTTTTTAAGCGCCCGGGCGTTGCCGTTGGTGCGATAGAAGCGGCTAAACTGGGGAGAAAGTTTCAGTTGATCCAGTAAAAAAGCCCCCGATTGAGGGCGTATACCCGGAGGTTCAAGATTAGACTTAGCAGGCTCCATTTATTTTAAACGTACTCAAATAATAAATTGTTTTGAACGATTGTCAATGATTAATTTTGATCGTGGTAAACTATAATCCTAGCATATGTTTAAAGGCAAAAAAGTGTCGGCGGTGGTGCCGGTATACAACGAGCAAAAAACGGTAGCCAGCGTCGTCTGGGCGCTGATACTCACCCGGGCTGTCGACGAAGTGGTGGTGGTCAACGACGGCTCGACTGATAAAAGTTTGACTATCCTGGATGGCTTTGGGGAGAAAATTAAGCTAATTAACCTCAAAAAAAACCGGGGGAAAGGCGGGGCGGTGGCCGAAGGGATAAAGGCTTCAACCGGGGAAATAATCGTCATGGCAGACGCGGACCTGGTGACCATGGAAGAAAAACAGATTAAAAAGCTGTTGGCGCCCTTGAGCAACCCTCAAGTCGACGGGGTGATCGGCCAGCGGTTTAAAGGCTTGTTGCCGATGACCATGGTGGCGATTGCCGGAGAAAGAGCCTATTACAAAAATGACCTTATCCTCCATCTTGAGCCAATGAAAAAAACCCGCTTTGGGCTGGAGATGTATTTAAACCAAGTTTACAAAAATAAACGCGTCGAGGTGGTGGCTTTGAAAGGACTGTGGGGCTTGTTTAAGTACCAAAAACGGGGCCAAAAGGGGTTTAAGGAGATGTGGGAAGAGTTTAAAGAGGTGGCGGCGGAACTTAAACGGCAAGGCAAGCTACCGTCGACGGATATCAAGCTGATTAAAAAAATCCGCCAAACTACCAGTTGGGAAGAAATAGAAGACAAGGTGGCAGAAATTGACAACCGCGATTTGAGAGAATTTTTGCAAAAGTATGTTTTGACCTACCTGAAAAGGGCAAGAAGGTGGCTAAATGAAGTGGTTTAAAGCCGAGGTGGCAGTTTTTTTGGCGTTGCTGTTGGCGACGGTAGGCTGGTTGTGGTACAGATTAAACTTGACCCAGGAGGAGTTGACGGCTTTAAAAAATCAAGAGCAGACGGCTGAAACGATCCAAGCGGCAGCGGCGGATATTTTTCCCGACGGCCAGATAGAGTCCTTAAACATCGAGGTGCTTGAAGTAATGCTGGCGAGCCTGTCGGCCAGACTTGAAGTTTTAGAAGCCGGCGGCGGTCAAAGCGGTCAAGGCGGTCCGGCCCCGGCCCCGGCAACCACGACCACGGTTTCATTTCAACCCCAAGTGATTTATCTGGGTGCGGCCAGCACCCAAAACCGCGACTGGACCGAAACGGGGCAGGCAGTGACCATCAACTCCGGCGACTACCCTGCTGACGTTTCGGCTACTTTTGAGGCCGGGTTGTCGATTGTCGGCGGCGAAGCCTGGGCAAGGCTTAAGAACAAAACCACCGGAGCGGTGTTGTCGGTCACCGAAGTGATGCATAATAATAGTAGTACCACCTGGAAAACTTCCCCTGCCTTTAAACTTCATTCCGGCTACAACAATTACGTGGTGGAATTAAAATCGTCAAGCGGCGAGACCGTCAATCTTGCCGGAGCCAGAATCAGGATTAGTCGATGAAAAACAAGTTCGGCTTAACCAAAGTCTGGAAGAAGTGGCTGACGGTAGTTTTTGTAGTGGCGGTTTATCACCTGCTGCGTGACATCTTCCAGGAGTTTTTTAAGCTAAGCTTCTGGTTTACCGATTTTTTACACTTTGTGCCGGACAAAAACGCGCTCCCCCGGAAACTCCAGTGGCTGCTACTTGACGGCTACAGCCAGTGGTTGACCTTTCCGGTGGAGATCTTTTTAATCTGGGCCGTTCCCAAGGCGTGGAAAAAGGAATACTTCGCTACTATTGACGCGCTGGTGTTGACGACGGTAATGGTAACCGAAACCTGGTGGCTGTTGACGGTGATAAACTACAGCTAGCCCTTCGACAGACTCAGGGTTATAACCCCCTCTCGTGGTAAAATACACATGCCTTGCCGCGTGCGAGCGGAGCGAGCTTTACGCGGCCCCATCGTTCCCGGTCCGATCGCGACATTAGTGGGATCGTGACCGAGGATCCTCGACCTCGATTTCATCGAGTCGGGACTAACGATTAAGATAATTAATTAATGAATAATGTTTATATCTTACAGTCTTTAAAAAATGGTAGATATTACATTGGTTGCACAAGTGACTTAAAGTCTCGGCTGGTTAAACACAACAAAGGGCATGTTCTATCAACTAGGCCTTACAGGCCGTGGCGTCTGGTCTATCAAGAAAGGTATAATACATTATCAGCCGCAAGGAAAAGAGAGAATCAAATAAAGTCTTGGCACAAACGAGCGGCTATTGAAAAGTTAATACGCGGTCCCGATCACGGCTAATAGCCTGATCGAAATCGGGGCCCCATCGTCTAACGGTTAGGACGCAAGGTTCTCAACCTTGTAATCCGGGTTCGATTCCCGGTGGGGTCACCATTTTGGAAATGGCAGCAGAATTGGGGGCAGCGCTGGCTGCGCCCCCCTCCGCAGACAGCGCTGCAAAGGGATATTTTAAGTCCGGCCGGAGGTGCCGATTAAATAAAGAATAGTTCGAGCCGACAGTTTTTGCCATGATTGCCAAATCATGGCACTCATTTTTTGCGCGCGCGATTTTTTGCGCCTGCAAGGCGCTAATTACGAATTCCCTCATAAGTTCGAGCCAAGAAGAACCACTTTTTGAAACTCTGGCAATTTGCTCCGCAATTTTTAACTTCTCGTCAAATAGTTCGTTTTTCTTTTGTTTATAAACTTCCGGTTCCACTACTTGATCTAAATAGCCATCCAATAAACGGTTTAATTTTGTTTCAATTTCTTTTTGGTTCTCGCCAAGCCTTTGTAATTCCGTTTCAGAATTTGCCTGATCTTTTAATTCGTCTGCCGCCATCCACTTTTCAAAATATGGCTCCCAATCTTGGTGCAAGCCGCAATCACCCACAACTTTTTTTAGTTGTTGCTCAATTTCATCTTCGGGAGCATATTTTTGCAAACAAGGTTTCAGCTTTTTAGTACAGCGATAATAGATAAAAGTTTGCGAAGTTCCATTTTTATACTTTTTAATATGTTGTTCGGCGGTGATTGCGGCGCCGCACTCGCCACAAGTGGCTAAACCGGAAAAAGCAAAATCATGGCCATGTTGTCGTGGACGTAAGATTTTTTCCACTTGCTTTTGTACTTCCTTAAATAGTTGTTTGGAGATGAAGCATTTGTGGGAACCCTCGTAATATTCGTTAGCATATTTTAAAATCCCCACATAAAACTTGTTTGATAACATTCGCTTTATTTGGTCAACTTTAATAGGTTTCCCACAACTTTCCCGATTCATCCCAAACCTAAAACAAAAGTTTGAAATTTCCGTAAAAGATTTATTGCCTTCGGCAAAAAGTTGAAAAGCTTTTTTAACAACTTTAGAAAGTTCGGGGTCAACATCAACGGCTCTGGTTTTAGGATTATTAATGTAACCATAAGGCGCTTTACTCGGCCACTCACCACGCCGAAGTTTTTGCCGATTGCCCCGTTTTACATTTTCCGATAAATTATCCACATAATATTTTGACTGGCCGAAGGCAATTGATAACATAAATTTTCCTTGGGGAGTATTTTCAAACCAAAAAGACGGAAATTTCAAATCCAAAAGTTTTCCGGTATCCAGTAAATAGATTACTTTCCCGCCATCAACTGAATTTCTAGCCAATCTGTCTGGATGCCAGGAAATTATGCCCTGCGCTTCGCCTTTCTCAATTTTCTTCAACACTAGCGCAAATTGCTCACGACCTGGCATTTTGGCGGTTTTGGCTTCGGTAATAAATTCAGTTATTTCTAAATGGTCACGTTTGGCAAATTCTTTTAATTCTGCAATTTGCGCTTCAATAGATAAAACTTGTTTATCTTTTTCATCAGTTGATTTTCGGCAATATGCTATGTATTTATTCATACTTTGCTTTTGTACTCTTGTAACATATTGTAACTTGTTCTTTTAAAAAGTTCTTTAAATATCTACCTTATTAATTTTTGCGTTTTTTCTTCTGTTCTTTTTTTACGGCAACTCCGACCGGACTTAAAATATCCCTTTGCAGCGCTGTCTGCGGAGGGGGGCGCAGCCAGCGCTGCCCCCAATTCTGCTGCCATTTCCAAAATGGTGAGCGTTTACGAAAAAATTCGAACCTTTTTTAAAAATTGTTAACGCATTGCGTCAGCTCCTCGCTCGCCTTCGGCTCGCTTCGTCGCTATTCGCGTTCTGCGCGGCGCCCCCACCCGCCGCGCCTCCGAAAACTGTCGGCTCGAATCCTAAAGAAAAAACGCAAAAATTTTAAAGAACTTTTTCAATGTCCTATAACTTAAATGGCCGTTCTGGTTGTACTCAACTCGGATTGCTCCAAATTGTCCAAAACGGCCATTAAAAAAAGCAATCCGAAAAAAGTTGAGTACAATTAAAATATACAAAGTTTCAACATCAAAAACAAGAGTCTCTTGCATTTGTTTTTTAGCGTGGTATTTGATATAAATATCATAGTACAATAAATCTAGATTTTCGATGATTAAAGTATGATATGCTTAAAGAAAATGCTGTCAAAATTGGGAGCGCCAACGAGAGAGAGAGAGAGAGAGTAAACGGCTTCGCCGTTTTGTAACAACTTTCCTTCTAATTTTATCTTTACTTCTTCAAAATTTTTTATTCCTTATTAATCCTGTCTACGCCGCAACTAATTCTTGGGATTTTTCAACTTCGTCTAATTACACTTATGATGATACAAAAATTGAATTTTCTTCGGGTCAAGCGCAACTAAAAGCAACTTCAAATTGGTACAACACTTCATGGTCAAGGCGTAAAGCAATTACAGTTACAGGTTCTACGGCGGGTGCACAAACAAATTATCAACTTAAACTTACAGTACCTTATGATTCGGACATGCAAGCAGATTTTGATGATATAAGGTTTACATCTTCTGATGGGACTACTTTAATTGATCACTGGCTAGAGTCGAAAACGGATTCAACTACTGCTGACTTTTGGGTAGAGATTCCATCAATTCCAGCCTCTCCAAATACCACAATGATATACATATATTACGGAAATTCCAGTGCGAGCAGTGCTTCAAATGGAGACAACACATTTCTTCTTTTTGATAATTTTGATGGGGTATCTATGGATGGCTTTTCTCGGGTAAGCCAACAAACACTTTTTTCTGGAAGTGGAAGTGAAGATTGGTTAGGGAGAACTGTTTTTGTTGATGATGGATCGAAGTGGGTATTGGTTTATAGACAAGCTGCTAATCATTGCTGTGATACTGCAGCAGTCATGCATATTCGGTTTTCGACAAATGAAGGTGCTTCATGGACAAATGCTGATACATTTACGAATGGCTCGGCTGTTACTGGAGCACCCTTCAGTCGACACTCAACAAATGCCGTTGCTGATCCTGTCCTTATGAAAGCACCAAACGGCGACTTGCTACTTCATGTAGGAGAGGTGAACAGCGGAGGAAATCCTATGGGTGCATACCAATATCGTAGCACTGATGGTGGCGCAACATGGACTGACGAAGGTTTAATAAACAATGACACTGAGATATATAGCGGCCAGGATTATACAACTGTAGATAATGATCTCTATGCTATCTTTTGGAAAGATGCAGGATCGGATGGTGCTCCTTACCAAACCTTACTTTATAAATCAACTGACAACGGAATAACATGGGCACTAGTGAGCCCGATAACAACAAGCGGTACTGATGAAGGGGGGATTGAATACGTTGGAAGTAATACATTGCTGGTTGTTCTTAGGGACACGCCAGCAAGCAAAACTTATCAGAGAATTTCAACAGACTTAGGACAAACATGGGGTACACAAACAGATATTTCATCTTCGGTTGGAGTATTGCAGCGACCAAGAATGAGAATATTTTCTGATGAGCCTAACAGAGTGTATCTATATGGACGTGATCAATTGGCTGGAAATGACTATACGGTTCTTTACTACACTGATAATAATGGTTCAACATGGAGTTTAAAATTTTATCCAGATACAACATCATATGCGGATACCGGCTATTCAGATGTTTTAAAACAGACAGACGGTGATTTTTATATGCTTTCTTATGGAGGAACTAGTGGTACATCAAGTATTAAAGAATACATTTTCAATAAGAGCGCGACATTACAAATAGATACAACAAAGTGGACAACTGATAATGCTACTACGTCAATTTCTAACTCCCAGTTAACATATCAAGAAACAGATACAAATATTACGTGGGGCGTCGTTAAATCAGTAAATTCAGTTTCTCGCCCATTTATTGCTGAAATTGACTATACGTTAACAAGCGGTGAATATGCACATTTTATGTACGGACCTAATCCTGATTCTGCTCAATCTACTGCGAATGGTTATGTTTGGTGGATCGACATTAATGACCCAACAAACCCAATGCAGGACTTGACCAGAGTTGAAGACGGCACTTTTAATGACATTCAACGCAATGTTCAAGTTTCCCCGGATATTGCCAATAACGAAACTTTTAATCAAAAATTTATATTTCATAGCACTGGAGAAACGGCTTTAACAAACGGGACACAATATATTTCGGGAAGCGATACAACCTATTCGTCGGGAAAAATAGCATTAGGAACTGATAGTGGATCAGTTGTAAAAGTAAATACAATTAAAGTCCGCGTGTATGCAAATCCCGAACCCACAAGCTCAATAGGCTCAGAAGCTACTTTGTATGATACTTCTAACCCTACAGTACAACCAACTTCTGCAAACTCACTGACTTTTGTATCATTATCTGCGTTTTCAGAAACAGCGACAAAAAATGGAGGACAAATTAAGTACCAGGTTTCTAATGATAGTGGCACCACTTGGTGCTGGTACAGCTCTGGATGGACAACAACGAGTTCCGGTTATTCAGAATCCAACACTGCGAGTGATGTTAATACAAATATTTCTACGTTTCCCGTCGGAAGCGGATCGTTTTTATTCAAAGCTTATCTGAATTCTGATGGTTCTCAACTTGTTCAACTTGATGCCATAGGGGTAACTTATGTAGCCGACAATACGCCGCCATCTATTTCTTTAACGGCACTGAGTCCTGATCCAAATACTGACACCACACCTACTCTTTCCGGGACAGCCACAGACACTCAAGGGACAGTGTCTAATGTCCAGTTTCAAATGGACTCAACTTCCGGTTCGTGGACTGCTTGTACTGCAGGTGATGGAAGTTTTGATGAGACAACGGAAACTTTTACCTGTACTCCTTCGGCATTATCTGACGGAAGTCATACTATGTATGTCCGTGCAACAGATAGTAACAGCAACACGACTTCTAATGCCAATGCGTCCACCGATAGTTTTACGATTGATATTACTACTCCCGCCTCTTTTGATTTAGATTCGCCCGGAGATAATTCGTATACTAATTCCGAAAGACCAACTTTTAAGTGGAAAGCGACAACAGATGCAACCGCCGGACTTTCTAAATATGTTTTGGAAATAGACAATCCTTCGATCGGCTCTGGCCAACCTTCTGGTGACTTCACTATTGATAGTATTCCCACCAGTAGAACAACTGATTACGAAACAAATAAATATACCATCCATTACGAAAACTTCTCGGATTCTGATTCCACAAATAATTATATTTCTGTCTATACCAAATCACACAATGATTGGGGTTCATCTGAAAATGACGGAAAACTTAGAGAAGGAAAAGTAAGTTGGAAAGTAAAAGCAGTTGATAATGCCGGTAATGAAAGATCTTCTTCTCGAACTATGTTTATGGACAAGACTTCCCCATCTGTAGTATTCACTCAAATAAACAGTACGCCTTACACAACTAATAATTTCTTGACCACAGATAAAACACCAACTATCTTTGGAAAAATAACTGATTCATTATCCGGTGGCGATTCGTCACAAACTCAAGATGAAAACGGGCCAAAAGTTGCCAGTGCTCCTAAAGAAGTAAATATTAAGGTGGAGAAAAAAGAAGGATTAACTTACAAGCTTGTAACATTGTACAAGATCAATATGGATAATCCATACTATACTTGCGACCTAAACAAAACTATAGATAACTCAAAACAAAAATGCGATAAATATTTGCCTTTTGAATACACACCAAAAGAGATCTTAAATTTAGGGACTTATAAAATAACTCTTTCTGGAAAAGATAAGGCAGATAACACGTCGTCAGAAACAAGCTTTACTTTAAATATCACCACCCTAGCTCAAATCACTACACCTGAAGAAAAAGAAATTATTGAGGAAGGAATAAAAGAGTTACCCAAGGAAGAACAGGAAAAAGTAAAAGAAGAACTAGAAATCACTAAACCATCTGAAACACCACAACCAAATATTTTAGAAAAGGCTAGTCAGGGAGTTGTTAACATAAGCAAAAACATTATTCATGGAGCTGGTAACTTAATTACTACAATATTTACTGGAATTGGTAACGGAATAAGCTTTGTATTTAATGGTGTTGGTTCAGGCCTAGCGTTTATGGGTAATACTATTGGGAACAGCTATAGTACTCTTGTTGATCATGCGCCTGGTGTTACCAAAAATATTTTGTTAGCGGTAGGAACTAATGTTAATAATGCAATCAATGAAGCAAGAAATGGAATCGCAAACCTCGCCTTTAGTATTGGCGAAAAAACAGATGATGTTTCTCATGGTGTAGGAACCGCGATTATTAAGATCGGTTATCTGTTCGTACCGGAAGCCACCAAAATATCTAACGTTACAGCAGTTGCGCTATCTCCCATGTCAGTCAGGATAACATGGGAAACAAATCATCCAGCAAACGGCAAAGTAAACTGGGGGTTTGAAGATGGAATATATGAATTTGAGGATCAAACACACAAAAGAACCAGTAAGCATGAATTTGTTCTTGAAAATCTCAAACCCGATACTGAATATCATTATGAAGTCATGAGCCAAAACAGAAATTATGTATATGACGCTAACCGGAAATTTAAAACTCCGGCAAAATAAATATGGATAAAATTAATTTAAACAAAGATCAAAAGTTAGTTGTGGACTCTTTCTATAAAGTTAGGACCAAGAAAGGTTTAAACAGTTTTATTGAGGATTTATTTTCACCGGAAGAAACATTAGATTTAGCCCAACGACTAAAAATCGCTAAGTTAATTCTTGACGGAAAAACTTACGAAGAAATTGCGGCAGAAATTCCTGTCAGTACCTCAACCATTTCAAAAATAGGCCAAGTAATTAAATTCGGAAAAGGTGGTTTTATTCTCTTGCAGAATAATACAAAAGCACAAAAAGCTAAAAAGCAAAACGGAAAGGAGGTATCAAAAATATGATTAACTTAGAATTTCAAATTTATCATTTACTAACAGGGCTTGCCGGAGGATTAGTTCGTGGATTAGTTGGAATAATGAAACAAACCCAGAAACCGGACGAGTTTAAAATTCATTGGAAATATTTTGGTTTAACCATGTTAGTTTCAGGAGTTGTTGGGGTAGTGTCAGGAATTATTGCTGATGGCGATTGGAGAATATCGTTACTTGCCGGATACGCTGGCACTGATTTTCTGGAAAGTCTTTACAGATTAAGATTCCCTCAAATGTTCAGTATTGCTCAAACCGTTAAAACGGTAACAGAAGAAAGTAACACCGGAAAAGTAACAACACAAACAACTACGCCAGTAACAGCACCAGTAGTGACAAAATAAAAAAACTAGAAGTGGTAGATAGTGGCTTTGCCTTTTCCTTCAGTTTTGATTGTTCCTCGTTCTACTAAATCTTCTAGGTAATTAGTCGCGGTGCTTTGGGAAACATGAAGTAATTCTCTTACATCATCATTGTTGATTTGTTTTTTCACTTCAATTAGTTTTTCGATCTTCATTAAATTTTCTTCCCGCTTTGTTTGTCTGGCGTGATTAGCTTTTAATCTTCTAGCTTCCAACTCTGTATTTAATTTGTCATCAACCCGTTGTTGAATTTCCTCATCACTGACCTGTGGAGCTTGAGGAACTTGGGGTTTTTCTGCTGGTTTTTCCGGCTCAATGTTGATTGTTGGTTCTGGTTGCGGAATAACTGGTTCCGGTTTTGTTTCTTCTGGCAGTTTTTGTTCTTCAATTGGCGGAGTTTGAACAGGTGGTGTCTCTGTCGTTTCTTGTTTTGGTTCCTCTTTTTGAGATGGTAAAGAAAGATAAGGAGAAGGATCAATAAAACCAAGGTAACCATTTGCTAAATCGGGATTGTTTGGTTTGATTGCAAAATGTAAATGTTCGCCAAAAGCGGCACCCGATGAACCGGATAAACCAATAACTTTGTTAATTCCAATCTCATCGCCTTCTTTGACTTTTGTTTCTTGAAGATGTCCATAAATTGATTGTCCCCAGGAATGTTGAATTGTGATTGATGTTCCAAAATCGCCATTATCTCCAGACTGAATAACTTTTCCAGAATCACAAGGAAAAACTTCATTTCCGGCAGATAAACCAAAATCTAAACCGTTATGTCCAACAATTCCCCACTCCTGAAGTTTCTTTTTAATTTTTTCGTTGGCTGATTGCTGGCCAAAAGAAAAAGTAACCGGAAAATTACCGGAGAACGGATAATGTAAAGCGGGAATGTTAATAATCGGCGGAGAAACAGGAGGTACGCTTTCTGTCGGTGGTGTTTCTGTTATTGTTTCGGCGGGTTGTGGCATTTCTGCTGTTGGTGTTACAGTCGGGGGTGTTTGTGTTTGCTCTGGTGTTGCTTGTACCGGTGGAGTTTTCATCGGCGGATGGTCAGTCGAAGGAATCACTGGATTTGTTGTTTCCGTTGTTGTTTGGTTTTGGTCTTGGGGAATATCATCAGCCATATATAAACAGTGTATCAAAATGGGACAAGGAAATCTTTTGTCTTCTTCTCTTGTTTTTCTTTTTGTTGTTGGCGGCTCCCCCGCCCCCGCCCCGTTGAGAACACAAAGCTAAAAAGGAGGGAACGCGACAGAAAACCATCGAAGGAGTACAGCCTTTCAAAGAGCGTTCCCGACTAACGCGAGCCCGCAAAGATTTACTTTGTTTTAAAAGAAACCAGCGGGCGAGCCCATCGAGAGTCATCGCGCAGGGCGCTAAAATAAAAAAGCGCGAAGCGCTTAACCTTAAGCGGGCGCGCAAGCCCTGATAAAACAGGAAGGGGTACAAATAAAGAAGGCGGGGGCGAAAAAGCGGATACCCCAGAACGCGCGAGCCTTAAAAGTCAAAACAAAAGATGAGCCCCGCTCGCAAGCGGGGCGAGGGACGCGCAGTAGGAACTCTTAGAAAAGTAAAGCCGTTGTCGCAACCCGCCCCTAGGCGGGTCAGCGCGCGATGAATGGGGTCGCCGCCAACAATTAATCGGGAGGGTGGGTTGATACGGAATACAGAATAACCATTTAAACTTTAGTCATGTAGTCTTGTACACTTCTACAAAAGCAAAGTATCTACAGAGGGGCGGGAAACCGCCGGAAGGAATTTTGATCTTGTTCTTCCGTTTGGCTTGGCGAGAACCAAAAAAGTGGTGGAACCGGAAGTTTTGTGCTTGGAATCGGCCAATTTCCACCATTTTGGCCGATTCATTTGTGGTATTATAGGGAAAGCGGAAGCTTTCCAAAAATCGCGCGCGCAAAAAATGAGCGGAGGCGCGGCGGGTGGGGGCGCCGCGCAGAACGCGAATAGCGACGAAGCGAGCCGAAGGCGAGCGAGGAGCTGACGCAATGCGTTAACAATTTTTAAAAAAGGTTCGAATTTTTTCGTAAACGCTCACCAAATTTTGCCACTAAAAAATCCCCTGCTTTTTTAAACCAATGGTGATTTAAGGGTATGAAGCTAAAAGTTATTGCTGTTGACCGAAGCCTCCGCCGTCTTGTCTGGGAGGCCGGGCGACGTCGACCCTTAAGGGCCGGCCGTCGAGATCCTGGCCGTCAAACATTTCTTTAGCTTTTTGCATTTCCTCGGGGGTTGACATGGTTACGAAACCAAAACCCTTGGAACGCCCGGAGGCTTTGTCGGTGATGACGATAGCATCAGTGACAGTACCGGCCTGGGAAAAATGCTGCTTTAATTGATCGGTGGTAACTGTGTAGGATAAGTTGCCTACGTAAAGTTTGTTGTTGTCCATTAATTAATTCACCACCCTTCAAGAGGGTAAATATTAGAGGAAATTAGAGCAAAATGGGAAGGGTGCATGAGGTGGAAGAAGTGGGGGTTTTTTAATCTGTCCTTCTGATTATAAAGCAAACTCAAAAACTAGCAAGAGGCAGTTGGGCAGTAGAGGTTAAAGGTGGCTACCGGGTGGAGAAAGGCGTCCAAGAAGCTGGGGCGGGAGACGACGGTGAAATGGGTGACAAACTTGTCGCCGAAAACTAGCCCGTCTTTTTGAAGCTGAAGCGACAGGTTATATTCGCCGGGAACGTCCGGAGTAGCGACAACCAAGTTAAGCTTGGCTTCCGCAAATGGTTCGGTAACGGGTAGAGGGCTGACGGAGATTGACCCTGCCGGCAAGTTGGTGGCAAAATTCAAGCTATAGTTTTCTTTATCCCAGATCGACTGACCCAAGTTTTTTATTTTGAAGGAAAAGGCGTAGTGGTAGTCGACGACCAACTTGTCGGGCAAGACGGCGTCGGCAAATTGACCGTAGTGGATTTGTTCCGGGTCGCCGGCGGGTTTGTCTAAGTTTTTGACGGCCTCAAACTGGGGGTAAAAACTTCCCTCCGGCTTTTGCCAGGAAAACCGACCAAAAGGATCCTGGGGGTAATTTAAAACAAAAGGGGTGACGGCGACGACCCGAGGATCCTGCCAGATTTGAGTGAAGGCGGTGGTAAAGTAGTCGGCGACGGCCTGGGGGGTGTGGGCGCCCAAGACTTTTTCCTGGTTGTGGGCCCAGCCGGTTTCGGTGATAAAAACCGGTAAGTTGGGGCCGACGCCGAAACGGGAGAGATAGTTTAGCTCGGATTTAAAACTCTCGACCGAACCAAGACCGGTAGCGGCGGGCGAGCCGGAAAAATCAGGGTTGGGGTAAGAATGGGAGGTCCAGCCGTCAAAATGGGTAAAAAAATTGGGGTCGTAATCAAACGCCCAGGAAAGGTAGGTAAGTAAAGTCATGGTCGAGGCGGAGTCGGGGGCGGCGGCGTCTAGCCCCGCCGGCAGAACGAAAAAATCATCAGAGGCGGCTTTAAGCTCCCGGCTAAAGGCGGCGGCCACGGCCACGTATTCTTCGGGTTTGACTTCCCCGCCCCATTCTTGGGCGTGGTTGGGCTCGTTGAATAAAACAACGTAGCGATTCTTGACCACCCAGTTTAAGGAGTTTAAAAACTGGCTCCAGGCGACGGCATCTTCGGGACGGGGTTTGGCCCAGCCGCCGTCTTCGGCGTGGGTAGCCAGCCTTACCAGAGGGATGAGGCGGTAGCGACGGAGAGAATCAAAGATTTCCTGCCACTTGGCAACATCTCTATCGCCGTCCTCGATGACTAAGGTGACGTAACCCCAAGTGCCGCCGGAGCTGTTGACCAGCTTGGCGGCGGCGGGGATGTCACCTTCACTCAAGATGTGAATGCCGTAAAGGTTGTTGGGAGAAGACAAAGGCGAGACGACGGCGTGGGCGCCAGCCGGAAAGAAAATGAGGGCCAGGGCAATAAAAAACAAGATAAGCTTTTTCATCGGAAAGGCAATTATAACACCTTGTGGACCGGCTTGATTTTCAAGGGGGTTGCGGTATAATGCGGCTTTACTGATTTTAAATTGCCCGGTGAGGCGTATCCGGCGATTTTTATGGTTCAAGTAAATTTTCATTTCACCAGCGAAGGCTTAAAAGAGCTTAAAAACGAGCTGAGGAAGTTAACCGAAGAGAAACGGCCGCGGCTGATTAAACGAGTCACCGTGGCCAGAAGCCACGGGGATTTGTCGGAAAACAGCGAGTACTCGGCGGCACGCGAGGACTTGGCGTTTGTGGACGGCAGGATCGAGGAACTTGAGGGTCTGATTGCCAAAGCCAAAATAATCAGAAACAAAGGCGGCAACCACGAAGTCAAACTCGGGTGCCGGGTAACGCTTAAAGTGGGCCGGAAAGAGGAAACCTTTGAAGTGGTGGGCGAATGGGAAGCCGACCCTTTGAAACAAAAAATCTCCCACACCTCGCCTTTGGGCCAAGCCTTACTGGGCAAGAAGAAGGGTGACAGGGTGGAAATTGACGCCCCGGCCGGGAAGCTGACTTATCACATTCAAAAGGTCCACTGATTTGACAGCGGCGTTTTAATTGCTATAATTCCCTCAACATGAACTGGCAAACAGCAGACACCAAGAAAAAGACAACCGCTCAAAGGAGGGGTGTGTCTGCGTAGTGTTTTAAATTTAAACAAAATGCAAACCCCTCCAACGAGGGGTTTTTTAGTGGTGAAATATGTCCAATAACAACTTAATGCGAATGTTTGAAAATCGGTTTTTGCCGATTGCTGCTATGTTAGTTAATAATCACTCTCTGTCTGTGGATATTATTAATAAACCCAAGTTTGTAGATAGCATTAAAAATCTAGAAGAGTTGGTGCTGGATCGTAGATTTGATGCCATAGCAACTGAAGTATTTTCGCGGAAAAATTACCAGTCAATGGCGGAAAAAATAAGGTCGATAGACACTTTGTACGAAATTTTTCTAGAAACAAAGGCAGTGCTTGATTTGCTTGAGAACAAACAAGAGTTAAAAAACAATTTCCATCTGATGAGAGACTACCAAACTGCAAAAATGGAGGGGGAAATGGGGAGTTTTGACCGACACTCAAAAGTGGCTTTTGTGGGTAGTGGCCCATTTCCTTCAACCGCGATTGCCTACCATCGAACCTTTGGCTGTCAGATAACTGGCGTTGATTACAATCCTGAAGCAGTAATGCTGGCTGATAAAATGTTAAATCGTCTTGGACTCGAAGGATCGATTTGGTCAGTTTCCTGTGCTGGAGAAGATTTTGACTACTCCGGATTTAGTCATGTGGTTTTAGCAGGGATTGCCGAACCTAAAGAAGAAATTCTTGAGCAAATTTATCAAACCACCAATAGCAACATAAGAGTTGTGTCCAGAACCACAGATGGGCTAAGACAGTTCTTCTACAAACCAGTAAAAGAAACAGGAAATTTTATACAGGTAGATAAAGTTGTAGACGAAAATAATATTTTCTACTCGATACTACTAGTACCTAAAAATTAGCGTTATGAACAGGTTAAAAGTGGTGATTATTTTTGGCGGCAGATCAGTGGAACATGAGGCTTCGGTAATCTCTACTAGGTCAATCATGAAGTTTATTAATAGGCAAAAATATGAGGTGATCCCGATTGGTATTACTGTTGGGGGTCTCTGGGTGGAGACTAACGAGGCCGATAAGTTTTTAAACTCTAAGAAAAAGCTTCTGGTTGATAGAGGTAGTCGATTTAATCAGATTCCGAAAATATTACAGAGTCTACCTAAAAATACTGTAGTTCTCCCTTTAATGGAGTGTACTACAGGTGAAGATGGGGTGATTCAGGGATTTCTAGAGCTTGATGGGCTGCCTTATGTCGGCACCGGCGTTTTTGGTTCGGCTTTGTGTATTGATAAAGTTAAACTCAAAGAAATTCTTCAGTTTCATAATCTACCGGTAGCGCCGTTTTACTGGTTTAGAACTACAGACAAGCTAGATACTAAATTAGTAAATAACTTTCCATTATTTGTAAAACCAGCTAGATTAGGGGGCAGCATAGGGATTTCGAGAGTGAACAACAATGATGAACTTCAAATAGCTGTTAGGCTGGCTAGCCAATATGATAATAAAATCATTGTTGAAAACGGTCTGGATGATATTCGCGAAATAGAGGTTTTAGTGGTGGGCAACAACTCCCCTAGGTGCTTTATTATTGGTGAGGCTATAACTAACAACAAATTTCAAGATTATGAAGCAAAAAGCCAAGAACAAAGACAACTAGTAGCGCCGGCAAAATTAAGCACCAAAATTAAAAACAGAATTAAAAGAGCGGCGATAAAAGCTTATCAAGTTAGCAACTGCGCTGGTTATGCTAGAGTTGATATCTTTCTACGAAAAGAGGGGGATAAGTTTTGGGTTGGTGAAATAACTACTAAGCCAAGCTTTAATAAAACTGAAAGCTACCTAAAGGCTGCCGGGAGGTTAGATGAATATCAGGGATTAATTAACCAGCTAATCCAACTGGCTGTTGAAATGTGGCAGAAAAAACAGCGGCTAAAAACTAGTTTATAATAAGATTATGTTCTGGGCGGATAAACTGGCTAGCGACATCGTCAAATCGGGCAAACATAAACCCTTGTGGGTGGACGACATGAAGACGCCCTCGGGAAGAGTCCACGTGGGGGCGTTGCGCGGGGTGGTGGTTCATGGTCTTGTTTACCAGGCTTTGATCAAAGAAGGGCAAAAAGCGACTTATTCGTATGTCATCAACGACATGGACCCGATGGATGGCTTTCCTAACTATCTGCCGATTAAGTTTAAAAAGCACATGGGAGAACCGTTGTTTAAAATCCCCTCTCCGGAAAAGGGTTACCAGTCAATGGGACAAGCTTACGGCCAGCAGTTTATCGACACTTTTAACCGGTTGGGATTTAAACCCAAGATTATCTGGTCGAGCCAGTGGTATAAGCAGGGCAAGTTTGACGCGGTGATTAGACAGGTGCTTGATCGGGTGGATTTGGTCAGAAAACTTTACCATGATATCTCCGGCTACGATAAGCCGAAAAGTTGGTATCCGTATCAGGTGATTTGTCCCCAGTGCGGCAAGGTGGGGACGACCATCGCCACCTCCTGGGACGGGAAAAAGGTCGGCTACGAGTGCAAAAAGGATTTGGTCGTCTGGGCCGAAGGCTGCGGCCACAAAGGCGAGGTCGAGCCGAAGGGACTAGCCGGCAAACTGATGTGGAAAGTAGACTGGGCGGCTCACTGGAAGGTAATCGGGGTGACGGTTGAGGGCGCCGGCAAAGACCACATGAGTCAAGGTGGTTCGTATGATTTATCCAGCGCCATTTGCGAAAAAGTTTTAGATTATCCCAAACCGTTTGCCTTTCTTTATGAGTGGTTTTTGGCTAAAGGCGGCAGTAAGATGAGCTCGTCGCGGGGCATCGGGGTGTCGGCGAGCCAAATGGCCGAGACTCTGCCGCCGGAAATCTTGCGCTTTTTGCTGGTCAAAACTCCCTACCGTAAAGCGATTATCTTTGATCCGAATAACAACGAGACGGTGCTCAATCTCTTTGACGCCTATGACCAGGCGGCTGAAGCCTACTTTAACAAGAGCGACCCGCTACTCGCCCGGGTATTTGAGTTGTCTCAACCGAGCGGCAAGACCCCCAAAAAAATATTTTTACCTCGCTTTCGCGACGTGGTTAAGTTGTTGCAAGACCCGAAAGTGGACGAAAAAGAAAAGTTTGCCGAGATTAAAGGAGGCAAGTTGACGCCGGCAGAAGAGCGCGAACTTGAAAGGCGAGTTAAGTACGCCAAGATTTGGCTTAGTGAGTACGCGCCGGAAGAACAAGTGTTTCAGATGACCAAAATTCTGCCGGAGACGACAGCCACGCTCTCGGCTGAACAAAAAACCTACCTTCAAACCATCGTCAAAGTTTTAGATAAGGACTGGCAGGACGCTGACCAGTTGCAACAGGAGCTGTATCAAACAGCCAAAAAAATGAAACTGGTCGCTGGTGACGCTTTCGGAGCGATCTATATTTCCCTTCTCAATAAAAGCCACGGCCCCAAAGCCGCCTGGCTGATTTTAGACGAAGGAAAAGACAAGGTTGCCAACAGGCTTAAGCAGGCAGCCGAGTACCAAGTCGCAGAGGTAAGGGTCGCCGAGTCCAAATACCCGGTAATCAAAGCGCCTAAGTTTGTCAGCATTAATCCTGACATGGCCAAGGCTTACCCGTCGATTAAAGTGGCTATGGCTGTCATCCGGGGAGTTAATAATAAGGTCGATAACGACCGGTTCGTCACTTACCGCAATCAAGTAGTTGATAGCCTTAACGGGATTACCTTAGACGACATTAGCGCTTCAAGGAAAATCAGCTCCTACCGCAAAGCGATTCGGGAAAGCGGCATCGACTGGCACAAAAGAAGGCCGACGATGGAGGCGTTACTGCGGCGCGTGGCCCAAGGGAAGCAGCTTTACTGGATTAATCCCCTGGTGGATATCGGCAACTTGATGGCGATGAAACACCAAGCCAGCCAGGGAGTCTTTGACCTTGACCAAGTTAAACTACCGGCGATAATGAGAAAATCAGGAGGCGGCGAAAAGGTTTTGATGCTGGGAGATACCAAACCGATCACTTTGCAAAAAGGCGAGATTTGTTATTTTGATAGACAAGGCCCGTTTATCGTCGATCTGTGCTGGCGCGACGCTAAGCGGACCGGGGCGACCGAAAAAACCCGCGACGTGATGTTTTTATCCGAGGCGGTTTATGACATCAGCCGGAAAGACCTTGATGACGTTCTGGACGATCTTATCGCCACGGTGACCCGCTACTTGGGAGGTAAAGTCGAAACAGCTGGTATTGTTACGGCAAACAAGTAAGTTTATGTTTCCGATTTTGTTTTTTATCAGTCTAGGAATTTTTTTAGGAGTTTTTCTCCAGTTTAAACGCCGGCGGATTATTGCCTGGGTAGATAAAGTGGTAGTATTTACCGTTTACATTTTATTGTTTCTTCTAGGAATAAACATAGGTGGTAACGAAGAAATTGTTGCCAGCCTAGGCACTATTGGATTTCAGGCACTGCTAATAGCATTGGCGGGAGTCGCTGGTAGCATACTCTCTGCCTATATTTTGAGTAGGCTTATATTCAACCATGAAAACTAGCTTGCAGTTGTTTGCCGTTTTTATTCTTGGTCTAATTTTAGGTTATTACGAATTGGCTCCGGAATTTTTAATCAACAATGGCCTAGTGGAATACGTTTTATACGTGATGCTGTTTTTTGTGGGCGTATCTATGGGGCAAGATAAAAAAGCTTGGGGTGTTGTAAAAAAACTTAAGGCAAAAATTTTCTTGGTACCGGCAGGTACTGTATTAGGCACATTTATAGGGGCAGTTGTGGTAAACACTTTGATTAAGGACTTGCGGTTTATCGAGGTGGTAACCGTTGCCGCTGGCATGGGTTACTATAGTCTACCTAGCGTAATTTTAAATCAGCTTGGATTTGAAGTTTTGGGCGTTTTGGCACTACTGACTAACTTATTCAGAGAAACTATTACTTTATTAACCACGCCAATTCTGGCTAAATATTTTGGTAAGCTTTCCCCTATCGCGGCAGGAGGGGCAACTACATCTGATGTAACACTACCGGTAATTGTTGAATTTACTGGTAAGCAATACGGGGTAATCGCTATTTTTAACGGAGTGGTGATAACTATTTTAGTACCGTTTATGGTTACGGCTTTGGCTTCATTGCTGTAAAATATTTTATATACATGATTAAACGCGACGAGCTGACGAAGTTTATTTACCAAACCATCGGCGAGGGATTGATGACCAAGGCCTTGGAAAAAGACGAGGTGGCCAACGGGGTGCAGTTTTTGGGTGGCGAGGAAGTAAAGAAGGTAGCCCTGGGAGTAAGCTTGAATGAAGATTGGTTGAAAGAGGCGGCCAAAGCAGGCGCCCAGTATTGTGTTTTTCATCACGGCTTTGACACCAGAACCTGGAAGTCGCGCTTCCCCACCTTTGGCCAAAAAAGATTGAGACTGATGGTTAAAAATAACTTCACTATCGCCGGATTTCACTACACTCTTGACGCCCACCCGACGCTGGGAAACAACGCCACCATCATCCGCGAGCTCGGCGCCGAGATCGACCAGCCTTTGTACGACGAGTGGGGTTATACGGCCACTTTTAACCACCCCCAAGACGTCAAAGAGTTACAGCAAAAGTGCGCTAGGCTTTTTAGCCACGATATTTTGGCGGTACTATCCGGACCCGAAAAAGTGACCACCATCGGCGTCGTCTCCGGTGCCGGCAAACCGGCAATGGCCGAGATTGCCGAGATGGAAGCCAAAGGAGTGGAGCTTTATATCTCTGGTGAAACCAGCGAGTGGCTGATCCACCAAATGAAAGAGTCGGAAATTAACTATTTTTGCGGCGGGCATTACGCCACCGAGGTCTTTGGGGTGCAGGAGCTGGGCAAGTCGATCAAAAAGAATTATCAGGACAAACTGGAAGTCGAATTCATCGACATCCCAAACCCGATCTAATACAATACTAAGATAATTTAAATTATTTAAGTAAGGAGGAGTTATGAAAAAGGTAACTGCCGACGAAATGCGCTGGCAAGTTAGCCAGCTGAAGAAAGATAAATTAGTTTACGCGGTGGAGTCGGCCGCGGTGTCTCTGGTGGTGATGGTCTTGATCTTCGGACTGGGCATCGCCCTGCCGATTGTCGGCCTTTACGCCCAAACGGTGATGAGGCTACTTTTGATCATTGCCGTGGGCTACTTTTTGTACATGGCGGCGGGTAACACCAAAAGGTGTTTAAAAATCCGCAAGCTCGAGAGAATGCTTGATGACCAGGGATGAAGCTTTAGCGCTGGTCAGCGGCTGGACCAAGAACCAGAACTTAATCAAGCACATGCTGGCGGTAGAGGCCCAGATGCGGGCTTTGGCCAAGCATTTTAGGGAAGACCCGGAGCAGTGGGGCTTGGCAGGGCTAATCCACGACGCCGACTATGACCAGTGGCCCGAATCACACCCCCAAAAAACTCTGGACGAACTTCAGAAACGGGGCGAGCCTGGTTGGCTGACCGACGCGGTCCGAAGACACGCTTGGGGCTATCACGGTTTTAAAGAAGAGCCGGAAACTAAACTTGAGTGGTCGCTTTACTGCTGTGACGAGCTCTCTGGCCTGATTATCGCCTGTGCCCTGGTAAGACCCGATAAAAAGTTAGCCTCGGTTGAGGTCGATTCTGTGTTAAAGAAATGGAAGAAAAAAGACTTTGCCGCCGGCGTCCATCGGGAACAGATCGAGTTGTGCGAAGAGAAACTTGGGATTAAGCTTAATGATTTTATCGGTATTTGTCTTCAGGCTTTACAGGGGATAGCGGGTGATTTAGGGTTATAATAAGGAATCTATGTTAGACATTGCTTTTATTCGCGACAATGCAGCGGCAGTCAAAAAAGCGGCTAAAGACAAAGGGCTTGAGCCGGCGCTGGTTGATAAGGTACTTGAGGCTGACAAGAAGAGGCGTGAGTTAATCGGTAAAGTTGATGAGTTACGGCAGGAAAAAAACCAGCTGACCGAGAAAGATAGAGACAAGGGAAAGAAAATCAAAGCAGAACTCAAGAAGCTTGAACCGGACTTAAGAAAAGCAGAGGCCGAGTTTGAAACGACGCTAAAACAAATCCCCAATCCGGCGGCTGACGACGTCAAGGTGGGCAAAGACGAAAATGACAACGAGGTGGTTAGAAATTGGGGTGAAAAAACAAAATTTGACTTTAAAGCCAAAGAACACCTGGAATTGGGTGAGGCTTTGGGGATGATCGATACTAAGAGAGCGGCTAAAGTGTCCGGAGCCAGGTTTGCCTATTTGACCGGGGACGCGGTGCTGTTGGAACTGGCCTTGGTGAATTTGGCTATGGAAACTCTGATCAAAGAGGGCTTTACGCCGATAGTCCCGCCGGTTCTAATGAAAGTGCCGGTATTTCATGACTTGGGCTATTCGGAACATTTAGGTAACGAAAACTACTATTATGTCGCCGGCGACCCGGATAAGAAAAACCAAGGCGAGGAGGAAGAAGGTTACTATTTGGTGGGTACGGCTGAACACTCGATCGTGCCTTTTTACAAAGACGAGGTCCTGTCTGCTTTTGACCTACCCAAAAGATTTGTCGGTTTTTCCTCGGCCTTTCGGCGCGAGGCCGGCTCCTACGGCAAAGACACCAAGGGAATTTTGCGAGTCCACCAGTTTGACAAAGTGGAAATGGTGTCTTTTGCCCGCGCCAGCGAAAGCGACAAGGAACACGAATTTCTTTTGGGTTTAGAAGAAAAGCTTTTTCAGGCCTTAAAAATCCCCTATCAGGTAGTGAAGATGTGTACCGGAGATTTGGGAGCGCCGGCGGCCAGAAAGTATGACCTCGAAGCCTGGCTGCCGGGACAAGGAAAATACCGCGAAGTCACCTCAACTTCAACTTGTACCGATTTTCAAGCCAGAAGACTAAACATTAAATATCGAGAGGGCGATAAACTAAAGTACGCTCACACTCTAAACGGCACCGCTTTGGCCATCGGCCGGACGATAATTGCCATCATGGAAAACTACCAGGCTAGTGACGGGTCGGTTGAAGTGCCTGAAGTGTTAAAAAAATATCTCAATAAAGATGTTATTTCAAAAGGTTAAAGAAGAAATCCTCTCCCCCATCAGTGGCTTGATTAAAGTGGTAACGGTGTTCAACCGGCCGCGGCTGATGGTGGGCAACATGGTTCAGTCCGGCGGCATGGTCAAGGCGATTTGGGACAAAGCCTTAGCCAAGCTTGACCGCGAGGGGCAAAAAGTAAACAAGGCCCTGGTGTTGGGCCTAGGCTGCGGCGACTGCGTTTTTAGCATCAATAGACATTACCCATACGCTCGCGTCACCGGGGTGGAGCTTGATCCGGAAGTGATCAATATGGCCGAATGTTATTTTAACCTGGCGACGGCAAAGAACCTGAAGGTAGCCATTAGCGAGGGGGCTGACTATGTAGCCAAAAAGACTTCTGCCAAAGGCGGAGCGGCCGCTGACCAAAAGTTTGATCTGATTATCGTCGACGTCTATTTGGGCCAAGTGATGCCCAAAAAGTTTAAGGAGAAAAAGTTTCTGGCTAACCTGGCTAAACTTGTGGCCAAAAACGGGGTGGTGGTGATCAATCATTTGTTTTTCGGCGGCCACAAAAAGGAAGCGGAAAGATTTATTAAAGACTTAGAAAAAATCTGGCCGCAAATAACTCTACAGAGAACGGCCAGCAACCTGGTAATTTTTGCCAGAAAATAGGCTTATGGTATTTAAGTTTTTGGGTAAGTTGGTCGATACCAACCAAAGAGAAGTTAATCGGCTAACTCAAGTGGTGGGGAAGATCAATGGCTTGGCCGACAAGGCAAAAAAGCTTGCCAAAAAAGACTTTTCCCAAAAAACGGCCGAGTTTAAGGAGCGTTTAAAAAAAGGCGAGAGCTTGGATGAGTTGCTGCCTGAAGTTTATGCCGTAACCCGGGAGGCGGCAGAGCAGGCCACAGGCTTGCGGCCGTTTGACGAGCAGCTGATGGCAGCGATTGTCTTCCACCAAGGTAAAATTGCCGAACAAAAAACCGGCGAAGGCAAAACCTTGTCGGCGGTGGCGGCGTTGTACCTTAATGCTCTTGCCGGCCGCGGCTGTCATTTGGTGACGGTCAACGACTATTTAGCCCGGCGCGATACCGGCTGGATGGGGCCGATATACAGGCTCTTGGGGCTGTCGGTCGGAGTGGTCTATGCGGGCCGCGGCGACCAGCCGGCAGAAATATATGACCCGGAATACACCGACGAGGCGGCCACGGACGAACGCTTGCGCTACCTGAAGCCCGTGTCGCGGCAAGAGGCTTATCGGGCGGACATTACTTACGGCACTAACAACGAGCTTGGCTTTGACTATTTGCGCGACAACATGGTAGCGGCTTTACCCCAAATGGTGCAACGGGGACACAAATTTGCCATTGTCGACGAGGTGGACTCGATTTTAGTAGACGAAGCCAGAACCCCGCTGATTATCTCGGCGCCTGATACCGAGCCGACGGACAAGTACTTTAAATTCGCCGGTTTGGTCAATGAGCTGTCGGCCGCGACCGACTATGAAAGCGACGAAAAGCACAAGACGGTTAACTTAACCGAGCACGGAATCAAAAAAGTAGAAAAGAAGCTAAATGTTGATAACCTGTACGAAAAAGACTTTGATACCATCCATCACTTAGAACAGGCTTTAAAAGCCCGGGAGCATTTCAAAAAAGACCGCGACTACGTGATCAAGGACGGCGAGATTATTATCGTTGACGAGTTTACCGGCAGATTGATGTTTGGCCGGCGCTACTCGGAAGGGCTACACCAGGCGATCGAGGCTAAAGAGAATGTGACTATCAAACAGGAGTCAAAGACGCTGGCGACGATTTCGTTTCAGAATTATTTTAGGATGTATGACAAACTGGCCGGCATGACCGGGACGGCGGCGACCGAGGCGGAAGAGTTTAAGAAAATCTATAACCTGGAGACGGTGGTGATCCCCACCCACGAACCGATGGTGCGATCCGACCACCCGGACTTGGTCTACAAAACGGCCCGGGCCAAGTACGCGGCCATCGGCCGCGAGGTAGAAGAAAGACACCAAAAGGGCCAGCCGGTGTTGATCGGCACCTCGTCGATTGACAAAAACCAGATCGTGGCCGAACTTTTGAAAAGAAAAAAAATCCCCCACCAGGTCTTAAACGCCAAAAACCACGAAAAAGAAGCCCAGATTATCTCCCAAGCGGGCAAGGTGGGCGGAGTGACGGTGGCGACCAACCTGGCCGGCCGGGGCGTAGACATTGTTTTGGGGGGCGATAGCCGCGAGTTTGAGAGCAAAAAAATCTGGCAGAAACAGCACGACAAGGTAGTCAGTCTCGGCGGGCTTCACGTCATTGGCGTCGAGCGGCACGAATCGAGAAGAATCGATAACCAGCTTCGGGGTCGCTCCGGCAGGCAGGGGGATCCGGGCTCATCGCGGTTTTATGTCTCATTGGAAGACGACATCATGCGCATTTTTGGCGGGGAACAAATAAGTAAGTTAATGACCACGTTTAAGATGCCGGAAGACGTGCCCTTGGAACACGCCATGGTGAGCCGGGCCATCGAACAGGCCCAAGTCAAAGTGGAAAGCTTTCACTTTGATGCCAGAAAACATTTGGTCGAGTACGACGACGTGATGAACAAGCAAAGGGAAATTATTTATCAAAGGCGCAAGGCGATATTGACTAATTTTGACGACGAGAAGACCCGGGGCAAATTGAAGACTAGGCTGGGTGAGATTTTGGACCAGCAGATTGAGCAGATGGTTAACCTTAGAGTCAATCCACAAACACAAGCCATAGACTATGAAACTTTGGTAAAGGACTTGGTGATGGTGGTGCCGTTTGACCCGGCTTCGCAAAAAAGGATCACCGACCAACTGGAAAAGGCGGAGGGTCAAGAAAAAGTGGCGGAATTGGTTAAGGGCTTAGTGGAGAGGACTTACGAGCAGAGAGAGAAAGAGCTAGGTGAGGGGTTAATGCGGGAGATAGAAAAATTTGTGCTGCTGTCTACCATTGACAAGCTGTGGATGGATCATTTGGACGCGGTGGACGATTTGCGCGAAGGCATCGGCTTGAGAGGCTACGCCCAACGCGACCCCCTGGTGGAATACAAAGGCGAAGCCTTTTCGATGTTTGAGAAGCTGGTGGCGACGATCGACTATGAGGTAGCCAGAAGGGTGTTCAGAGTCCAGGTGGGTCAGAGGCCAACTCCGCCACAGGCTGATCGGCCTATGGCCGAAACTCCGCCGCCCCCGCCGCAAGCTGACGCAAGCAGGCGGGCAGGCCCTTCACCGGCTGACGCCGGCAAACACAAACTAGGCCGGAATGATCCGTGTTGGTGTGGGTCGGGTAAAAAATGGAAAAAGTGTCACTACCCGGAGCTGCCGGCGAACTAACCGAAAGTAAAAGCGAAAAGCTGTAAACCGGAATCGAGAAATTCTAAAGTAAGGGTGTGGTCGCCGGGAGTGGCTAGCTCCACCAAATTGTAAAGGCGGGCCGAATCGACGCTGACGATTGATATCTCCCGACCATCGAGAAAGACCCTGACCCGCCCGGAGGCGGCGGCGGTGTCCATAACTAGGTTAACCTGTTTGGCGTCAAAGCGAAGGCTAAGGCGAGCGCCTGGCTCGGGCTCGGCGTGTTCTTCGGCAATTAACCACTGCCCGGAAAAGGCCACTTGGTTTAATTGAAGGCTATCGGGAGCAGTATAAGCGGTGGTTTGGTCGGGACGCAAATCTTCGAGCGAGGCGTAGCCTGACAGCCGGCCGTAACCCAAATAGGTTTCGGGGGTGCGGCTGGCAGATTGATACTCTTGAAGATCGACCATGGGAGTATCGGTTTCGCCCAAAAGCAACTGGATGTTTTTTTCGGTTTCGGCGTACTGGCCTTCGCCGAAATGGGTGTAGCGGACACGGCCCTGTTTGTCGATTAAGTATTTGGCCGGCCAGTAACGATTATTGTAGGCGCGCCAAATGTTAAAGTCATTATCCTGGACCACCGGATAAGTGACGCCAAAGTCCTCCATCGCTTCGATTACGTTTTGGGTGTCTTTTTCGAACTCAAACTCGGGGCTGTGGACGCCGATGATCACCAAACCAGAATCGGCGTATTTTTGATACCAAGAGGTCAGATAGGGCAGGGTGCGGATACAGTTGATACAGGAATAAGTCCAGAAATCAACTAAAACCACTTTACCCCGGAGGCCGGCCAAAGTTAGGGGTTCGGAGTTAACCCAGTGAGTCCAACCATCAAGCTCGGGGGCAGGACCAAAATTTTTTAAGTTGATCCCCTGCTTTTTCTCCTCCGTTTCTTCCTGGAGCCTCTTCAACTCTTTTTCGACCATAGGATTGTCCTCTAGGGAAGTTAGGCCGGTACCGTAGCCCGGGAAACGATTTAAAACCCAAGCTTGAAACTGACGATCGAGGTTGAGGTAAATTGCCAGAGCGGTGGCGATCATAAGCAGGCCGAAAACTTTTTGGATGAGAACGGTTTTGTCGGTGAGTTTCATTAGGCGCCTGCTGCCCATAACGATGGCTAGCAGAGGAATGGCCGTGCCCAAAGAATAGGCTAAAACTATTGGCACAGACGAGGCTGAAGTTTGGCCGGTGGCAGCCAAAGTAATGATGGCAGCCATAATCGGGCCGACGCAAGGAGTCCAAACCAAACCCAAGCTGATGCCAACCAAAAGGCCGGCGCTAAAGCCGTCGCCGGTGACCCTGCTGCCGCCGCGAGAGGCAAGGCGGGAAACCAACCTTTCCCAAAGTAGATTTAATTGGGGGACGACCAAAACCAGACCAAAGGCTAAAATGACCAAGGCGGCCAAGGTGCGCAAGAAGTCGGCGGAAAGACCAGTGGCTTTGACGATGGCAGTCAGAAATAAGGTAAAGAGAGTGAAACTAACTACAAAACCGGTAACCACACCCAGGGGCTTTTTCTTGCCGCCGGTGACTCCGGTCGATAAGACAATCGGTAGAAGCGGCAGGATGCAGGGAGACAAGATAGTCACCAGCCCGCCGATAAAGGAGAATAAAAGCAGAATGATCATCTCAACGATTTAAGTTGAACCAAATAATGCCGCCAAAGATGGCGGCGGCCAAGGCAACGGCGATTAAGAAAGAATTTTTCATATATAATTAACTTAATTATGGCACAGATTCTCTGTTTCGGCGACAGCATTACTGCCGGCTTCTGGGATTCCCGGGGCGGCTGGGTGTCCAGGCTGCGACAAAACTTTGACCAAAAAACCCTTGAGTACCAATTTGTGGATGAGAAAACCGGTATTTGGCAAGGAAATGACTTTTATTACGAAGTTTATAATTTGGGGATTGCGGGTGATACCACTGAAGACTTGTTAAAACGGTTTAACAGCGACGCGGAAGCCAGAAGGGGTGAAGGCGAAGAGTTAATATTTATTTTTGCCATCGGGGCCAACGACGCCCAATGGTTGGTAGCTGAAAAACGATTAAAAGTGACCCCGGCACAATTTGAGGCTAATATTGTTAAGTTGATGGCTAAGGCGCGCAGCTACCCGGAAACCAAGGAAATCTTTTTTGTCGGCTTGACGGTGATGGACGAGAATAAACTTAATCCGGTACCGTGGGCGCCGGAAATTGCCCTGATAAACAAAAATGTCAAGGCGTACGATCAAATAATCAAAAAGGTATGCCAGAAACAGGGAGTTGAGTTTGTTGAAATTTGGGATGAGTTTGAGAAACTGGGTAAAAAAGCGCTATCAAAAGACGGCGGCCACCCGAGCGACCTGGGCCACGAGCTCATCTATAAACTGGTAAAAAAACAACTCGAAGAAAAGCTTTTTGTTGATCACACACCAGGTGTGTGATAGGGGTAGTTTAATTAATTGAATTAGATTTAAGGGTTGATGACGTAGCGCCAAATGACGGTTTTTCCCGACTTTAAAGTAATGGCCACCTCGAGCTTCATGTCGTTTAGATTACCATGGTAGACACAGTCGTTTCCCGAGCAGGTACCGAAAACCAACTCCTTTTGAGTGTTGCCGTCCTCCGGATTGTGGGAAGACTGGATGCCTTGGGCCACCGGGCCGGCGTTGTAAGTTAAGGTGTAGGCGACTGAATCGGCATACTGCATGCCGCCGAGCATCAAAAGTAAAGCGTGGCGGTCGGCGCGAAGCTTAGGTTTAACCCAAGCGCCATAAGGGGCGGAGGGGGCGGCGTGGCTTCTTACTAGCTTTTTTCTGGCGTAAGCGGGGTGATAAAAACCCAAAGCCAAAGCCAAAGCGAGAAAAAGAATGCTAAAAGACTTCAACCTCATCTTATGATCATGATATACTTTGAAGTAGGTTTATGTCAAAAAAAGTTAGACTACTTGTTGGATTGGGGATAACGCTGATTATAGGAGTGGGAGTGTTTTTTGGGCTTAAGCCAAAACCGAAAAGCTTTTTTGAGCCGGATGTAAAAATAGGCAGTGAGGGGGTGGAATTAACCCCGGCACAGTATCAAGACTGGGCGGGTTTTTGGTTTGATTACCCCAAGGAACTCGAGGTAACAGAGATAGAGCTTAACGATGAAACGGTTTACTCTTCTTTGGAGCTGACCAGGTCAGACGGAGAAAAAGCCAACCTAAGGGTTGCCGATAGCCAGTACCACGACCTTGACGCCTGGCTCAAAGCGTTTGAAAAAGAGAATATTGTAGCCTTAAAAAAGGAGGCTTTGTGGGTGGATATCCCGGCTAAGAAGTTAACTTATGGGGCGCCGCAGAGTGTCAAGACGGTGGCGATTGAAGACGGAGTGATTTATGAGCTGACCACGCCGGCCAGCGAGCCTTTTTGGGAACAGACCCAGAAGATGATTTTAAACAGTTTTGGGTTTAGCACCGAGGCGGAGGCGGTGGAACCGCCAACACCAGAGGCAGAAGAAAACGGCGAGGTAATTTTGTTAGATGAGGCAGTGGTCGAATAAATATGCTTTTTTGGTATACCCGGGGCTTTAAATGGTTTGGCCGGTTTTTTAAAAACCTGGTGATCTTTTTGGATAACAAGCTGGCGGTGACCTTGATGGTCAACCTGTGGCTGACTCCCCTGTTTCACGATACCAGCATCATTGGCAGACTTTTAAGTTTTATCTACCGAACTTTGAGGATTGCCGTCGGGTCGGTGTTTATGCTGGCGGCAATCTCGGCCATGGGATTTTGGCTTTTGGTCTGGCTGGTCTTACCCTGGACTTTGCTGGTTTATAACTTGACCTGGGGGCTGGTGGTGGTCGGGGCGATGCTGGCCGGAGATGGAGTTAGATACATAAAACAGCCAAGAAAACCGCTGGACTTTCTGGAGACAGATACCAAAAAGGCAGCCAGGCTGGCCAAGTTTAACAGCGGCCGGCTGTTGCCCCTGATGCTCGGTGACCCCGAGGCGGCCAAGATGCTTGAACGCTTAGAAATTTTGCCCGAGGGCTTAAAACAGATAAAGATACTGCCGGTGTTTAACGAGTGGCTGAAGCTGGCGGCCGATGAGGTTGGCGGCCTAGGAAGAGTCAAGATAACCTTGAGCGATTTTTTGCTGGCGCTTTTGAAACAAGACAGGTTTCGCTACGAGGAAGCAAAATTGACCTTGGCTTGGCTTGAGCAACAAAAAATCTGGGCTAAGACGCCGTTCCTATGGGATAAGGAATACCTAATCCGCCCGATCGGTGGGGTCAATCGGGGTTTGACGGGGCTGCCGACGCCGACTTTGGATAAATACGGTACCGACTTAACCCAAGAGGCCCAAAAACGCCAGATAAATGAAGTCATCGGCAAAGATAACCAGCTTGATGAAATCAGTAAAATCTTGTCGCGGAGCCAACAGAACAATGTTTTGGTGGTGGGCGAGGCCGGCAGCGGCAAAACCAGTTTGATCCATGGTTTGGCCCAAGAAATTGTCCGGGGGGTGAGGGCGAAAAGCTTGAGGTTTAAACGCTTGGTACTTCTGTCCCCCACAAAGCTTGCCGCCGGGGCCAATAGCGCGGAATTAAATCACCGCATCAGCCAAATTATCGAGGAGATCAAGGCCGCCGAAAATATAATTTTGGCGGTAGACGGAGTCCATAATCTATCAAGCCTAAACCAAGATTTGCCGGAAACCAGTGACCTGTTTATTGCCTTGGAGCCGCCGCTGTCTGCCGGAGAGTTCCAGTTTATCGGCACCACCACGGCGCAAAACTACAAAAAATACCTTGAACCCAACGAGGCTTTTGCCAGGCTGTTTGAAACGGTAGAGCTGCCGGAAGCAGACCGGGAGAAAACTTTTAAGATTTTATCTTATACTGCTTGGCAAATGGAGCGTAAGACGGGGGTAGAAATTACTACTATATGTCTTAAGACCATCATTGATCTTTCCGGACAACTGATTCACGACCGGGTCTTTCCGGACAAGGCGGTAAGGATTTTGGATGAGGTGGTGGCCCAAGTAACGGCTAAAGAAGAAAAATTGGTCAACTCCGCCGAGGCTTTAAAGCTCATTTCCCAAAAAACCAAGGTGCCGGTGAGTCAGATAACCAAGAAAGAAACTGAACTTTTATTGAACCTGGAAGCCAAACTCCATCAACGGGTGGTGGGGCAGGAGGCGGCGATCAAGGCAGTGGCCGACGCCATCAGGCGCGCCCGGACCGGGCTTAAGGATCCTGACAAACCGATTGCCAGCTTTATGTTTGCCGGGCCGACCGGGGTGGGTAAAACCGAGACGGCCAAAACCCTGGCGGAAGAATTTTTTGGCTCGGAAAAACTGATGATCCGCCTGGACATGAGCGAGTTCCAGACGGTGGACAGTGTCAACAGACTTATCGGGGCGCCGCCGGGGCGAGGAGCAGACGCCGGGGGGCAGTTGACCGAAGCGGTCAGACACCAACCCTACACCCTGGTGTTGCTCGATGAGATCGAGAAAGCTCACGAAAAAATCCTCAATTTGTTTTTGCAGGTTTTAGACGACGCCAGGCTGTCTGACAGTTCCGGCCGGGTGGTAGATTTTGCCAACACCATCATTATTGCCACCACTAATGTCGGTACCGGCAAAGCCAACGTCATGGAGGCGATTGAAAAGCATTTCCCGCCCGAGTGGTTAAACCGGTTTAGCGGCATCATCGTCTTTGAAAGCTTGAAGGCTAGTGAGGTAGAGGCGGTAGTAAAGTTAAAGCTTGCTGGCTTGCGAGCGGAACTTGCCAAACAAGAAATCGAGATTAACTTTGATCCCAGCCTGGTAAAAAAGCTGTCCCAAGAGGGATTTTCGCCTAAATGGGGCGGGCGGCAGATCGAGCGGGTAATCCAGGAAAAGGTGGCCAACGCTATCTCGAAAATGATTCTGACCGGAAAGGTAGTTAAGCGCCAGCCGATTGAACTGACTGATGAGATTTTGAGGCAATAACATGGAAGAGGTAAGAAGCTTAAAAAAACGCCTGGAAGAATTGATTGAAGCCGTGGGCTTAAAAGATAAAAGGGGCCGGGTCGAAGCGCTAAAGGCCGAAAGCCAGAGTCAGAGTTTTTGGCAAAACCAGGAGGAGGCGCAAAAGGTGATGCGGCAGCTTAGCCAATTGAACGAAGAGGTGGATAAAATTGACACCTTAAAAAAGAAAATTGACACCCTGGAAGAGCTTTTAAAAGAAGAAGGTGACGGTCAAGAATCGGTGCTGACCCGCGAGATTGCCGAGATAGAAAAGGAGCTAACCGGTTTGGAGTCGGCCAAGTTTTTGTCCGGGCCTTATGACGCCGGCGATGCCATTTTGTCGCTCCACGCCGGCCAAGGGGGAACCGAAGCGATGGACTGGACGGCGATGTTAACGAGGATGTATAGCCGTTGGGCGGAGGGGAAAAACTATAAGGTGGAGAAAGTAAGCGAGAGGCCGGGAGAGGAAGCAGGGATTAAAAGCGTCACTTTAACCATCGAAGGGCGCTACGCTTACGGCTACCTTAAAAGAGAAAGGGGCACCCATAGGCTGGTGAGGCAATCCCCTTTTAACGCCGACAATTTACGACAAACCTCGTTTGCTTTGGTGGAGGTGCTGCCGGTTCTTGAGAACTTAACCGAAGTGGAAATTAAGTCCGACGATCTTCAAATTGAGTTTTTTCGCTCTTCCGGATCCGGAGGGCAAAACGTCAACAAGGTGGCGACCGCGGTGAGGCTAAAGCACTTACCCACCGGGATCACGGTAGAAGCTCAAACTCAACGGTACCAGGAACAAAACCGAAAAACGGCGCTAAAGATTTTGGCGGCTAAACTCTGGGAAATAGAACAGGAGAAAAGGCGGGAAAAGATCGACGAGCTGAAAGGAGAACACCAATCGGCTTCTTGGGGAAGGCAAATCAGGTCTTATGTGCTGCACCCTTATAAACAGGTAAAAGATTTAAGAACCAATTATACCGCCACCGACCCGGAAGCGGTGCTTGACGGAGCGATCGACGGCTTTATCGAAGCCGAGTTGAAACTTGATCTAGACAAGCAGTAATATATGGTATTATTAAAAGTATGGCCGATGTCAAACCTTTAAATCTTGATACTGATGCTGCCACGGAAATGCCCGAGGCAAAAAAAGCCAAACCGATTATGCCGGGGCAAAAATTAGCGGTCAAGAAAGTGGGCGGAGTGGTTTTGGGCCTGGTGCTTTTAGGAGTAGCCAGCGGTTATGGGTTGAGCCGGGTAACCAGTGAGACAGGAGGCATTGGCGGCGCGGGCTTGAAGCGGACGGTAGAAGAGAGCGAGATCACCCAAGGCACCATGGTCGGGGTCAAAGATGAAAAGGCCTTTCGCGATACCGCCGAAGGGGCTTTGGTGGCCGGGGGTATTGACGGCGAAGGGTCGCACCACCTGGAGCGTGAAGGCGGCGAGTCGCAAAACGTTTATTTAACCTCGTCAATTATCGATCTGGATCAGTTCGTCGGGCGAAAAGTGAAAGTGTGGGGAGAAACTTTCGACGCCAGAAAAGCCGGCTGGTTGATGGATGTCGGGCGGCTTGAAGTTTTAGAATGATTATTTTTCAAAAAGTTTCCAAAAGCTTTCCCGACGGAACGCTGGCTTTAGACAAGGCTTCGTTTCAGATTAACAAAAAAGAGTTTGTTTTTTTTATCGGCCCCTCGGGTGCGGGCAAAACCACGGTGATGAGGCTGTTGCGTAAAGAACTAACGCCGACCTCGGGGTCGATCGTAGTCATGGATAAGAATTTAACTGACACTGAAGATGATCAAGTGCCTTTTTTGCGGCGCGACGTGGGCATGTGCTACCAAGACTTTAAATTACTCTCCGACCGGACAGTTTACGAGAATGTCGCCCTGGCGCTCGAAATCACCGGCATGGAGAGAGAGAAAATTGAGAAACGGGTGGCGGAGGTGTTAAAGAACGTCGGGCTGAGTAAAAAGGCCAACTTTTTCCCGATTCAGATTTCCGGGGGCGAGCTGCAGCGGGTGGGGATTGCCCGGGCTTTGGCGCCTGATCCGAAAATCCTGATTGCCGACGAGCCGACGGGGAACTTAGACCCGGAATCGGGCTGGGAGATTATCAAGCTTTTCAAAGAAATCAATCTTGCCGGCACGACGGTGTTGGTCGCCACCCACAACGCGGAGGTGGTGGATAAATTCAAGGAACGGGTAATAAAGCTTGAAGACGGCAAAATCGTCAGCGATAAAAAGAAAGGCGAGTATAAATGAACATTCTGCAAAAAACCTACAAGCAGGCCCGGCGTAGCCCGTTTCAAGGACTGGCGGCGGTGATGATTACCACTTTGACCTTTTTGGTAATATCGGTTTTCAGCTTAATCTCTTATGGCTCGATCAAGATTTTGGAGTATTTTGAATCGGCGCCGCAAGTGATTGCTTTTTTTGAACCGGGCAAGGATTTGACCGAAGTGGAGATTGCCAACATCAGGGCGCAACTGGATAAAACCGGCAAGCTCAAAGACTTTCGCTATGTCTCCACCAACGAGGCCGAGGCTATTTACAAAGAGAAAAACAAAGACAATCCCCTGCTACTCGAGCTGGTAGACGCCAGTATTTTACCGGCGTCGATCGAGATCTCGGCTGGTGAGTTGAAAAACCTGGTGGAGCTCAAGGGAGTTTTGGAAACCCAGGAAGGGGTGGACGACGTGGTTTATTACGAGGACATCGTTAACTCGCTCTCCAGCTGGATTAACAGCGTCAAAATTATGGGGGGAGCGGCGATTGCCTATCTGGTGATCGAGTCGGTGCTGGTGATTTTGGTGATTATTGCCCTGCAGATTGCCGCCCGGCGCGAAGAAATTGAAATTTTGAAGCTGATCGGCGCTACCACCTGGTTTATCCGCCAGCCGTTTGTGGTCACCGGCATGGCCTATGGTTTAATCGGCGGTTTTTTGGCCTGGAGTGTCAGCTACCTGATGCTACTCTATTCGACGCCATTTTTGGCTAACTGGCTCCAGGATATTCCGCTGTTGCCGGTGTCTTTCTGGTTTATGCTGGCTTTGTTAGCCGGCGAGCTGGTCTTGGGAATTTTGATCGGGGCGGTGGGGAGTTTGATCGCCACCCGCAGGTTTTTGAAAATCTGATAGACTTTAAGGGTATGGTGAAAAGGCTGCTGTTGATTTTAGTGGTGGTTTTTGGCTTGGCCGTCGTACCGCTTGTGGCACAAAGCTCAAATGACGAATGCATTAATAAATCGGTTGAAGAAAAAGTCACCTGTTACGAAGCCAAGCTCCAAGAAAATCGAGGACAACAAAAAACTTTGGCCAGCACGATCGCTTATCTTGACAACCGTATTGCTCTAACTCAGTCCCAAATCGCCAAAACGGAAAATGACATCAAAATCCTTGAAGAAGAGATAGCCACCCTTGGCGTTAAAATCAATCGTCTTGATGTAAGCCTAGATGAAATTTCCAACCTTTTGATAGCCAGAATCGGTGAATCGTATAAAAGGTCACTCTTTAGTCCTCACTATAACCTTCTGGCAGTTGGCGGATTAACTGACTATTTAGAAAGAAATCAATATCTTAAGATAGCGCAGCAAAACGACCGCAAAGTGCTTTTAGAGCTTCAGGGCGCAAGAGATACAACTCAACTCCAAAAAGACTTAAAAGAGCAAAAACAACTTGAGCTGGAAGAATTAACTCTCCAGCTGGCTAACCAGAATCGAGATTTAGCCCAACAGAAAAGCAGTAAGGGCGATCTTTTGGCACAGACTAAAAACGATGAAAGAGTTTATCAGCAGTTGTTAGCTACTGCTCGGGCAGAATACCAAGCAATTCAAGCAATCGTTGCCCTTAAGGGCCAAGAAACTGAAGTGAGGCATGTTAGTGAAGGTGAAAAAATAGCTACTGTTATTCAAGGGGCTTCCTGCAATTCCACCGGAACACACGTACACTTTATTATCAGCGAGAACGGTGTCAGTAAAAATCCTTTTAGCTACTTAAGCAGCAACATTAGTTATACCAACTACTCCGGCGGGGATGCTTTTAACCCATCGGGAAGTTGGCGCTGGCCAATTGAACCACACATCAGATTTAATCAGGGTTATGGTGTGACGTGGTTTGTTCAAACCTATGGTTGGTACCCATTCCATAATGGCATTGATATCACTAGCGAATCTTCAAACGACATCAAGGCGGTAAAGGCAGGAACTTTGTATAATGGTAGCTATTCAGGAAGCGGCGGCTGTACCCTCCCCTATGTTCGCGTCGATCACGACGAGAATAATTTGGACACTTTTTACCTGCACGTTTTTTCTAGTTAAATAAAAATGCCTGCCCGAAAAATTTTCAAAAGCTTTGTTATTGGCGCCATCTCTGGCGCCTTATTTTTATTCGCCGCCGCGATCCCAACCCAGGCCCAAGTAAAACTCAACGAGATTTTTGCCAACCCTGTGGACGAAAATGACGAGTTTATTGAACTCTACAATACTGGCGATCAACCGGTAACCCTGACCGGCTATAAAGTCAACGACTTGGTCAAAACCTATGTTTTACCAGAGGCTACCATCAGCGCTAAAGGATTTTTTGTTGTTTTAACCCGACAAGTTTCTCCTCAGGTACAACTTAATAACACTACCGAAACAGTCACCTTAAAAGATGCTGCCGACAATACCGTCGACAGCTTCAGCTACGACGGTACCACTGAAAATACCTCGTTCTCCCGCTACCCAGACGGCACCGGAAGCTGGAACAGCCAAACCGCGGTTACCCAAAACGCGCCCAACCAGGAATCACCACCTTCCCCTTCCACCACTCCCGAAGACGACCAGGAGCCGTCGCCTTCGCCCAGCCCCTCGCTGGCGCTCGGGGTAAACCCATCGCCTTCTGCCTCGGCTAAGGCGTCGGTAAAACCATCTGCCAACGCCTCGCCTAGCGACAGCTTTGACTCGATGGCGATGCTTTTATCGACCGAGTCCGGCGAGATTTTGGGGGCGACCGAGGCGGCCGAGGAAAATACAGAAGAGAAAAAGCCGACGAGCCCATATTTTGTCCCGGGAATTTTGGCGGTTTTGGGAGTAACACTTTTTGGCGGAGCCGGGGCGGTTTTATATAAACAATACCGAAGCGGTATAATTGAGAAATGAAGCTAAAGCAGTTTTTTATCCGCTGGTGGCCGGTTTTGGTCTGGTGCGGCTTGATTTTTATTGTTTCGGCGATGCCGATTAACAAATCCCAAGAATTTTCCTGGCTGGATTTTATCTTCAAAAAAACCGCCCACGTGACCGAATACGCTATTTTGTTCTGGCTGGTGTTTCGGGCGGCTTCGGACCGGGGCAGGCTTTATTCGAAAAAAATCTTTGTTTGGTCATTTGTTTTTTCGGTTTTGTACGCCTTCTCCGATGAGTGGCACCAGACTTTTGTGCCTGGGCGTGAAGGAACGCTGCGAGACGTGGGTTTTGATACTTTAGGGATTCTTTTTAGCTGGATTCAGGTGAAACGCTGGGTATGAGAGTCTTGGTCACCGGCGGTGCCGGCTACATCGGCTCGATCGTCTGTCGCCAGTTAACCCAAAAGGGTTTTGAAGTAGTGGTCTTGGACAGCCTGGAAAACGGCTCTCGCCAGGCGGCGGGCGGCTTGAAACTGGTTAAAGGCAAAACTCACGACCAAGACTTGGTTAAAAAAACTTTGGCGCAAGAGAAGATCGAAGCAGTGATGCACTTCGCCGGCTACATTGCCATGGGCGAGTCGATGGAGAACCCAGCTAAATACTTTGACAACAATGTAGTGGGAGCGGTGGGGCTGTTTGAAGCCATGGCCGAAGCTGGCGTCACTAAAATAATTTTTTCTTCCACCGCCGGGGTTTACGGCAATCCGGAACGGGTGCCGATCAAAGAAGAAGACTCTAAACTGCCGGAAAATCCCTACGGCGAGAGCAAGCTCATGGTAGAAAAAATGCTTGACTGGTATGACCGAATTCAGGGATTGCGCTCGATCAGCCTGCGCTATTTTAACGCCGCCGGCGCCGCTCTTGACGGCAGTTTGGGCGAAGCCCACCGGCCGGAGTCACACCTAATTCCCAACGTGATCCGGGCGGCGATGACTGGTGACGGCTTTAAACTTTACGGCAACGACTACCCCACCCCTGACGGCACTTGCATCAGAGACTATATCCATGTTTTGGATCTGGCCGACGCCCATATTCTGGCCTTGAAAGCTTTGAGAGACGGCCACGAAACGGCGGTCTACAACGCCGGCACAGGCAAAGGCTATTCTAACCGGCAAGTGATCGACATGGTAGAAAAGGTGTCGGGTAAAAAGGTTAAGGTTGAAGTTCACCCCAGGAGGCCGGGAGACGCTAACGAACTGGTAGCCGACTCAACTAAACTCCAAAAGGAATTTAACTGGAAGCCGAAATACTCGGACCTGAAAACGATCGTGGCCACTGCCTGGAAGTGGCACTCGAAACATCCGGAGGGGTATTCGGGATGATCCCCTCTTGGTTTTGGCTGGCGGCTGGGGCCGGAATTATCGGCAATGGGTTTAATTTTGTTAACCGGTTCAGCCTGCGGGGACAACAGGATTCCACGGCTTATGCTTGGTGGTTTGAGTTTTTAAGGCTGGTGGTATTCGGGACTTTGGCCATGTTTAACTTTCAGCTGGCGGTGAGTTCTAAAAGTTTATCGATGCTTGTTTCCCTGGGTCTGGTAGAGCTGGTGGCAATTTATTTGTATATGAAGATGCACGCTTTTACAGAACTATCGCTGTCGGCAATCATAGTCAGGTTAAGGCAGGTGTGGGTACTACTGGTGGCTTGGGTGCTGATAGGCGAAAGGTTAAATTTTACTGGCTATTTGGGAATTTTGATTATCTTTACGGGTTTGGCGTTGGCTTTGTGGCAAAAAAATTTTAAGCCGGGTAAAGGCCTTAAGTTGGCGCTGGCATTCTCCATTGTTTCGGCGGTGATGTGGGCGTTAATGAAGGGAGGGGCAGAGTTTGTTTCGACGCCGGTGCTGATTATGTTTTTATCTTGGCCTTCAGTGGTATTTCTGCCGCTGGTTATGAAAAACCCTGCCGGAAGAATTGTTGCCTTATGGCGGCAAAAGGTAAAAAACCTGTTACTGTCTGTTGGTAGTGACGCGGTAACGCTGTATTTAATGGCCCAAGCTTTAAGGCAAGGTCCGGTGAGTAAGGTTTTATCCGTGTCGCAGGGTATGTTGGTGCTGGCGATTTTGGCGGGAATTTTGTTTTTGGGAGAAAAAGAGCGGGCGTGGCAGAAATTGTTAGGGGGCCTGATTACCGTGGGCGGGGTGTGGCTGTTAGTGTGATGTTAAAATATTTACCGGTATGAAGACTACAATTAAACTAGCCAGCCTTAAAGACCTGAAAAAATATACCGATTTACTACAGCAAACATATCAGTCTGCCTACACTAATGAAAAGCTTGGCTTAACGGCTGATTGTTTCTCTAAAGAAATATTTGCCACCGATAACACTCAAGATTATTTAAAGTCTCATCTTATCAACAATCACAGCCAGAAAACCTGGCTTGCTTTTAAAGATCATGTGCTTGTTGGTTCCATTACCTGCATTCTTGAAAACGACGACGAAGCCGAGCTAACTGGCTTCTATGTACATCCAGACTATCAAGGACAAGGGGTCGGTAAAAAACTTTACCGCCAAGCGTTAGAATTTTCTGGGAACAAAGACTTCGTCCTTGATATTTATACTCACAATACAAAAACCGTTAAAATGTATGAGAAGTGGGGTTGGGTTTTAGATGTATCTCGTGGTGACAATGGCTATTTTTATAGACATTGGCCAGAATGGCCAAAAGGATTGAAAGCCAAGGCAATGTATATGAGGTTAAAACGATAATATAGCTATGCCAACGTGGGTGGTGATGGCGTTTGCGGGAGGGTTTTTGTCGAACCTGGCTTTTTTTGTCACCAGAAAAGCTTTGAAAGAAGAGGACCCGACGGCTTTCGGCTGGTGGTTTGAGGTGATGCGGCTGGCGGCTTTTAGCGCTTTGGCTTGGTTTAACTTTAAGCTTGAGCTAAGCCCGGCGGCATTTTTCTGGCTGGCGGCCTTGGGAGTGACGGAAATAGCGGCGATGTACTCTTTTGCCAAGATGCAGAGCTTGACGGAACTGTCGGTGGCCAGCATTGTGTCCCGCTTGCGGCTGGTGTGGGTGCCTTTAATCGCCTTGGCGGTTTTGGGAGAAAGACTGGCAGTAAGCGAATACCTGGGGATAGCTTTGTTGTTTTTGGGGTTGTCGGTGGTGGCCTCGCCCAGGAGAATCAGGAACGACTCGGGAATAAAGTACGCCCTGTTTTTTTCGGTGACGGCGGCGGTCAACTCGGTGCTGATGAAACGAGGTGCCGCTTTTGCCTCGACGCCGGTACTCTTGGCGGCGATGAGCCTGCCGGCCATCTTGGCTTTCCCGGCTTTAATGAAAAGCTCGAAAATAAGAATTGCGGCCTCGTTTAAAAAGAGGATTAAGGCCAACCTGGTGTTTTTGGCGTTTAACGTGGTGTCGATGTATCTTTTCGTCGAGGCTTTGAGGGTCGGCCCTGCCAGTAAAGTGGTTGGTTTTTACCAAAGCATGCTGATTATAGCGGTGATTTTGGGAATTGTGGTCTTAAAAGAAAGAGAGCGGATTGTTAAAAAAGTCGCCGGAAGTTTGTTGACCCTGGTAGCCATTTGGCTACTGGTTTAGATTGGCTAGATAATATCATGTTAAGCTTGACATGTGTTTAACATAATGTTAACATGTTAAGTGTTTATATATATTTAACATGTTGTTAACATGAATATGAAAAAACTTAAAAAGCTTAAATTGTCCCCACCGCTAAATTTCAAGTTAAGAAAACCCGACCTGAATAAAATTAACAGACAAAAGGTAATTAATGCCCTGGAAAAGAACCCGACCAAGTATAGAAAGATTTTGGAAAAAGCCAATGAGCCTCAATATCTTTACTGGACTAAGTTTAAGTATAAAATTCGAGATGATGTTTTAAGTCCAGAAGAACTGTGGTACTTGGTACGACAGTTTAGAAATATTTCAGCAACAGAGAGTCTTATAAAGGCCGAAAACAGCGATAACTTTAAATGGTTAAGATTGCCGTCTACCGAAGAATATCTACATTCAGTCGATATGATGGCCGGAGGGCAATTACTCCCCTATCCCAATATTCTTTCTCAATCTAATCAACAAACCTTTATTAGTCGAGGAATAATCGAAGAGGCGATTGCTTCCAGCCAACTGGAAGGAGCTCATACTACAAGAGCCGCGGCCAGGAAAATGATTATTGAAAAAAGAAGCCCTCGGAATGCGTCCGAGAGAATGATTCTTAATAATTATAAAGCAATAAATGCTATTGAGGAGAATTATAAAAACCAAGAACTTTCTCTAGATTTGCTATTTGAGCTACATCGAATCTTAACCAGAGACACTATTAATAAAACTGAGCAAAATCGCTTGAGGGAAAACAGCGATGAAATAGTGGTTCAGGGCGAAATAGACCAAGAACAGTTTATTACTCACCTACCTCCAAGTGAAAATTTTGTTAGAGAAGAAATTAAAAGGCTAATCGACTACGCTAACGACCAAATGGGACAAAAGTTTACACATCCGATAACTAAGGCTATCTTTCTACATTTTTGGATTGGGTATCTTCATCCTTTCACAGATGGCAACGGAAGGTTAGCCAGAGCCTTATTCTATTGGTATCTTTTGAAAAAGGGTTACTGGACATTCATGTTTTTACCCATTTCAACGGTAATTAAAAAATCCCCAAGCCAATATGCCCTAGCTTACATTTACAGCGAGCAAGATAATTTGGATATTACTTACTTTTACGATTTTCATATAAGAAAGGTTTTACAAGCGGTTGAAGATTTTAAGATATATTTAGGTTCAAAAATTAAAGAAAATCAAGAGGTAGATAAGATAATCAGTAAAAAAGTTACTTTAAATGAAAGGCAAAAACAGTTGGTCCATTATTTTATCTCTGATCCTAATCCTTCAACGACAGTTTCGTCCCACTCAACGCTAAATAATATTTCTCGTCAAACTGCGGCAAAGGACCTTAAGGTAATGGAGGCAGATAAGTTGCTGTACGCAAAACGGGAAGGAAAATATGTCCGTTACTACCCGGCAAAAACCTTACTAGGCTTGTGGGGTGAAAGAAAATAAACTAAAATTAAATGACTTATGGAGTTTGATAAGCTGGTAGTATCTTTTTTGGTCGATGAGGTGGTCGGCGGCTTTTTTGTCAACGTGCCGCCCGGGCACGTCGCCTGCATCCACGACCTCGGGCGGGGGGTATTAAAAAAAGTCTGGGGGCCGGGGCTGCACCTTAAAATCCCCTTTTGGCAGAGGGCGAAGCTGTTTAACTCGCAAATCCTGGAATACTTAATCCGCCACGATTTTGATTTATCTCACAGCGAGTCTTTGGGCGACGAGGCGATTGTCAGCAAAACCGCCGACAAGCATAACCTTCAGGTGGAGGGATCGATACTGCTTAAAATCGACAAGAGCCGGGCCAACGAACTTTGGGAAACGATCGGCGACGACTTTGTCTCCAAAATTGTCCGGCCGGTATCCCGAAGCCGGCTTCGCTCGGTACTATCGGAAGTGACGCTGGAACAGATTACTACTTACAGGACTCAAGTCGAAGAAAAAATTAAAAAAGAATTGAACCAGGTCTACGCTCAATCGGGAATTATCTGCGATGGGTTTTTACTAAGCGAAGTCAAAGAATTAGGCGATCTTGATAAAACTTCTGACGACAAGGTGCTGTTTTCTAAACAAAAGCAATCTTGAGGACTTGGTCTAGGTGGTCGACGAACCGGAAAGCAATGTCTTTTTTGACCAGGTCGGGAATTTCGGTGAGGTCTTTTTGGTTGTTTTTAGGCAGGATGACGGTTTTGATCCCGGCGCGGTGGGCGGCGATGACTTTTTCTTTGACGCCGCCTATCTCCAAAACCCGGCCGCGCAGGGTAATTTCGCCGGTCATGGCGACGTCTTTTTTAACTTTTCTTTCGGTTAGAGCCGAGATCAAGGCCGTCGCCATGGTGATGCCGGCCGACGGCCCGTCTTTGGGCACGGCGCCTTCGGGGACGTGGATGTGGACGTCAACTTTGGAGTAAAAGTTTTTATCGAGTTTGAGCGCTTGCCAGCGGGAACGGGCGTAGGAAACGGCGGCGCGGGCAGACTCCTTCATCACGTCGCCCAATTGACCGGTTAAGATGATCTTGCCGCTGCCGGGAATGATGGCCACTTCGACGAACAAAACGTCGCCGCCGGATTGGGTCCAAGCCAGCCCGGTAGACAAACCGACGTCGTCTTTTTTCTCGGCCAGCGGCGGGGTGAATTTCTCCGGACCGAGATAGTCAACCAGGGTTTTGGTGCCGATGGTAAAAGGCCCGCGGCGGTTGGCGGCAATTTTTTTGGCCACTTTGCGCATGATTTTACTGATTTCTCTCTCCAGGTTCCTGACGCCGGCTTCGCTGGTGTAAGAATAAATGATTTTTTTTAAGGTAGTGGGAGAAATTTTGATCTGGGATTTTTTCAGGCCGTTGCCCAAAAGGGTTTTTTTGATCAGGTATTTTTTGGCGATTTGTTCCTTGTCGTAGGCGGTGTAGCCGGAAAAGCGGATGACTTCTAACCGATCTTTCAGGGCCGGCGGGATGGTGTCTAAGACGTTGGCGGTGGTGATGAACATCACCTGTGATAAATCGAAAGGGACCTCGAGATAATGGTCGGAAAACTCGCGGTTTTGCTCCGGGTCGAGAGCCTCGAGTAATGCCGCCGAAGGGTCGCCTCTGAAGTCGGCGCCGACCTTGTCGATTTCGTCGAGCATAAACACCGGGTTGTTGGTGCCGGCGTTTTTGATACCCTGGATGATACGGCCGGGCATGGAGCCGACGTAGGTGCGGCGGTGGCCGCGGATTTCGGCTTCGTCGCGGATGCCGCCCAAGGACATCTTGATAAACTTCCTGCCTAAGGCCCGGGCGATGGAACGGCCGATAGAGGTCTTACCGACTCCGGGCGGGCCGACGAAACAAAGGATGGTGGGACCCGCCGGGAGATCTTTTCGACCTTGGGCCAACTTTTTTAATTGCATCACGGCCAGATACTCGACGATTCGCTCTTTGACTTCCTTTAAAGCATAGTGGTCGTTTTCTAAAATAGTCTCGGCTCTTTTGATGGTGACTTTGTTGGGAGAAGCTTTGCTCCAGGGCAGATCGCAGAGCCATTCCAGGTAGGTCCTGATGTAGCCTGATTCGGGGTTGTAGGCGTGCATGTCGGAAAGACGTTTTAATTCTTTGAGGGCTTTTACGGTTACGTCTTTGGGCATGTGGGCCTTTTTGATGCGTTTTTTTAAGTCGACGGATTCTTTGCCCTCTTCTTGTTCGCCTAACTCCTTCTGAATGGTTTTAAGCCGCTCGCGAAGCACGGTTTCGCGCATGGACTTGTCGAACTTTTTCTGGGTTTTTGAGGCGATAGACCGCTCCAACTCCAAGATTTTTAATTCCCGGGAAAGATAGTCGGAGACCTCTTCGAGACGCCTTTTGACTTCGTAGGTTTCGAGTAACTTTTGCTTTTTGGCGCTTTCGATATCCAGATTGGTGGCGACTTGGTCAGCCAGCTCTGAAGAAGAAACGCCGCCCATGATGCGCATAAAAACCATGAAGTCGACTGACTTACCCATGTTGACGGCTTTTTTGAAGTTGGCGGAAACGAGTTTTTGGAGAGCGGAGATTTCGTCTGACTCCTCGACGACTTCGGGAATTTCTTGGACTTTGGCGACGAGGAAAGGCTCGGTGGCAGACAAAGCGTCTATCTTGACCCGAGCCATACCTTTGACCAGGGCGTTAATTTCGCCGTTGGTTTTTAAAATCCGCTCGATGCTGCAGAGGGTGCCCACATGGTAGATGTCTTTGAGCCCGGGCCGGGCAACGGTAGGATTTTTTTGGGTGACAAAAACTATAAGGCGGTCGGAACGAAAGGCGGCCTCGACGCCGGCGTTGGAGCGGGGGCGGCCAAAAGTCAAAACCGCCTCGGTGTGGGGAAAAACCACCCCTTCGCGCAAGGGCACCAAAGGCACGGTTTTCTCCGGCTTGGATTTATTTTGCGGACCCAAGAGTATCGCCATAAATTAGCAGTATAAACGAATGAGTGCTAAGAGTCAACTATAGAATTTGGGGCGGCGAAACTTGACAAAGCGTATTCTACCAGCTTCTGGTAGCTTAAAGTTCTGCTAGTCAGGCCGCCGGTGAGAAAGTCGATAATGCCGCCTTTTCTTTTAATGTTTTTCGTGCCCAGGATTTTATCCATCTCTGGGCCGACTTCTCCGCCGGCTTTGATTTTTACGGCCAGCTTTTTAGGAATGAGAAAATGCATGCCGCCACCTAAAGACAATACTCTTTTGGAGTCGATAATGGCACACCAGGCGGTGCAGTACATTTTTCCATCGATGGTAGTAACACCCCCTTCTATGCCTACGGCTATGTCGGCCTGGGCTTGCTTTAGGGCGGCGCGAGCGCGGTTGACGGCGCCTAGGCGAGTTTGGCGGTCGGTGACTGGCTGTTTGCCCACTCGAGAATCGACCTTAAAGGAAAGATATTTGGCCTTAGGGTAAACGCGCTGAAAAACTTTTTTGACAGCGTTGACTTTGACCGGATTGGTAGAAGCGATCGCTACTATCATCTTTTTTTTGAATCAATAATTAAAGTCGTCGGGCCGTCGTTGACCAAACTAACTGCCATGTAGGCGCCAAACTCACCGGTTTTGACCTTTAAGCCGGCAGCTTGCAACCCAGTAATAAAACGGCGGTAGTATTTTTCTGCCTCTTTCGGGTCGGCGGCGGCAATGAAACTCGGGCGGTTGCCGCGGGCCACATTGCCCGCCAGGGTAAACTGGGAAATGACCAGGATTTCCCCGTTGGCCTCGGTTAAAGATAAGTTCATTTTTTGGTTGGCGTCGGGCATGAGGCGCAAGGCGCTGACCTTTTTGACCAAATAGTCAAGGTCGGCGTCGGTGTCGCCGGCGATCACTCCTAAAAACACCAAGTAGCCGGGGCCGATTTGGCCGACTGATTTGCCGGCGACGGTAACCTGGGCCCGGGTGACGCGCTGGATTAAAGCCAACATACTTTAAGCGTAATACGTAATCGGTAATACGTAAACCGTAATTTTATGAGAAGCCTGAACAGAGGTCGAGTAAGGCTGTCTCGGGGTTGCGGGCTTTGACCACGGCCGAAGCCAGGATGACGCCGGCGGCGCCCAAACTTCTCGCCTGGCTTATATCCTGGCCGCTTCTGATGCCGGCGCCGACCAGAACCGGAATTGAGGTGAATTTAACGACTTTAGCAATGTCGGTAGATTTTTGCGACACAATCGAGACAGTGCCGCCGATAAGCTTGGGGTCCTCGAATGACAATAGGTCAGGCTTTAAAGTCAGGGCTTTTTTAAACAAAGCCACGGTGTCGACAATAATCAGGGTTTTTAAGTGGTAGTGGCGGCATTTTTGGTGAATGGTTTTGATTTGGTCAAAAGGCACCTGGCGTTCGGCGTGATTGATGACCACGCCGGTAGCCCCGGCCAATTTGACTGAATAAGGCGAGGTCCAGCCGAAGTGGCGGTCGGGGTCAATCGGGTCGACGTGCTGGGCCCAAACTTCAAGGCCGACTTCGCGGACCAAGCGGTAGATGTCGACGGCTTGGGCGATGGGGATGATGGGAACTTTTGTTTTTTGGGCTACTTTCTTGACCAGGCGGCAGAGGTTGACGGCATTTTCACCAGAGGCCACCCGGTAGGTCTTTAAACTTAAAAAGATCATGGGTTATTATAAACTACACTCAAGCTCTGATGCTACAGCGCAGATGTCTTCTTCGAGTAACTCCTCACAGGCGCCGATTTTAATTTTTCTCACCTGTTGGGCAGGCAGGGTTTTAATAGTTTCGGTGTTTTCTTGAATTATCTTGGTCACTTCCTGGACGATGACTTTGGTGATGGCCTGGGTGGTAGCGCCGGGGTCAATTTGAGTAGGGTCGACACTGCTGTCACTATCACCTCCCGTGCCGGTATTTTGCGCCAGTTCGGTTTCAATGCCTTTGACCAAAGACGAGTCGGAAAAACGGTTTAATAAATTTGGGGCATAAGTTTGGAGGATAATCACCAGCCCTGCCAGACCAAAGCCAAACCAAACCGCCTTGAGTAAGAATTTAGGCTTGAGAAACGTCATATAGACAGATTGTAACATTTTTACTAAACTTAAATTATGAAAAAGTGGCTTACGGCTTTGGCTTTAGCACTGCTCTTGGTCAGCCCGGCAAACGCCTCTCCCAGGGGGATTGAAGTACAAAACTTAGAAACTTTGAAGGAACGCCTCCAAGAAAGGCTGGAAGAGAGAATCACCACCCGAGAGGAACACCGGGAAGAGCTTGACGACTGGCGGGCGACGCTATCCGCCAGGCTCAAACAAATTCGAGACGAAAGAAAACTACGATTGGCGGCGCATCTAACCGAGCGGTTTAACCAAATTAATCAAAAATATACCGAGCACGTCGCTCGATTGCTTAACCGCATGAGGGCAATTTTGGCTAAACTCGAAACCCGAGTGGAAGAAGCCGGCGGCGACGCGGAAACCGAAGCGGCGATTGCGGCGGCTTACTCCGCCATAGCCGAGGCAGAAACGGCCAACGAGACTCAAGCGGCCAAAGAGTACGAGCTGGTATTTGACGACGAGGCCGGCTTGCGCTCGGCGGCGGCTACGGCCAAACAACTTCTCAAAGACGATCTGGGTGAGTTGCGCGATAAGGTTCACCAGGCCAGGAAAGCGGTGGTGGAGGCGATCAGAACAGCATGAAAAAAGCCTTGATTTTTTTGGTAGTCGGGTTGGTGGTAGCGGTTTTGGCTTGGGCGTATCTGCCCCGAACCGACGAGACTAAAACCAGAGGGGAACCAGATTACGCTTCCCAGGGCCTGTCGGAAGACACGGGGCTGACTACGCTGGAGCAGGAAACCAATGAGACGGAAACGCTGGACTTTGAGGCCGACCTTAATACCTTGGACCAAGAAATCAACCAATTGTAGCGATTTGTTTTTTAACCAAGGCTTTGAGTTTTTTTAAGTTTACCTTGTCGTCGGATTTTACATAGACCCTGATCATAAACCGAGGCGATTTGGCCGGCTGGTGGGCAAACTTTCTCCTTCGCCCCAAAATGGGCAGGTGAATTTTCCGAAAGCCCTTGTCGAACTGGGCGATGGCGGCGACGTCTTCCGGGGGCAATTTGAAGCTTTGGGCGATGGCGTCTGAAAGCCGACCGCTAAATCTAGTGTAATCGTACATCGAAGGGAACACCGGCGCGTCGACAGTCCGGTCAAAGCTGAAGACCTCTTGATAAAACTGCCAGTGATAAGCCCTGTGGATCAGTTTGGCGGTTTTGGGGTTTAAACCTCTCAAGTAATGCAGCGCTCCATCGTCGGTTTTGAGAAAAAAGTTTTTGTCAAGCTCGCCGTTTCTGTGGGCAAAGTGAAGCGCCCGGGTGAGCATGGCGGCTGGGGCCAAGTTTTCCCGGCTGTAAAGATAGTTATAGACCTGGTGGCGGCAACGCTCCCAGGCTTTGATTTGGTCCAAGTACCTCCCGGATAAAACCAGCTGGCCGTTTTTTTGAAAGACGAAAGCTTTGACTAGTCTTTCCGGGCGGTAGTAGCTGCCGCTGGCCAGAAGCCCGACACTTTGGCCGAAGCGGAGGGTGTTGTCGAGATTGTCAAGGTCGATGCTGCCGTTGACTAAGTCTGACAGGGGTGGGTTTACACCTTCGATATAGCTTAAAATTGTATTTAAATTTCCCCCTTGGCTTCTGATCACTCTGCCAATCTCGGTGTTAACCAGAAGCTTACGAGAAAACTCTTCGTGGTTTTGACCGGTGAGGGCAATCTGGAAAGGCTCGGACAGGTGGGAAAATGGCGGAGTGCCGATGTCGTGCAAGGTCGCGGCCAGGACGATGTTGACCGCCTCCTTTTTGATCCGCCAGTGGGCGGATTTGACTAAGAGTTTGGCGAGAAATCTTACTCCCCGACTGTGTTCGGCTTTGCTGGCGGCAACGCCGGTGGGCTGGACCCAAGTGGGAATGGCCGATAAAGACACCCGGTTTAAGCGGGCAAACTGGGGGGTTTGGTAGATCGCCAAGTCGTCGGGGGCAACTTCGCTTCTGCCGTAGATTCGATCGTAGTGGGTAAAAACGGCTTTTGCCATAAGGAAGTTATTTTACTATCTTTGGCCAACCAATCAAGGGCAGTTTTAAGGGTTTTATAAGATGGCGGCGGTAGAGGTTTAAAGTCTCGGCGTGGTCGAAGGCTATTTTCTCTGCCGGAGGCAGGGCGTCAAGCTTAAACCACTCCACCCGACTGATTTCTCCGTCCTGCTGGCCGACTTTTTTTATCGGAGTGGCCAGATAGACCAGAGCCACGTTCTGCCGATCTTCTCCTCGCCGCTTGGGGTTGTCGATCAGCCGAAACAACTCTTCAACCTTTACCTGGTAGCCGGTTTCCTCCAAGGTCTCGCGGGTGGCGGCTTCTGCCGCGGTTTCGTCGCGTTCTAAGTACCCGCCGGGCAAAGCCCACTTACCCGCTTCAAGCAGGGTGTCGTCTCCCCTTTTGACCAAAAGAATTTTGTCGGCCTTGACCACCAGCGTGTCCACTACCACGTGGCGGAGCTTGGTTGGCTGGTCGGAGTCTTCAAAGTAACAGGTGATCATAACCCGTACCAGGAAAATTCCTGCTTCATAGTTTTTAAACCGTGGTTTAGCAAATCTCTCATGAATTTGTCTTCTTTAAAAGTGAGCTTTTTCTTTCTCAAGGTGATTTTGGAAACAAGATAACGCAGCCTTAAAAGATGAAACTTAGCCTCGTATTCTTTTGGTAGTGGCGAAATTTGCTGATAACCCCGCTTAAGATGTTCCAGGCGTTCCAAAGGAAAAAACAGGCTCCAGCAAGCAAAGTCGGCCATGGGGTCGCCGGAGTGGCATTCATCCCAATCTAAAACGGCGGTAACTCGGCCATTTTGGGCCAGTTGGTTCCAGTCGGCCAGATCATTCTGGATTAAGACCGACCGCTTATAATCGAGTAAGGTTTTGTTAGCGGAGAAAATTTTGGAAATTTTTTTTCTTTGGGAGGGCGTGATAACTTGAGTCTTTTGTAAATAGTTGAGATTTTTAGTCAGAGCGGCGAGGACATGATCAGACCATTGAGGCTGAATGCCGACTAGTTGTTTTTTGGCTTTGGCGAGGCGATTGTCAAAAAAGCCAAAATTCTTGGTGTGGATGGTGTGAATTTTAGCCAGTAGTTTACCGGTATCTTCGATTAACTTTTGATCCAGTTTTTTGGCAATCGGCCACATGTCTTTCATGTTTCTGCCCGGCAAGTACTCGGTCAACATATAGTCAAAATTAAACTTGTCTCTTGTGTCGTCGATAAAGTAAGTTTTGTAGGCAGGCACTCCGACCTCTCTGGCTTTTTTGGCGGCGAGACTTTCGGCCCAAAAGTAGCCGTTTTTAACTTCCGGTGGGTGGCCGCGGAAAATTACCAAAGTGCCGTCGGCAAGCTTGGCCTTGATGACAACATTGACCGAACCAAAAGGAATCATCTCATAGAGCTTGACCGCCCTGGCTTTGCTTTTGGCTTTGCCAGCCTGAACCATGCCTGACTCTATCGCCTGTCTAGCCAGATCAGAATTAAAGTTTTGGTGCCGATCCAGAAAGACCTTTTTGGTTTCGGCCTCGTCAAATGGTCGATCTACCTGCCAGTAGAACATGCGGGAACGATCGACAGATTTTCCAAACTTGGCGTTCATTGGGCTAAAATTGGCCTTATCTTTCGAGCCAGTTTTTGAGCTAGTTCTTTATGACCCATGACCAGGGTGAATTCTGTGTCTTTGATGTTTTTGCGGCTAAAGTCAGGCGGTGGCGAAATAAACTCGACGTAGGTGTCGGTTTCGTAGGCCAAAAGCAAAATGCCGCCAATGTCCCAAATGCCCTGGTTGACCATTAAAGCGACATGGCTTCTGCCCATAACCGCCATGACGCCGTCGCTGACGGTACAGCCGTAGTAGCGGGGAAAGACGGCCACCTGACCGATGGCCTCAAACAGCTTGAGCTTTAATGAGTTGGCCCCGACGCCGGTGTAGGTGGCAAAAAGCTGCCGGGGTAGCTTGGCTTGGCGGCGCGGTTTAATGGGGTGGTTGTTTTTGAAAACGCCGCCGGAGGCTGTGGCATAGAAGACCTCTTTTTGTATCGGCAAAGAGATCATGGTGTAGACGGGCTGATTAAAATGCCACAAGCCCAAGGAAATGGCAAAAACGGGCACCCGGTTGGCAAAGTTGTAGGTGCCGTCGATGGGATCGATGACCCAGTTGTATTCTTTGAGATTGACCTTGGCAGTCTCTTCGCCGACAAAGCCGACTTGGGGGAATTTTTGTTTCAGCTCGGTTTTGAATAGCTTTTCGATGTCGCGGTCTGCCTGGGTAACAACTGAAGTAGAGATTGACTCCCGGGGTTTGAATTCCTTTTTAATTCCCTGGTAAAAATATTTAACGGCCAATTTCTCGGCGCGGGCCATCAATGGCGTAACTTCTCGGTGGACTGATTTTAAATCAAGAGTCATGGGTCGATTATATAACAGCCTAGAGATAACTATACTTTTTGCTGATTTTGGTTTGGTAGAAAATCACGGCCGGGTAGATGAGCATCACCGAGCCTAAAAGGTAAAAAATCATTCTTGGGGGCGATTGAAAGGTAAAGTTAATCGCTATCAAACCTAGACCGATGATTCGGCCAAAATTTAAAAGAAATTCTCTTATGGCAAAGCCTCGAGTGCCTTGAGGATGGAGATCGACAAAGATCGAAGTGGAAAAATTCCAAAACAAAGGCATAAGGAATCTTACCAGGCCGGTAACGACCAACCAGTAAGCCAAACTATTTAGAGCAGCGGGAAAGACAAAAGTAATTAAGGCTAAAGCAACGGTAATCGGATAAATAAATATCAGCCGTTTTTGGAGCTTGTCAGAGAGTCGCCCTAAAAGTAGGTTGGCTAACACGCTCATCAACGCCAGGTAGGCCAGATAAGTACCGTAGTAGAAGGGGGTAGTAATAAAATAGAGGCCAAAAATGGGAATGATGCCGAAAATAATTGCCTCCCAAATGCCTTCGAGAAGCAAGAGCAAGCGCATGGCCTTAATATAGCGCCAACCTGATTTAAGGCTGAAGTAAACGGTAAAGTTTTTTTGGAATTTAGTCAAATAAAAACTCAACCCAAAAAATAATGTGGCCAAAACCCAAACAATGTTGTAGCTAATTTCAGCTAAGGCGCCGGCAACTAGAGGAGCCGCCAGGCCAATAACAGGACCCAGGCTAAACATAATCGCCGAACTGAAACTGGTACGATGGCTAGGAGTAAGCTTAAAGTGGGCCGTGTTGTAGGCGGTCCAAAACAAGACGTTAGTTAAACCAGAGATAGAGGCAACCAGGTAAAACTGCCAAGGGCTTTTAATCTTGATGATTAAAAGAATGAAGATAATCGCCGCGATTAAGGCCCAACGCCAAGAGACGCGAGCAGAAAGCTTTTTGAGTAAAAAAAGTATTAAGACGCCACCAGAACATAAAAATACCGTGCCGGTAATAATTTGCTGAATGGAAAGGCCTTGGTTTAAAAAATGAGGGGCTAGAACCGAATCGGTAAAACTTCTAAACCACAGGTAAGACAAATTAAAAATAATTAAAGATAGAAAGCTGCGCCGAAGCGGGCTAGAGGTGGATTGTTTTAGTCTCTCGAGTAATTTCATCGATAATGGTATTAATTTTAATCTTCTCTTCTATAAATTTTACTCTTTTGCTGTCGGCTTTGGTGGCGGGATGAGCGGAGATGATCGAGCAGCAGTCTTTGTAGGGGGCAATCGCGGCTGATTCCAGCCCCAAGTTTTTGACTAAATTGATCACTTCTTGTTTGTCGCTGCCGATCAGGGGTCGAAAAATGGGTAAGTTGACCGCTTGGTCGACGGCAACGATGTTTTCCATCGTCTGGGAGGCGACTTGACCCAAAGAATCGCCCAAGACCAAAGCTTGGTAGCCTAATTTTTGGGCCAACTTCTGGCCCACTCTGACCATCAAGCGCCGGAAAGTAACCAGCTCCTGGCGGGCGTCGCGACCGGCAAGGTCTAAAACGGCCATCTGAAAAGGAGTGTAGGCGGCCAGGTAAAGTTTTTGAGATAAAGTCCACGGCTTTAATCCGTCAACAATGGTTTTGATTTTGGAATCTAAGACTTTTTTGGGGTCGGCAAAGACGTGGAAGTGTAAGAAATCGACTGTCGCTCCCCTTTTGGCCAGTAAATACGAGGCGACGATGGAATCAAAGCCACCGGAAACAAGCGATAGGACCTTGCCGGAGGTGCCGACCGGCAAGCCGCCGGCGCCGGGGATTTTTTGGTCAAAAACTAAGGCTTTTTTCTTGGCGGCGACGATATAAAGAGTTTTGTCGGGTTTTCCTAAATCAACTTTAAGGCTGGTTTTAACTCTAACAACCTCGCCTACTTTTCTTTCCAACTCTAAACTGGTAAAAGGCAAGTTTTTGTCTTGCCTTGCTGCCCTGACGGCAAAAGTGGCCACCTTTCTGTCCCAGCCGCCCGTCAACCTTACCGCCGCCTGCTTGATCTTACCCACCTGGCTGATAGTCTCTTTTACCGGGGCAAACCAGGCTATACCAAAGACTCTTTGCAGTTTCTCGAGGCTTTTATTAATTAAATTAGATTTAACGGTTAAGACAAGCTGCTTGTTTTGCCTGACCAGACGATAGCCGCCTTTTCCCAGGGCGGTTTTAATATTTAGGGCTAGCTGATCTTCGAATTTGCCTCGATTGCCACCCTTTAAGGCAATCTCGGCGTAGCGGATGAGGATTTGAGCCATAACTACCCCAAGCGTTCAATTAGTTCTTTGGGGTTAACTATTCTTGGTCTTTTGACTCGAGTTTTTAAACTAAGAATGTGCTTTTTATCCAAGCTAACCAAGTAATCCGCCTTAATATCTTGACAAGAGGCGAGAAGATGGGCGTCTCCGGGATCTGCCACTGTCTTTGATAATTTGTCAACAGACTTTAAGCCAGGGGCTGGATAAATTTTATTAAAAGCCAATAAACAATTTCTGAAATGCCGGCGAGAAACTTTAATCTTTGAGAGGTGGCGTCTGATTTCATCGAGAACAATTTCGCTAATGACGCCGTTAATTCTTCCTTGACTACCCCAGTTGATGAGTTTAGCCGAGCCACCAGATTTTGATCTTAAAGCGGCCAAAACTACCGAAGCGTTAAAAAAGACAACCGGCACTGACATTATTTTTTAGATTTTGTGCCTTTTTGCAGCTGGTCGTCAAAATCAAAAAAGTCTTTTAATTCCTCGTCGGTGTAACTTCTGACAGGATAAGGCAAAGTTCTAACCGGTTCCAGATAAATTCTACCCTTGTCTTCCTTAATCCTAATTAAACCATTTTCCTCAAGGCCATATTTAGCTCTAATCGCCTTGGGAACAGTCATGAGCCCTTTAGGCTGGAGTTTGACGATAGTCTCCAATGATTGCTTTTGCATATTTTCTACTATATAGAAATTCTAACTTTCTGTCAAGTGTTTTTTCCCATCAACTGTAAGCTACAATATAGACAAATGAATAAAATTCCCTTCACCCAGGCAGGCTTGTCTAAAGTTATCGCCGAAAGAGATAAGTTCACGGCCGAGCGGCCGGAGGCGGTGGCCCACTTGCAAAAAGCCCGGGAAATGGGCGATCTGTCCGAAAACGGCTATTATAAAGAGTCCCGGGCCCGTCTATCTTTTATCGACGGCCGGTTGAGGTACCTGGAACGGATCATTAAAGCGGCCGCGGTGGTTGCGCCGGTTGGCGGCGATACCATTGGTTTTGGCAGCCGGGTGAAGTTAAACGACGGGGTGAAAGAATTTGAATACACTCTGGTCGGTTCGTTTGAGTCCGATCCAACCAAAAAAACCATTTCCGCCCAGTCTCCTCTGGGCCAAGCCCTGATGGGCAAAAAAGTCGGCGACCAAGTGACGGTAACCACTCCCAAAGGCACGACCGGATATCAAATCCTCAACGTCAGCGCTTGAAGTTTAAATCTTTTTTTCTTAACCGCAAATGATGCGGCGTCACTTCCAAAAGTTCGTCCGGACCGATGAAAGTTAAGTATTGCTCCAGGGACATTTTTAAGGCCGGGGCGATTTTAATGGTGGCGTCGGAGGTCGAAGCGCGCATATTGGTCAGCTGCTTGCCCTTACAGATATTAAAATACATATCTCCCTGGCGGTTATTGAGGCCGATAATCATGCCTTGGTAAACTTCTTCTCCGGGACTGACAAACGATGTCGCCCGCTCCTGAAGATGGGCAATGGCGTAGGCCAAAGCTTTGCCGGGCTCGCTGGCAACGACCGCGCCGCTTCTTTGCCACACCACCGCTTCTTCTTCCGGCTCATAGTCCCAAAAGACTGAGTTGACCACGCTCGCGCCCGAGGTTTTGGTTAAAAGTTCGCCCCGCAAGCCGATCAGGTTTTTGGTGGAGATTTTATATTCAAAGCGCACTCCGCTTTTGGCGGTCTGCATGTTGACCATAGCTGCTTTTCTTTGACCCAGGCTGTTTAAAACCACGCCGTTATATTTTTCCGGCACTTCGAGGTACAGTTTTTCAAACGGCTCTAAAGTCTTTCCGCCTTCTTTTTTGTAAATCACCTGCGGCTGGGAAACGGAAAACTCGTAGCCTTCGCGGCGCATCGTCTCCACCAAAATCGACAAGTGCAGTTCGCCCCTGCCGGCGACGACAAAACTGTTACCCGAGGCGTCGGCTTCGATTTTGAGACTGATGTTAGTCTCGATTTCCTTCTTGAGCCTGGTCTGGATTTGTCGCGAAGTGGTCAACTTACCGTCTTTGGCCACCAAGGGTGAAGTCGATACAGACAGTTCGATTTTTAAAATCGGTTGGGTAATTTCCAACGGCGGCATTGGGTCTAAATGCTCCGGGTCGGTCAAGGTGTCACCGATTTTGATTTCGGAAAAACCAGCCAGAGCGACGATCTCGCCCGCCGCCGCCAGGTCAATTGCCTGTTTTCTTAACCCCTGGAAAGTAAACAGATATTCGACGTTTCCCTGGCCCACCCGCTTATCGTCCCTGACAATGGCCAAACTCTGGCCAACCTTGATGGTGCCCCGGTTAATCCGGCCGATGGCGTAGCGGCCTTTATGGGCATCGTAATCCAGGGTAGTAATCTGCATCTGCGCCGGACCGCGTCGGTCACCCGGAGGCGCGGGGATAGTTTTAATAATCGTTTCAAACAGCAGAGACAAATCTTTATCGTCTTTTAAATCCACGTTTTTGCCGACCACGCCGCGACGGCCGACGGCGTACAAAACCGGAAAATCGAGCTGATCCGAGTGCTCGACCAAGTCCAAAAACAGATCACTGATTTCGTCTAAGACTTTAGCGGCTCTTTGATCTTTGCGGTCGACTTTGTTGATGATCACGATCGGCTTTAACTTAAGTTTTAAGGCCAAAGACAAAACATAGCGGGTTTGCGACAACACCCCTTCGGCGGCATCTACCAAAAGCAAACAGCCCTCGGCCATGTTTAAAACCCGTTCGACTTCGCCGGAAAAATCGGCGTGGCCGGGGGTATCGATGATGTTAATTTTGTAACCTTGCCAGCTGATGGCCGTGTTTTTGGCCAAGATGGTCACACCCCGTTCGCGCTCCAACTCGGTGGAGTCGAGAATCATGTCCTGCTGCATTTGCGCCTCGTGGGCGGCAAAGGCGTGGGATTGCTTTAACAAATGATCAACCAGGGTAGTTTTGCCGTGGTCAACATGGGCGATGATGGCGATGTTTCTGATTTTGGCTTGATCCATAAAGAGATGTTTGCATCAAAACTTGTATTATACTCCGGTTTGTTATAATTAGCTGACTTTATAGATTATTCTGCCGGGTGGTGAAATGGCATCACTGCTGGCTCTGAACCAGCCATTCTAGGTTCGAATCCTAGCCCGGCAACCCCTCGACTATATGGCTTATTTTGTATATATCTTGCGAACCTCCGCAAACACTCTTTATATCGGCCAGACAAATAATTTGACAAAACGGCTTAAAGAGCATAAAGAAAAATCTAACAGGTCGGCAAGATATATCAGGTATTTTTCTTCTTTTGAACTGGTTTATAAAGAATCGCATCCTACCCGCGTCGAGGCAATGAAGAGAGAATGGCAACTGAAAAAATGGCCTCGAGCTAAAAAAGAAGCGTTGGTAAAGAAGAAGCTAAAAGCCTAGCTTTTCTTTGACGAAGATGGGGTCCACGTTGGAGACTAACCGAAGAAATCATCTCGTGGCGATGAATTTGCTCCTATCTTATCTATAAATTCCCTTATTAGGTTAATTCTTGTGCTCTTTCTACCGCGCTGCTTATTGAGATAAAACAGGTTACGAATTTGCACAAACCACTCCCAAGGAACTTCTAGTTTATTCGATACAAAAACGTTCAACAGCCTCTGAATATAGCTGGCGTCTGATTTTCTGCCTGACCAAGCCTGCTTGATAAATTCTTTCCCTAATTCTCTCCGAACTTGCTGGCGAATTTTTTGGATTTTCTCACTGTTTAAGATACTTTGATTATGTTCGCTAACCAAACTAATGAATCCGTCGAGAAACCCAACATAGTCTCCCTGGCGAAAAGTGTTAAAAACCTCAACTTCCTGTTTAGAAAACGAAAAGTCCGTAGGTAAATCGATTGCCCCCAAGGTTCCATCTTGGCTAATAATAAAGTTGCCGGGGTGAGGATCTTGAGGGAAGATATACTGCCCAACATCCACACCTACAGGCGTTTCAAAAAAAGAATCTACAAATCCTAAAACTATATGCAACGCCTTAAGGGTTGTTTTAATATCCTCGGATAAGTTATCCTGATTTTCTAGCCACTGATTAAAATTTTTAGAATCGAATGGTACTTTGTTTTTGGCTAAATAAGAAGATACTTGACGATTTTGCAGATACCGATTAAGCGTCGAACCGGCTAAATATTCTTCTACTCTAATATGATTGTCTGGGGTGGCAAATAGCGGCTTGGCGGTGATAATTGGCTTGTCGATTTTTTCAGATATAGCTTTAATCGCCTGGCGCAAGATAGCGCCCCATTGGGGTTTGTTATCTTTCAGATCTGCCTTGCTCCAATGTCGCGCCACTCCCAACACAATTTGGGCCAGCTGGGCGTGTTTTTTGGTCTGCTCGTTTCCGTGTTTCTCGGCGTACCGGAGGGCCGCTATGGTGCTATCGTAGGAAATATCAACAAAGGCAGCAGCGTTTGCCGTATACATTTTTAAGGCAGCGGTTTTGACTCCTAGCTTCTTGATTCCTTTGGGGGTTAAAGAGACTTTGTAGGCCGAAGCAAGGCTACCTCCTCCTAAAAATTCGTCTATTGTATCTAACATTTCTCCGACAAATAGGCTTAGAGAAGTTTCCGCATCACCAGATTTATCATCCTCTACCTCCTTATGGAGATTGAGCCAAAGCTTAAATTCATCGGTGGGCTGCATCCGATCAAAGGCGTTGCTTAACCTTTTGGCTAGCTTTGGCTCGAAATCGTATACCAGCTGGGCTATTTGCAGAGAGCGCACGAATAAACTACCCATTGATTCGATACCTTGAATAAAAGACTCTGTCCGGGGGGAAAGGCCGGATTGCTCGGCCGCCTCAACCTCCTGATATTTTTGAGTCAAGTTAAAATTACTGGTATATGCTTCAAGCCATTGATGCAGGCGCCTCAAGTGACTAGTGGATGCTTGATATAATTTTGATAGAGCCTCCAGGCCAGTTTTTCCTCTTAAAATACTGCCTATTTCTACTATGTTATCCCTTGATTCGCTGAATAAATTTGGTAAATAGCTGTATTCTGGCTTTCCTGAAAAAGCGCTGCCCCTTTTGTAAAATTCTTTCTTAATTCTGGTGTAGTTAATTGCCTGCAAATCCAGCCCGGAAAAAAGCAACGGTCCTAAAAGTTGGGATAAACCTAACCCTACCAATGAAGGTTTACCCTCGATAATTAATCCTTTGGCAACTTGCTTGACGAAGTCGTCTTCAATATTGAATGACTTGACTACGAGATCGGCCAACCACTGTCTCTTCTCGGTAGTAGCAAGCAAACCATCTGAATCAAGAAGCAAGCGCATCATCAGACCCTTTTTAGCGCCCTCTGATAATCCTTGGAGTCCTTGAATTACATCTTTGACTGTGCGGAAACGATCACGTTCTCTAAAAGGATCGATAATTACTTTTCTGAGCTGTCGGTCAAACTGGATTCCGCTGCTTGGCTTGGTGTCGTCGGTTTTAATCTTGGCTATAAAAGTACCCAACCAGGTTTTAGCCAAATCGGTGGTATATTTGAGCTTTGATAGCGGATCGTCTGCGATAGTACCCACCACCCACTGCTTATCCTTAAAGAGCGATACCACTAGGTCTCCGATGGCCAAAGCATCTAACTTCCAGGAATTTTCGTCTCCGCGGAGCACGGCCATTCGCTCCAAGCCGATTTGATCAAAAAAGTACTTGGCGTCGTCATAATGCTTCACCTGTTTCATCAGCACTAAAAGATCGCTATAGGAAAATTTATGGTAATTATCTAGAAAATAATCCATTCGGCTTCTTATTTTTTCTGGGTTTGACTCGGCGGAGATAATATAGGCCAGACGCAGGTCATGAATTTTTCGACTTAGATCAGGGCTGGCGTCCGTCATGTCAATCCCACCACCAATACCACTGACGATATTCTCAAATGCTTGAATTGCCGCTGGTAGGACTTCGGAGTCAATATCCTGATGCAAAAAGTCAATAAACTTTCCTTCAAAGAAGGGGTAGAAAATAAGTCCGGCAAGATTTGATGAAAATATTTTTTTGGAACGATAGTGAGAGTGCATGCCGAGGTAATGAGCGTGATCGATGCGTTCGTTGTAGTCAGCCAAAGCTTGGTCTAAGGCGACAAAGGATTCAATTTGATAGGTGTGCTCCAGTTTCTTCTGAAAAGAAAGGTGAAGTGGGGAAGTAGCCAGTTTTTCTCCCATATATAAAGTTTGATCACCAAACCAATAAGAAAAGTTAAGTACATGCCAGATTTGATCGTTAAGTGAAAGTCGGTCAAAGTCACTGCCGTAATGCTTTTCCATATAGTGTAACGAATCGACCATTACCTGCCTTTTCTCTTCATATGCTTTAAAGGACGGATATGTATCTACTTCTAAATTTGCAATAAATGCTTCAAGGCGCATTTTCAATGAACTGGGAAGCACTTTGCCCTTTTCATCAAGACTAAATAAAGTGGACGTCTCACGCTCTGTTTCAATTTGAGGGTCAAAATCAAGTCCGGTAAAATCGGCTGATCTTACTTGCTCTCGAAGATAAGTAATGATGGGCGCATAGTGTTTTCTAATCTCAGTTGCAAGCGGGTGAGATTCTGCTAACTGAATGTTGCTATACAGCAATCTTCTTAAATTACTGAATTTTCTATATAAAACGTGTACTTCTTTCTCAGAGAAAATACTGTTGAGTATTCTAGATACCTGTTCTAAGCTAAAAAAAGCTGGCTCGGACTCAAGCTGCTCTTTATAGAGATTAACTCCGAATACTTCTAGAAAAATAGGCTCCAGCTGGTCTTTGGTTAGTTGGGTGACTCGGTCAGAATCAATGTCGCCTTTTTTGTTTCTAAAGATTTGATGAGTGCCAAGGGCGTTTTCGAGAAGCAACCATGTATCAGATGCGGGGCTATACCCTGTTTTGGCGATTTTTTGAAGTAGTTGTCTTAACTCCTTTTGGTCAACTCGTTGTGTTTTTGGATCAAATAATCTAGCCGCAATATATGTAGAAATAATGGGGTCTACATGCCACCAGTATTTGCCGAATTGCTCGTCTTTATCCTGTCTTGCGAATTCAACATACGCCTCAATAATCTCGAGAAAAGTGTTTTCTTTTATAGCTACACCCTGGTTAATCAAGAAAGTTATCTGGCCCTCGCAGGCAGCGTCAATGTCAGTCTGTCGGGCATACAAACCATCCCAGTCGCCTGGCCAATTGTCTCGGGCATAGACTCCGAAAATTCTATAGTTCATTCCTCTCCATTGTTTTGGATCAATTGTGTGTCCGTGTTTAAGAATCTTGAGGTAGTCTTGGTAAGTATGGTTGGAAAAGGCATGCTGGCGCCATCTCTCATTCCCCCACCACATCGTCAAAAGAAGGCTGTCTTGGTCGAGAGGTAATAAGTCTACGTCTGTAGTACGTTTTCGAAGAAATTCAGTAAGCGCTTGTTGAAAAGCCTCACTATCTTTAAGATCCCCCCTGCTAAAACACCCGTTATCCAGTAGTTGGCATAAATCTTGAGAATGGAGCTTATCTAGTAATTCAGCCGCGTTTCCTTCAACCAGTCCCTCGGGCCACATTTCGGCAATTTCGCGGTTTGTTGGCTTAATTTCTTGTTTATAGAAACTAATGGTTTCGCCGTCGGGTAAAGCTACCTTGTCCAAGGGAATAATGTCGGCGCTACTGAATTTCCGATTGATAAATTGGTGCTCGATGAGAGGAAGGCTGGCTCGCATCAGGGGTGATTGATGGCCTAAGTCGGTTCTTTGGTTTAAGCTTTCTTTAGCTTGGCGTTCAAAAAAATCATGGGCGACTAAAGTATTTATTCCGACTTTATCAAGCAACCGGGAAACCTCGGCATCCGCCCCAAGCTCATGGACCCACTCTGTCGAGATGCTTTCTCGAGAAACATAGGTACCATTGATTAAATGGGCAACTTCGTGGGCAATAATACCCAAAGCGGCACTAAAAGAACCGGAGCGGTTTATCAAGGATTGAGAAAGAACTATGGTTCCGTCAGGAAGAATAAATCCTTTTTCGGTTAACCCCCGGTTAAGAATAACTACCTGAACGTCGCCTTTGTAAACCTCACCTTGCAACATTTTCTTGGCATATTGACCTAATATCCTGGTTCTTTCAGAACCGCTTTCTGTTTCATGGGTAACAGCTAAATATTTTTGGGTTTGATTAGTGAAATCGTTGTTTGCTTTAATTTCTTGTTCTGTTAACGTTCTGTCCGGGTAAGCGTCTGAAAGTATAAATAATGGTTTTAAAGTTATATCGGCTTCCCCCCGAAATTCCCCAGGCATGTCTGACACGGAATAAAGTGGTTCTGGCTTAGCCTCAACCTTGCGACCACCAAATAAATCTCCAAGATCCAATCCTGCCGTCTTTAGAGTAGCTACTTCCCCCATGCTTACATATTACTAGAAGAAAACCTAAAACCCTAGTTTTTCTTTGACGAAGATTAAAGTGAGGCGGCCGGGCGTGGTTTCCTGATTGAAAATCAACAGCTTGCTGACGTTTGATTTTTCCATGCCGTAGGCTTTTTGGACCCTTTTTGATTCCAGGGGCAAAATATAGTCGTAAATCCTTTTGACGCCTTGCTCTTGGTCGGCTACCAGTTTTTGGGTGCCCACCACCCAAATGACGTAGGTTGAGGAATAAGCATAGGCGCCGAGCTGGCTGCCGGTGTTGGAGGCGACCAAGACCTTGCCGTCAGCGGTGACGGCGTGGACGCTGCCGACGGCGTACTCGGGAGCCGCACCGAGTTTTTGCATTTCGAGTCCCTGGGTAACTCGATCCATCTGATTTAATTTGTTTCTGACCGAGTTGAACTTGCCCGGCTCGTTTAAAGCCTTATCCAGCCCCAAAGTTTCCAAGGTAGTCGAGGACATGTTCATCACCTCTGCCCCGGCAGGCACCAACTCTAAAACCTTGGCCTTAGCGGCCTCTGCGTTGTCCACCACCAAGGCATTGATACCGTTTTGCTTGAGGGCGGCAATGGTTTTTTGAATGGTGGTCTCGTCGGCGAGTTGATCCCAAGTGGGCATACTACCCACCAGTATACCAAATCAAAGCGACCCGACGCAAGCGTTGAAGGCGTTAACCTGGTTGTTGTAATCCTCTACTTGACCCTTGGTTTCAACGATTAGTTGGTTATAAACCTCAACTAGGCCGTTATACTCATCGACTTTTTGCTCGTATTCGGGGCCGCGCTTGGGCTGGTAAGCTTCCAGTTCCTGCTTTCTTTGAGCCAGTTCTTGACTCAACTGATCAAGGCGCACCTTGTTGTCTTCGATGGTGGCGGCGAGTCCCCCGTCCGGCCCGGGGCAGGCCGAGAGCGGCACGCCGAAGTGCTGGACGGCCAGCCAAGTAGTTCTGCCTTCAAAAGTGCCGCGAATGACGCCGACGCCGATCTCGCGGTAACTTCCTTTAAGAATGTTTTCCCTGTGGCCGGGGCTGTCCATCCAGGCCTCGACCAGAGTTTCGTCGTCTAAGAAATTTCCCAGAGCTAAATTTTCGCCGATCTCGATAAAGCGGTAACCCTGATCGGCGGCTAAATCGGCGACGTCAACGCCTTCGGGTGAATCGTGGGCAAAATATTGACCCTTAAGCATATCGGCCGCCTTGGCGGCGGCGGAGCGGTTGAGTAAACCGCTCTCGGCCAAAGGTGGCAAGTTGTGGATGGTTCTTTGCCGGTTGGTAAAAGCAATGACGCCCTCGACGGTGAGGTGGGCCTGGGGCGAGTCTTGCTCCGAGCGAAGCGGCGGGGGCAGGTTGACTTTCTTTTCAATCGCCTGCTCGAGCCGAGGGAGACTAGCAAAAAACTGGCGGTAGAGATCTGTGAGGGTGTCCTGGAAAAACCACAGCCCCAAACCGAAGGCAAACAATAAAAGTAGTGGTTTAAAAAACCGATTAGAATTCAAGGTCGCCGCAGGCGGTGTAGACGCTGGCTTCGGTAGCGGATTTGTGGACGTTTATAGCCAGTGGCATCTCTGCTTCCAGCTGGGCCAAAGTGACTTCGAGGGTGGTTGCGGACGCGCCGTCAACCACGTTGGTTAAAGGATAAGAAACGGCCCCGACCTCGGGGCAAGAGCCGACGTGAATGTGGGCGGGCTGGGAGACGCCGACGCTAAAACCCGTCAAGGCTAAGGTAACGGTGACTGTACCGTCTGTTTCAACCAGGGTGGCGGTGCCCGACTCGCCGGAGTCGTTTAGTTCGGCTAAAGTGAGGCTGATTTGATTTTCTGCCATCATGGCTTCGTCTTCGGTGACGGTATCGGCTGTATCTGTAGGAGCGTAGGCTGGTTGGCGGCTGGAGAAGTACCACAGGCCGCCGACTAGAAGAATGACGAGGCCGATAAGAAGGTTTTTATTCATGGTTAATTGTAGGCAGAAAAAAGTTTCCGTGTCAAGGTTTATTTTGCGGGTATAATATAGTTTAATGATTTACCTTGGGGCGGACAAACAAGGATTTGAGGCGATAAAAATAGCCATGGAGTGGTTGGATAACCGAGGCTTTAAATATGAAAATTTGGGAGTAAAAAGCAAAGACCAAGACATGAAACTTGAAAATTTGCTGCCGCCGATAGCGGAGAAAGTCAGGGCAGACACAAAAAACTTAGGCATTGTTTCCTGCGGCACGGGCGTGGGGGTCGAGGTGGGGATAAATAAATTCAGCGGCATCAGAGCTTGTCTGGCCGACGACCCGGAAGTGACCGAGTGGTCGAAGATTTACGACAACTGCAACGTTTTGTGTCTTATCGGCTGGCGGCCGGACAGAGGAAAAATTGAAAAGATTTTGGTGAGTTGGTTTGCCGCCGGTTATGATGGCGATTCCGACCGATTAAAAATGATGCAGGAGTTTGATAAGTGGAGATGAGCATATGTACGAAGAAAAAACAAACCAAAATCTTCAAAATATTGGCCATAAAATAGGTCACTTACCCGAGGTTCAAACCCCTCTTAGAGTAGCTCAAGAAACGCCTTGGAAGGAACTTGCCAGTACTTTTGTGTCTTACTTAAAGGTGATCAAACGACTGGCTACCCTATCCGAAAAAGACATCGATGTTATTAGAAAGGTTAATCGTCAGCTAAGTGGCCACGGCGGTGCGGAATCTTTTGCCGAAAGCCTCGGCAAAGAAAATATAGGTACTTTGGTCGCACTTGCCGCCCAAACAGTTGATCCAAATTCAGATCATTATCAAGATGCGCTAAACGAACTAACGATAATGATGGAAAACGCGCAGGCTATAAAAAAATCAGGTAAAACTCCTGTAGATGGGGATCCTTTATCTGATGCGGCAATCTGGGGCTATACTCAAGTAACTGACCCAGCAGCTCAACGACATAACATTATCTGCCACTGGCTCGAACGGCATATTTCCCATGATTTGAGGCCAAAGGGGGTAAAAATCGCTCAAAAGAAAGATTGGTTATTAACAGCCATGGCTGATGTTGTAGCTTTAGATGGGACAAGAAAAACCTTAGCAAACCCAGAAATTTTTGAGATTTGGACAACAGCTAAGCCAAAAGGGCTTGGCTGGATTGGCCAGGAAAAAGTGACTGCGTATCGCGAGGCGCTGAAATGATCCCTAAAAGAATTGCGGCTATTGGGGCGAGTTACTGCGAGGGCAAGGTTGACCCCGAAGGCGGCGGGTTTGTGGGCAGGCTGCGATCCTGGCATGAGAGCTTTATCCAGGATAATCATGTATTTAACCTAGGAATCAGCGGCGATACAACCAGCGACATGCTTAAGAGACTAGAAAAAGAAATGAAACCAAGAAAACCGGATTTAATTTTAGTTGTCGGCGGCTTAAACGACTTCATCAGGCGAGAAAGCAAAATTGCTAAGCCTGATAACACCGTCGAAGGTTATGAGAAGAATATTAGAGACCTAATCGCTAAAGCCAAAAATTTGGCACCAGTGTTGTTTGTTGGCGTTCAACCGGTTGATGAGGCACGGACAGCGCCAGTGAGCTGGGAAAATATTTATTATCTGCTTTCGGACGCTAAAACGGCTACCGATATTACTAAAAAAGTGTGCTTAGAAATGAAAGTCCCCTATGTAGATGTTTTTGGTGAGTTTATGAAAATTGACTATAAAAAATATCTGGCTGACGGCTTACATCCAAATAGTCAAGGCCACCAAAGAATTTTCGAGTTGGTAAAAGATAAACTGATTGGGGTCTATGGGAAAAATTAAGTGGTTTATTTTGGGGGTGATCATTTTGGCGGGGGCGTGGGGGTGGAAAAAGTACGGCTATTTGTGGCAGAGTGCCAAGAATTGGCCGAGGGCAACGCAGGTGACGACCGAGCCGGTGGAGCTGACGCCGACGGCAGAAAGCGATCAGGAACTGGAACACATCAAGCTGGCCGAGGGGGCAACCATCACCTATTTTGCTAAAGACGTACCCGGGGCGCGGTCTTTGGCGCGGGGTGGGGGCGGCGTAGTTTATGTCGGCACCAGGGGCGAAGGCGTGGTTTACGCTCTGGAGGACAAAGACAACGACGGCCGGGCGGAAAGAAGAGTGGTGGTAGCCAACGGCTTAAACACCCCTAACGGCGTGGCTTACCAAGACGGCGATTTGTACGTGGCCGAAATCAGCCGGGTGATTAAATTTGCCAATATCGACCAAAGGTATGATAAAAAGCCTGACTTTGAGGTGGTTTTCGATGATTTACCAAGTGAAACCCACCACGGCTGGCGCTACATCGGCTTTGGCCCTGACGGCAAACTTTATGTAGCCATTGGTGCGCCGTGCAACATCTGTGATCCGGGTGACCCGTTTGCCAGCCTTACAAGGATAAGCCCTGAAGGTGGCGGTTTGGAGACCGTGGCCCGGGGGATCAGAAACTCGGTCGGCTTTGACTGGGACCCTAATACGGGTAAGCTCTGGTTTACCGACAACGGCCGGGATCTAATGGGTGATGACCTGCCGCCGGATGAGCTCAACCGGCTGGATAATGTCGGCGAGCACTTCGGCTATCCGTATTGCCACGGCCAAGGGGTGGTTGATCCTCAATTTGGCCAAGGCGGATGCGATCAATATAAGCCCCCGGTGGTGGAACTGGGGCCGCACGTAGCGGCATTGGGGATGAAATTTGTAAACGGCAAGATTTATATCCCCGAGCACGGCTCGTGGAACCGAAGCGTGCCGATCGGCTACCGGATTACTACTGTCGATCCTCAAAGCGGCCTTTACCAGGTCTTTGCCGAGGGTTGGCTTGAGGCTGACGGGACGGCGACGGGACGGCCGGTGGATATTTTGGTGATGGATGATAGGTCGATTTTGGTGAGCGATGATAAGGCTGGGGCGGTGTACCGGATCAGTTTTTAGGTGGTATGATAAGTTAAATGGAGGAAAAACGGTCCTGGCCATCAATCAACGCCGTTCTGGCGGCGGCAGTGGTTTTACTGTTTTTGTACCTGTTTGTCACGGGCGAGACGACGCGGTTTTACGCCAGTTTGCTGTTTGGGCTTTACGCGCTTTTAGGCCAAATGTGGTGGGCGGTGGTGGGCTTGGGGGTGTTTCAGACGATATTAATGGTACCGTTCAGGGTGATAAATCTGGCTAATGCCCGGCACGTTAAAGAGTTTAAGGAAAAGTTGAAGCAGGCGGGAGTGGAAAATAATCAACAATTTGTCATTAGGCAGAGGGTTCGCGGCGGCGACGTCAATTTACTTTTTTATTTAGTCAACTTTTTTATCCAGACGATTTCTTACGTTACCATCGGTTGGTTGTTTCTGACCGATTTCTACAGCGTTAAACTTGACCCGGGACGGCTTTATGACTTTATCCCCTATCCAAATTACCCGATCCAAGGGACGATTTATAATCTGCCCTACTTGAGGTTTGCCGAAACGGTGGACTTGGGGATCGGTTGGGTGTTGGTTGCCTGGGCGGGCGCAATCATTTACAAAATCTTGGTGCAAAAGTTTGCCGAGTTTTACCGTAAAAGAAAACAAACCACGGGTGAGATCGATGAGGGCCGGGTGGCAGACTCAATCAAGCGCTTTTTGCGGGGTTCGAGCGGAGCCTTGACGGTGATTATGGTCGGCTCCTGGTTTTTGCTGCGAAACTGGCCCAAGAAAATTGCCTGGGCGCTTTTTAGCGGCGACGTCAGCCTGGTAAACTACCGCTTTAACCTGATTACCGCTTTGATGACGGCGTTTATCATCATCTGGCTTAACTTGCCCAAAATCTATAAAAAGGTGGACCTGGCCCGAGAGCAAGGCATTGCCGAGGCAGTAATCAGAAAAACCCAAAACGAGCTTTTCCGCGAAACCCTAAGAAGCGCGCTGGTGTTTGGCTTGGGCGCCTTTTTTATCACCCGGCAGATCCCCAGCGCTTTTGAGTTGTCGATTTTTACTTTTGAAGTGATTTCGCTTATCTCGCCCTTGACGCTGGACCGGCTGATTTTGTCTAAAAGAGTTCAGGTTTTGACCGGAGACTTGGAAGAGAAAGGATAAGCGACCGGGCCTAAAGGAATTTGGTCTTGGGGGTCGTCGACGAAGAGCAAGACCACCCGGCCTTGTTTGGGGCCGGGGTAGAAACCTAAAGCATGCATTACCTCGGGGGAGCCGCCAAACTGCTTGCCGGTGAATACGGCCGGGCCGGCGTCGCCGATGACGGCAACCACGGCTTGACCGGTGGCGGGGTTGACAACTAAAACCTTGCGGTGGCGATACCAATCCCTTAAAGCCCGTAAATCTTGGTTCCAGTTGGGCAGGTAAAAAGTTTGGACGGCGACGTAGTAGCGTTCGGCGACGGGGTCGTCAAAATAACCCCAGGCGCCGCGGTTAGCGGTCAAGCCAACTTCGGGAAAAAGGTGGCCGGCTATGGTATCGCCGGGAAAACGGGGCAGATGTTGTTCTAAGCCGATGCGGCCGAGTTGGTGGTTTAAACGGTGGCCGTCAAGCTCCACCGCGGTGGCTAGCCCCAAAGTGCCGGAAATGGCTTGGAGCAGCTTTTTCTCTTCCTTTTGAGTTAAAACCCGAGAAAAGGGAGGCAAGGCGTGGTCGAGTTTGTCGGCCAGCAGGGCTTGGAGCTCTAAGGGTGTCACCAGGCCGAGTTTTAAGCGGTATGAAGCTGATCTTTGGGGCAAGGGCTGGGTCAAGAAGGTAAAAATACCCCAAAGCGCCAAGACTAACGCGGCCAAACTAAAGGGCTTCATGGGCAGCCTGAAGACGGCGGCTGACAACTTCCGGCCCCAAAACTTCCATCAGGGCAAAAAGCGGCGGGGTGGCGACCTTGCCGGTTAAACTCACCCTTAAAGTCATAAACAGCTCTTTTGTGGTCCAGCCGGTAAGCTCAATAAGGTCGTGGCCGATTTTTTCTAAGTTTTTTTCCTGCCAGTCGGCGGCGGAATTTTTGGCGAAAGCGGAAACAGTTTGGCCCAAGGCGGTTTTGACGGCGGCGCGGTCTTTGCCTGACTGGGCGACGATGAGGTCAAGCGGCGCTTTGATGTCGCCGGCGAAATAATCTAAAAACAAGTTGATGTCGTTTAGAGTCACCAGGCGGTCGCGGACCAGGGGAAGAATGCTGGTTAGTTTGGCGTCGGCAAGTTTGAACTTAAGCCTGGGTTTGACCAAGGCGAAAAGCTCTTGGTTTGAAAGCTGGCGGATGTATTTGGCGTTGAAGTAATTGAGTTTTTTGAGGTCAAAGATGGGATTTTGCTTTTGGACTTTTTTGAGGTCAAAAAGTTTGACCAGTTTTTTTAAGTTTAAAAGCTCGGAGTTATCATTGTGCGACCAACCCAAATAAGCCATAAAGGTGATCAGGGGTTCAACCAGGTACCCCTCATCAAGGTAGTCTAAAACCGATTTAGCGCCGTGGCGCTTGGAGAGCTTGGCGTGATCCGGGCCTAAGATGACCGGGAAGTGGCCAATTTTGGGCACCGGCCAACCAAAGGCTTGATACAAAAGCAAATGCTTCGGGGTGGACGAGATCCACTCGACGCCGCGGAGGATGTGGCTTACTTTCATTAAGTGGTCGTCGACGACGACGCCAAGATGGTAGGTGGGGAATTGATCTGATTTTAAAAGCACCTGGTCATCGATCTGGTTGTTTTTAAAGCTGATTTTGCCCTGGATTAAATCTACCCAAGAAGTTTCACCAGTGTCAGGAACTTTGAGGCGGATGACGTGAGGGGTTCTTTTGGCAAGCTGGGTTTTAACCTGGGCCCGAGTCAATTTTAAACAGCGGCGGTCGTAGCGGGGCAAAGCACCCCTTTTTTGTTGAGCTTTTCTCATGGCGGAGAGTCTTTCCTGGGTACAAAAACAGTAGTAGGCCTTACCGCTTTTGACCAGCTTTTCGGCGTGGTCTTGGTAGATTTTAAGGCGCTCGGACTGGGCGAACGGACCCTCGTCCCAGGCGATCCCCACGGCTTTGAGGATGGCAAGAATTTTTGGCAGGCTGTCGGGCTGTAAACGAGCCCGGTCGGTGTCTTCGATTCTTAAAACAAACTGCCCTTGATTTTTTTGGGCGAAAACATAGTTGTACAAAGCCGTCCGGGTGTTGCCGATATGGGGCACGCCGGTAGGGCTGGGGGCAAAACGGACTCGAACCATAATTTAGGAAATAACCTCTAGCTTCTAGCTTCTAGTAACTTGGTTATATTATACTCAAAGTATGGCGAGTTTGACGGAAACGGCACTGATAGCCAGGCGAGCGGTAAAGTTTGGCGGTTTGGCTTTGGCGGTGATTATTGTCATCAAACTGGGTTTGGCTTTTTATAACACCTACCTTAAAGTGGTTAACCCGCCTCCCCCGCCGCCGCCGACGGTGGCTTTTGGCAAGCTGCCGGAGATAAGTTTTCCCCAAAAGATTCACCCGGAGCTGACCTTAAGGCTGGAAACACCGACAGGGGGAACGCCTGACCTGGGAGACAGAGCCACTGTCTACCTGATGCCCACGTACCGGTCGAACCTTCTGGCTTTGGACCAAGCCAAAGAAACTGCCGAGAAGATGAGGTTTAGAGACGAGCCGAGAGAAATAACCGAAAGACGTTTTCTTTGGGAAGACAACCAGTTTTTGCCCAGCTCGCTTGAAATGGACATTATCAACGGGTCTTTTTTACTCAAAAGGAATTGGCAGGCGGACCCGACGATACTCACCGAAAAACAGCTGCCGGGCAAAGAACAGGTGGTGGTGGAAGCCAAGCAGTTTTTGCGCCAGGCCGGACTTCTGACCGAGGAACTCGATGACGCCAGGGTGGAAATTTCTTACCTTAACTTTTCCGGCGGCCAGTACGTGCCGGCAGTGAGCCTGTCGGAGGCCGACTTTGTCGAAGTGAATATTTACCGGCCGGATATAGACGAGGTACCGGTGTTGCCGGCCGACCCCGACCGCGGCATTGTCCGCTTAATTTTCTCCGGGTCGCGCGAGGCCCAACAGCGGATTATCCAGGCAGAGTATAACTATTATCCGGTGGATAAAGACCAGTCGGCGACTTATCCGGTCAAGACGGCCAGCCAGGCTTGGAGGGAGCTTGTCACCAGACAAGGATATATTGCCAGCGTGGGCGACAACCCCAGCGGAGTGGTGGTGATCAGGCGGATTTATCTTGGTTACTATGACAATGAGGTGTCGCAGGGATTTTTGATGCCGATCATTGTCTTTGAGGGAGACAACGGTTTTTTTGGCTACGTGTCGGCGACTCTCAATGAATGGCTTGAGATGATTCCCAGCGGTGGTTGATAAAGGCCCAGTCGATTAACTTCACACTTTCGCCGAAGCGGTCGGAGCTACCTAAAACGACGGTGATGACGGCGCGGCCGTCTCTTTGGGTGGAGGTAACCAGGCACTCGCCGGCAAGTTCGGTCCAGCCGGTTTTGACGCCGGAGAGACCGTCGACGCGACCGAGAAGTTCGTTGATGGTTTCAAGTTGATGAAAAATAGTCGAGTCGACGTCGGAGACGGTGATCCCGGTGGTGGAGACCATCTTGGCAAAAGTGGGGTTGGCCATGGCGGCGGCGGCAATTAAGCCTAAATCGTGGGCGGTGGTGTAGTGGCCGTAGGCGTCCAGGCCGGTGGCGTTTTGAAACTGGGTATTAGTTAAATTTAAATCTTTGACTTTCTGGTTCATGGCGGCAATAAAGGCATCTTCGCCGCCGGGATAATGTTGGGCTAAGACCGCGGCAGCGTCGTTGGCGGAAGCCACGAGTAAACCGTAAAGCAGGTTTTCGACGCTAATCCTCTCGCCAAGCGCCAGCTTCATGGTCTGGCCGACAACGCCGATCGAGTCGATGGTGATGACTTGATCCAAAGGGTAGTGCTCCAGGGCGATCAAACCAGTGACGATTTTGGTGGTGGAAGCGGGAAGCAACTTTAAATCAGGATTTTTTTGATAAAGGATGGCTTTGGAGTCGGCGTCTAAAACTACCACACCCGGGGCCGATGTATAGGGCGCGGGGATTCCGGTTAGGTTGACCGGGTAGAAGCCAACCGGCTCCGGGAGAGCCGCATTCACCTCTTTTACCGGAGGACGAGCGGCGCTAAGATAAAGGTCGTAGTAATGGTTTCTTGCCGGCACCAGGCTTAAGATTAAGCTAGCAAAAATTAACTTGAGCTTAGAGTCACCAGTCATTTAACTAACTTAAGGTGAAGCTCTTTGAGCTGTTCGGGTGTCGCCGGGCTGGGAGCGTCCATGACGGCGGTTTGACCGGAGGAGACGGCGGGAAAAGCAATCACTTCGCGCAAACTGGGTTCGGCAAGCGCCGCCATCAAAAAGCGGTCGATGCCGGGAGCAATACCCCCGTGAGGCGGGACTCCGTAACCAAAAGCAGTCAACATGTGGTCGAACTGATTTTTTTGTTTATCAGTAAAACCGATTAAATCGAAGATTTTTTCCTGAACCGCCGGGTCGTGGATTCTGACCGAGCCGCCGCCGACCTCGTAACCGTTTAGAACCAAGTCGTGCTGGAGGCCACGGACCTTTAAGGGGTCAGATTCCAACAGTTTGACGTCATCGGGGTGAGGGGCGGTAAACATGTGGTGCGAGGGGGCGTATTTTACCCCGGCGCCGTGGAAAAAATCTTCCTGGGTCTGTTTGACCAGTAAGGGAAAGTCGATAATCCAGGCGAAAGCCAACTCGTCGGGGTCTTTTTTGTCTTTTCTCAAGTCGGGTTTGTCGGAGCCATATTTTTTTATCGCTTCGGCGTGGGCAATCCTTGGCCAAGGGGTGGCAGTGACCTTTTTGTCGGGGAAAATCTCCTTAACCAACCCTGTAAACAGCTCTTCGGTTAAACTCAAGATCTCGTTTTGGTCGACAAAAGACATTTCCAAATCAAGTTGGGTAAATTCGCCGTAAGCTCTATCGTGGCGGGGATCTTCGTCCCGGAAACAGCGAGCGATTTGAAAGTAACGCTCAAAGCCGGCGACCATGAGAAGCTGTTTATACTGCTGGGGACTTTGGGGCAAAGCGTAGAATTGGCCCGGTTTAAGGCGCGAAGGCACCAGAAAGTCGCGGGCGCCTTCGGGGGTAGTCTTGGTTAAAATCGGAGTTTCGATCTCGACAAAATCCTGGTCGGTGAGAAAGTCGTGGATGAACTTGACCGCCCGGGAGCGAAGCCTTATGTTTTTGGCCATGCGGGGGCGGCGCAAGTCTAGATAGCGGTATTTAAGGCGAACCTGTTCGTCGATGTCGCGGCCGTCGGTGTCGATGGGCAAGGGCAGCTCACGGCTGACAGTAATCACCTCGACTGTCTGCGCCGCAACCTCGACCTTGCCGGTGGTGAGTTTCGGGTTGACCAGGTTTTGGGGGCGGGCTTTGACCCGCCCGGTAACTGCAACGACCGACTCGGGCTTAAGATCTTTGGCTAACTTCTCGCCGACCACCTGGACCAGGCCGGAGCGGTCGCGCAAATCAAAAAAAGTCAAGCCGCCATGGGAACGAACCGAGTTAATCCAACCTTTGAGGGTAACGGTTTTACCCACCAGTTCGAGGGTGGCGCCAGCTAAGGTACGGGTCATGAGTATGATTGTATCTGTATTCTCCCGCCTTGACAATAAAGAATTATCTTATAGTATAATAATGCCATGGATTATCCTGATCGGAAAATTTTTCCTTCGGCCATTCCCGGACAAGAGTTTAAAAGGTCGAGGGCAGTAGTGGCTGCCCTGCTAGCCCTAGAACTAGAGGGTACTGTCACAGTCGATGGTAAAGCTGTCAGCCCGGAGCATTTTTTAGAAGTAGGAGAGGGCGGAAAAATGATTTTCTCTTCCCAACCGGCTTTGAAAAACTTTGGCGCTGAAGTTAAAAGATTATTTGACCAGGCGGCTCGGGCCTTGGCCATGAAACAGGACGCTCAAACACCTTTTAACGAAATCGTCGCTGTTTTAAACCCTCAAAAACCAACTCCTCAAAAAAAACTCACACCTAGGCCATGGGAAGTCGATATTAATCAAGTAAGCGTTGAGTCTTTGTTGCCGGCGATAGAATATATCGTCAGTGACACTGCTAACCTTCTTGGACTTGACGAGTCAACATTTACTAAATTTGACCCAAAGAAAGGCCGTGTCAGTTTGAGGCCGACGATTAAAAACTTCGGCGAAAGTACCTATAGAGAGATAATTCAACAGGCGCTTAGGTTCACTTACGATGCGGGCCACCATGAACCGAGTGGAATAGTAACGGCTATGGTTAATGACGGGGTAAAATTATAATATCCTTGACTTTAAGCTGCAGCGATTTTTGATTATTCCAGACATTTTCATCGATGGCGTAGGCAAGGTCGACCGTGGCTCCGGGAGAAAGGCTGGCTGATAACTGACCAAAGCCAAAGGCGATACCCCCTAGTTTCGAGTTTCGTGCTTCGTGCTTCGTGCTTAAAATTAGTTGGAGATGTTTGCCTTCCTTACCCACCTGGCGCAGGCGATCAAGTTTCACTCCCCTGGTGACAAAGACGGGCATGGGGTTGTCAAAACCAAATGGGGCAAAACGGCTTATCTCCCGATAAAGCTGCCAGCCGACGTCGGTTAAATTAATCTCGCAATCGACTTCCAAAACCGGTTTTAATTGCTCCGGCGTTAAACTCTCGGCAGCGACTTTTTGCAGCCGGGTTTTGATTTGGGGCAGGTTTTTGGTTTCGGCGGTAAAGCCGGCGGCAAGTTTATGGCCGCCGACTTCCAAAAACAGACTGCTTAGGCTTTGGAAGTTTTTGATTAAGTTGAAACCCTTGATGGAACGGGCTGAACCTTTGGATTGAGATTCACCGACGGCGACGACCACGGCCGGGCGGTGGAAGCTTCTGACCAATTGGCTCGCCACCAAGCCGACGATGCCGTCGTGGTAGCTGGGGTCGGAGACGAAGATGAGGTTTTGGTTTTTTTGCGCTTTGGCCTGGTCCAGGGCATGAAAAAAAGTTTTTCTGGTTAAATCCTGGCGGTTAAGATTGGCCGAGTTTAAGTCGCGGGAGAGCTTTTTGGCCCGGGCTTTATCGCGGGTGCAGAGTAAGCGCAGGGAATCGAGGGCCTGGTGGAGGCGGCCCATGGCGTTTAACCTGGGGGAAAGTAAAAAGCTGACTTGGTAATCATCCAGGGTTTTAAGATTGACGCCGGCGTCCCGGGCCAGAGTCACAAGGCCGGGGCGGGAGGTTTGGCGAAGATCGTTTAAGCCGTGGAAGGCCAAAGAGCGGTTGACCGACAAAAGCGGAACCATGTCGGCGATGGTGCCGAGAGCGGCGAGCTCGAGGGTGGTAACACTCCCGGAGTGGAGGAAATGTTTCACTATTTCGCGGGCGAAAAACCAGGCGACGCCGGCACCGGAGGTCAAAGTGGTGTGGATGACGGCGGTGGCGGGGGGAAGTTTTTTTTGGGGGACGTGGTGGTCGGAGATGATTAGGTCGATCCCCTCTTTTTTGGCAAACCGGGCGCCTTTGAAAGAGACGATGCCGTTGTCGACGGTGATGATTAAGGCGGGTTTATCTTTTTTTAAAATAGTGGTGATGCCGGCGACTGACAGGCCGCGGGTGGCGTCGCCCCTTAAGGGAATGAAGGGCAGGACTTTGGCGCCTAAGCGGTCTAAAGTTTCCCAGAGAATGGCGGTGGCGGTGATGCCGTCGGCGTCGTAGTCGCCGTAGATGTAGATTAATTGTTTTTGGGTTAAGGCCTGTTTGAGGCGGGTTAAAGCTTTTTTGACTTGTGACTCACTGATGCCGATTGTTTTTAAATCCAAGTCTTGGGGATGAGGGGGCTGGAAAAATTCTTTTTGGGCCGGTTTTGTCAGCAGGCGGCGATTTTTTAACAGAGCGGCGATGATCTGTTGGCGGCGGATTTTACTGCTTTTTCCGGAAACTTTTTGGTTGACGTGCCACACCTTGGTCATAATTTGGTTATAATCTTATCATGAAGCTTGAGTTGCCGGCTTCGGTAAAAAAAGTCTTAAAGACTTTAGCTGATGCCGGATTTGAAGTTTATATTGTGGGCGGGGCGGTGAGGGATATTTTGACCGAAACTGCCGTCACCGACTGGGACTTTACCACTGACGCTAGGCCTGAGGAAATTACCAAGCTTTTTCCTGACGCTTTTTACGACAACGTCTTTGGCACGGTGGGGGTGGCGGAAGAACACCTCGGAGGCAAAGGCGAGGGTGTTTATGAAATCACTACCTTTAGAACTGAAAGTGGCTATTCTGATCGCAGACGCCCGGACCAGGTCACTTGGGGCAAATCTTTAGAAGAGGACTTGAAGAGGCGTGACTTTACCATCAATGCCATGGCTTTGAAAATCCGAAATCCGAAATCCGAAATCCGAAAAAAATTTGAGGCGGAAGTGGTGGATCCTTTTAGGGGAGAAGCCGACCTGCAAAGCAGGTTAATCCGGGCGGTGGGAGACGCCAACAAAAGGTTTAAGGAAGATGCTTTGCGGATGATGCGGGCGATCAGGATTGGGGCGCAGTTAAAGTTTGCCATTGAAGCGAAAACTTTGGCGGCGATCAAAAAAGATAGCCGGCTAATTGGTGAAATTGCCGCCGAAAGGATCAGAGACGAACTTTTGAAAATAATCGCCTCCCCTTATCCTAAGGAAGGAATTTTGCTGATGGCCAACAGCGGATTACTGGCTCAAGTTTTGCCGGAAATAATTCCCATGCGCGGGGTCCAGCAAGGCGGGCACCACACTAAAGACGTCTGGAATCACTCTTTGGATTCTTTGGCGGCTTGCCCCTCGCCGGACCCGATGGTGAGGCTGGCGACGCTACTTCATGACGTCGGTAAACCTCAAGTCAAAAAAGACCGGGGACGGGGCAAGGAAATTACTTTTTACAACCACGAGGTGGTGGGGGCGCGGATGACCAAGGTAATTGCCGAAAGACTCAAACTGTCTAAAAAACAAAAAAATTTGTTGTGGATCCTGGTACGCTGGCACATGTTTGCTTATGAACCGCAGATGACCGACAAGGCTGTAAGACGCTTTATCCGCCGGGTGGGCCGTGACAATATTAACAAGATGATGATGCTACGAATCGGCGACCGGGTGGGCGGCGGCACCAAGGCTACCTCCTGGAGATTGAGGGAGCTGCAAGAGCGGATCGGTCAGGTGCTTTACAGCCCGATGGAAATCAAGGACTTAAAGGTGAACGGCCGCGATGTAATGAAGATTTTGGAAATTAAGTCGGGGCCAAAGGTGGGTGAAATTCTAAAGAAGCTGTTTGACGAGGTGATGGAAGACGCCGGCAAAAACAAGCGCGAGTACTTGCTGAAGCGGATTAAGCAACTCTATCACACACCGGGTGTGTGATAGGAGTCACTACCCTGCCTCGGGTTCTTCAAGCAATAAATTTTTAATCCTGGCTAATTCTCTTTGGTAGTCTGCCTGACCAGAAACAAAGTCCTCGTAACCAGAATTACCCTTAAAATAACTTAATACCAAGTCTTTCTGGCAAAGATTATTTTCAGCTGAACCCAAGTATTCCGGTAATGAAGAGTGGGGATATTTTTTTAATTCGGTAATCGATTTAACTATTCCGGCGCTATAAGGATTTAAATGAATATATCGGGAAACATGGAGCAGTTGCTCTTCAGTTTCGACCCTAACCGATTTAAATCTACCTTGGAAAAGAGGTCCGATACGCTTATTTTTAGTGTTGAAATAATGGGCATAACTCTCTGAAAACTTACGAATAAATTCTGAAATTCCGTTGTCGGACACTTGCTTCAACAATAAATGAAAATGATTAGGCATGAGGCAGTAGCAGATAATCTCAACTAAATAATTTTTGGTTTGCTTTAATTGCGATAGTTTTTCAACTTTGGCAGACTGCGGTAAACGAGAAAAGTAAGAATAACGTAACGGTGGGGCCGCGTGTTGATAATATAGCATTGCTTCTAAAAAGCGGTTATAGTGGCGACCGTTAACAAAAATTGGCATCGAGGCCACGCCTCGATTAATAATGTGATAAATTTCTCCTGTCACTGAAGGGTCTTTCCTAGGCGGCATTAACTCTACTCTATCACACACCGGGTGTGTGATGTTTGGTTTTAAGCTGCTCCCATAAAACTAATAGAGGGGCGGCGGTAAAGGTAGATGAGTAAGTGCCGGAGATGGTGCCGATAAGAAGAGTAGCGATAAACCACTTGATGGTGTCCCCGCCCAAAAGGAATAAACTCATCAGCATAAAGATTATGGTCAGCGAGTTGTTGATGGAGCGGGCCAGAGTTTGAGTGATCGCCTGGTTGACGACTGAAGCAAAATCTGCCTTGGGCTGGGTTTTAAGATTTTCCCGAATTCTGTCGTAAACGACGATGGTGTCGTGGACAGAAAAGGAGAGGATGGTGAGAAGAGCGGTGACAAAGAGGGCGTCGACCTCGACGCCGTAAGCGTAACCCAAGAAACTGAAGCTGCCTAAAATGATAAAAGTATCGTGGAGCATGGCTAAAATGGCACAGACGCCGTATTTTTTGTCCTTAAAGCGAAAGGTAACGTAGGCCAGGATGAAACCGGCGGCAAGCAAAAGGCTAACCAGAGTTTTTTTGATCAATTCTTGTCCCAGGGTGGGGCCGATGGTGGCAAAACGCTTTTCGGTGACGGGCGCGTCAAGCTCGGCCGATAAAAGCTGTTGGAGTTTTAAACTTTGGCTTTGGTCGATGGGGTGGCTTCGCAGTAAAAACGAATTGGGGCCGGTTTGCTGAAGGCTGGCTAGGTTGATTTGGGGTTCTAGAACCGCTTTGACTTGGGACAGAGTGGCCGACCGGCTGGCGCTAAGTTCGACTTCCAGAAGAGTGCCGCCGGTAAAGTCGACGGCGGGCTTTAAGCCGAAACGAACCAGAAAATAGGCGCCGGAGAGAATAAAGATGGCGGAAATGAGAAAGTAAACTAGGCGGTATTTTAAAAAGTTAATCATGTTTTAATAAAAATGTTCTCATCAAGGTGCGGGTGACGACGATGCCGGTAAACAAGCTGATGACGACGCCTAAGAAAAGAGTCAAGGCGAAGCCGCGGACCGGGCCGGAAGTATTAAGCCAGTTTAAGTTTAAAGGGTTTAGCAAAACCAGGCTGGTGATGATGGTGGCGACGTTGGCGTCTTTGATCGAGTCCCAAGCGCGGCCGAAACCTAATTCTAAAGCGACGGCAAAGGGGCGATCGGCGCGCAGCTCTTCTTTTAATCGTTCAAAAATCAGGATGTTTGAATCCACCGCCATGCCGACGGAGAGAATGAAGCCGGCAATGCCGGGCAGAGTCAGGGTGACGGGGATGAGCTTGTAGATTGACAAAGTGATCAGGCCATAGATGACCAAGGCGACGTCGGCCAAAAAGCCGTTGACGCCGTAGAGGCCGATCATGAACAGCATCACCAACCCCAAGCCGACGACGCCGGCGGTGAGGCTTTTTTGGATCGAGTCTGAACCCAAGGTGGCGGAGACGTTTTCCTGCTCGATAACCTTAATCGGTACGGGCAGGGCGCCGGCGTTTAGCTGGATGGAAAGCTTGGCGGCGGCTTCGGGGGTGAAGCTGCCGGAAATGACGGCTTGGCCGTTTAAGATGGGTTCGTTGACGATGGGGGCGGTGACTAATTGGTCGTCCAAGAAAATAGCCAAGGGCTGGCCGACGTTGCTTTGGGTTAACCGGGCAAATTTTTGACTCCCTTCGGGAGTAAACTCCAAGGACACCACCGGCTGGTTGACGCCTTGCTCCCCCGGAGAGTAAGTCACGGCCGATTTTTTTAAGTCTTTACCGGTAAGATCAGTAGAGACAAAAATCAGTTTGCCTCCGGGTGAAGCTACCTCGTCATCAAGGCCGTCAGAAACCAACTGACGAAAATCAAGCTGGGCGGTCTGGCCGATGAGGTCGACAGCTTGATTAACGTCTCTGATGCCGGGGAGTTCGACGATGAGACGAAAGCTTTCGGCGCTAGTGGCGGTTTGGATAGTGGGCTCGGTGACGCCGTAAAGGTCGACGCGGCGGGCGATGACTTCCCGGGCCGACTCCAGCGCGGTGGCTTTGTCTTCCGGGGCGATATCTTTCATGTCGGCGTCTAAAACCAGGTGAGTGCCGCCTTGAAGATCGAGGCCTAAGCGGAGGTTTAGGTCACGAACAAATTTATAAGGTCCAAGACTCAAGTTGATCCCGGGGAAACGGGGCAGATTTAAGAGAATGGCTAAACCAGTAAGCAAGGAAATGAAAAAAAGGCGGCGGCGGTTGACCATGGCTTAGTTTGACTTTTTTGCCAGCGAACCGGTAAGTGATAATTGCTTGGCACCTTTGAAACCGTAAATTATCTGGCCGGTTTCTAAAATGGTTTTGACCGAGACCGAGTCACCTTTGGTGACGCCCACAGCCTTGACAAACTGGGAGGGAACGGTGACTCCCAGGCTGTTGCCGACCTTGATCACTTTTTGCTTCATAAAATCAACCGACCATCTCTTCTTCGTCGCCTACCAGCATCACCCGGCCGCCGGCAAAGATGGTCGATAAAAACGGGTCGCGGCGCGATTTTCTGAATTTGAATTCCTCAAAAGTCATCGGGGCGTAGTTTATCTCCTTTTCTCTTTCCGACTCGGCTTGGCGGATGAGTCTGGTCAAGGGTGCCGGATCAATGGTGCCGACGATTAACAAATCGATGTCTTCGGCTGATTTTCTGGGCATGTGGCGGGCGTAGCGGCCGGAAAGAAGTGCAAACTTGACGTTGCCTAATTTGTTTTTGTGTTTGATGATAGCCACACCCAAGCCGGTGGTCTTGGCGACCAGGCTGATTAAGTCTTGGTAGTAGGCGTAGCTTTTGTTAAAGTGGTAGTAGAGGCGGTTGCCGCGGGGTTCTTTTTTGACCATACCCCTGTCTTCCATGCGCTTAAGCTCTCTTCTGACGGCGTTTATTTCTTCACCAGTAAGTCTCACCAGTTGGCGGACGTAAAAGATTTCCTGGGGCTGGCCTAAAAAGGTTTTAATTAGTTTGGCTCTGACCCTTGATACTAACAAGTCTTGAAGTTTAGCCATATGGCTTCCTTCTGGGCAGAAGTCTAATAGTCAACTTGAGTGCCGATAGGCAAGACGGAAATCCAAATCTTGCCGGGATTAAAGGCAATTTCTTTGCCTGATTCATCGTAAAAAATGGTCCGACTCAAGCGGCTTGACTTGGCCCAAGAACCCTCGACGGTCTTGCCGTCGATAACAATCAGGGCCTTGCCGGTACCGGTAGTACCGTAGACTAAATGGACGTTGCCGGGGTAACCGTCGTTGGCGTTTCTTTCACTAGCAAACTGGATCACCACGTTTTTGGCGGTGAGTTGTTGATCTAAGTTTAGATCTTGGTGGGGCTGGCCCCCGTTGAAGCGCTTGAAAAAATTTCCTTCCTTGTCGTACTGCCAGGAAACTTCGTAGGCGGAATCGTCCCAGAAGTTGTAGTCGATGCTGGTGAGATCACCCCGGTCGGCAAAGTCAGCCTCGTCGGCGGTAAACTCCCAGGGCTTGAAAGCGTCGGACCACTGCTCACCTTCGGGACCCTCACTGGTGTAGCCGCGCTTTTTACCCACGGCCCAGAGCTTCTCGGTCGTAGAATACATGGTGTGCTCGGTGGCCACCGTCCGGCCTAAGCGTTCGTAGTCACGCCAGAAAGTGGGAAAACCGATGGAGAATTGGTTTAGGTCGTTGGCCGCGCTCCAGCCGTAAGTGGTGATTTGGCCCAAAGCGTTGGCCGGGCCGGGAGTGTTGGCGCCGCCGACGTGGACGTACAAAGGAAAGTTGTATTCCGAAGCCCAGTCTAAGAAATAAGTCCGGGCGCTTCGGACCGGGCCCAAGATCAACTCGTAAGCGGCGGCCTGGCAGTAGTAAAGACCCATGAAGCGGGTGATGCCGCCTTCGGCAACGGCCTCGTAAACGATGTCGGCGTCAGTTAAGCCCGATTGAGGACGGGACTCCTCGTGGTTTTCGATCATCACCGCCAAGGGCCTTCTGGTTTCCCAAACGTTTTTCTCCGCCTTGGTAAATTTGGCGCCGTTTAGAAGACAAGTTTCGTTTTTGGGGCCGGTAATGTCGATTAAAGCTTTGCGGTCGGCTGATTCTTCCCCTTCTTCTTGCCCAGCGGGTAAAGGCGAGGTAAAGATCGAGCCGCGGGCAAGCGCAGTAAAGGCGCCGTAAGAAATACCGGTGGCAAGAAGATATATGCCCAAACCGGCTAAAATATAGAGAATCTTTTTTCTTTTATTTGGCATCTTCTATGGCGCGTTTTTCTTCTTTTGATAATTCGTAGCCACTGCCTTCGCCGTTTTTGACGGCTTTGGCGTAAAACCGGGTGGTGTCACGCGAATGTAAAGAGCTTAGCACAAAACCGGTATCGTTTGCATCAAGTAAAGCCAAACAGAAGCTTTGGTCGCCGCCGGTGGCGGGAAAAGGGTTGAAGCGAACAAAGCCGACTTTCTGGATGTGAGTCTTTAACTTCTTTTGCTGGGCGGCGATTTGACCTTGTAATTCTTCCACTTGTTTTTGGTTCTGGTTTAACTGGGTCATGATCGATGATAAAACGGTTTTTAAGTCTTTTTGGGAAACGTTTTTGGTCAGTTTTTTGTAGTGGAGGCTGGACTGGAAGATAAGCGCGGTCAGAATAATCACCCAAACTAAAAGGGCCAGAGCCAGCCACTGAATAATTTCCGGATTGAGTACCATCTGTCCCCTGATTGTCGGTGATTTAACAGGGTTTGTCAACTGACTTTTCCCGCCACATTCCCGCCACTTTAAGCGCCTCTTTAAACTTCGTATTTACCACTACCGAAAACAAGTTTCTCCATAGTATTAAGTTTCCACCACTCCGCTGTTGTCTTGCCAACTACGTGGGCAACATCATCTATAACCATGTCTACTGTTTCTTGATCTCCGTTTAACAAACCAGAAACTAGCAACCTGTTCCTAGAGGCAACCCACTCAAGAGGATTTTCTCGTAAAAAGATCCTGCTGGCTTGAGACATTGGCGAGTCAGGAAAATCTGCTAAAAACTCCTGTGCTCTCTTCATGGCGGAACCTTTTTCCATGGCCGAATTATACTATAATTAATAAGCCATGGCCAAAAGAAGAACCAGGGAACAAAAAATAAAAGCCAAACAGAGGCTGGTCTACAGCCTGCCGGAAGCAGCGGAAGAGGCGGAGGAAGTTAAGGCCGAGGCGACGGAAACGGCCGAGCCGATGGAGACAAATCAGGAGCAAAGACGGCTGGTTTTAGGCGACCTGAAACGAACCGGAGTGATTTTTTTGGTGATGCTAGCGCTTCTGGCCGCGGCTTACTGGTTTCTTAACATCACACCTTAGAGGTGTGATAGGGATGATAGAAAATGACTTTATTTTTTAATTACCTGGTAAATGCTAAACAAAATCAGCCCGCCGCCGAAGGCTTGAGCCAAGGTGAGAGTTTCTTGGAGCAAGGCCATTGATAAAGCAGTAGAAACAATCGGGTATGATAAAGCGGTAACGGCTGACTGGGAAGGACCGATGGTGTCGACGGCTTTGTACCAGAAAATTAAAGCAGCCCAGATGAACACGCCGGAAACAATCACCCAAAAGCCGATGCTGGGATTGATGCTGGGGAAACCACCAAGAAAAAAGGCAGAAACGACCAAGGCAATGGCCCCAATGACATTTCTTAAATAAGAAAATAACTCGCCGCCGGTCTCTCTGATAGGCAATTTGGATAGGGCGTTGTTAAAGCTAAAGATAACGCTGGAGATAATGATGAGAAAATCCCCTAACTTGGGAACGACTCTACCCAAACCTACGGTTAACAGGTAGACACCGACAACCATTATAAGAATAAACCAATATTTTCTTTTAGAAAATTTTTCTCTTAAAAGAAGCGAACTAAAAGGCAAAACTAGAAACAATGATAAGGTAACTAAAAAACCGGCGTTGATGGCGGTAGTAAATCTTTGACCCCAGAAGAGAAAAAAGTAAGCCACCGCACCGGAACCGACACCGACAACTAAAATCTGCCACCAGGATGCTCGGGAAATTCCCTTAAGCTTCGAGAATGATTTAATAATAAAGGGCAGACCGAGTAAGGCGGCAACACTAGTGGCCACAGTGGTGTACTGGAAAGAAGTTAATGAAGAGGTGTTTAAGCCGATCTTGTTGACTACCAAGCTGGCGCCAAAAATTACAGCAGAAAGAAAACCGTAAGTGTAGTTTCTGAAAACACCAGTCATCTACTAATTCTATCAGAAACTTGTTTTCAATAATCACATACCGGGTGTGTGATAGGGGTGGGGTTAGAGAAATTTACCTTCTTTTAAAATCGCTTTGCCGTTGGCGAGAATCTGGCTACCTTTTAAACGCATGTCTTTGACGATGTCCCAGTGGAGAGCCGAGCGGTTGGTGCCGCCGCCGATTTTGTCTGGGTAGCTGTTGCCCAGGGCCATATGGATGGTGCCGCCGATTTTTTCATCAAAGAGGGTATTGAGCATGGCTTTTTTGATGCCAAAGTTGGTGCCGATCCCCAACTCGCCGACGTGGCTGGCTCCTTTGTCGGTGGCCAAAGCGGCTTTAAGATAGTTTTGACCCCGGCTCGCCCGGGCTTTGACGACGCGACCGGCTTTAAACTCAAGATAAACGCCTTCGACGACATGGCCGGAGCGGAGCGAAGGCAGGTCAAAGTAGATCTTACCGGAAACCGAGGTGGTGACCGGCGCCGAGAAAATCTCGCCGTCGGGCATGTTGTAGTTGCCGGCGCAAGGGGCAAACAGCCGCCCCTTGAAACTCATGGTCAGGTTGGTGTCTTGACCGATAAGAGTGACTTTGGCGCCGTCGAGCTTTTTTTTGAGGCGGTTTAATCCCCGCTTGGTCTTGGCCCAGTCTTTGAGGCAGGCTTTAAAGTAAATGTCTTCGAGTTCGTCTAAGGACATACTGGCGGTCTGGGCCATCGACTCTGAAGGAAACTCTGTCAAGACCCAGGGTTTTGACAGCATCACCTTTTGTACCGGCGGCACGGTGGCTTTGGAGTGAACCATTAGGCGCTTGGGGTCGATGGTAGCCAGCTGGCTGTTGTTTTTGGCCGAGTAAAGGCGGATAAACTTGTCGGCCCAGTTGGCTAGCATTAGGGCCACTTCGGGCTTTCTAGTCAACTGCTGGTGGCTGGCGTTTTGGTAAAAAAAGTAGTCGAGCTCCCCGGGCGCGTAAACCAGATGGGGAAAGGCACCCAGTTTTAAGGTGAGCTTATAAACCTCTTTGCCCAAAGGCCAAGCGGCCGGGTTGACGGAGATTAAAACCTTGTCACCGGCGCGGACGGCAACCGAGTAGGTGACCAAAATCTTGGCTAAACGAGTCAGTCGGGAGTCGGTCATGGGCGTAGTTTAAGGTATTTGACTAGCTTTTGCAAAGCTTGGGCACGGTGGCTTAACTTATTTTTAACCGAGGCCGGAAGTTGCCCAAAAGTTTTTGAGTAACCGGCAGGGATAAAGATCGAGTCGTAGCCGAAACCGCCCCGGCCGCGGGTGAAATTGGCGATAGTGCCTTCGACTTTGCCGCTAAAGGTTTTGGAACGATCCGTTTTGGGGTCGTAAAGGACGGCGACGCAGATAAAACGGGCGCTGCGGCGAGATTGTGGAACTAATTTAAGTAATTGAAGTAGGCGTTTTTTGGCTGGGGTAAAGCCGCCAAAGCTTTTGGCAAAGCGGGCCGAGCGGATACCAAGTTGATTAGGTAAGGCGTCGATAGTCAAACCGGAGTCGTCGGCGACGGTGAGCGTCTGGTACTTTTTGCCGTAAGCCCGAGCCTTGATAATGGCGTTGGCGGCAAAGGTTTTGCCCGTTTCTCTGACGACAAGCGACGGGGCCACAACCAGAGAAACGCCGGGCAGTAAAGCTTTAAACTCCCTCAACTTGCCTTGATTGCCAGTGGCTAGCAGTAGCTTCATATTTGGTTATTGATTATAATAGTAGCATGGAAATCATGGCGCTATCGGCCGAAAAACAATGGAAGCTGACGGCGGTGTTTAAGTTCTTGAGCCTGTTTTTGAGCCTGATTGTGGCGGCGATGGTACTGATGTGGTTCAGGCAAAACCGAATGATTGACACCAATGAAAGCAAGGCAGGGTTTGCCAAACTTTTAACCCAAGAAGAAGTGAGGCTGACGGTGCCCTACAAGCAAACGGTTTACAAACACTTTGGCAGCGCCATCAATCCCCAAGTGGAGCTGCCGGTAAAAACGATCACCGGGTATAAAAATTGGGAGTTTTTGATCGACAGCGGGGCGGTGGTGTCGGCTTTGCCCAAGACGGCGGCGACCGACATGGGAGCGGACTTGACTAGCCTCCCCAGAATTACCATTGAAGGGTTTGCCGGGCAAAGAACTTTTGCCTATCAAGGAGAAATGGTGATCAAGGTAGGCAGTAGCGAGGTGGTGATCCCGGTGGTGTTTTCGGAAAACCCCTATGCCAATAACATTTTGGGGCGGATCGGCTTTTTTGACAATTTTAATATCACTTTTGATGTTGACCAAAAAACGATTACAATTAGTAAAAGAGGGTAAACATGCCTAATGCTTCTACCAGAACCTTAAAGTGGTTTTATAAGCTCTCGTGGAAAAAGATTTTGGGGTTTAACGCTTTTGTAATGCTTGTAGCCAGTTTTTGGTTGGCGCGACAACTGGCTTTGAGCCCCACCCGGACCCAGTCCAAGGCGGCGTTACTCCCCCGGCCCCAAGAAATAACTAGCCAGTTTGAGACGCCGACCGGGCCGCCGCAAGTTTACCTGGTGGACCATTTTTTCGGCAAGGTGGGCGACGCGGTCTTAATCCACGGCAAGAACTTAGGCGGCGCAAGCGACAACACCTGGGTGGCGCTTGCCGGCAAAAGATTGACCGAGGCAGATTTGGTGGCCTGGACGGGCAGCTTTATTGAATTTCGGGTGCCCCAAGGGGCAACGTCGGGCCCGGTAACGGTTAACGTTTTGGGGCAAGAAACGGCTTGGGAAGGGGTGTTTTTTGTGATTGATGAGACTACCCCGGGCCAGTTGCGATTGGTGGCTGATGAGACCAACCCTAATAAGGCGGTTTTGTCGGTCAAAGGGTTGGCTGACGGCAACAGTTTGCTGTTATGGTTTTTGGTGGTTTCGGGCGAAGGCGAGGTGACGATCGCCCCGGCTCCTGGAGTGAATTTTTCCCAAGTGGAAAAAAACTTGCCGGTGGGCAAGATTTATGAAGTCAACTTAACCTGGAATCAGAGCTTGAATCAGGCGTCGGTAGTTAACTTTGTGCCGCTTTTGACCGTGACTCGCGGGGCAGAGATGTCGGTCGGGGTAGCCAGAGCGGAGTTAACCAACGCCAACGGCGCCTTGATCCCCTTGGGCGTTCACCCCTTGTACGTCAGCTTTTAAACTCAAAGAAACAACAAGACGATTAGACCCAAAGTCAGGCAGTAATAGGCAAAAGGAGATAAGTTTTTACTAATGACGACGGTACGCAAAAGTTTTAGGGCAAAAAAACCAGAAACCAAAGCGGTGACAAAACCGGTTATCAGAATGGAAACGGGAATTGAAGAAGCAGTCAACTGGGGCAACTGAATCATCTGGGCGCCTAAAATGGCGGGCAGAGCCAACAAAAAGGAAAAGGTGAAGGCCAGGGAGGGTTTAACCCCTAGAATGATGGCGGCGGCGATGGTGCTGCCGGAGCGGGAGATGCCGGGGAGAATGGCCAGAGCCTGAAACAGACCGATTAAAAAAGCGGTTTTGGAAGTCAACTGAATCGAGCGGGCTTTGGGGTAGCGGGAAATGGCGGCAAAAAGTAGCAGGCTGGTGATTAATAAGCTTCCGCCGACTAAGGGCAAAGAATTAAAGAGAACATCGAGCCTGGAGTTTAAAAGCAGACCGACGACAACGGCCGGCAGAGTGCCGATGACGACGGCAACCAGGGTGTCTAGTTTTAAGCTTTTGATCACCGGCCAGAGAAAGATAACCACGGCGGCGGCCGTTGCCAGGTGAACCAAGACGTCAAAGGTTACCGGAGGCTGACTAAACCCCAAGAGTTTTTGAGCGATGACCAAATGGCCGGAACTACTAACCGGCAAAAACTCGGTCAGGCCTTGGATAAGGCCTAAAAGAAATCCTTGGACCAGGTTCATCTTAGCTTACTTTCCCTTTTTAGCCCCAGAATACCAGTCCATGAGCATTTTGGCTACTAGGTCTTTGGCTCCTAAACCGATCGCCAGTCCTAACCCTAAAGTCAGGGTAGCGATTACCCCGATAAACAGGGTGTTGATCAACGATTGGGCTATCCCCAACTCATTGACTGCGGCCAGAGCCGAGACGACGACTACCAGGTAGCTGCCGATTTTAGCCAAGAGTCTGCTGGTTTTGGCGTCGATCTGGCTGACGGCGCCTTTGATCAGGCTTTCAACCAGGCCGGCCAAGAGCACCCCGATGGTCAAAACCAGAACGGCGGAAAAGATACTGGGGATGTAACCCAAGAGACTGTTTAAGACCAAGGAAACCGTGGTTAGACCCAGGATGTTGACGCCGGCGATAAAGAAGACCAGGACGATCAGCCAGCGGATGATCTCGCCTAAAAAGACCTCAAACTTGACTCTGATGTCGGCGCGTTTAAGAAAGGGGTCGAGGCCGCTTTTCCTTAAAAGGCTGTCCAGTTTGACGGCGCCCAAGATTTTGACGGTCAGGGCTTTGCCCCAACGGGCTAAAACTAAGCCGACAATAAAAATCAAAATGGCACCGACCAGACTGGGAAGGAAATAAAGCACCCGGCTTAAAACGTTAGCGCCGGCAAGCCAGATGGCTTCCTGCCAATTGGAAATGGCTCCATAAGAAGTTGGCATAACTTTGTTTCACCCCCTTTCCGCGTGAAAATGTAACTGACTCCATTATGGTATAATATTTATCGGTTGACAAGTGAAGCGATGCCCCGGTCACGACTTTAGTCGGACCGTGGGAGGAAAGTCCGGACTGCTGGAAGCAAGGTGCCCCGACGTTAAGTCGGGGGGTCCCCGACGTAACTGTCGGGGGGACAGTGAAGCCACAGAGACGAGTTCTCCGATGAGCTAACTGCTTATCGTGAGAGGTGAAACGCGGCAATTCTCCCTGCAGCAACTTCCGACCGGCCCGCTTGAGGACGCTTCCCCGAGGGCCAAAGCTTGAAGGCATTAGACAGATATCGCTTTAAAAACAGAATCCGGCTTACTACTTGTCAACCTTTTTTGTGGCTTAGGCGCGGCGGCGGTAGATGTCGTTGACGATAATTTCCAGGACTAAAACGGTGGGAATGGCCAGGATGGCGCCGGCGATGCCGGCGACTCTGAAGCCGATAAGAAGCGAGACGATGGTAACCAGAGGGCTTAAGCCGACGACCTTTTGCATCACCTTGGGGACGATAAGGTTGTTTTCGACCTGCTGGATGACAAAGTAAAGGGCAAAGACGGCCAAAGCCAAGACGGGGGAAGAATTGAGGGCGACTAAAATTGCCGGGATCATGGCGATGACCGGGCCGACGTTGATGATGATTTCAGTTAATCCTGCCAAAAAGGCCAAGGGCACGGCAAAGGGGACGCCTAAAAAGATGAGGCCGAAGTAAGACATCAGGCCGACGATAACCATGAGGACGATCTCTCCCCTGACCCAACTGCCGAGTTTGTGCTCGACCCGATCCAGAAATTTTTCTGCCCGTTTTTCGGCGTTGGTTTTGCCAAATAAAAACACCAAGTATTTTTTGAGGTTTTTCCTTTCCATAATCATGTAAAAGACGATGACCATGAGGGTAAAGATGGTGACCAGGTTGTTGAAGGCGCCGACGACAAACTTGACGGCCCGCTGGGGCAAAGAGGCCAGCTGGGAATCGAAAACCGAGAGGTTAAGGTTGCCTTGGCTTAGGCCGTCGAGGGTTTGAGGTAGGCTACCGATAAACTTGGTGGATTGTTCGACCAAGGGCGGCACCAGCGCGGCTAAGCCGTAACTAACCGCCCCCCAGATTAAAAGGTAAAAAAGAAGGGTGGCCAGTCCCCGGGGAACACGGCGCTTTTCCAGTTTATCAACCAGCGGGGAAAGGGCCGACATGAAGATGACGGCGATGAAAAGCAGTAAAATGACGTGGCGGATTTTGTAAAGAAAGAAGAGAAAAATGGTAAACAGCGCCGTAAAAACGATGCTTTTGTGAGTGATCTCAATGGTTTGGGCTCGCGGCATATCTTTAAGTATACCAAGCTTTAACTCTAGTTTCTACTTTGGCGCGGAAGTTTTTTGAACTGACGTCAAACCAGGCAATTTCCTTGACTTTTTTAAACCAGGTCAACTGCCTTCTTAGGTACTGTCGTTCGGCGGTAATCCAGCGGTTAACATCAGGAAGCTGGCGGTAACCGATGGCCGACATTGAGGGTAAATCTTGGCGGTATTTTTTCTTTAACCGGCTCCACTCTTGAAGCGCTCCGCTTTTAAGCCTTTGACCAACCCGCTTTTCCACCCGCGCGTCTAAAACCGGCAAAGACGCAGTCAGACCGATTAAAAGCGTGTCGGCGGCTAGAGGCTTTTCCACCTTCAAGGATAAACCCTGAAGGTGAGTGGCGACTTCGACGGCGCGGATTAAACGGCGGGGGTTTAAGCGGTCGGAAGCATTCAGGCTGGCAGCCTTTTGAGGATTAAGTTGCTTGAGTAACTTAAGAAGCTTAGGAGCGGAAAAAGCCTCAAGCTTTTTCCGCAAGTGATGGTCTGCCGGAACCGCGATGGTGTCGATCGGCTCGGTTAAGGCCTTAACCCAAAAACCGGTGCCGCCGACGACTAGGGGCAGATTCCCCCGGCGCCAGATTTTTTCGATGGCGGGCTGGGCAAAGGCGACGAAGTGGGCGACGCTGAAATCTTCGTCGGGTTTGACCAAATCGTAGCCGTGCAAGCGCACCCCGGCAGGGCGATCCTTGCCGGTGACGATGTCCATACCTTTAAATACCTGGCGGGAGTCGGCAGAAATAATTTCCCCGGAAAACTTCTGGGCCAAAAATGCCCCCAGCCCGGTTTTGCCGGTGGCGGTGGGGCCGACGATGAAAAGAAGTTTTCTCACTTGATCACTTGGGGGCGCTGACTCATATGATTTAAGTTGATCAGTTTATCCAAAACCTTGAAGCGGCGTTTTTTTTCGGCGGGGGGAACGCTATCTTTGAAAAGCTTGTCCGAGGCGGTGCCGGGGCGGGGCGAGTATTGGGCGACGAAAGCGACGTGCCAGCGGGCTAGTTTGGCTAAAGCGACGGTGGCGGCAAAGTCTTTTTTGGTTTCACCGGGGAAGCCGACGATGATGTCGGTGCCTAGCTTAACCCGGGGCACTCTGGCGCGGAGTTTTTTGACTAGTTTTAAATAGTGCTCCCTGGTGTAGCCGCGGTTCATTTTGGCTAAAATTTTATCGCTCCCCGACTGGACCGGCAGGTGGATGAAGCGGTCGATTTTTTGGTTTCGGGCGATGCAGTCGATGAGCTCGTCGGAAAAGTCCCAAGGGTTGGAAGTCAAGAAGCGAACTTTGGTGATGCCAGGGATGGCACAGACTTTATCTAAAAGCTTGACGAAGGGGGGCCGGCCGGTGAATTTTTTGTACTGGGAGAGGTTGGAAGGAAGTTTAATTTGATTCGGATGGCGCATCAAAAGCTTTCGCAAACCGATGCCGACTTTTTCTAAACCGAACGAGTTGACGTTTTGGCCGAGCAGGGTAATTTCCTGATACCCCTGTTTGGCTAGGTCACGGATTTCTTTTAAGATGTGGGCTTCGGGGCGGGATTGTTCCCGGCCGCGCGAGTAAGGCACGATGCAAAAGGAGCAAAAGGAGTTACAACCGGTGGAGATAGGCACCCAAGCGTGGGTTTGGTCGCGGCGGACCGTGGGCGAGTTGAAGCCGACCTCGGCGATGGGTAAAATCTCGTCGACGGCCGGCATCATCTTTAGCAGTTTATGCTCGCCGTGGTGAATCATGCAGCCGGTGACGATGATTTTAGGCCCCACTTCGCCAAGGCTTCGTGAGGCAGGCCTGTCGGCGTACTGGCGGAATTTTTTAGCCAGGTTGTTGACCAAGCTCATCGCCCGGTGTTCGGCCCGGGCGCGGACGGCGCAGGTATTGACCACGATCTCGTCGGCGTCTTCGACCTTTGGAGCGGCTTTAAATCCCCTGGCCTCATAGTCGCCGGCGATTCTTTCCGAGTCGGACTTGTTGGCCTGGCAACCAAAGGTAAAGATAAAGTATTTTTTGGTTGTCTTCATCGGGGTATATTGTAGCATGGTTTTGGTCTTGACAGTTATATACATCAGATGTATAATTCAAATATGATTAGAACTCAAATTTATATTCCGGATGAACTACATCAAGATGCCAAAAATATGGCTAGAAGGCAAGAACAGTCCTTGGCCAGATTGCTGCGGCGGTTAATTGCCAAAGGCCTGAAAGAAGAGAAAAGGAAGTTAAAACCAAAATCCCTTGCCTCTTTGGCTAGGCTCAAGATTACCACCGGACCGAAGGATTTGTCTAAGAACATGGATAAATACCTCTACGCGGAATGAAAATTTCTGATCACCTTGGAGAAAAATCTTTGCTTGATAATACTGAGGAAGCCGGATACCTAAAAGACGTGTTGGTGGACGCCGACGCTCTGGTGGCTTTGGCAAAAACTAATGACTCTAACCATAAAAGAGCGATAAGGTTGAGTGAAAAATTACAAAAAGCAGGAGTTAGCTTTTACTTCTCTCCGTTTACTGTGGCTGAAGCAACGACGGTTTTAAGTTATAAAACCAGTCAGCCAGATGCAAAAAAATTTCTTAAACAAATCAGGAGCCTACAGATTCCGGTACTTGAGTTGCCCGAAAAGTTTAGCAGCCTTGCCGATGAGTGGTTTTTAAAACAGAAGCAAAAGGGAACTTCATATTTTGATTGTTACAACATGGCCCTTTTGGATAGATATAAAAAACAATTGGTGGCAATTTTTAGCTTTGACGTTATCTATAAAAAGAACGGCTTTACGCTGGTTGCAGAGATGGTTTAATCACACCCCGGGGGTGTGATAATTCCTCCAGTGAATCCGGCAAATGGTCAATACCCTGGAATTCTTTGACCACTATTGATTTGATCTTGGATTTTATCTCCGGTCGAAGGTTTGGGTAAGTCATTTCTTTCTCGCCGCCGATTGACTCGCAATCGTCTTCGATTAGAATGTCCGGCATGATCCGCTCGGCGACAGCCTTATATTCTTCACCCTTATTTCGAAAAACCAAGTTGTGGGCGTCGGGGAATTGATAGGTGTTTAAGACTTTTTTAATCTGGTCGATTTCCGCTTTACTCTGGCGTGAGGTTAAGTAGTAAATTTCGGCTTCTTGTTCTTGCCAATTCTTAATTTTCTCAACCGCCCGGCCGGCCGGCAGGTAACTGGCAAAATCATAAACCGACTTTTCCTTAGCTTGAGACATTTTCACCCGTTCCTCCCGGCTCAAGTTTAACCCTGATTTAAACATCAACGCCGTGCCTTCGGTAAAAATCATGATCTTCATAGTCTTAGTCTATCACACCCCGGGGGTGTGATGATTTAGCTTGAGGCAGACGAGTACTGGGTCAAAGCGTAGTGCCAAAACTTTAAGCTAAGCCACCAGATAAAAACCGAGGCGGCTAAAACCCCCGCGATGGTTACCGGAGTCAAAAAGCCCAAAAGAGCTTTGGCGGGGAAAGTAAACACCAGGGCAATGGGAACAACAAAGGTTAAAAAAGCCCGGACTGACTCGACGTAGATGTCTATCGGCACCCGGCCCATGGAGGCAAGGTCTCTGAAAATCCAGATGGTGTGGTCGACCTCGGTGGTAATCACCCCCACGGCGGCGACGGCAATGTGGATGGCGGTGACGATGATCACTGCCGCCAGCGACAAAAATGCAAAGCTTACCAGGTCAGGGGCAGACACGCTGTTAAGCCGCCAACCCAAGGCGACGATCACCACCAGCAACAAGGGCAAATCTAAAAAGTCGGTGTGGGCGGTTAAGATTTGAAACAGCGGATTTAGGGGTTTGGCTAATGTAAAGTCAAAAGAACCGGAAACTATTTCTTCCCTAAACCAGTAAATACCGCGGTAGAAAAACTGGCCGAAAAGATCAAAGAGGTTGTAAACCAAAAAGAAGATAATCACCTGATCCAAAGAATAACCGGCGATAGTGCCTAAGCGGTCTTTGAGGACAAAGAGGAAGGCTAAAAAGAAAAAGAAGCGGACAAACTTGCCGGCCAAAAAAAGAAACGACGACAATCTGGTAGCCAGAAGCGACTGGAGGGTGAGGGCGGAAGTTTTCAACCAGTATTTAGAATAAGTTTTGAACCTCATAGCTTAGCGGCCGTAGGCGCCGTAAATTTTTAAACCTTTGCGCCAAACGGCGCGACTCACCCGGTACAAAAGCACCAGCCAGACGAGGTTGGCGGCAACCAAGCCGACAGCGCCGGCAAGGTCCACCCGGCCAAGATAAATCTGCATCGGCTGAAACAAGAAAAAGGCGGGCGGCAAAAGCCGGAAGAAGTTGTAGACGACGGGGGGGAAAATATCCAAAGGAAACAGTCCCCCGGCCAAAAACTCCAGGATCATAAAAATGAAAAAGCGCAAGGGCCAACTGTTGTGCTCGGGATACCAAAAGGCAAAAGAGCTGACCAGAAAAGAAAAAAGAAAATACAAGAGCATGGCCAAAATGACAGCGACGATAAAAATGGCGGCGGCGGGCGAGGAAGCCGGTGGCAAAAGGGGCGGGCGGAGAAGAAGGATAACCAGGGTTAACTCGAAGGTCATAAACAGCAGGTTTAAAAGTTTGTCGGAGAGGTCGCGGGCCAGCCAGTTTTTTAAGTAGCTAACCGGTTTAACCAAGTAGTTGTTAAGGTCACCGCTGGCGATTTCGACGCCGACGGTTTGGCTTCTTGACGATAAAACGAAAGAGCGCAGGACAGAAGTGCCGATAACGTAGGTGAGCATGGCGGCCCGGCTGTAGCCAAAGAGTTGGTTGTTGTCAGCGTAAATGGCCAGCCAGAGAAAATAGACGGCTAAAAACTGGATCACGTGTCTGACCCGCCACATGATGAAGTTAAGGCGATAGACAAAGCCGTTTATCAGGCTGGTTTGAAAAATCTTGAGGTATTTGCCCATTTAGGCTAGTTCGCGGTCGCCGAAAAGCTGGCGGATGATGTCTTCGATGGCCGGCTCGGTGATGTTTAAATCGGCGACGGCAAAGTTTTTGAGCAATTTAACGGCCAGACTATTGGCCAAGCTTTTTTTGACTGACAAGACCACCCGGGGCGGGTCAAAATATTTAATTTTGGCCCGGGTTAATTTTCTGATTTGATCCTTGGTGATGGGGTTGGCGAAAATTATCTCCAGCTGTTTGTGGGTAGCGTATTTTTTGATGATGGTATTAAGCTTGCCGTCAAAGAAGATTTTGCCGTGGTCGATGACGATGATACGATCGCAGAGCTCCCTGACGTCGCCCATGTAGTGGCTGGTTAAGATGATGGTGGCGTTGAATTTTTGCTGATAATTTTTGATAAAGTCTCTGATTTTTTTCTGCATGACTACGTCCAGACCGATGGTGGGTTCGTCTAAAAACAAAACTTGGGGAGAATGAAGTAGCGCCGCCACCAACTCGCACTTCATCCGTTGACCCAAAGACAACTTTCTCACCTGGACTTTGAGGATATCTTTTAAGTCGAGCATTTTGACCAGAGCCTTCAAAGTTTTATCAAAGTTGGCCGGCGGAATCTCGTAGATTTCGCGGTTTAAGATAAACGAGTCAAGGGCGGGCAGGTCCCACCAGAGCTGGTTTTTTTGACCCATGACCAAAGAAAACTGCTTTTGAAACTGACTCTTTCTGTCAAAAGGAGTAAAGCCTAAAACCTGAACCTGACCCGAGGTGGGATAGAGTAAGCCGGAGAGAACTTTTAAAGTAGTAGTTTTACCGGCGCCGTTGGGGCCGATAAAGCCGACCAGTTCGCCTGGCTCAATATCAAAAGAAATGCCGTCGACGGCACGGACAGACTGGTAGCGGCGAGAAAAAAGTGATTTGATCGAACCGGTGAGGCCGGGTTCCTTTTGGTAAACCTGGTAGTATTTTTTTAAGTTTTTGACCGAAATAACCGACATAACAAATTATTCTATCACGATGAGGCCGAGGTGTAGTGGCGTAAAGCGAAACGCCAGGCGCGGCCGGACAACCAGAGCAGGAGGGCGGCGGCAAATAAACCAAAAAAAGCCAGGGGCCAACTGATGGCGCCGGTAATGCTTTTTACGGGAACGGTGGCGATAAACATCAAGGGTAAAAGGTAGGTTAAAAGCGGTCGTAAAATCGGACCGGTCAAATCCAGGGGGATCCGGGCCAGCTGGTGAAAGGAGCGAAACAAATGGTTAATGTTTTCTACCCTACCCCACCAAAAAACCGGCAAAAGCGTCATAAACCACAAGGCGTAGCTGATGGTGATGCCGATGACGATAAGAAAGATAAAGACCAGCAAATTAATCATCGACACCGGCCAAAAGTAGGTTTTGATTAAATAGACAATCAGTGCGAGCATAGCAATGACGCTGACCAGGAAACTCAAAGACAGGTAACGCAAGGAAACGATGAATTGACCGGAGGCGGGCTTGGTCAAAACCAAGTCGAGCTCGCCGCTGTTGACCAGGGAGACAAAGTTGGCAAAATTAATTTCGAAAAAGGTGTCGAAGATGCGGTCGGCCAAAAAATAGACAGCGAGTAACAAAAGCACTTGAGGGCGGGCCCAGCCGTTGACAGTGTCGACGTGCTGGTAGATGAGGATAAAAGTGAGGATAAAAAGTAGCGCCCAGGAAAGGCTGACTAAATTACTGAAAATAAAGTGGGCGCGAAATTCCATTTCGCGCACCAGACAGTTTTTGAAAAATTCCCAGTAGAGCTTGAGATAGCGCTTCATTTAGCCGCCGTAAGCGGAATAGGCTTTGGTCCCCCGCTTTAAAACCAAATGATAAAGCCAGTAAAACAAAAGGCACCAGAAAAATTGGACGGCCAAACCCAAAATCACGGCGTTGGCCTGGTTGAGACGATTGAGACTTAATGAGACCGGAAAATAAAGAAAGTACTTGAAAGGCAGGAAGTTGGTAAAGTGTAAAAGTTTTGCCGGAAACAAGTCCAGGGGAATAAGCTGGCCGGAAAAAAAGCTATTGATAACGTTGAAGCTTAAAAACAACCAGCCGGCTTCGGTAAACCAGATGGTGGTCAGTCCCAAAATCATCTTGGCAAAAAAATGGAGCCAAAAAGCCATGAAGACGCTGACTAAAATTGCCAAGATTTTGGCGGGGCTAAAGCTTAAGGAACTTAAATCTAAATGAAAAATCGGCACTAAAAGTAAAATCAGGGGCAAAAAAAACAAAATTCTGACCACGCGCCAAGAACTGCCGGCGGCTATTTTGTAGACGGATAAACTCACGGGGCGGAGCAAATAGTAAGAGAAGCTGCCGGAACGGATTTCCCGGGATAACTCGTACTGGGGGTGGGTGGCGACTAAGTTGTTGACGAACATGATGCCAAAGTAGTAAAGCACCATCGAGGTGAGCGAGTAGCCGGCGATATCGGATTTAGTTTGAAAGGCGGCCAGCCAAAAAATTAAGGCCACGACCGGTTGGCTAACCTCGAGTAACATCCAGACTGCGCCTTCGGCCCGGTAAACCAAGGCATCGGCCACGGCGACGCGAAAAAAAGCCCAGAACTGGCGCATGACTACTATTATAACAGCCGGATTTGGGGTTACTTGACCAGGCGCTTGAAGGTTTTGCCGACGATGAAGCGAACGACTTTGTGGCTCTTGATGATTAAATCGTCGCCGGTTTGGGGGTTTCTGCCCTTTTTATCTTTGACTTTGCCGATTTTGAAAGTACCAAAGCCGGAAAGAACCACTTTTTCGCCCTTTTCCACTTGGCGAATGACTTCGTCTAAGAAAGCGTCGATGGATTCACGGGCGGCTTTTTTGGTCAGGTGGGCTTTTTTGGCGATGACTTCGATGATGTCGGCTTTAGTCATAAGTAAAGTCTATATTAGCCGCAGCATCAAGCTAAATCAAGTAGCAATTTCTGGCCCTTTAATTATTTGAATTAAGTCACTGCTTCGGCGCGAGTCTCGCGGATGACGTTGACCTTGATCTGGCCGGGAAAATCTTTGACCTCTTCTTTGATTTTGTCCCTGATGTCGCTTGCCAGTTTGACGGTAGCGTCGTCGTCGATGTCTTTGGGATTGACCACGACGCGAACTTCGCGACCCGCCTGAATGGCGTAGGCGGTGTCGACCCCGGTGAAGCCTGACGCGATATCCTCGATTTGGGTCATGCGGGTAAGGTAGCCCTCGTGATCTTCGTAGCGGGCGCCGGGGCGGGAGCCGGAGATGGCGTCGGCGATATAGACCAAGACAGACTCTGTGGAAGAAAAGGGTTTGTCTTCGTGGTGCTCGGCGACACAGTTAATCACGGCTTCGGGAACGCGGAACTGACGCAAAAACTTGACGCCGACTTCGACGTGGGTGCCTTCGGCGTCGTCGATGACTTTGCCGATGTCATGAAGCAAACAGCCTAAACGAACGATGTTGACGTTGGCGCCGACTTCGTGGGCCAGCTTAATCCCTACCCTAGTTTCTTCCAGGGTATGGGCGATCATGTTCTGGCCGTAGGAGAAGCGGTATTTGAAGCGGCCGAGCTTGTCGATGATTTCCACCGGCAGGTTGAAGACCTTGACGGCGTGGGCGAGTTTTTCTCCTTCGCGGCGCATAATCCGGTCGATGTCCTCTTTGACTCTTTTGACTATCTCTTCTATCCTGGAGGGCTGGATGCGGCCGTCGGCGAGTAACTTTTCCAAAGCCACCCGGGCGATCTCGCGCCTGACCGGATCAAAGCAGGAGAGACGGATTAGGCCCGGCTCATCCAGATCGACCTCGACGCCGGTGACTTTTTCGAAAGTCCTGATGTTTCTGCCGTCGCGGCCGATAACCCGGCCCTTCATGTCTTCGTCTTTGACTTTGACGATGGAGACGGTGTACTCGGCGACGTAGTCTGTGGCACCGTGGCGCATGGCTTCGACTAAGATCTCTTTGGCCTTTTCGTCGGCTTCGGCTTTGGCGCGCTCCTCGGCTTCGGAGACAATTTCGGCGATATCGCGGGTGAGGCGTTTTTCGTAGGCTGAAAGCAGCATTTTTTTGGCCTCGTCCGGCTTGAGCCGAGAGATGGCCTTTAACTTATCCAACTGACTAGCTTTTAAGTCTTTTAACTCAAGTTCTTTTTGTTCCAGGGCCGTTCTTATCTTGAGAGCTTCGTCTTTGGCTTCGAGAATGATTTCCCTAGCCTGAGCCTGGGCGTGGCTCAAGTCTGTCTTGGGAGCGACCGGGGGTTTTTTGCCAACCGGAGGCTGAACCACCTTTGGGTAAGGCTTTTGACTCGAAAACTTATGAAGGCGTCTAAAAAATGACATATATCAAAAACTAGCAATCAGCTACTAGCTCCTAGGTTAATTTGTGCGCGGGAGAAAAAAGGCGACCAAGCGCCCCACCGAGTTTTATTCGCTTTGGGGAGAGTAAGAAGTGTCGATTAGTTTAGGTTGATATAGTAACATTTTACTCTTGACTGGTCGTCATTTATCGCACGCTTGGTTTATTCTAGCCAAATTTACTAAATTCGTCAATGAGGGAATAAATGGCGGCGGCGGTAAACCCCCGGGTTTTGAGCCACGAGGAGATTTTTTGGCGTTTTTGAAGACTGGTTAAGCCCCGGAGACGACGGACACGGGAGCTGATAAATTTTTTAGCTAAAGCTTTTTCCTCGGCAGCGTCGGGTAAAACCTGGTCGATAATCTCCTCGCTGATCCCCTTTTTCTTGAGCTCGACGGTTAGGCCGAAGTTGCCCCGGGGACGGTGGCTTTGACGTTGTTTAACCCACCAGCGGGCAAAACTAACATCGTCGAGCAGACCATCGCCTTTAAGCCGGTTGACGACCCCATCGATCAAGCTTTGGTCGGGAGTAATTTTTTCCAAACGGGAGCGAATTTCGGCAACGGAGCGGGCGCGATAGGAAAGAAGTTTTAGAGCCTTGGCGGTTAGTTTTTCCCTAATGTCGGTCACTTTTTGGGCCGGCCGCGTTTTTTCTTGGCCGGGGCGGGTTCGGGTTCGCCTTTGACTTTGGCCCAGATGTCCTGTTCGATTTTTTTGGCAAGTTTTCCGTTTTCCAGAAGATAGAGGCGAGCGGCTTCTTTGCCCTGGCCGATGACGTCCTCGCCGTATTTGTAGAAGCTGCCGGATTTAGTCAGGATGCCGTGTTCGACGCCTAAATCAATCAGGTCGCCCACTTTGGAGATGCCGCCGAGGTTTAAAATGTCGATTTCAGCCAACCTAAAAGGCGGGGCGACTTTGTTTTTGACCACTTTAATCCGGTGGCGGGAACCGATGATGATGTCGCCGTCGGCAATGTTGCCGATTTTTCTACAATCCAACCTTATCGAGGCGTAGAATTTTAAGGCCTTGCCTCCCGGAGTGGTTTCGGGGTTGCCGAACATGACGCCGATTTTCATTCTCAACTGGTTGGTGAAGATGACGGTGGTTTTGGATTTGGAAATGGCGCTGGTTAGTTTCCTCATCGCTTGGCTCATCAGTCGAGCCTGAACGCCGATCATGGAATCGCCCATTTCGCCTTCGATCTCGGCTTTGGGGACTAAAGCGGCGACCGAGTCGATGCAGATGACGTCAAGACCGCCGGAGCGGATTAGGGTCTCGGTAATCTCCAGGGCCTGCTCGCCGGTATCTGGCTGGGAGATGAGTAAGTCGTCGAGGTTGACGCCGATGGACTGGGCCCGTTGGGGGTCAAGGGCGTGCTCGGCGTCGATGAAAGCGGCGGTGCCGCCTTTTTTTTGCGCCTCGGCGATAACATGAAGACACAGAGTGGTTTTGCCCGAAGCCTCGGGGCCGAAGATTTCGGTAATTCTGCCGCGGGGCAAACCGCCGATACCCAAAGCGATATCTAAAGCGGGCGAACCTGTAGGAATAAAGGCGATATCGGTGTGTTGTTGCTCGCCCAGCCTCATGATCGAACCAGCACCATACTGCTTCTCGATCTGCTCCATCGCTACTTTAATTGCTTGAAGTTTGGGATCTTTAGGCATTTTCTATCAGTTTAACAGAATCTTGGTAAATTTCAATCAGCTGCCTGATAAAATCTTGGTTGCCGACGATGGATTTGACTAAGCTAACAAATAGAAAGACTTCAAAAAACACCAGCAGGGCGAGGGTAGCGACTGCCCGCCAGGGACGGGGCCGGCCCACCACCCGGGTACCGGTAAACTGGTCGTGCCAGGAGCGGTTTTTGGGGTCGATAATGATCCAGAGGAAACCGGCGCCAAAAACGAGCCAGGAAACAGTATAGCCAACGGCATAGCGGAATAAGGCTAAACCAAAAGAGATGTTTTTGCCTTTGGCGTCAACGACTCTAAGGCCGGCGGCGAGCTTGCCTAAAGTGGTCCCAAGGTTGGCGCTAGTCAGCGACAGATAGAGCCACCAGAGGGGAACAAAGAAAAAGGCGACAAAAAACAGCCACCAAAACAAATTTTTGCCAAAAGCGGGGGCTAAACCTCCGGCTTGGCTCCAGGCCATCCACAAGCCGATTAACGCCAAAAGACAAAACAAGGACTTGTCGATTAAGAAAGCGAGGGCTCGGACAATAAAGCCGGCAACAGGTGGTTTCATAGTTAGCGCTTTAATTGATTAAATAATAGGGTCCAGTTGGTTTCCAAGAAAACCTGAGTGACGGCTCTGAGCCAAAAGCTTAAGAGGATAAACGCCGGGCCGAAAACTAAAACGAAGGGAACGATGAAGATTTGGGCGTAGCGGTAGATCGCATAACCTAAGGCGGCGGTCAGACCCAAGACTGTGGCCCAAGCCAGGCCGATAAGCAAAGTCAGGCCGAGGTTAATAAGGCCCAGCTTCAGAAGCGACCGCCAGTGAGTCCGGGCCAACTTAAAGGCGATTTTGACCGCCGGAGTGAACCTCAAGGATTTTTGGACAATCAGCCTGCGGGCCAGAATCAGGGTAAAGACGATTAAAATCAGGCCGGCGGTGAAGTAAATTAAAGCGGCTGCCGCTAGAAACAACCCCACCAGGGCCTTGATGGACTCCGGGGCATTGGCAAAAATGGGGGCGGCCAAGACCAGCACCAAAAGGGCCAGCGACCAGTAAACAAACCAGGGAAGAATTTGTAAGATCATTAAGGGGACGGCGGCTTTGAGGCCGAGAGCCGAGGCGGAAGCGATTTGGGGCCGGCCGCGATTAAGTTTTAAGTTGATGCCGGAAAGTAATGCGCCCAGGGCCCATTGGCTGATAAAAAGATGCAAGAGAAAATAGATCGTGGAGGTGACAAAAACGGTCGTGCCTAAAACAAACCAGGCAGGGCGGGGGACGCGGGCAAGACTCTCCCCGATCTTAACTAAGGCAGTTTCGGCCAAAGCCAAATAGCGGTCAACCCCGAAGTTGACGGTGTCGGTCGAAGGCATGGCTTGGGGTAAATCGGCCAAGCTTTGTAAGTTAACGCCGCGGGAGCCGGAAAAAACGGCCGCGATCAGGCCGTAAAGCCAGAGGGGCTTTTGGGTGGCGGTGAGCTGAAAAGATTGTTTCAAAATTTTTTTATACATCGGTTCATTTTTCCATATAGTCTGGTAAAATACAAACGTACCTAGCGTACAGCGGGGATTAGTTTAACGGTAGAATGCGCGGCTGGGGGCCGTGCGGAGACAGTTCGACCCTGTCATCCCCGAAATTAGACTGATATATCAGTCCTTTTTCTAAGAGCAAGACCTTCTCGAATTAATTTATTGAGAAGGTCATTAACGGTTTTATCAACTTGTTGCCATACTTCTTCGTCAATTTCATTGGTGACTCCCGGATCGTGTCTTCTAAGTGATGCTTGAAAGACTTCGGCAAAGAGTTCTTCTTGCGACTGTAGCTCTGAAAATTCAATATCTTTTTTCCTTAAAAGGGAGAAAATGTGCCTTACTTTTTGTCTATCTTCAGAGGGATAATAACTAGTTATGAGTCCCTCAACCTCTTCGGGGTTATCCTCAACCATTTTAGTGATAACAAATGGCAAAATTACTCTATTAAAATAGACCCCTGCCGGTTCAATTTTGAACATCCTTCTTTCTGGCGCTTTAAAAAGTTCGAGGTTATTCTCGATAGTATCAAGCATTCTCTTTTCGAATTCGTTCAACCTATAACCTGACTGATCTAAGTACTGTTTATATTCGTTTTGGTAAAAATCCTCGATCGAGGCGATGGGAGTATCACTTTCCCCTTTGGCAAAAAGTCTATAGATCATAAGGTCGTCTAAGGGTTGAGAATAATACTTACTGGAGGCACCATAAAGTCTATAAAGGAAGTAAGTTAACTTGAAAAAAAGAGATTTTTCATTGACATCATTATCAGGAAACACAAATTCTGTGGCCGGGTAGTCGGTAATACCAGCTTCATTTATATCCTTGTCGGTTCTTTCTAAAAATTCAATTATGGATTCGTTGCTAAGATCTAGAGATGCAAATTTGCCTGACGGAGTAAAAAAAGTTTTCAGGTTTCTGGTGGGACGGAAGAGCTCAAGCATTTCTTCAAGGGCGACGGTGTACTTGACGACATCAACGTCTTTCTCAAGAAAAACGATCTTTTTGTGAAGCGAGTGGCCGAATTCGTGAAGTACGTATTCTTTCCAAACGGTCGGAAATTTCCTGAAACTTTCTATATTTGCTTCTCCTATCCCCAAAACAATCTGGTTTAAAAAGTCGTCGTACTCACCCCAAGGATTGTCGCCACCTTCAAATACACCTAAATTCGAAGCTGCTCTTTCTAAGCGATATTCTTTGAGAATTTGTTTTATTTCTTCTTTCAGTTCTTCATCTTCGGTTGCGACATAAATATTAGCCTCTTTGGGCCTTTTTGGTGCAATGGGGCCTTCCCGAAATTTGATTATTTTTCTCTGCGAGAGACTCTTAACTTTAAGATAATTAAGAAGCGTTCCTTGATCAAGGAGTCTGTAAAGAGGACTTTGCTGACGGATCGCGCCAATAGTAGCCAACGCACTGTTGTCATCCCCGTATCGATCTTCAGAAACAGACCAAACGTCCGCCCACTGGGCGTTAATCGAGAATATCTCTTCTCCTAAAAAGGGGTCGCGAGTATCATAAACGTTAGTGATAGATGGATTTCTCAAAGCCTCTTCAAACTTTTCAGGGACATTCCAGTATTCTTCTCTAACCATTAAAAGGGCCCAAACGGCACTGCCAACTTCGTAAAAATCATCTTCTATCATCGTTTTGGCTCGCGGGCTTAAATTGCCTTCATTTTTAAGATCGAGATAAACCTGCTTCAGCCTTTTTAACTGGGACATTGATTTTTCCGTATTGCTTTGCCATTTTTCCTCGTCAAAGGAAATTAGTGCCAGCTGATCTTTAAATTGATAAGGGATGAGACCAAGCTCTCTTTCAATCTGGGGCATAAATTTTTCCGGCTCAAAATCTTCTACGTTTTCAAAAAATCTTGTTTCAGACCAGTTGATTCTTTCTCTGGGGGCTTCGTGAGGAAGAAATTTTTCTAACTTAAGTAACCAGGGTATCGCGGCCAACTTCAGAACCTCTCTTCTTTTAAGATCAACTTGTGGCCTAGGCAGGTTACCTGTTTCTAATCCGCCTGAATCTTTCATGTAGCCAATTATATCGAGATAGGCCTGTGGTTGTCGACCTAGGAGGAAAGTTTATTCGGTGGTTTTTTCCGGGCCGGCGTTGTGGAAGGATGAGGCAAAGGCTTTGATGCGAGCTTCATCGAAGCTGTCCATTTTGTCGATCTTGCCCCAGGCGGTTAAGGCGATGGCGACGTCGAGCTCCGGGCGAGGGACGATGATCAGGCGTTGATAAGAATTTAAAAGTGGGGTTAATTGATCAACTAAAGCCTGGCAAGGCGCGGAAGCAAACCTTTCCGGCAAATCGACGACTTTGTCCGGCGGGTTTTCAGGCGTAAGCCAGCTCATGCCGGCCGGCGGGGTGAAGGTTAAATGATACAGGTCGGGGCTGGCCGAACTGGTAGCAATGTCTTCTCCCTCGTGGGCAAAGACGGCAGGAATAAAACGGCCGGCGGACAACCGGTCGCAGTTGTAGGAGATGACCACGTACCCATGCTCTAAGGAATGAATTAAGTAACCGTCTGATAAAACTTGGGTATAGGCTCCCCTTTTGGCCCAAACGGGAAAGTGGGGGCCGGAGGTGGGCGGGTTGGAGTTATAGTTTACGCCGGCGATGTCGTTGACGTGGTCTGCTCCTTGGTCGGCGATGGTGTCAAAGTGAAGATTTTCACTGCCGCGGCTAAACCAAAACCAGGCGCCAATGACGGCGGCGATGATAATGGTTGGCCAAAGAAATTTTTTCATGACTTATTTAAGTTCGAAGGTAACGGAAACGGTTTTTGACAGCCTTTCTCTGCCCGGCTCGATCGGGGTGGCGGTTTGGTCGGAGACCACCTCCAGGCCGCGGTAGATGGGGCCAACTCCCGACTCGGAAACGGTCAAGACTTTGCCCAAACGGCGACCGGAAGCTTTGGCGGCGGCTTGGGCTTTTTCCCTGGCGTCGGCAATGGCTTGCTCGAGAAGCTGACTGTCGTAGTCGGCGGTGTCGTCAAGGGAAAAATTGGGGCCGGAGACTGAAGTGGCGCCAGAGCTAGCCAGCAAATCTGCCAGCTCTCCCGCCCGGTCGATGTTTTTGAGTTTGATCTCGACGGTGTTTGAGGCTTGCCACTGGTTGCCGGTTCGGGGGCGGGGCGGGTAGATCATAATCTCGACCTCGCCATCGGTTTGATAGACGCTAATCTCTCTGGTTTGTAAATCCTCGTCGGCAATACCAAAACTTTTTAGCGAGTCGATTAGGTCGGCCATATTGGAATTGACTTGGTCGACGGCAACTTCTTTGTCAGCGTCGGTGACGCTAACTGTGGCAGAAAAGCGGGCTACCTGCGGCAGGGTGTCTAGGTGGGCCTCACCGGTGACGGTTAAGCTTGAGCCGGGCAAGACCTCAAACTTGCCCCAGTTGACCCTGTCCCAGGGCAAAACGAAAATTCCAGCGAGAACTACCAGAACGATAACTAGAACTTTCGCCCAGTAAGGTTTAAAAATCATCTCTTGAGAGTAACATCTTAAACTCAAAGGTGTCAATCACTCTGGTATAATAACCCATAATTTTTAAAATGGGCTGGACAGAGAAAGTTTTAAATACCAAGCCAGAATTAAAGTATAAGAGCGTTCCTGAAGCTCTTGAGGCTTTTGCTTTAGAGCAAGAAACTTACAGAAATTCTGATGAAGTCGAGCGCTTCGGGGTGGAAACGCGCAAGGGTTTAAGAGAAGCAACCAGAGAAAGTGCCTGGTTTAAGCGAATTTATGGCGAGGCGGTTAACCGCTTCTCGGTACCTTTAAGTGGCGTCGACCTCCGCCAACTGAAGGGAGAGTTGAGTGGGGCCATTTTTGAAAACATGGCTTATCATTTTCTACTGGCTGACTTAGACAACCAAACTACCTTGCTGTCGCCCCAGCAAACATTTGAGATTTATTTAATTCAACTGGGGCTCGACTACACCAGTGAAAAAGTAATTCAACACCCTTTTGACGGCTGGGGAATTATAGGCATAAGCGTTCCCGATGGCTTGGAAGTAGGTTTAATCGATTTACAAATTAAACGCGTCCACGAGTATACCACTTCGAATAAAAACCACCACTTAAGCCGCAAGGTCACTAGCTTTTGGGCGAACCGACAACATCATCAATTTCCCCCAAGCGAAGCAGGCTTAACCATGACGCTCCCAGACGGGATAATGATTGAAAACAGACGCTTGGCTAAAGATTTAAAAACTAAACACCTGCCGATTACCGGCAGTCAGTTTAGAGAATTCATTCACCACACCATAAACCACTACCGCTCGTTTCAGCCCTTAGAAGAAGGCGTAGCCAGCGCCACCTTGATGGAAATACAAGAATTTGCCCGGGCGCGGGCGGGCCAAACAGCAGAAGTTGCTACCACTCTGGTAAAATAACTCCATGAAAAACTCGCCGGCACTGGCCTACTCTCAAAAGCCCAAGCTGGCGGTGAAAATCCTGGCGCCATTGAAAAGCAAAAGAGATTTGAGTTTGGCCTATACGCCCGGCATTGCCGAGGTGGCCAAAGCGGTGGCGGCAGACGGCAACAAACTTTATACTTACACCTTTAAAAGAAACAATCTGGCGGTAATTTCGGACGGGTCGGCGGTGTTGGGGCTGGGGAACATCGGCCACAAGGGCAGCTACCCGGTGATGGAGGGCAAGGCGATGTTGTTTCGCCGCTTTGGCAGAATCAACGCCGTGCCGATCATTGTCAAAACCCAAAAGGTCGATGAGTTTGTGGACACGGTAGTCAACATTGCCGATTCTTTTGGGGCGATTAACCTTGAAGACATCAGCGCCCCGCGCTGCTTTGAGATTGAAGAGCGGTTAAAGAAGCTTTTGGACATTCCCCTGATGCACGACGACCAGCACGGCACGGCCATCGTGGTGCTGTCGGCTTTGACCAATGCCTTAAAACTTCTGCCCAAATCAGGCAAAAACACCCGGATCGTGATGGTCGGCTCCGGGTCGGCGGGAGTGGCGGTGAGCCGGCTTTTAGTCATGGCCGGCTATAAAAACATCATTCTGTGCGATTCCAAAGGCATCGTCAGCAAACGCCGGCGCGACCTGAACCCGGTAAAAAGAGCCATGCTCAAGGTGACCAACCCCAATAATGTTTCGGGGAAAATCCAAGACGCTTTGAAAGGCGCCCAAGGGCTAATCGGGGTGTCGCGGGCGGGGCTGGTCGGCCCGGCCGATATTAAACTGATGGATAAAGCGCCGATTATTTTTGCCATGGCCAACCCGGTGCCGGAGATTATGCCCGACGAAGCCCGCCGCGCCGGGGCCGGGATCGTGGGCACGGGCAGGAGCGACTATCCTAACCAAATCAACAACGCTTTGGCTTTCCCCGGAGTCTTCCGAGGGGCGATTGACGCCAGGGCGAAAATTACCGACAAGATGAAACTGGCCGCAGTTGCCGCCATCGTCTCCTACCACCAAAAGAATTTAGCCAAAAACAAACTCATGCCGAGGGTATTGGATTCTAAAGTCCACCAAGTGATTGCCCGGGCGGTTTACTCGGCCGCCAAACAAAAGTAGCTGCCGATTAGGGAAAATTCTTCCAAGTGGGTTTGTTGGTTATAGAAGGTCGAGGCAGAACCGCCGTCGAGGTTTAAAGCCGTGGTGAAGCTTAACCCTAAAGTCTCGGCCAGGTTAACCAAAAGGCGCGGAGTCTCGGCCAAAAGCGGCCCGGTAAAAGCCGAGTCTTCCCCGACGAGCGCCAAAAAAACCAGCTGGCCTTGGAGGGTAGTAGCGGCGACTACTCGGCGGCGGGGTTCGTCGTTTTTGATCCTCAAAGGCAAAGGCAGGCCGTTGGCAATCAGCAGCGGCCCCGACTGCAAACCCCAGTCAACCGCCCCCTGCGGTCTGACGTTGCTCAAAGAAACTTGGCCTTGATTTAAACTTAAGTAGCCGTTTAAGAAATCTGACAAAACCGGCGGAGACGCTTGGCGACCCTCGGCAACCAACCAACCGATGGGTTCGCCGTTAAGGTCGTAAAATCCGCCGGAAACTAAACCAGAGCAGGTAGAGATTAGATCGGCGCTTTCGGCTTTAGCTTGGTGATTGGGGAAAAGCTTGAGGCTGGCGGGATCGTCAACCGCCAAAACGGCGTAGTGAAAGGTTTGGTCTTCAAAAAAGAAAGTGTCCATGGTGGCTAAAACCACTTCGGGGGTTTGGGGACCCTCCTGGCTAACACCCCTCGGGGTAAGCTGGGGCTCTTCGACGGAAGTTGGATCAAAGTTGGTTTTTTGGTAAAACCAAACTCCAGTTAAAACCACCCCCAAAAGGATGAGGATCTTTTTCATGGCTCAATTATACTTGACTAGTAGCCGCCGTCGGGCAAGTCTTGCATCATCTTGTCGAGCGTTTCCTGGTCCATCACTTGGTCGCCCTCGGCGCTAGGCTGCATCAGGTCTTCCATCATGGCGCCAAAGTCGGCGAAAGTAACGTCGGCCGGAGGCTCGAACATGGAGTCGGCGACGACTGCGGGCAGACAGCTGTAGTCAACGTCAGGAGCAGTGTAGTCGCCCTGATCGGTGGTCTCGTCGGGCACGACGCTGGGTTCGGGCTGGTCAAATAAAGAACCCTCGGCCGGGTCGGAACAGAATTTGGTACCCTGGCCGTCTTGACCCCAAGAGTACATGCAGTTGTCGCGGATGATGATGTCGACTTGACCGGTGTCGCCGAGCATCTGTCCTCGGTACATTTCGCCTTTGACGTAACCTTCATACTGGACCTCGTCCACGGTATAGGTACATTTCATCGGTACGCCCAACTTTACGGCGGCGGCCAGCGAGCCGGTGAAGACGTCCTGGCCGGTCGGGGTTTTGCCGCCTTTAAGGTAGAACCAGCCGATGCCGGCCAAAACCACCACAGCGACGATTATTAAAATATTTTTCATTGGTTACTCACCCCCTCTCAAAAGTTGAGTTGAACGATTGATAGATTCAAGTAGGCAGCAAAGCTAACCCAGGCCAGGTAAGGCAGAAGCAGCAGGCCGGCGGTTTGGCTCAAGCGATAGAATTTGACCAGGGTGACTAAAATCAAAAGCCACAAGATAATGATTTCTACTAAAGCCAGGTCGGGGCGTTTGAGACCAAAAAATAAGTAAGACCAGAAAAAATTAGCCACCAGCTGGAGGGCGTAGAAAGCGAGGGCGGCTTTGACTTTTTTGGCTTTGGCCTTGACCATAAGGATAAGGTAGGAAGCGTAGCCCATGAGCAGGAAAAGCAGGGTCCAGACCGGGGCAAAAACAAAGTTGGGCGGGGTGAACGAGGGCTGGTTGATGGTCGCGTACCAAGTGGTGATTGAAGGGGTAGTGACAAGAGAGCCTAGAAAGCCAACAAGTTGAGGGACAGCTAAAGCGACGATCAGCTTGGTAAGATTCATTGAGACAATTGTATACTAGACAGATGGAAAAGGAAGCCATATTTGCCGGAGGCTGTTTTTGGTGCATTGAGGCGGCGTTTGTAGATATGGAGGGGGTGTTGGAAGTGACTTCGGGCTACACCGACCACTATGAAGCGGTCAAAGTGGTTTATGACCCGGACAAGGTAGCTTACGAGAAATTACTCGAAAGATTTTGGCAGCAGATCGACCCGACCGACCCCAATGGCCAGTTTGCCGACGTGGGGCCGCAATACCGGACGGCGATTTTTTATGCCGATGATGCCCAAAAACGGGCGGCGGAAAAATCGCGCGACGAACTTGACCGCTCGGGTAAGTTTGAGGAACCGATCGTCACCGAGATTTTGCCGGTAGGAGAGTTTTACCCTGCCGAAGACTACCACCAGGAGTATTACCGCAAAAACCCGACGCATTACAAGCTCTACAAAGCCGGCTCGGGAAGAGAGGGGTATATTAAGAAGACGTGGGGGAAGGATTAAAATCTACCCATGATTCTATCGACATCCATCATCAGCATAACTTGCCTTATTTGCTCGTCGGTAAAATCAGGATTTTGCGCTCTTACGCTTTCTTCAAAAACAAACTTAGTCAGCTCCAAAGCATACTCGCGTCGGGCTTTTTCGCTTTCTAAAAATCTTGCGGCTTGACTCTTAGAGATTTTGCCGTCAAGAGCCATTTTGGTTACTTCACCTTTGTCTTCCAGCGCGGCTAAAAAAATCTCGAATTGCTCTCTAAATTTACTGCCAGGCCTGCCGACTTTTAACAAGTTCGTAGGTATTTCGTTAGGATCGACCTCTTCTTCAACTTCATCTTCTTCTAAGCCTCTGTACTGCGATACAGGAAAACCTGTATCTTCTAGGGTTTTAGAGACTTGAGCCCTGGCGTCTTCGTCCCAACCTAAAACCTGGAGTTGATAACCTGGGGCAAACAGGTAGTTATCCCTTTCTTCCCTAGTTGGTTCCCGGCCATTTTCTGCTTGAAAACGCTTTTCCCAAAACTTCTCCTGCTTGCGGGCCTTTGAAATTGACGGCCGAGATATAGCTACATAGACAGGATCGTGTTGGCCGACTATTTTGAAAGAGTCTAAGTCGAAAGAGTCAAGAATGCTATCGTGAGGGAAAAATTTCTCCAGGGGGATTAACCCTTGAGGAAATTCTGCTTCTAGTTGAGTAAGTTCATCATCGAGTATCTTAGAAAGATCGTCACCTAGCCAACCTTCGCTAAAGTAATCACGCAACCTGGCGTCATTATACTTGACCTCGTTGACGACGGCGAAAATTTGCCTCAACTCATCCGGGGTAAGCTCCAAGGGTACAAGCCGGTCGTTGCCGATGGTAACAATGCGGTCTTTTATTGGCGGAATTGAATTTTGAGTTGTTTCTGGCGGCATGGCGAGAATTTATCAAAAAGACGTGGGGGGAATAGGCTGATCTCGAAGTTTTTCTTTTAAAGGATCGAAAGTGGCTAAGCTGATAGTGCCGGGAACGGCCCGGTCCAGGTTTAAAATGCCCTCTAAGTGATCATACTCGTGTTGGATGAGTCTGGCTAGATCACCGGAAAAGTTGTCTTCTTGCTCTTGACCGCTGCCGTCAATCCATTTTATTCTGATGGCTTCTGACCTTTCGACGTCGGCGCTGATGATGCCGGCGCTGATGCAAACCTCTCGAAAAAAGTTGGTTGAGTCTGAATATCTGATGATCTCGGGATTGATAAAAATGTCCACTTCTTGATTTTCGTTTAGGGTGACAAAGACTCTTTTGCTCTCACCGATTTGGGGAGCGGCTAGTCCCCGGCCCATGCCGGTTAGCTTTCTGTATTTTTTCAAAACCCGACCCAAACGCTGGCCAATCTCCAACCCTTCTTCAACATCAACTTCTTGGGTTTTGGTCCTTAAGACCGGGTCGCCGGCATAAACGATCTCGGGGACGACCCCGGTAACGCACATAAAGTCTTCGGCCAACGCTTGCAGTTGTTTTTCTCGCGCCATGGCCGGATTATACCACAATATCAACCTATAATGTTGTTTGGCGGGGCTAGTTAGGCTATAATCCGGACCATGAAAACAGAAAATTTCCAGGATTTGAAAAGCAAAGAAACAAGCCGGGGGGTAGCGGTAGAGCTTTTTACTAAAGTTCGAGACGTTCCTTACGCTTTGAATGCTGACGGTAATATTGAGGGCTTGTTTGAAGATGGAGTGGCGGGCTATACCAGAAAACATCTTTATTTGCTTCCCCGCCTGAAAAAGCTGGGGTATAAAGTCGACATTGGCATTGCTGAATTTGACTGGCGAGAGCTGCCAATTCCCACAGATATTCTAGAGCTGCTAAAAGATCCCCACGGCTATCATATGTTTTTGTACGTGGGCACGGGAAAAGCCACTAAGGTAGTCGACGCTACCTGGGATAAAGGCATGACACGTCTTGGCTTTCCGGTTTTTTCTTGGGATGGAGTTTCTTCAACAGGCCTGGCGATAAAGGCGACCAACGCTAGAAGACAAAACTTACTGACTCTTAAAACCAGAGCGATAGCAAGCTCAACTCTCAAAAAGTTAAAAAATCCAATAGAGACTGAAGCAACTCCTTTTAATGATGGTTTTAATCTGTGGTTGGGAGAAATGAGGGGAAAGATTTAGGCTTTGCCCAGGTGGCTGGGAATGGTAGGATAAAACCATGAAACTTAAAGCGGGAGATAAGGCACCTGCGGCTGTACCCGGGAAGCCTGCGGTATTCGCGACAACTTTAGTCAATTAAAGCAGAAAAATGATTAAAAGTTACGGCGCCGACGGGGTGATTTTTGCCAGAAGAACCACTTTTGTGATCGACCCCGCCGGCAAAATCGCCAAAATCTACGACAAAGTCAAGCCTGACGAGCACGCGGGAGAGTTGATTGAGGATTTAAAAGTCTATCACACACCGGGTGTGTGATTGGGGTGGGGCGGCTTTTTGGGCGGATTGAGTGTCGCTAATCGCCCGCATCAAAATGACGTCCTTGACATTTTTGGGCCTTAGCTTTTCTCCTTTTTCATCCATATGTCAATAATAGCATGTTAGCGGCAGGTGGCGGCTTGGGCATAGAAAAATAGCCTGTTTTTTGGTAAAATATAGGGGTATGTATAATTGGTCGGTTGATGAGAAGGCTTTTAAAAAAAGAAATCCGGAAGGGTATCGGCTGTGGCGGCTGGTACAACTGATTAACTACGGCCTGGACGGCGAGAAACTCGACGAGGACGAAGTCAAAAAAGCCTGGCCGAAGATTAAAGATGATCTCGATCCGTATTCTCGGCGGGCTATAGAGTATTTATTATGGCAAAAAGCATACTCACTGCCAAGCAACGTGACTTTTTGGAATTGGCAGAAAAAGAACCTTCACTAGTTAAGCGGTTTTATTTAACCGGCGGCACGGCTTTGGCGGAGTTTTACTTTCAACATCGGTTGTCGGAAGATATCGATCTTTTTTCCGAACAAGAAGTAAATCCCAAAGCGGCAGAGGCTTTTTTGAAAAAGGCGGCGGCAAACTTAAAGATTAAAAAAATTGTCAGACAGCAGTTTTTGGGACTTCATACCTATAAACTCCACTATAAAGATGGCGATTTTTTAAAGGTGGATTTTAACTATTATCCGTTCCCCCGGATTGAAAAAGGAACGAGTTTTGGTAAATTGGAAGTTAGCAGCGTCTACGATATTGCCGTAAATAAGATTCATACCGTCGGCATGAAGCCCAGGGCCAGAGACTATGTTGATTTGTATTTTATTTTTACCACCTCAAAATACAAACCGGAAAAATATTTACAGAGAATGCGGCTCGACAGCCAGGCAAAATTTGATTGGCCGTTGGAGGCAAAAAACTTGGCGGCGGGGTTTTTGCGGGTGAAAGACTTTTCTAAAACCGACCTGCCCAAAATGCTCAAACCCCTTGACCTTAAAGCCATGGAAAAGTTTTTTTTGCAGCTGGCCCGGGGTTTGAAAAAGGAAATTTTTAAATGACCACTGTAACCATTGCCAGCGATAAAAAAGACCAAGTGGTGGATATTAGCGACCGGGTGCAGGAGGTGGTGGATAAGGCTGGGGTGAAAGACGGCAGCGTTACCGTGTCTGTGGCCCACACCACCTGCGCCGTGACTACCGCTGACCTTGATCCCGGCACCGACGAGGACATGATGGAAGCTTTCCGGGCGATGGTGCCTAAGTTAAAATTCCGCCACCCGCATGACCCCGAGCACGCGCCGGATCATATTTTGTCCAGCCTCATCGGCCCGTCGGTGACCGTGCCGGTGGCAAAAGGCAAACTGGTGTTAGGATCCTGGCAGAGAATCGTTTTGGTCGAGTTTAACGGCCCCCGCCAAAGACACATCACCATCTATCACATACCGGGTGTGTGATAGGGGTGGGGTTAGCGGCAGGTGTCGGCTTTGACGAAGCCGGCGGCTTGGGCTTCTTTCTCACTGCAAAACCAAGCCTCGCCGATGTCCAGCTCGACCACGGTCCAAATGTACTGGGCGCAGCCGGGATAGTAGTATTTTTTGACTTTGGTGGATTTGTCGATGTTGGCTTTGATGTTACAGCCGGGATTGGCTAAGTTCTCCTTTTGCCAGCATTTTTGACTGAAAACGCCCAAGTTGTTTTTTCGGGCAGAGTGGTTGGCGGCTTTGAGGGCTTCCCTTTGGGAGGTCTGGTCTGAGTGGTAGCGGACCCAACCTGAAGCCAGCATAGCCTGATTCACCAGTTCGTCCCCGACATAGATTAAAGCCATGGGCCGGCCGCGCTGGTCTAAGATTTTTTCCGAGACGACCACCGACTGGCCTTCGACTAAACTGGTGAGCAAGTCCTTGGCTTCCTGCCCGCCGCAAAACTCGAGCTCGGGGGCGTCGAGGTGGCGGAGCCTCAAGCGGACTTTGCCGTCTAGCACAATGGTGTCGCCGTCGATGACGCCTAAAACCTTGATGGCGTCGCCGGAGACTTGGGGCTCACCGAGTAAAACCAAATTTAAAATCAGTGAAGGCACGGCGACGGCAAAACCTATCCAAGGCAGAAGCTTGGTGAAGTTTAGTCTAACTCTCTTTTTCACTTTGCTCCCATGACTTGCTGTTCGTACTCACCGAGCGGTACGATTCGGTAAACAAACTGGTCAGGTATATCGTCATGAAGAGATATAGTAACGTCATCAATATGTTCGAAGCGGTTAGGCTGACCATCTCCTTTTATAAACTCGGTAAAATTACCTCTGTCCCCGAAGATTACTTGGACTCCCTTATGTGATTTTCCTTCAAATAGTAAGTCGGCAATTTTCTTGTCGTTTATGCCGAACTTTTCTAGGGCTTTTAGCGTTTTCGTTAAGTGATTTTGGACAAGTGGTTTGTCAATCTCATGGATCGCCCTAAGTACTTCGTCAGAGTTTTTTAGATTATCCACTTTTATCCACCCGTTTATCAATTCAAAGCTGGGTTCGAACCCTGTGCCAATTCTATCCGATTCTTCCTTGGGAACCCCGAGTCTGTATAATCTTTCCATGAGGCTCCAGCGCCAACCAATGTGCCAGTAATCCATCACCCAATCAAGGTTGCTTCCATAGACACTATCGACTAGATCCTCATGAATCCCCTGTTCTACAACAACTTTTAAAACGTCAGGGTGAGGAATTAAGTTAACTCTTGCTTCCTCAGAATCTTTAGCTCCAGAGGACCACTTTAGTACTGAAATTTTTTCTCCAGATACACCCTCTTCTAAATGGGATAAAGATATAGAGGTGCATCCGGCTAGTTCTTCCTTGAATAAAGGCTGATTTAGCTCATTTACAAGCTTGTCGGGAGTGATAATCCTATCTTTGAATGGCTGCCAAATTTCTTTTGGTAGACCTTCACTATACTTTGCGTCCATATAGATTCATTTTACACCAAGGTGATTCTCCGGGGCATTGAGTGAATTTTAGCACAAAAAATTATCTATACCCCTGGATTTCAGGTACCAGTGCAAAATGTTTGGAAAATTCGGTTTCTAGTTTTTCGGTGTAAAAATCCTTTGACCCTCTCACGTCGTCTGGGTTCAAAGTGGTAGCTTCTAAATCTAGTTGTCGTGAAACTCTGTGTTCAGGCGTCACTCCTAAATGAATCTTACCGGCGCATTGAATTTGAGTTTGAGGATTTATTGACCTTAGCGCATCGGCGAAATCAGAGTGATATACCGCACCTGAAAAAACGTACATTGTATCTTCCGCTACAATAAACTTTAACCTTACCCCGGCTCCCCCGATGAAAAATTCGTCAGCCAATTGGTCAAAATCTCTAATGTTCAACGGCTGATCGTTGATAGTTATCCTAAAACAATCGAAGGTTAAATCCTGTCTTTCTGTAGGAACCGGATTTATTCCTTCTAGAGCTTCTATCGTCGGTGACATAAAAAAAGCCTCCCCTTTTACGGCAGGCGGAGATATTATACAACTAAAACTTGTTGGCGTGGTAAGATTATTATAGTACGGCAAAGGGGGTGAGGAGAAATGAAAAAGGCTGATTATATTAAACTTTCCGGTTATCTTTTTGGGATTGTGGGGCTAATTCACCTAGGCAGGGTTTTTCTGGGCTGGCCGCTGATTTTGGGCGGCTTTCTAATCCCCGCCTGGGCCAGCTTTTTGGCCGGCTTGATCCTGTGGTACCTGGCCTACGCCTCGATGAAGTTGAAGTGAGGGGTTACTAAGGGTGGGTAGCAAAACTAAAAATGCCTTCGGGCATCTGGTTTAGCATAAGGTTAGTTTTGGCTGCGAACGCGTCTGTGTCTCTCCGGTGAAGCACTAATCTTTCCAGGCGGCTTAATTTCGCGTCTTGTGGCCTGGTTTCGACAACTTCCATGGCTAACTGTTGATCGAACTCCGGGTTTTGGCTTAGTTTGTGTCTTATGGCTGTAACAACAAGGCGGTGGGGTTTGCTTGACATTCCGCCCTGATAATTTTCGTCATGAAGAAAAGACACGGTAGAATCTAGAAAGGCCGCGCTTTTTGAGGTAAGACCGATTAACAGGCTGGGATCGATGTCGATAGTGGCGCTGCCTTCTGTTAAGGCTTTTTGGGCGGCAGAGTTAGCCTCGGACAAAATGTGGTCAAGAGTATTAGCGCCTGCTTCTTTAGTTCCGCCCTGCATACTTGCTGCCCACTATTCCAAATCCGCAGGCTCTTTTTTCTTGACTTTAGGCTTTTTCATGGCTGAAACCAGCTCGAGAAGATGATCCAGTTTTTGGTTAATCGCATCAAAGTGGTCCTGGTAATTGGGTCCTGATCTTTGCGGCGTCCGACCATCCCGGTTAAAGCGGCCACCTCCGCGCGGCTGACTGTCGCCGCTGTCTTTTCTGAAACAATCGTTGCAAAAAACCGGCTTGTCCCCTGTAGGGCGAAAAGGCACTTCGCAGTCTTTGCCGCAGTTGGAACAGACTGCCGGATGCATTTCGCGCCTGAAGTCCCCGCCGCCAAAGCGCCCGCCGCCAGGGCCGCCCCGGCCTCCCCCGCCTCGGCTGCCTCCACCTCTGCCTCGATTAAAATCTCTCATGGCGCCATTATACTCTTATTTCCCGCCTGGAAAAGGGGTAGAATGGATTGATGAAAAATTACTTTGCCTTTATAGACGAATCAGGAAACTCGACGCAGGAAAGATTTTTTGGTCTGGGTTTAATGCTGATGGACGACGAAATTGGTGATTTCTATGATGCTATGAAGCCTCATTATGAAAAAGCTTTTAACATTGCCAAGTCAAACAAAATAACCAGAGTTAAAGAACTAGAAAAGAATGCCGACCTGAAACAGTTGTCTAGTTTAGCAAGTAGCCATATCCATTTTGAATTAAAGTTTAAGTATGTAAACTTTACTAATAATGTAGTTTATCGAGACTTGGTAGCCACCTATTTTAACTTCAAAGAGGTAAGGTTTTGCGCCTTGATTATTGATCGTCAAACTTATTCAAATACAACCAAAAAGGGAATTACCTTAAATCCCTGGGATGTTTATATTAATCAAGCCTCCATGCTTCTGGCAAACAACATCAGGGAAATTACCCCGTGTAATGTTTGCGTTTTAGCGGATGATTTGTCAAAGCCCACATATATCAAAAAGTCGTTTGAAAAATCTCTCAAAGATGCGCTTGAATACCGATTGAAAAAACGAGGTATCAGCAATAGTGTGTTTGGAGTTACAAGATTGGAGTCTCATTCATCTTTACTATTGCAAGTTTCAGACATACTTTTGGGAGCGGTAATGTATGATTATAAGAAAAAAATTGGTTTAATTTCCGAAAAGCTTAGTCAAAGACAAGAGATTGTCACTGAAAAGATTCGCAGTATTCTCAAAACTAAAAGCTTAGCTGTCAATAAAACATTTCATCAACCCAACTATTTTTCCGTTTGGGAACTGAAGAAGCCATAAAAATTGCGGGTCATGGACAAGAGACCCACACCCGCAATAACAGTATATATAAATTGTGGGACAAAAGTCAATCTTCTTTGTCTTTTTTGTCAACCCCCTGCTTAATTTTTTAAAACAACTAAACCTTCGCAAACTTTAGCTTGCAAAAGAACCACTTGCTTTTTAATCATCTGCTTTTTAAACCTTTTTTCAATTTGCTTAAAGAAATTCTTTTGGGCTGGGCTAAGCTTATCGGTTCTTTTAACCTCGGCGAAGAAAAATTCTTTACCCTTATAAACAAAAAGGTCTGGCGGCTGGGTTTTCTTCCTTTTATCTTCTCGGCGCAAAAACCTAAAACCGTCTTCGCCGACAAATTTTTTGACAATTTGCTGTTTTCTGGGATGGGGGTTGTAAATGTACTGCTCCACCAAAACATTGAAGCCCTGCCGGTAGTAATGGATGGCCCTTAACCACTCGATAAAATGCCAGCTCGGCTGGCTGACGGTCAACTGCAAATCTTTATCGTCAAACAGCTTGGGATATTTCTTTTTTAGTTCCTTTGCCAACTTACCGGTTTTCCACCGATCCCAGAGCTTTGGATCATAACTAAAGTACTCGGTTTTCATACAAGGCGTTGACTGCTTCAGTGTAGCATGGAGTCAGTTTCTTGGGGGGGGCGTTGTGATGATATAGTTTGCACGAGATATTGGTAGTTGACCCAGACGAAATAGTCGGGTATTCTCGAGGTATGAAAAAAGTAACTGCCCGGCAAAAAGAGTTGTTAAAGGTTGTTTACGACTATATTAAAACAACTGGTTATCCTCCGACCATAAAGGAGATGAGAGATAGTTTGAAGGTCACCTCTAATCAGTCTGTCATCGACCTACTAGAACACCTAGAAAATAAAAAGTTGATCAAGCGACAAGAAGGTGTAGCTAGAAGCATTGTGATTTTACCTTTTGGGTACGAAGCCATTGCTAAAACAGCCTTGGCTCCATTCCTGGGCATGAGTCACGCCGGATCCCCCATTGACGCTATACAAATAGATGGCGAGTGGCAAGAGCTTTCTAACGAGGCCGCTCAGCTTAAGGATAATGTTTTTTTGCTTAAAGTTTTGGGTGACTCGATGATAAACGCAGGCATTGATAACGGTGACGTTGTTTTAGTCAGAGTGCAAAAGGAGTTTGTGTCCGGAGACATAGTACTGGCTGAGGTTGAAGGTGAATCAACAATTAAACGGTTTATGTCTGATGACACTCCTCCATTTATTTACCTAAAGCCTGAGAATCCAAAACATAAAGTAATTCCATTTAACGAAAGAACTAAGCTTAAGGGAAAAATAATCTCTATCTTAAAAGAGGGGTCCTGGAAGTCTATTAACTAATATGCCAACTAAAAAGCCCAATAAAGCTGAAGAAATTATCAAAAAGGTTTTTAAAGAGCCGGATATTGCCCATGGCCTTAAAGAGTTTGAAGACTTGGATTTGAAAACTATCCTTTATATCACCGAGGAAGAAAAAGGCAGATATTTTGTGAAAGATCTTAAATCCGGCAAAACAAGGCTGGTTTATGACGAGACCAAAAAAAAGGGCAAGCCAGAGGAGATTGTGCGCCAGCTTTGGCTTTACAAGCTCAACAAAATCTATGGCTATCCTTTTGAAAGGATTGAAGTAGAAAAAAGTATCCATTTCGGCAGAGAGATTAGAGCAAAAGCGGCTGACATTGTGATTACCAAAACAGACAAAATCACACCCTATATTATCGTTGAAGTAAAAAAGCCTGATGAGAAAAAAGGCATAGAACAGTTAAAGAGTTATCTATCTGCCGAGGGTAGCGAAATTGGCGTTTGGTCAAACGGGATAGAAAAGGTGGTGCTCTACCGCCCTTACCCTAAAGAATATGAAGACTCTTTGAGTGATATTCCCAGAGCAGACCAAAAGATTGACGATTTATTCGAAGTTAGGCGCACTTGGCAGGAATTAAACCCTAAGTTTGACTTTGTCCATATTGTCAGAAGCATCGAAGAGGCGGCGCTGGCTGGTTCCGGGGCGAATGTATTTGAAGAGATTTTTAAAATTCTTTATGCCAAGCTATTTGACGAAAAACTGGCCCGGGATCAACGGAAAGATCAAGAGGTGTTGTTTAGAAAATATAAAGATCCGGAAAAAACTTATGAGGTGATTAACCAACTTTTTAAAAATGCTGCTAGGCAATGGCCGGATACTTTTGAGCTGTCTGACAAGATTAGGCTTTCTCCCCAGAGACTTAATGTTTGTGTGCCATTTTTAGAAAAAGTGCGTTTGTTTGAAGTGGGCCAAGGAGAACTGGAGATTATCGATAGCGCTTTTGAGTACTTAATTACCGAGGTTTCCAAGGGTAAAAAAGGGCAGTATTTCACCCCCCGCCACGTAATTAAGATGTGTATCAAGATTGTGAACCCCAAAACAAGCGAATATGTGATTGATCCTGCCTGTGGCTCGGGAGGGTTTCTGCTTCACACCATGTATCATGCCTGGGAAGAATTACCGACCGAAGCGGCTAAAAAAGAGTACGCCGCCAAATATTTATACGGCATTGACTTTGACGATAACATGCGCCGGATTTCCCAAGCGCTGATGCTAATTGCCGGAGACGGCAAGCACCATATTTTCAAACGCAACTCGCTTGACAGTCGTGACTGGACCGGCTATGAAGCCGAAGAAGCCAGAGTAGAGTTTAAAAAACTGCTACACAAATTTGATAATCCCGCTGATGACAAGGAAAATCAAAAAAGCTTTAGGCATTTGGATTTCGACATCCTGCTGACAAACCCACCGTTTGCCGGAGAGAATAAGGGCGACGCCGGACTTTTAAGACAATACGAATTGGCTAAAAGCGACGGTAAGCTAAAAAACAATGTCGATCGGCATATCCTATTTATCGAGCGATCGCTAGACGCTGTCCGCCCTGGGGGCAGACTAGCGATAGTTTTACCCCAAGGGGTGCTTAACAATACCAATATGGCCTACATTCGCCAGTGGCTGTTTGATAAGGCCATAATTTTGGCGGTGGTCGGGCTTCACGTCAACACTTTTAAACCTCACGCGGGCACGAAAACGTCCGTGCTATTTTTGCAAAAGTGGCCCGAGGACAAAAAACACCTCAAAGACTACCCTATTTTTATGGCGGTTTCCAAAAAACCCGGCAAGGACAACTCCGGCGACTATGTTTATAAAAAAGACGATAAAGGCAACTTTTCCTACGACGTTAATGGTCGCAAGGTCCTGGATCACGACCTAGACGAAATTGCGGATAAGTTTATCGAGTTTGCTAAAAAGGAGGGTTTTAGTTTTTCGACATGAGATACAAAAAATTTCTAATTCAAAATTATAAAGCCATCAAAAAAGCAACCATAGAATTGACAGACGATGGTCTTGTCTTGCTACTAGGAATAAACGAGTCTGGAAAGACGAGTGTTCTACTGGCTATAGAGTCATTTGATCATACAAATGACCCTACCGATGAGAATCTGAAACTAAAACGGTATAAGCAGATAAGAAATAAAAGAGAGATTACGGGTGTTAGCGAGGCCAAAATAACAGCCGAGATACAAATGGAGAAAAACGACCAAAAGAGGATCAAAGAAACGCTTTTAACAGATGGTTTTTTAGACAAGGATCGAGAAAGAGAATTTCAAGAGCTCCTTAAGATAGTAGGTGTGATAAAGATATGCAGAAAATTTGTTTATCAAGATGCAGAGTTTAATCAAGTTGTCTATGAACTTTTGGATAACGGTAAAAAATTCTTAAGCCTCTTAAAAGGTGAAATTAATGAGGATGCAGTTTGCAAGTCTATTCTAAAAATCTCCCCATCAGTTCAGTATTTTGAAGATTTCAAAGACCAGATACCAGAATTTATTAGTCCTGTTCCAGGCGCACAGTATTATGATTTAGATTGGGTCAATACACTGGAAGGTCTTTTCTATCATGCGGACCCAAAGCTGTCGATATCAGCCTTTGAGGCAATCAAAGATGATGTTGCTAGAAAAACCTTAGAAAGAAGGGTAAACAACAAATTAAATAAACAATTCACTCAGCGCTGGAATAAATTAAAAGGCGTAAAAACTATTCATCAGGCAGACCTTATTTATCTAAAGACAGAACAGCTTTTTACCTTTCAAATAGTAGGGGCTGATAGGGCAACAGTTTTTTCTGTTGATGAAAGAAGTAAGGGGGCCTTGTGGTATTTCACTTTTCTTTTAAAAACTGAGTTTAGGAAACGTAAACTGAGAGCACAAACTGGAAAGACTTTATACCTAATAGATGAGCCTGGTTCCAACTTGCACTCATCGGCTCAGACAAATATGAGAGAGGATTTTAAAACTCTGGCTAGCGACTCTAATGTTATATACACAACTCACAACCAGTATCTTATTGATACAACTAACCTTTCAAGCACCTATATCACTGAAACTTCTGGAGGCGTGATCAAAGCTACTAAGTATAGCCAGTATTTACAAGGACGCAGTGTTAAGACTTCTTACTTCCAGCCACTACTGGATGCAATTAAAGTACAACCTTTTTCGCTAGAAATTCCATGGGAAAAAACATTAATCTGTGAAGGAATATATGACTACATTGCTTACTCCATAGCTTTTGAAGATTTACTTGGTAAAAAGCTGGGTTTCTCCATTATTCCGGGAGAAGGTGCTTCTAGTCTTTCACCTCTCATATCTCTGAGTATAGCCTGGGGTTCAAAGTTTTTGGTGTTGCTCGATAGAGATGAAGAGGGGGTGGAACAAGCTGAAAGGTACTCTGGTAATTTTAAAATTTTCAAAGATAAAATCTTAACTTTAGGTGATATTGCCAAATTGGCAAAACAGAATTTTGAAGTGGAAGACCTTTTTTCTGTCCGAGATAAAATGAAACTTGCTACTTTGGCTGGAGTGTCCTTGGTCAAACCTCCAACGAAGGGGTCTTTTGACCAAATTTTGGCTACCATATTTCTCTCACAACCTTTAAGGAGAAAGGTTCAAGACAATTTGGAAAAGAGCACAAAAAAAACATTTGAAGGAATTTACAGACATTTAAACTCTCTTTATTAAAATTGCCATGGATTTTTCAATAATCCAAAAATCTCAACTTGAAGGACCGAATCGGCTGGATGCGGAATATTTTCAACCACAATATTTGGAATTAGAGAAGAATATTTTACAAACAGATACACTTATAAAGTGGGAAGAAATAGATGGTAAATTCATTACAGGTCCGTTTGGTTCGGAATTTAATGTTGAAAACTACGATGAGAACAGCCAACACAGATATGTTAGGGGTAAGGATGTAAAACCCTTCTTTTTATCGACGGATGATAATGTTTACATACCTGAAAAAGATTTTGTAAGACTTAAAAAGTACTCTCTTGAAGAAGATGATATTTTAATATCTGTGGTTGGGACTTTGGGAAATGCAACAGTTATAGACAGCTCTAACTTACCTGCCATATTCAGTAGCAAAAGCACTACATTTAGATCCAGAAATATTAATGCGTATTATTTATTAGCATATTTAAACTCAAAATATGGTCAGGGGCTTTTGTTAAGATGCTCAAGAGGTCAGGTACAGACAGGGCTAAATATAGTCGACTTGAAAACTTTACCTATTTACTTGCCTTCTACAGAAAAGCAAGACGCCGTGGCCTCTTTAGTTAAAAAATCTTACGATTTGCTAGGGCAATCAAAATTTAGGTATGTGGAAGCAGAAGACTTACTTTTTGAGGAGTTGGGATTGAAAGATTTTGAGGTTCCGGAAGATTTGACTTGGGTGGTAGGTTATTCGGAAGTTGAGAAGGAAAATCGTGTTGATGCCGAGTACTTTCAACCAAAGTACGAAAAAATTGTTTCAACAATAAAATCATATAGTAAGGGTTGGGACTTTTTAAAAAATTTAACAACTTTGATTGGCCATCCTTCAAACCCTCCATATGCTCGCGCGGATTCAATTGATAAAACTTTTATCATCACTCAAAAACATCTTTCAGACTATTTTCCTTTAGATAATTTTTGGGAAGATAAAAAAGCACTATATACAACTAATGACTTTATAAATAAAAATAAAGAATTTCTTTTAAGGGAAAACGATATTCTTCTTTATTCAGTCGGAGCCTATATAGGTAAGACAAACATCTATAATTCAAATACAAAAGCTACAATTGGAAGCTTTTTAACTTTAGTTCGGGCAAAACAAGACATTATCAACCCGTTTTACCTACTAGTTTTCTTGAATTCTGAAATTGGACACCTTCTTACACGTAGAAATTCAAAAGGATTGGCCCAGCAATACATTTACCCCTATGATACAAAAAACATTCCAGTTCCAAAAATTGATAATGGTGTTCAAGAAGAAATTGGGAAGTTTATCAAAAAGGGTTACGAGGCGAGGAAGAAATCAAAAGAGTTACTTGAAGAAGCTAAAAGGAAAGTTGAAGAAATGATAGACAAGGGCAGTAAAAACTAATGATCTTATGAATATTAAAGAACTATTAAAGGAAATGGAAAGAGTTTATGAGCCCCAAGAAATAGAATTTGATTTTACTAGGTTATTCTATAAACTTGAGAAGATTTGCCCGGAGCATGGAGTTGGAGAGAAAAATTTAGACCTACAAAGATATGCTTGTCCGGCTTGCAATAAGATTCTAAAGAAAAAGAGGCGTTTATGACCAAACAGGCTTTGCTGGAAAAACTGGAAGTAAAAGTTGGAAAAACTTTAAGGTTTATAAACGAAGTTTTATTCCCTAGAAACGACGTAAATAGAGATATCTTGGATAAATATAAAGTGGTGCTCAATAACTACTTAAAAAGTAAAAATATTGACACACTACATCAGCTGAAAGATTTACATTATAGACCAACACCTGAGGGTTCTCAGACTGACTACACTGAAGGCACGGGTTTGGCTTTTGATGGAAAACACACTACGCTTTCTGACCTGCTTATGGAAATTGAAGATTTAATTGTAATAATTAGAAAGAATTGATAAATGAGTGATAAAAAGAAAAAAGGAAGAACTGGAGAGCAAGAGGTGGTTGATTTAGTAAAATGTCCAAATTGTTTAAGTAAACTAATCTTGCTACCAGAAAGTTTTCCGATGTATGACGTGCAATGTTCGAGGTGTCTTTTTCGAGCCCAAGTGAAAACAGTGCATAGCAAGCCTAAAGCCTCAATTTTCGGCGCCGGATGGAGAATTCTTGAAAAAGTTTTAAAGGCTGGATGCTTGATGCCTCAATTAATGGTTAACTTCAAGTGGAGTTCAAGAAACGGTGGCTTAAATCAAGAAATTCGTTTTTACCCATTCATTGCTAAAGGCAATATCCAAAAATATAAATTGTCTGCAAAAGCGAGAAGGGCTAACTATTGGATGTTTAAATACGTGAAGTTAGATAAAATACCCTATCTACCCTTATATCAACAACACGATCCTCTACGGACTAATGAGTAGAATTTTTTAGGTTATAAGGTTCTTCTATGACCCATAAAAAATTTCTGGCAAAGTATCGCAAGTTTTTGAGGGAGAACCGAGAAAATTTCTAATTGACCTAATTGTTCTAAGATTTACTTCGCCTCCACACCATCCTACTCGAATCATCCATGGTGCGGCGGAAGCCGCGGTTGAGGTAAAACTGGTTTAAGTCGGGATCCCCTGGTTTGGTGCCGATACCATGAAGAACGTCTATCTCGATATAGTCATACTGGCTTTTTAGATCATCTAATAAAGTTGTACCGATACCCTGGTTTTGAAATTCGGGATCTACGATCCTAAAGTGGCCATGAAAACCGCGTGATTCCTGACCAACAATTTCTTCTCCGATATGAGCACCGAAAACTTGACTGGGGCCCTGGGCAAGAATGGTAGTGAGGGGGCGGCTAGGATCGAAAGGTTGGCTAAGCCAAGATTTGACTCTGTCCGGTAACCAATTTCTATCCGGATACTTGACTTCCAAATAAAGGATAAAGTCCAAGAAGGTTTGGGCCGCTTTGGCGGGAACTTCCTGGACTAAATTGTAGTCGGCGCCGAGCCTTAAGGATTCTTTTAGTTTAGTCAATTTACGGCAACATGTAGCCCAGGCGGGCGAAGTTGACAAAATTTCCTAAGCGGTCAAGTAAAACTTGCTCTTTAATGTCCTGCTCTGTTTCGTTGTAGACCATCACGTTAGATTCCCTGAGCTTTAATATATTTAGTCTGACTTCTACAGGCAGCGATTTATTGATGGGGTAAGAGTCAAAAATATCCATATCAAAAAAAGCATCCCTTTCTTGGCTATCTACCGCGTTAACCGCTAGTTTGTCGTGGCTTAGAGTAAAACCAACCGGTTCATGGTCTGGATCTAGTAGAACTGTCGGTTCGGGCATAAGGTCGGGTAGGAGTAAGTGGGCTACGGCTCTGGACATTATTTCTGCCGAGGCAAAGTATCTGGCTACTTCCGGAGCGTCGTTTTGAAGTTTATGGCCCGCTTTTTCGACTATTGTGGGCTTCTGGCCTGGTTTTCTCATAGTAATTTTGAAATAATCTAGAATCGGGTTTCTAACATACTCAGGTTGTGGGGTATCGGGGTAAAGCCTGTATAGGGCTTTAGTAATTACTTCCTGTGAGTTGTTAAAGCCGCCACCGAAGAGTTTGACTATGGTTGATTCAGTATCTCTAGTTGCGGCTCCGAGTTCTGGGCCGTTTATGATTGAAAAAATTAAACCTTCGCGCCTGATGCTGTTTCTGCCTACAGGAATAAGGCTTAGATTAGGATTTAATAGATTAACCAGGAACATTCCGGCATCTTTAGTTTTAAGACCTTTAAGCTTTGTCTCAACCTGGTCAAGATTTAAACGTCGGGGGTCACTAATGGCTTGAGCTGCTAGATCGAGGTGGTTTCGAGCACGTTCAAGGTAAGGGGCAGGAGTGGGTACTTTAACCTCGCCTCCCATAGTGGCAGTATAATATCATAGATATTTTGTGAAGTAAACTAAATTTATGACCCCGCAAAAATTCCTGGCTACGTACCGCAAGTTTTTAAAAGAGAATTACAACGCCGAGCGAGCCAGGCAGGAGAAAAGATACCTCTACTCTACCCTTAAGCACTACGGCGTGTCGGTGTGGCAGATGAGGAAGTTTTTTAAGAAATGGCAGAAGGAGATGGCAAGATTAAACAAGAAACAGGCTTTGGCCTGGGCGAAGCTTTTCTGGGCCCAGCCGTCGCACGAGGAGAAAAGCTTGGCTTTGGGAGTTCTTAACATTCATAAAGACAAACTCACCCTGGCTGATATGCCCTTGATTGAAAAAATGATGCGCGAGTCGCGCGGCTGGGCTTTGCTTGACTACCTGATGATTCCGCTGATGCCGGGGATTTTAGAGAAAGATAAACGGGCATACAAATATCTGACCAAATGGATTAAGGACAACGATTTCTGGGTACGGCGGTCGGCACTTTTGGCCCAAAACTTGTTTTTTCGCTATGGCAACGGCGGTGATAAAAAACTATTTTTTAAACTGGCCGAGAGCCAATTTGACGAGGCTTGGATTGATAAAGTTTACCAAGATAGGCTGATGAACAAACGAGCCAAGTTTTTTATCAGAAAGGCCATCGGTTGGGCTTTGCGGGAGATGGGCGAGAAAGACCCAAAGGCGGTTTTGGCCTTCACCAAGAAAAACAAGAGTAAGATGTCGGGACTAAGCTATCGGGAAGCGACCAGGAAGATAGAGCCTAAGTTTGGTATATAATTGGGGCAATGTTGGTAGTGGATAATAAAATTTCTCTTGAGAAGCTAAAGCAGATGGCTAAGGACCGGTTTGGTAATTTAGTCAAGGCAGTGGTGGATACAGCTAAAGAAATTATGGCGGTGGACGGGGAGCTTCACGCTGACCAGGAGAGGCTGCTTTTGGACCGCGGCTCGAAGCAGCAAGATTTGTGGGGCATTAACCTTTATCCGGAAAAGTATGGCGATGATGATTTTGTCGAGTTTGACTCGATGATTAATTTGAAACCGGGGCAGAATAATTTGAGCCGCGGGGTAGATGACAAAAAAATCCGAGCCAGGATTGTCAAAATTGTTAACCGGTTGGTAGAGAAATGAAATATCAACATCGGGATTTGGCCAAGGGTAAGTGGAGGAAATTGACTTTGATGGAACAGATGGCCAACGTGGGCAGTGAGGTGTCAAGAACGATTAAGTGGAAGAAAAAAGATAAAAAGTACGCCCAAATGGCTTTTTGGCGGGCTTTGGAGCTTTTGGGTTTGACCATTAACGACCCCAAAAACAAAGCTGGGCTTAAGGAAATCTGCCGGGCCAAAGAAATGCTGGTCGATTGGTATTTTGATAATCCGCTTTATAGAAGCAGTGATGAGGAGTGGCAGAGGTATTTTAACCAATTTAACTGGGCGGCAAGAATTAAAAGGTAGGTTTTTTATGTATAAGCTCTCGCCATCTGACTTTGCTTACCTTTATGAGGAGTGCAAGCTGTGTTACTGGCTTAAAGTCAAAAAGGGCATTTACCAACCAAGCATGCCCATGCCGGGGGTGTTTTCGGCGATTAACACCAGGATCCAGGGGACTTTGATCGGCAAAAACTTGCAAAGTTTATCAGCCGACCTGCCCCAGGCGGTGGTGAAAACCCAAGAGGGGTGGGTGGAGTCTAAGCTCGTGCCGGAGACCGGCGTTTACATCAAAGGTAAGTATGATTTGCTGGCTCAAGCTGCCGACGGGGGCAACTTTTTAGTTGACCTTAAGATCAGCCAGCCGCATGAGGATAAGATTGACAAATACAAAACCCAGCTCTCGGCCTACAAGTTTGCTTTGGAAAACCCTAAAAGCGGAGTGGGAGTTAAAATCGCCCGGATGGGATTACTCATCTTCTACCCTGACGCGGTGGCTTTTGAAAATGGCGCGGCTAGAGTCAACTTCCCCCCAAGCTGGCTGGAAATTCCCCTGGATGAGGCAGGCTTTTTGGCTTTTGCCAGAGAGGTTAACGCTTTGCTTGACGGGCCGGCGCCTGAAGAAGGGACGGGCTGTAAGTGGTGCCAATACCGGCATAAAGGTGAGGAAGAGACCCACGAAGAAGACGAGGTCAAGCAGCAGGATATTCCTTTTTGAAACTTAGGCGGCTTCCGGAAAGTGAATGTGGGTGTTTAATTTACCAAAGAGGTTTTCGCGATTTTGTCTCTGAATGACAGGATTTTTATCTGCGGCCAAATCATAAACTTGGCTTTGAATCAGCTTCTCGGCATGAACGGAGGTGATGCCTAGGTCGCTTAGCTGACCCTTAAAGGCTTCGATGACTTTTTCATTTTCGTGGGCTCTGAGGTATTCGTCGGTAAAGACGGCCATGCCTTCGTCTAAAAATCCGGCTATGTGGCGGGTAACTCTGTCTATTCTTTCCGGGGGAATTTTTAAAACGGTGGAGAGGATTTCGATCCTTCTTGGCAAGGGAACGCCCCTTTTTATCCTTAAGCTTTCAATCAGTTCACCGCCGACAAGGCGATGAAAGATGGTATAGTCCGGAAAAAACTGGGGTTTAGGTCTGCCTGTCTCGGTTTTTGCTTCAGCCATAGAGATTTAGAGTTATAGGGTTAGGGTAAGTATAACATGAGATATAATAAAACTATGCGCGCTAAAGGCCTGATATTAATTCTTTTGATTGTGGCGGTGGGTTTGGGGGTGTTAAGATATAGGCAAGAGGACTCTCCCAGCCCGAGCGAAGAGACGACTAAGGAGGTAGTAGACATGAAGCTAGTAAGCAGCGCTTTTGAGGAAGGCCAAGCGATTCCGGCTCAATATACCTGTGACGGGGACAATGTTTCTCCCCCGCTAACAGTTAGTGAGGTATCTGAGCAAGCTAAAAGTTTAGCCATGATTGTGGATGACCCAGACGCCCCGGCAGGAGACTGGGTGCATTGGCTGTGGTGGAATGCTTCGGGCGCCACGGCAGAAATTGCCGAGAACGCCACGCCTTCGGGGGCGATGGTGGGCAAAAACGACTTTGGCGCCAATGGTTATGGCGGGCCGTGCCCGCCGTCAGGGACGCACCGGTACCAGTTTAAACTTTTTGCTTTGGATGCGGCTTTGGACTTACCTGAAACTTCTGGCAAGGCGGGGTTACTTTCGGCGATGGAGGGGCATATTTTGGAACAGGTGATGCTGACGGGAACGTATTCAAGATAATATCAAAACTGTCTCTTGACATTATGATAATTTTGGCATAATATATGAAAGTACTTTTTGATCCAAGGGTTAAAAAATTTCTTAAGAATATTTCTAAGCAAGAACGGGCTAAGGTGACTGAATACGTAGATCTTTTTAAGGAGTACGGCTTTGCTCTAGGGCAAAAGTATTTGAAAAAGGTGGATAATAAAATATGGGAGTTGCGCCCGGGCAAGATGAGAGTGTTTTTGTTCAAATACTCCGCTAACCATATTGTTATTCACGCGATGTTTAAAAAGTCACAGAAAATTACTAAGGAAACAAAACAGTTATTAGCAAGTAGACTTAAGGAATATTTATGAAGAAAAAAATAGATATTAGCAAGCTGACAACCTTTGAGGAACTTAAAGTTGAATGGATGAAAGATCCTGGCTTTAGGCGTGAATATCAAAAAGTCCAGCCTCATTACCAGCTGGCGCGGCAAATTATTGGCGCTAGGTTAAAAAAGAAAATGACCCAAGCGGAACTGGCAAAAAAGGCTAAAACGGGCCAGGCGGTAATTTCGCGGCTTGAGGGGATGAACGCCCAGCCGACGATTTCGCTTTTGCAAAGAATCGCCCAGGCCTTGAACACCAAAATTGAGCTGACCATTCGCTGATGGTAAAAGTAGTTAAATCCGACCGCCAGTGGGGGGAAAAATTAACTGACGAGCAGTTTAAGGTATTGAGGCGTTGCGGAACAGAACCACCGTTTACGGGGAAATACGTTCGTCACAAAGGCAAGGGTATGTATGTTTGCGCCGGCTGCGGAGCGAAACTGTTTGACTCGGACACCAAGTATGACTCGCAGTCGGGCTGGCCGGCTTTTTGGGACGTGGTGGATAAAAAGGCGGTCAAGCTAACAGACGACAATACTTTGGGGATGAGTCGAACCGAAGTCACTTGTGCCAATTGCGGCGGGCACCTGGGACATGTATTCAACGACGGACCCAAGGAAAAAACGGGGTTAAGGTACTGCATCAACTCGGCGGCTTTGGATTTTCAGCCAAAGGCTGATGGGTCTTTGGCCCATGAGGGGAAGGAAAAATGAAAGATAAGTATAACGCCACCTGGGTGTCGTATTCATCGATTTCGGACTGGTTGCGCTGCCCTCGGGCCTACTACTTTAAAAACGTCTATAAAAACCCCAAGACGGGTAGGAAAATCAGCCTGATGGCCCCGCCTTTGGCTTTGGGCCAGGCGGTGCACGAGGTGATCGAGGGCTTGTCGACCTTAGCGGTGGATAAACGCTTTGACACGCCGTTGGTTACCAGGCTGGAACAAGCCTGGAAGAAAATTTCCGGCAAGCGGGGTGGGTTTTCTGATCGTGACCAGGAAGCAAGATTTTTGGACCGGGCCAAGGTCATGCTTAAGCGAGTGAACGACCATCCGGGGCCTTTGAAAAATTTGGCGGTAAAAATTAAAACCGAGGGCGGGATGACGCCGTATTTTTGGCTGTCGGAAGCTGACGAGATCATTTTGGTGGGCAGGATCGACTGGCTGGAATATTTGGCGGACAAGGAAGCAGTGCACATCATCGACTTTAAGACGGGTAAGACAAAACAGAAAGACGGCTCGCTCCAGCTGCCGATCTACTTGCTTCTGGCCGAAAACCTGCAAGAGCGGCCGGTGAAAAAAGTAAGTTATTGGTATATTGAACAGAGTAACGCTCCGGAAGAGCAAAAAATGCCGGTGAAAGAAAAAGCCGAACAAGACGTCTTAAAGGTAGCCAAGGAAATTAGTCTGGCTAAAAAACTTAATCGCTTTGTCTGCCCCCACGGCGGCTGCCCGGCCTGCCGCGAAATGGAGGCGGTAACTGAAGGTAAAGCCGAGATGGTGGGGGTGGACGAGATCGGCCGGGAGGTGTATGTTTTGGAGCACGGCAAAGCGGCTTTTGAAAGCGAGCTGCTATAATAGAAAAAGCTCATGAGCATTTTGGCTAAGGATTTTTTAAAGACCGAAGGGATATTGACCGGAGAGCCTAACGACAGCTTGGCGTCGGCACTAGCAAAACTTAATTCCAGCCACGGGGCGGTGTTTGTGACTGAAGGCAAGAAACTCCTGGGGCTGATCAGCCCTTATCACGTCTTGTACCGGTCAAACTTTCCCGGTGAGAGTAAACTCAAAAACTGTTTGTTTCGCCCGCCGAAACTATCCCCTGACACGCCGGTGGCCAAGATCGCCCGTCTCATGGTCGAGTCCAAGGTTTACTATTTGCCGGTGGTTGACTTGGAGGACAATCTTTTAGGGATCGTGTCGTACCGGCGGATTTTGCGCTGGCTTAAAGATAACGGCTTGATCGGCGAGTTTGGCGATTTGATGAAACCAAAAGCGATGATTTCGATTAAGGAAGACGAGGCTTTGGGGCGGGCCCGGACTTTAATGAAGCCGGGCGGAGTCAGCCGTTTGATGGTGACGGCCCCTTCGGGGAAATTGATCGGCATTTTGACCCGGTATGATTTAAGGTTGGCTTTGGCCGAGCCGCAAAACTCGCAGAAATCTTGGTCGCGGGCAGGGAGCAAAGACGGTTTGGCGGATAGACAAGTCAGACCGTACATAAAACGGGCGGTGGCGACTTTGGGGCGGGATAAAGATATCAAACAAGCCATCGAGCTGATTTTGACCCGGACTATCGGCAGCGTAGTCTTAGTCAACAACAAGTACCAACCGGTGGGGCTGGTGTCGGTCCACGACATCTTAAACAGGCTGGCGGAAAGAGAACAAGGCAGTAAGAACCCCTTGAGCTTTAATTTGCCGGATGGGTTCCGCTATCGGGAAACTTTGAAACGCAAGGTAAGAAAAAGCTTTAGAAAACTTTCCCGGCGGGGGAAAATCCTGACCTACCGCGTGACGGTCAAACAAAAACTTAACCGCGCCGGTAAAGTCAGCCGCTATGAGGTAATAATCGGAGTGAAACTGCCCAACCGGGCGGAGCTTAGCACCAAGGTGGTAGAATATGACGCGGTCAAGGCCGTTAACCAGGCTTTGGATAAAATCGCCGCCCAGATGGAGTAAAATGGTGACGATGAAGCTTAGTCAACAAAAATGCGTCCCTTGCCGCGGCGGCGTGCCGCCGATGAAGCGGAGTTTGATTAAAGAGTATATTAAAAAGGTAAATCCGGGCTGGCGGGTGAAACACGTGGAGCTACCTGGGGCAAAGGACGGTGAGGGGGCCAAGATTGTGCGGCGGTTCACTTTCAAAAACTTTGCGGCGGCTTTGGAGTTTGTCAACCAGGTGGGGGCGATTGCTGAAGGTGAGGACCACCACCCGAATATTCACTTAACTAACTGGAACAAGGTCAAGTTAGTTTTATTCACCCATAAAATTAACGGGCTTCACGCTAATGACTTTATCCTGGCGGCCAAAATTGATAAACTGGCTCATGACTTTGAAGGATAGAGTTTATAAACTGACCAGCCGCATCCCTAAAGGCAAAGTGACCACTTATGGCGCTATCGCCAAAAAACTTGGCGTCGGCAGTGCCCGGCCGATCGGCAATATCCTCCACGTTAATCCTTACGCCCCCAAAGTCCCCTGCCACCGGGTGGTGTCTTCAACCGGTAGGCTCGCCAAAAACTTTGGCGCTCCCGGCAAAATCGCCACCCACGCTAAGTTGTTACGCGCCGAAGGCGTTACCGTCACCAACAATCGCGTGAGCTTAAAAAAATATTTATGGACACCCTAGCTTAATTCAGGCTTCACACACCGGGTGCGTGATAGTTTAGGTAATTTCAACAATTTGGGCGGAGTTGGTTTTGGTGTCGTAGATAGCGTAAGTGGCGCGAACGTAACCTTTGCCCGGCACGATGCCACAAACAGCACCAGGGTTGACCAGTAAAGATTGGCCAATTTTTTTGTTGACTACCTGGTGGGTGTGACCAAAGAAAACGGCATCGTAGTCGCCGGTTTTGGCCAAAAGCTCTCCCAATTTAGGATAGTGACAGAAAGCAATCTTCTTTTTATCGAGTTCGACCTCGCCAAACTCTTTGGTTAAAGGAGTCCAGGTAAAATTATCACCCCCTCTTTGTAACATGGCAATGTGGTCTTCGTCGACATTGCCCAAGCAAGCGTAAATCGGCAGGCCAATTTGCCCCATCGCCCCGGCTGTAAAAGGAGCGCACATATCCCCTAAAAAGATAATGGCTTCCACCTTAGCTTTTATTTGTTGGGCAATTTTTTCCAGATTACCAATGTGGTCGTGAATGTCAGATAAAATGGCAATTTTCATTGGTTACATTATACAGGCTTCACACCCCGACAATCGCCTGTTGCTGTTTTATATCTTTGGCTTTAAAAAATTCAAGCATTCTATTCGTCCCTCCTGAGGTGCTTCTGGTATGAGCGACAAACTCCCATAAATCCTTGAGCCAGCCTCTGGCATCTTGGGTGCGTAAAAGAGACGTATAGCCAAACCCCATATTTTCCGGAAATTCTATGTCTTCCAGAGCTTGGTTATTTTTCTGAGCCACAATCACCTTGGCAATTGGTTCTGAAATAAGATCGTTTTCATGACGTTGCAACGCTAATTCTTGTTTTTTCCTTAAATATTCTGTGCTTTCGGCAAAGGCCTGCAAGTTGGCGTCTTGCCAGTCTGATGCTTCCGGTATCTGACCAAGCGCATAGCCTTTATCAGCTAAAATTCTATCTATATGTCTGGCTGAGTCTACCTCTAACACGTCGGGCATGAAACCCATGCGCCGTTTGTGCTCCGTCTCGCTATCAAGGTCTGCTATGAAAGCGGCTACTTCCGAGTTTTGGATAGATTGACTTAAAGCTTTTCGGGTGGCCTGCCGAGAGGTTGGTTGATCGGCCGCAAATGCCTGAGGATTGAAGTCATTACCCCCAAGCATGTCCATGTTGGGATCTTGAAGCGATTTTAACACTGCCTCCTCGTATTGTTTGACAAAAATCGGATTGGCCAGAAGCCTGGCTCTGGCAGTTTCGTCGGCAGGCAGATCGCCCAGAAAAAAAAGCAGTCGTTTTTCCAACAAACCTTGTGCCGTGGCCGCACGCTGGCTTTGATGCATTAAATCCAATAAAGCCCAATGGGCCCGCGATTCTGGTCGATCTAGGGGTTGTTTCAAATCCTCAATCAAGGACTGTCTAACACTATCTTTGGCGGCATCCCCTTGTTTATCTAATAAAACTCTATGCTCTATCCACTTGCTGGTTAAATAGGCAATAATAATCAACTCATGATAACTGCATTCCTGCTCTAAAAAAGTCGATAAAGAAGCTTGTGTTTGGGAAAGGCTCATGTTTTTAATGTCTTTTTCTAATTTTTGCTGCCGGTAACCTACTCTGTCTAGATCCACTAAGGCCATTTCGTAGGCTTTGGCTACTGTTTTCGGCTCCATTGTTTTAATTTTTTCTCTTAAACGACTGGCTAAATAACCGCTCGTTCCCCGCATGCGCTCGGCTGCATCTTTTTGCCTACGTTGATCACCCTGCTTAAAGGCCGAGCGCGAAGCTTTTAAATCAACTTCGTAGTCGGCAAAATCATAATAAGTAAACATTTCGTCAGTTTGAGAGGGGTCTAGCTGGTTGATAGCAGTGTTGATTCTGGCCATTTGCCCGACTGAAAGTCTAGTCTGTTCCCATTCCCCCCATTGATCCAATTCTCCCAGGGAATACTTTACTGCCGCCATAATGTCCTCTTCTGTGGTTGGGGTTTCAGGTAAAGTTAAGTTGGTTCTGGCGGCAAAAAGGCTCAGGTTATTGCTGGCGTAGGCAACCGTCTTTTCCAAAACTGTCGTGCTTTCATCGATGTTTCTGGCGTGATCTTCTTCTTGCTGTTTTTCATTTTCTTCTTGCTCAACGAGCTTGCGGACTAGTCCAGGATTGGAGGCCGAGTGTAAGTAATGAGTCGCTTCTTCGTCTCGGGTGCGGCGATGAATTAAGGCGTCAGAGGATAACACCTCATCGCTCTCAAAAGAAATTTCACCGACACTTTTATCTCCTTCCTTAGTCGCCCGGAATGAGCCTATTGCCATTGGAGGGCGCTGGTTGGATAAGCGGAGGGGCAAATTGGCGGAAAGGTGCTCCAGGCTTGCTGCGGAAATGCCTAAAAAGGTGGCCATGTCTTTGACGCTTTGATTTAATCTTTCGTCTGGAGAAATGGGCTGCTCCGCACCTTTTTGTTTAAAACCTGATTCGATCACTCCGGTGGGGTTTTCGGGCATATGCCTAAATTATAATAGCAAAACGGCGAGGGTGGGTGGGGTGGTAAGTTTTAACGATTATGGTAGACTAGGTTGATGAAAAAAGTCAGTGGGTTTTTCATCTTGCTTCTTCTGGGTGCTTTGGGTGCGGCGGGATATTTTGCCTGGCAAAATTATCAGTTAAGGTCAAAACCGCAGCCTTCACAACTTCAACCTAAAGAAGTTCAGCTCCAACCGACCCCAACCGCTCAAACCGCTCAAGTAGATGAATTTTCCGATTGGTTAGACTTTGGCAGCAGGACAGATCTCTTTACCATTAAACATCCAAAAAATGTCAGCGTGGGACAAACGCCAGACAACTACATTCAAGTATCTGTCTGGGGGCCCACCCAAGAAAAAGACACCGAGTTTTATGACGGCATCAACCTGTTATTTAAATTTAATCCCCTAAATGGACAAACCCTAGAAGCTGTGGTTGACAATAGCGTTCAAGAGTCTCAAGTGGTGGGCGAAATCATTACGGCTAAGACGCCGATGAGCTTAAATAATTATGATGGCTTTACTTATACCAGCCAGGGCTTGGGGGTTTTCCGGTATATTTTCCTAGAATGGCCTGGGCAAGGATATATGGAAATAATTGACGGCACTAACGACCCCACCGGCCAAGGCTACAAAGAAATCGTTGAAAAGATTCTTTTGACTTTGGAGTACTCCGCTGTTTAGGCGGGGGTGATCGAAATCGGGCTGGCGGCGAAAGTGAATGGGGTGAGGGGCTAGGATTCTAAAACTCGAAGCTGGCTAATATGCCTAAAGTCTGCGTCTTGAGTAACATCAAACTTAGCTGTAGCTACTTGTTGGCCTAATACCGGAACGCCCTGCTCCCATGCTTTTCTTGATTTATGATTGCCGTCTGTGACGTAGGGCCTACCCTTGGCGTCTTTGCCAAATTTAATCGGGTCTTTTAAATTTACCTTTTTAATTCCGCTTCTATAGACTCTAGTCTCTTGGGTATAAAGGCTGTTGGGATCAAGAGAAATTATTTTGGGTTCCGACTCATTTTCTGGCATAGCCTTATTTTACCTAGGAAACGGGAATTTTTCTTTTGCCAAAAGTGACGGCGTAACCGCCGACTTTGACGCCACCGCGTAGGTTAACGTACATTTTGCCGCCTTTGCCTAAGATATAGCCCTGCTCGATAACCAGCTGATCTTTATCGGTTAGGCCGTATTTTTGGACGTAGCAGCCCAAGGCGTCGGCGGCAATGCCGGTAATCGGGTCTTCGTCGATGCCGATTAGGGGATTAAACTGGCGGGCGTGAAAATCGCTGCCCGCCTCCATGGTTTGGCTGGTGAAGGGGTAAAACCCCCGACAATCTCCGTGAGCGCGGTAGTTTTTGATGCCGGCTAAATCTGGCTTAATACTTTTGAGGCTTATCAGTGAATCGACGGGGATCATTAGTTTAGCCACGCCGCCGGTGGAGACGCTTTGGAGAGGGTAGTTTAACAAGTGGTTTGCGTTTAGATTGAGCAATTTAGCGATCACCTCTTTGTCCGGTTCGGGACGGTAAAACTTGGGAGCAGATTGTTCCATGACCATCATGCCGTCCTGGCGGCAAAAAACTGCCAGGGTTCCTGCTTGGGTGACTTGGTTGGCTTTAACTTCTTTTTGGCCGGCAAGGTTGATTTGGATTTCTTGGACAAGAATGTGGAAAGCGGCGATGGTGGCGTGGCCACAAAGGGGCACTTCTGTTTTGGAAGTGAAGAACCTAACCCTAAAAGTAGACTTTTGCGGCAGCGCCTGAACAAACGCCGACTCGGAAAAGCCGAGCTTGCTGGCTATCTGCAACATTTGCTTGTCGCTTAAGTCGCCTGCTTCCAGGATAACGCCAGCGGGGTTGCCTTGATTGGGGTCTTTGGTAAAGGCTTTAACCAGGAAGGCTTCTTTGTCCATAGAGAAATTTTAGCACGAGGAGCTTGGGGGTGAGGGCGGATGGGGTGGTTTTTCTTTATCTGTCTTGAGAAAAACACTCCGGGAGTGTTAGAGATTAGGAAGGATTAGCGCTTGGGAGATTGTTTCTGGCGACGGGATTTACCGCCCTTGCCGGCTTGGCGGCGCTGCCTTTTTCTGGGGTCGCGGGTTAAAAGGTCGTACTTTTTTAACAGGGGTTTGAATTTATCCTCATTGGCTTTGACGAGAGCCCGCGATAGACCGTGGGTGACGGCAACCAATTGGCCCGAAGGGCCGGAACCGACTACCTTGACGGATGCCGAGTAGCGGTCGATGACGCCGACGGCCTCAAAGGGCTTGAGATAAAGTTTTTTAGCCAGCTGGCCGGGAAAATAGTCCCCGATGGGCTTGTCGTTGACGGTAATCTCCCCTGGCTTTCTGAACAACCTGACCCGGGCGATGGCCCGTTTTCTGCGGCCGACGGCAAAGATGAAGTTGCTCTTTTTAGTCTTTTTTGGCATGGGGCTTTAGCTGACTTTGGTGGGGGTGGGTGGCGTCTGGGAAAACTTTGAGGCGGCGCAGTCTGGGGTCACGAAGTTTGTTTTGGGGCAACATTCTTTTGACCGCCATTTCGATGATTTTTCTGGAGTCTTTGGCAAGCTGTTTGGCGAAAGTGATTGACTTTAAGCCGCCGGGGTAATTTGAGTGATGGTAGTAGGTTTTTTGGGTGGACTTTTTGCCGGTGACTTCGATTTGGTCGGAATTTATCACCACCACGTAGTCGCCGCAGTCAAGGTAAGAGGTAAAGTAGGGCTTGGATTTACCCATGAGAAGCTGGGCGACTTTGGTGGCAAAGCGGCCCAAGATCTGGCCTTTGGCGTCGAGAAGATGCCAGGCTCTGGTAATGTCTTTTGGTTTGGTGGAGTAAGTCTTCATTAGTGTTTTTGACGGCCGGCTTTTTTAAGGTAGCGGGCGAAAAGGCCGCGGCGCTCGGTCTTCTCCTCCGGGGCTTGGGGAGTCGCAGATTTTACTTTAAGGTCGGACCTTCCCTCACTGCGTTCGGGTTGCCCAGACCGCTTCGCGGTCTTCCCCTTTAAGGTCCGACCTTTGGTCTTGGCTTTAGGCGGAGCCTTGTCTACCAGCTCGAGGCGGGCCATCATGGCGTTGTCTCCAACCCGCCTGCCGACGCGAATCAGCCGGGTAAAGCCGGAGAGGCGCTTTTTGGTGCGGGGGGCGATGTCGTCAAAAAGCTTGTGGACTGCCGTCTTGTCCGGCAAGAAAGCCAACAGCTGCCGCCGGGACGAAAGCGAGCCTTTTTGGGCCCGGGAAATTAATTTATCGACCAGGCCCTTGACCGCCTTGGCTTTGGCCTCGGTGGTCAAAATCGCTTCTTTGAGGATCAACGACCGGGCCAACCCTTTGAACAGGGCTTGGCGCTTTTTGGTGTTGCGGCCGAGCTTGAGGCCTTTTTTACGATGCCTCATTAACCTTTGACCTTTATGCCTTTGGCTTTTAATTTTTTAATGATGATGTCGACCGACTTACCGCCGAGGTTTTTGACTTTGGCGATGTCGGCGACGCTGACGCCGGCAAAGTCCTTGACCGTGGCGTAGCCGCCTTTTCTTAGGGCGTTGGCGATACGCGTGGGTAAGTCTAGCTCCTCGACCGAGAGCTTGAGAGCCTCGTCGTCGTCCTCTTTGACCACCTCTTCCGCCTTGGCTTTCTCGAAAGTCGGCTCGACTATTTGGGTAAAGGAGGCGATCAAGATCCGGGCGGCGTGGCTTAGCGCCTCGGCGGGCTTGATGGAGCCGTCGGTGGTAATCTCCAGCACCAGCTTGTCCAGGTCGGTGCGCCTGCCGACGCGGGCGGTGTCGACGTGGTACTTGACGCGCAAAACCGGAGAAAAGGTGGCGTCTAAGACTATCTCGCCTAACTTTTCCGGCTGGCGGTCTTTGCTCGATTGGTAGCCGTAGCCGGGGCTGATGGTGAGCTTAGCCTCGAGTTTGGCTTTTTTGTCAGAAAGATCGGCTAAAACCAGGTCGGCGTTGACCACTTTGACCTTGGCCGGGGCCTTGATGTCGCCGGCTTTGATTTTGCCCGGGCCGGTGGCGGTGATTTCCGCCTCGACCGGTTTGTCGCCCGTAAACTTAAAGCGAACCTGCTTTAAGTTTAACAAGAATTCGACCACGTCCTGGCGCATGCCGGAAAGCGTGGTAAATTGGTGGCTGACGCCCTCGATTGATACCTTGGTGACGGCGGCGCCGGGAAGGCTGGTTAAGAGCACCCGCCGAATGGCGTTGCCGAGAGTCAAGCCGTAGCCGGGCTCGAGCGGCGAAAGCTCGAAGCGGCCGAAATCGCGACTGACGGCCCGGGCAGTGGTTTTAAAGTTTACTTTTAACATGTAACTCCTTACCTGGAGTAAAACTCCACTATTTGTTGTTCTTGAATGTTGGCGTCGACTTCTTCGCGCTGGGGCAAGCGCTCCACTTTGGCCACGGCGGCCTTACGTTTAATCCATTTGGGGGGTGAAAAATCCTTGTCGCTAAGAAGTTCGGCGACGTGGGGAACTTTTTGGCCTTTGTCGGTCAAGCTGACTACGGCTCCCGGTTTGACTTCGTAAGAGGGGACGTCGATTTTTTTGCCGTCGACTAAGACGTGGCCGTGGCCGACCAATTGTCTGGCGGCGGCGCGGGTGGGGGCGAGCCCAGCCCGGTAGATAATGTTGTCGAGACGGGATTCAAGAATTTCTAACAATTTGGCGCCGGTGGCGGCCTTTAACTTTCTGGCCCGGTTGTAGTAGCGGCGGAACTGGCGTTCGAGGACGCCGTAGTAGGCCCTTAACTTTTGTTTTTCGGTTAGCTGGAGGGCGTAGTCGGAACGTTTTCTGATATAGCGCTGGCCGTGGTGGCCGGGGCGGTGGGGTTTTTTGGCCAAAATCTTGTCGAACTTGGGGTTGCCGAAGATATTTTCGTTGAAAAGTCTGACCACTTTGGCTCTGGGTGTATTTGCTCTTGCCATATAAATTAACCCCTCCGCCTCTTTTTGGGCCGGCAGCCGTTGTGGGGCATGGGAGAAACGTCGGCTAACTCAATTACTCTGATGCCGCTGGCTCTTAAAGCGCTCAAGGCGGCGTCGCGGCCGGAGCCGGGGCCTTTGATGAAGACTTGGGCAGAAGTTAACCCTTGGTCTTTGGCTTTTTTTAAAACGGCGTCGATGGCGGTGGTGGCGGCAAAGGGAGTGGATTTTCTGGCGCCTTTAAAGCCGGATGAACCGGTCGAACCCCAGAGGGCGACTTGGCCGTCCGGGTCGGTAACGGTGATGATGGTGTTGTTGAAGGTGGCGGTGATGTAGATGCGGCCCTGGTTCAACGATTTTTGGGTCATAGGTTATTTTTTGGCCTCTTCAACTTTGGTGGCTTCTTCTTTTTTAAGGGCGCCGACGGTCATGCGTTTACCTCTTTTGGTGCGGGCGTTGTGGCGGGTTCTCTGGCCGCGGGCGGGAAGATTTGCCGAGTGGCGTTTGCCCCGGTAGGTGCCGATTTGCTTTAAACGCTTGATGTTGTCGCGGACGGTCTTTCGTAAGTTGCCTTCGGTGGAGACGGTGTCTAAGGCCTTAGCCAAGCGGCTGATCTCGTCGGGAGTTAAGTCGCGGGCTTTTTTGTCGGGGTCGACGTGGGCCAGTTTTAAGATAGAGCCGACGTTGCCCCGGCCGATGCCAAAGATGGCGGTTAAGGCGATTTCGGTTCTTTTTTGCTCTGGTAGGTCAATACCTGATATGCGGGGCATATTTAGCCTTGTCTCTGTTTATGCCGCGGGTTGGTGCAAACGACGTAGACCTTCCCCTTGCGGCGAACGATTTTACATTTGAGGCATCTTTTTTTGACTGATGCTTGGACTTTCATAAAATAACTTAATACTTAATACTAAAAACTTTGAGGTTTGAGCCCTTACTTGTTTCTGTAAACGATGCGACCCTTGGTGTCGTCATAGGGGGTCAGCTCGACCTTAACCTGGTCACCAGGAAGAACTCTAATGCGGTACATTCTCATTTTGCCTGCCAGGTGACAAAGAAGGACTTTGTTTGAATTTTCAAGCTTGACTCTGAAGGTGGCGTTGGGCAGTGCCTCGATTACCTCCCCTTCGACTGTGTTAGCGTCGCTGTCAACCATTTAGTCTGTTGATTATACCATTTCTGTCAAAATTTGTGGGCCGGTGGTGGTGATAGCGACGGTATCTTCAAACACAGCCGCTAGTTTACCATCGGCGGTAGCAATAGTCCAGTGGTCGGCCTCATCGGTAACGGTGTCGGGGGTGCCGGCCATGTAGATGGCCTCGATCGCCAGGGTCATGCCGACAGTTAATTTGGGGCTTAATTCGATCGGCCCGTCGATAAAACAGGGCACGGCCGGAGCCTCGTGGAGCTGACGGCCCACGCCGTGGCCGGTGAGGTTGGTGGCCGGAGAGTAGCCGGCGGCAGTGATGGTATCCTCCAACGCTTGGGAAATGTGGCCGACGCGGTGGCCGGGGACGGCTTGGGCGATAGCCAGTTTTAAGGCTTTTTTGCCCACGGCAAGGAATTTGAGCTTATCGGGGTAGAGATTTTTTTGCCTGGTGGCAGTGAAGCTAACTGAAGTGTCGGTGTGAAAGCCTTGGTAGTAGAGGCCGACGTCGATAGAAACCAAGTCGCCTTCGGTTATTTTGGTGGCGGAGGGGATGCCGTGGACAATGCCGGAATTGAGGTTGACGCAGGTGGCAAAGCGGTAGCCGGGGACCAGGGCAAAAGAGGCCTGGCCGCCGGAATTGCTGATGAGTTTTTGGGCCAAGGCTTCGATTTGGGACAGGGCAACTCCGGGGGCGGCAAAGTTTACCAGTTGGTTTTTGATGGCGGCTAACTTCTTGCCGCCCTCCGCCATTGACTTGACTTTAACGGCTAATTTTAAGTTCATTTAAAATGCTTCTTAGTTGGCCGTGGAAACGGTCCAGAGTCGAGTTGTTTTGCACCAGAAAGTCTGAAAGAGCAATCGGCCCGCCTTTGTTTAAATTTTCCAGTTCGGCCATGTCGCGGAGGCGGGCTTGGTCTGGTTGAAGCGGCCTGACGGCCCGAGAGCTCAAGCGGGCGTAGCGGACCGGCGGCTTGGCGTAAACGGCCAGCAAAATCAGGCCGGGAAAGGCCTGTTTTAGATAGAGGTATTCTTCCCAGGAATAAAGGCCGTCTAAGACCACCAAGGGGTGGTCGGCTAAAAGTTTTTTGACCTGGGGGGTTACCTTCCGGGCGTAGGCGTCCATGCCCAAGCGCTGGCGCAATCCCTCGCGAAAGGCCTTTTCGTTTGCCTCGGTTAAGGGCAGGTTTTGCTCTTTTAGGCCTTGGTCGGTGACGGCGCCGAAACGAACCACGGGGTAGCCTAGGCTTTTAAAAAAAGCGGCGGCGGCCGATTTGCCGGCTCCGGGCATGCCGACGACGGCGACGATGGCGGGTCTTGGGGTCATGACTTGGCGTTTACCAGGCCCAAAATATCTTGGTGGATGGCCTCGACTGACTGCTCGCCGTTAACCTCTTTTAACAAACCTTCTTGGCGGTAGAAATTTAAGACCTCTTCTTCCTGCTTTTGGTAGAGGTTGAGGCGCTGCCTGATCTTTTCCTGGCTGTCGTGGAGAGTACCGTCGGGGCTGACCCGGGCTCTGTTTAACAAGCGTTTGACCGACTCGGCCTCGGAGACTTTGAGGTAGAAAACGAAATTGACGTGATGGCCGTATTTGTCCAGTTTTTCGGCCAGAAACAGGGCTTGGGAGTGGTTTCGGGGAAAGCCGTCGATGATGAAGCCGGCGGCGACGTCTTTGTCTTTGAGGCGGGCCTTCCAGAGGACGAACATCTCCGAGTCGGCGACATAGTGGCCGGAGTTTAGGGCTTCACGGCAGGTTTGGCCCATGACGCCGCGGTCTTTTTCAGCGTAGTGGCGGACCAAGTCGCCGGAGCCAAGGTAAGGCAGTTTCAATTTTTCTGCCAGGAGCTTGGCCTGGGTGGATTTGCCGGAACCCTCGGGGCCGTAAAAGATTATGTACATAGGTTTATTATAGAAAGCTGTCGTAATTTCTCATAATCAGCTGCGACTCTAGACTTTTGCTGACTTCTAAAACTACCGAGACGACGATTAAAATGCCGGTACCGCCGAGAGTCAGAGTGGTGATGCCGGTGAGCGACGAGGCGATGGAAGGGAGGATGGCGACTAACCCTAAAAAGATAGCGCCGGCCAGGGTGATCCGGTTTAAGACGTAGGAAAGGTAGTCGGCGGTGGGGCGGCCGGGGCGGATGCCGGGAATGAAGCCGCCGTATTTTTTGATGTCGTCGGCAATTTTATCCGGGTTGAAGGTAACGGCGGTGTAAAAGTAAGTAAAGGCAACGACCAGGCCAAAGTAGATCAGGTGGTAGGGGGCGCGGTTGGGGTCAAACCAGTTGACCAATAACCCAGAAAGCCTGACCAGGGTAGGATTTGAAGCCTGCTGAAGCCAGCTGCCCAAGATGCTGGGCATGACCACCAAGGAAACGGCAAAGATGATGGGAATGACGCCGGCTTGGTTGACGCGTAAGGGAAGATGGGTGCTGGTTCCGCCCTGGGAAGAGGTAGAAATGCGGCGGGCGTAGCGGACGGTGATTTGACGGGTGGCTTCGTTGACGTAGACGATGCCGGCGATGACCGCCAGCCCCATGATGGAAAAGGCGAGCAAATGAGACAAGCTGACGGCTTGGATGATGGAGGTGGTCTGGAACAATGAGATGGGCAGGCGGCTGACGATGCCGGCAAAGATTAACAGCGAGATGCCGTTGCCGAGGCCGTATTCGGTGAGAAGCTCCCCCAGCCACATCAGTAAGCAGGTGCCGGCCACCATGGTGGTGACGATGGTGATGATGTCAGCCGGGCTGGTGGGGTTTAGTACCTGCTGGTTTCGGAGTAACACCACCATGCCGATTGATTGGAGGGCGGCCAAAGGCACGGTCAGAAGCCGGGTGTATTGGTTGATTTTTTCCCGGCCCAGATCGCCTTCTTTTTGTAAAGCCTCAAGCTTGGGGAAAACCATGGTCAGAAGCTGGAGGACAATCGAGGCGTTGATATAAGGGGCCAGCCCCAAGGCCATGACGGAAAAGTTGGCCAAGGTGCCCCCGGAAAAGATATCCAGTAGTCCTAATATTTGATTTGAAGCAAAAAGTTGGTTTAAAGCCACCAGGTCGACTCCGGGGGCGGGAACGTGGGCGATAAGGCGGAAAATGGCAAAAATCCCCAGGGTAATGAGGAATTTTTTTCTAAGCTCGGGGGTTTTAACGGCGTTTAAAATCGAAGAGAAACGGTTAGTCATTTAACCTTCTCGATAATTTTGCCTCCGGCGGCGGTAATTTTTTTAGCCGCGGCCTTGGAGGTGGCTAAGGCCACTTTTAAACCCTTGGGGGCAACACCGTCGCCTAAAAGCTTGATGGGTAAATTTTGCGCGCTTGGGGGTAAAAGGCCGACTTTGACCAAGCTTTCCGGCGTCACCTCGGAGGTTTTTGGGAAATCTTTAAGATCTTTAAGGTTTAAGATGACGCTAGCAGTCTTAAAGGACTTAAACTTACCCTTACCGCGGAACATGGGCAGGCGGCGGATGAGGCTTTTTCTCATGGCCGTGCCTTCGAAATAAGTTTTGACTTTGCTTCGGGCCTTTTGGCCTTTGGCGCCGCGGCCTGAAGTGTGGCCGCCTTTGCCTGAGCCGTAGCCGCGGCCGGGGCGTTTTTTACTTTTGGTAACGGTTTTGGTTAACTTTTCAAGCTTCATGAGTCTCCTTAAATTTTTTCTAATTTTTTTAATGCTTTAATGGTAGCATAAACGTTTGAGGCCGGATTTCTGGTACCCAAAACTTTGCTGGAAATGTTTTTGACGCCGGCGGCTTCCATGACGGCCCTGACCGGGCCTCCGGCGATGACTCCGCTGCCGGGAGGAGCGGGTTTGAGGAGGATTTTGGCGGCGCCGAACTTGAATATGATGTCGTGGGGAATGGTATCGTTCTTAAGGGGAACGGTGATCAGGTTTTTCTTGGCGCGCCGGACACCCTTTTTGATGCCGCCGACGACGTCGGGAGCCTTGCCCAGGCCCACGCCGACGCGGCCTTTTTTGTCGCCGACGACCATGAGCACCGAAAAGCCGATTTGGTTGCCGCCTTTGGTCTTTTTGGAAACGCGGCTGACCTGGATGACTTTTTCGTCAAATTCTTTGGGTTCTTGGCGGCGGGGATAGGACCTTGAATCTCTCATAGTTAGAATTTTAAACCACCTTTGCGGGCTGCTTCAGCCAGGGCTTTGACCCGGCCGTGGTAGCGGAAGCCGCCGCGGTCAAAAACCACTTTAATAATTTTTTTGGGTTTGGCGGCAGCGGCGATGGCCTCCCCGACTGATTCGGCCAGCTTGGTCTTTTTGATAGCGGCAGTTTTTTTAAGCTTCAAGCTTGAGGCAGAAGCTAAAATGTTGCCGGTTTTGGGTTCGATAATCTGGGCGTAGATTTGTTTGCCCGAACGAAAGACCGACAGCCGGGGTAAGTTTACCCGGCGGATTTTGGCGCGGACTCGTAACTTTCTTTGTTGCATAAGTTTAACCTTCGCCGCCTTCGGCGGCTTTAGCGGCTTTACCCGGCTTCAATTTAACTTCCTCCCCCTGATAGCGGATGCCTTTACCCTTATAGACGTCGGGAGGCCGCAGCCGACGGATCTTGGCGGCGGTTTCGCCCACCAGTTGTTTGTCGGCGCCGGAAACGGTGATGAGATTGTTGTCGTTGGCCTCAAGCTTGATGCCCTCTGGGGCGGGAAAAATTATCGGGTGGGAGAAGCCGAGTTTTAGCTCTAAACCGTTGTCTTTGGCGGCGACCCGGTAGCCGGTGCCGAGAATCTGTAAAACCTTGCTGAAACCCGCGCTGACGCCTTTGACGGCGTTGGCGATTAGAGACCGGGTCAGACCATGCAGCTCCCTGGCCTGACGGGAGTTTTTAACCGGAGAGATAAAAAGCTGGTCACCTTTTTGCTCGAGCTTTAATTCACGGGGGATTATCTGGGAAAGCTCACCGCTCCCCGACTTAACCGTGACCCGTCTGCCGTCGACGGTGACGGTAACTTGGTCAGGGATGGTGATGGGGGCTTTGCCGACTCTAGACATAGTTAGTTTATCTTGCAAATTATCTCTCCGCCGAGTTTGGCTTTTTGGGCCTGGCGGGCGGTCATTAAGCCCCTGGAAGTGGAGATTAAGGTTGTCCCCCTCCCCAGTAAAAGCCGGGAGAGCCCCTGATATTTGACGTAGCGGCGGACGCCGGGCTTGGAGATGCGCTTTATGCCGGTTATGGCCGGGCGGCCTTTTTGATGCTTGAGGCCAACCTGGAGCATTTTTTCCTGGGGTTTTTTGCCGCTGACGCTAACGTCTTTTAAGTAAGCCTCTTTGACTAAAATCTTGACTAGGTCGTGCTTCAATTTGGAGTAAGGGACCACCACCTGATTGTGTTTGACGCGAGAGGCGTTTCTTAATCTGGTGAGTAAATCGGCAATCGGGTCTGATAGCATAGTTACCAGCTGGCCTTGGTGACGCCGGGCAGATCACCCTTGTGGGCTAATTTTCTAAAACAGAGGCGGCAAATGCCAAACTGCCTTAAGAAACCGCGGGGCCGGCCGCAAAGCTGACAGCGGTTTCTGGCTCTAGTCGAGAATTTTGGCTTTTTGGTTCTTCTGACAAAGTATTTGACTTTGGCCATAATTTAGGTTTTAGTATCTGATTCTGGTTTGGCAAAGGGCATGCCTAAAAGCTCAAGCAGACGGTGGGCCTGTTTGTTATCGTTGGTGTTGGTCACGATGGTGAGCTGTAAGCCCCGGATCTGGTCGATTGTATCATAATCGACTTCGGGGAAAACGATTTGTTCGGCCAACCCCAAGGAATAGTTGCCCCGGCCGTCAAAAGAGTTAAGGCTTACCCCCTGAAAGTCGCGCAATTGGGGCAGAACTAGGTGGACCAGTTTATCCAAAAAGGCATACATCCGTTCACCTCTAAGGGTGGCCATGACGCCGATGGTGTCCCCTTTTCTAAGGTTAAAGCCGGCTTCGGCTTGGTGGGCCCGGGTGATCACCGCCTGTTGACCGGCGATTAAACTGACATACTTTTGGATCTTTTGGGCGACGCCCTTGTCGCCGGCCCCCTCTTTGATCCCTAAGTTGATGACTATTTTGGTCACCCGGGGGACGGCCAGGTCGGCCGCGAAATTCCATTCCTTTTTGAGGGCGGGGACGATTTCGTCTTGGTATTTTTGTTTTAAACGATTCATTTGGTTTTACTGTCAACCGGTTTGCCGCATTTTTTACAGACTCTGACCTTTTTTTTACCCTCGCCCTGAAAGCCGACGCGGGTGGGCTGGTGGCACTGGGGGCAGATGAGTTTAACTTTGGCGACATTTAAGGGTTTTGAGATGTCGACGATGCCGCCGGGGCGGTTTTGACCCTGGGCTTTTTGGTGTTTTTTGACTTGGTTGACGCCGGCGACGATGACCGAGTTTATCCGCGGTAAAACCGCTTCGACTTTGCCGCTTCTACCGCGGTCGCGGCCTAAAACTACTTTGACGGTGTCGGCGGGTTTTAACTTCATATATTTAAAGCACCTCGGGGGCCAAGGAGGCAATTTTACTGTAACCGGCGGTTTTGACCTCGCGGGCGATGGGGCCGAAAATCCGAGTGCCGACGGGGTCGCGGGTTTTGAGGCTGTCTAAAACCACGGCGGCGTTGTCGTCGAAGCGGATGTAGGAACCGTCGGGGCGGCCGAGCTCTTTTTTGGTGCGGACGATGACGGCCTTGACCACTTGGCCTGATTTAATCTGACCGTGGGGGTCGGCGGCGATGACCGAGGCGGTGATAATGTCGGATAAATGGCCGAAGCGGCGCCTGGAACCGCCGTGGACCAGGATCACCCGGAGTTTTTTGGCTCCGGAATTGTCGGCCACTTTTAAGATACTTCTTAGTTGAATCATAGTTTTTTAATCACCTTCCATCTTTTCTTCTTACTGATGGGTGGGGTTTCTTCGATGACCACTTTGTCGCCGGGAGCAAGCTTTAAGTCATTGGCCGCCAAGTAATGCTTTTTGACGGTTAGAGTTTTTTGGTACAACGGGTGGGACCAGCGTCTGACCACCAAAACTTTGGCGGTAGCAACCATTTTGGTGTGGACGACGGTGCCGGTAATTTGTTTTTTCATTTGGCCGAGATAATAGTTTTTAAAACGGCGATAAGGTGACGGGTGCGGGAAAGGCTTTTGACGTCTTTTAGCTTGGCGGTTGATAGGTCCAGCTTGAGCTTGGCAACGTCGGCTTGAGCCTGACTTAACCGCTTGGTTAATTCTGGCAGCTGTTGCTGGTGGAGGTCTTTTAAATCCTTTGACTTCATCTTAAATTTTGGTAATAATTTTGCTTCTTAATGATAGTTTTTGGGCGGCTTTGCGCAAGGCTTCCTGGGATAAGCCCTTCTCGACGCCGGCCAGCTCAAAAATGATCCGGCCGGGCCTGACCACGGCGACATAGCCTTCGATGTCGCCTTTGCCGCTGCCCATTCTGACGCCGGCGCCTTTTTTGGTGTAGCTTTTGTCGGGAAAAATCCTGATCCAAAGCTTACCGGTTCTTTTGGTGGCGTGGGTGATGACTTTTCTGGCCGCTTCGATCTGACGGGCGGAAACCCAACCACGAGTCAGGGCCTTGAGGCCATATTCGCCAAAAGCCAAGGTGATACCGCGGCCAGCGTTGCCGCGCATTACGCCCCGGAAGTGCTTACGGTATTTTGATTTTTTAGGTTGTAGCATAAACAAACAGAATTTCTAATTATTTAAGGTCTTTTTCCCCTTTGTAGATCCAGACTTTGATGCCGACGTAGCCAAACTTGGTGAAGGCGGGTTTTTCAAAATAGTCGATATCGGCCCTGATGGTACTCAAGGGCACGCTGCCCTGGGAATATTTTTCGGTGCGGGAGATTTCGGCGCCGCCGATACGACCGGAGAGGACGATGCGCGCCCCTTTGGCGCCGGCGGAGATAACTTTCTCCAGGGCCTGGGAAACGGCGCGCCGATGCGGGTAGCGGCGAATCAGCTGGTCGGCGATTCTGTCACCCACCAGGCGGGCAGACAAATCGGGAGTTTTCATCTCGACCACGTTTAGTTCAAATTTGGGGCTTTTGCCTGATTTGGTGTCGAAGGCCAACTTTTGAGTGAGAAGCTTTTTTAGCTCCTCGAGTCCGGAGCCGCCTCGGCCGATGACTACGCCGGGGCGGGCGACCTCTAGGGTGATTTTGACGGTGTTGATGGAGCGGTCGATCTTGACTTGGGTGATGCCGGCCAACTTTAATTTATCAAAGAGGAATTTTCTAAGCTTGATATCCTCGAACATGAATTTTTGATACTGTTTGCCCTCGGCAAACCAGTTGGACCGCCATGAATAAAGCGGGCCAAGACGAAAGCCAATGGGGTTAACTTTTTGACCCATTTTTATTAGTTTTATTTGTTTTTCGTGCTTGGGATTTCGTGCTTTGATCATCTTTGGCCTCTAAGATGATCTTGATGTGCGAGGTTTTCTTCTGAATGGCGTGGCCGCGACCGCGGGCGGCGGCCCGCGACCTTTTGTAAGTGGGGCCCTGGTTGACCTGAAGCGAAGAGAAAGTCAACCCGTCGCGGTTTAGATTGTGGTTGTTGACGGCGTTGGCGATGGCTTGCTTTAAAACCTTGAGAATCACCTTGGCGCCGCGGTGGGGCAGGTGTTTGAGAAAAATAGTCGCCTCTTGGGGAGAACGACCCCTGACCGCGTCGGCGACGACCCGCAACTTTTGGGGGCTTTGATGCACAAATTTGGTTTCGGCTTTGATTAACATATTAGGTTTTGGTGACGAGACGTTTGACCATCTTGCCGTGGCCTCTGAAACTTCTGGTGGGAGCAAACTCCCCCAGGTGGTGGCCGACCATGGCCTCGGTGATGTAGACCTCGATAAATTTTTTACCGTTGTGGATCAAAAAGGTGTGGCCGACGAACTCGGGCGAAATTTGGCTGGATCGGATCCAGGTTTTGATCGGCTCTTTTTTGCCCGCAGTTTTCATCTTTTGAATTTTTTTGATTAGCCTGTCGTCGACGTAGGGGCCTTTTTTGCTGCTTCTGGCCATATTATTTCTTGCGCCTGTCTTTGATAATTGATTTGTTGGAGTATTTTCTCTGGCGGCGGGTCTTTTTGCCTAAAGTCTTTTTGCCCCAAGGGCTAACGGGAGAAGGGCGGCCGACGCCGCTTCTACCCTCGCCGCCGCCGTGAGGGTGGGAGTCGGGATGCTGGGCGGTGCCGCGAACCGTGGGGCGGATGCCCATATGGCGCTTGCGGCCGGCTTTGCCGAGTTTAATGTTTTTTTTGTCGATGTTGCCGATCTCGCCGACGGTGGCGTAACAGGCCAAAGAGACACTTCTGATCTCGCCTGACGGGAGTTTGATGGAGGCGGCTTTGTCTTTGGACTGCAAGACAGCGGCGGTGCCGGCCGAGCGAACCAGTTGGCCGCCTTTACCGGGAGTTAATTCGAGGTTATGGATGGTGGTGCCGACGGGAATGCTTTTTAGGGGTAAGGCGTTGCCGGCTCTTATCGGGGCCTTGACGGAAGCCAAGACGGTCTGGCCCGCCCTTAACCCCTTGGGGGCTAAAATATAGCGCTTGGCGCCGTCGGTGTAGAAAAGCAAAGCCAGGTGGGCGGAACGGTTGGGGTCGTATTCCAACCCCACGACCTGGGCGGGAATATCCCTTTTGTCTCTTTTAAAGTCTATTTCCCGATAAAAGCGCTTGTGACGGCCGCCGCGGTGGCGGACGGTAACCCGACCGCTGGAGTTTCTGCCGGCGGTGTAGTTTAAACTCCGAGTCAGGCTCTTTTCCGGCCTTTTTAAAACCAAATGGGCGTAGCTGACGTCCCGGCGGTGACGCCGGCCGGGAGTGGTGGCTTTGTAGGTTTTCATTTTTTCTTGGCTTTTCCCGGCTTTGCCGAGGATCCACGGCCTTTGGGCCGGGATTCTTCCGGTAATTGAAAGTAGTCGATTGTATCACCTGGCTTTAAAGTGACAAGGGCCTTTTTTTGGGGCGAGGTATAGATGCGGCGGCGAAGCTTTAAAGTATGCTTGGGCTTGGCGGCGGTTTTTGCCGTCTTGACCGCCAAAACCGTAACCTGAAACTGGTCCTGAATCGCCTTTTTGACGGCCGCCTTGGAGGCAGAAGCCAAAACCTCAAAAGTAAACTGATGGCTTTGGGAAAGCTTGAGGCTTTTTTCGGTGACGATTGGTTTAACCAGCATAGTGGTCTGTTAAGCTTTTTAAGGATTTTTCGGTGAAAATGAGCTGGTGGCTTGAGAGCGCCTGGTAGGTGGTGAGTTTGTCGGCGGAAGTGACGCTAAGCCGGGGTAAGTTTTTGGTGGCGGTAACGATGTTGGCGGGGGGCTTGGGGGCTAAAATCAGGGTGGCGTTTTTGGCTTTGGGGGCGAGTTTTTGAATAATTTGGGCAAAGATTTTGGTCTTTGGTTTTTGGGTGTCAAGGCCGGAGACGGCGATAACCTCTTGGTCTTTTAATTTTTGAGTTAAGGCGGAAAAGAGGCTTAAGCGTTTCATTTTGCGGGTCAGCTTGAGGTTAAAGTTTTGCTGGCCGGTGGGGCCGTGGGCCTTGGCGCCGCCGACAAAAATGGGGGCATTACGGCTCCCGTGGCGGGCGCGGCCGGTGCCTTTTTGGCGCCAGATTTTGGCTTTGGTGACCTTAACTTCGCCGCGAGACTTGGTGCGGGCGGAAGCCTGGCGCTGATTAGATAAATAAACCCTCACCGCCTGATTGACAAGACTGGGGTTGACCTTGGCGCCAAAGATTTTGCCCGAAACTTTCAGGCTTTTTACTTTTTTACCGCTGGTGTTAACGAGGGGAATTTGGGCCATAGATCAAATTTTGGTTAGTTTTAAAAGGCCTTTTCTGAAGCCGGGGACGGTGCCCGTGAGTGTCAAGAGGTTATCAGCTTCGGAAACAGAGACGACTTGGCAGTTTTTGACGGTGACGGTGGCGGCGCCGTAGTGGCCGGCCATTTTTTTGCCCTTCCAGACCCGGCCGGGGTCGGTGCGCATGCCGATGGAGCCGGGGGCACGGGCGCGGTCGGACTGGCCGTGGGTCTTGGGGCCGCCGGCAAAGCCATGGCGCTTCATCACCCCGGCAAAGCCGCGGCCTAAACTTATCCCGGTGACCTTGACTTTGTCCTGGGGCTTTAAAACGGCGTCGACGGGAACGAGGTCCCCTGGCTTTAATTCAGGCTCTGACTCGAGCTTGATCTCCCTTAAAAAACGGGGGCCTTTAGCTTTTTTGGCCCCCCTTTTGACTGACTTTTGACCGATGCCGACTTTAAGACCCCAATAGCCGTCGCGGTCGAGGGTCTTGACCTGGGTGACCACCAGGGGCTCGACTTTGACGACGCTGACCACCTGGCGGCGGCCCTTGGCGTCAAAGGCTTGAGTAGTGGTGAACTTGGTGCCGTAAAATGAATTAATCATAATCATCAGGGGATCTCTCGTTGACTCTCGAGATTACATACGTATTTCAATACCGACGCCGGCGGGAAGCTCCAGGTGCATTAAAGAGTCGATGGTTTTGTCGGTGGCGTCGATGATGTCGACCAGGCGCTTGTGGGTCAAAACCTCGAAGTGTTCCCGGGCGTCTTTGTCGACGTGGGGGCTGGTGGTGACGGTGAGTAGCTTTCTTTTGGTGGGCAAGGGTACCGGGCCCACGATCTTGGCTCCCGTCGACAGGGCAGTGTCCAGGATTTTTTGGCAGCATTCGTCGATGATGCGATGATCATACGACTTAAGCTTAATTCTAATTCTGCCTTTTGGCATAATCTTTGGTCACAAGATAAGAAGAGCCCGAAGGCTCTGTCTTATCCAATGGACGAAATTGGTAGTTAAGCCAGAATCTTGGTGATGACCCCGGCGCCAACGGTCAAGCCACCCTCGCGGATAGCAAACCGGAGGTTTTCCTCCAGGGCTACCGGTTGGATGAGTTTGGCCGTCATCTTGGCGCTGTCGCCGGGCATGACCATCTCAACTCCTTTGGGGAGAGTGACTTCCCCGGTGACATCAGTAGTCCTGATGTAGAATTGAGGTTTGTAGCCGGTAAAGAAAGGCGTATGGCGGCCACCCTCTTCTTTACTTAAGATGTAAATCTCGGCCTCAAACCCGGTGTGAGCCTTGGCGCTGCCGGGCTTGGCCAATACCTGGCCGCGCTCGACTTCGTCTTTCTCGACGCCGCGCAGAAGCACACCGACGTTGTCGCCGGCTTGGCCTTCGTCGAGTTGTTTTCGGAACATCTCGACGCCGGTGACGGTGGTCTTTTTGGCGTCTTTGAGGCCGACGATCTCGATTTCTTCGCCGACTTTGACGACGCCTCTTTCAATCCGGCCGGTAACGACCGTGCCGCGACCTTTGATGGAAAAGACGTCCTCGACGGGCATCAAGAACGGCTGATCCAGAGGGCGCTTGGGCTCGGGAATGTACTCGTCCAGAGCTTTCATCAGCTCCTCGATGGATTTTTGGGCTTCTTTGTCGCCCTCGAGGCACTTTAAGGCAGAGCCCCGAATGATGGGGATGTCTTTGCCAGGGAACTCGTATTTGGTCAGAAGTTCCCTGATTTCCTCCTCGACCAAGTCGACCATTTCTTTGTCTTCGACGGCGTCGACTTTGTTTAAAAAGACGACGACGGCCGGGACGTTTACCTGGCGAGCTAAAAGTATGTGCTCCCGGGTTTGGGGCATGGGGCCATCGGTGGCGGCGACCACCAGGATGGCACCGTCCATCTGGGCGGCTCCGGTAATCATGTTTTTGATGTAGTCACGGTGCCCGGGGCAGTCGATGTGGGCATAGTGACGCTTGTCGGTCTCGTACTCGAGGTGGGTAATCGAAATGGTGATACCCCGCTCCTTTTCCTCGGGCGCCTTATCGATGTCTTCAAATTTCAAGGCGGTAGCCTGATTTTTACCGGCCAAATACTGGGTAATGGCCGCTGATAGAGTGGTCTTGCCGTGGTCGACGTGACCGATGGTGCCGACGTTGATGTGCGGCTTGGTGCGTTGATAGACTGCCATGATTCCTCCTTATTTTTTGGTAACTTGTTATTTTACCTTATTGTAATATGTTTTCAAGTTTTTTGCTCGGTTGGTTTTGCGGCATCCGGTTTTTGCTTTTGGATGATGCCCTGGGCGATGTTGTCGGGCACCACCTCGTAGTGGGACGGCTCCATGTAAAAACTGGCCCGGCCTTGAGTCATGGAGCGCAAAATGGTGGCGTACTGGGACATTTCTGCCAGGGGTACCAGGGCGGTGATCAAGAGGACCTGGCCGCGTTTTTTGGTACCTAAGACCTGGCCGCGTTTTGAAGAAAGGTCGCCGATAACCTCGCCCATAAACTGCTCGGGAGTGCTAACTTCTATCTTCATGATCGGCTCAAGCAGCACCGGGCTTGCTTGTTTGATGGCGGCCTGCAGGGCGATGGAGCCGGCGATTTTGAAGGCGACCTCACTACTGTCGACGTCGTGGAAGGTGCCGTCGTAGACGGCGGCTTTGACGTCTACCAGGGGAAAGCCGGCGATGACGCCGTTGGCCATGGCCTCTTTGACGCCCTTTTCGACGGCGGGGATAAACTCCCTGGGGATGGCGCCGCCGGTGACTTCGGAGACAAACTCGTAGCCCTCGCCGCGGTCTTTGGGTTCGACCCTAATGAAACAGTGGCCGTACTGGCCGCGGCCGCCCGACTGGCGGATGTATTTACCTTCGGCCTCGGCGGTGGCAGTAATGGTTTCTTTGTAGGCGACCTGGGGCCGGCCGGTGTTGGCTTCGACCTTAAACTCGCGCTTCATCCGGTCGACTAAAATCTCCAAATGAAGCTCCCCCATGCCGGAGATGATGGTTTGGCCGGTTTCGGGGTCGGACTTGATGGTGAAGGTGGGGTCTTCGTCGGCCAGCCTATTTAGAGCCAGGCCCATTTTTTCCTGGTCGGCCTTGGTTTTGGGCTCGATAGCCAAGGAGATGACCGGCTCGGTAAAAGAAATCCCCTCGAGAATAATGGGATTTTGCTCGTCGCAGAGGGTGTCGCCGGTGGTGGTGTCTTTGAGACCGACGACGGCGACGATTTCACCGGCGTAAGCCTGACTGATCTCTTCCCGGGTGTTGGCGTGCATCAAAAGCAGGCGGCCGACGCGTTCTTTTTTGCCTTTGGTGGAGTTTAGGGCGTAGCTGCCTGCCGGCAGGGTGCCGGAGTAAACCCTGATGTAGGTTAAGCGGCCGACGTGGGGGTCGGTTTGGACCTTGAAAGCCAAGGCAGAGAAAGGGGCTTTTTTGTCGTTGGGGCGGGTTAATTCTTCCTTGGTTTTAGGGTCAAAGCCGACGATGTCGGGGACGTCGACGGGGCTGGGGAGGTAGTCGACGACGGCGTCAAGTAAGGGCTGGACGCCTTTGTTACGAAGACTCGAGCCGCAAAAGGTGGGGACGAGTTTATAAGCCAGGGTGGCTTTTCTTAAGGCTTTTTTAAGCTCTTCAACCGTGGGCTCCTCTCCCTCGAGGAATTTAGCCAGGAGCTTGTCGTCGTGCTCGGAGATTTGCTCGATAAGCTGGCCGCGGTATTTTTTCACCTCATCCGTCATGTCGGCCGGCACGTCGGTGACGTCGTACTCGGCACCGGTTTCGTCTGATTTCCAGATAAGGGCTTTTTGCTCGAGAAGCAAGACCACGCCTTTAAAAGAAGACTCTGCCCCTATGGGGAGAGCTAAAATGACCGGGTGGGCACCGAGTTTTTCCCTGATGTCGGCGACGGTGGCAAAAAAGTCGGCGCCTAATTTATCCATCTTGTTGGCAAAGCAAATGCGGGGGACTTTGTATTTGTCGGCCTGGTGCCAGACGGTTTCGGACTGGCTTTGGACGCCTTCCTCGGCGTCGAGCACGGTAATGCCGCCGTCCAAAACCCGCAAAGACCGCTCGACTTCGGCGGTGAAGTCGACGTGGCCGGGGGTGTCGATGATGTTGATGCGGTGTTCTTCCTGGGGAACGGCCCCGACATTCGTCGGGGTCCAGAAGGTGGTGGTGGCGGCGGACATGATGGTGATGCCGCGTTCCTTTTCCTGTTCCATCCAGTCCATTTGGGTGGTGCCCTCGTCGATGTCGCCTATCTTGTAGGACTTGCCGGTGTAAAAAAGCACCCGCTCGGTAGTGGTGGTCTTGCCGGCGTCGATGTGGGCGATGATGCCGATGTTGCGAATCAGGTTCATCGGCAAATTGCGTTCGTGTTTAGTTGTTTTTGTGTCTGGCATTTTCGTCAATAAAAAAGCGCTTCCACTAGAAGCGCTTAGCTTCCGAAATCACTTAATTAATAAGGTGAAAGTATTATAACTGATGAGGCAAGACCAAACAACTGATTTCTTAATGCTTGTGAAAGTTTATAAGAACTGGCATGAGAAAAATAGCCAAGATATGAGTACAAAGCTTGAAAATTACTTCCTGGTCCGATCTTTTTTAATATCCTTCTCTTAGTTTTAGTTCTGGGCAAGATGTAATGAGGTAAAACAAGATAACCGCAAAAATCTATTCCCCAGGAAAGTTTCTTGATTAAAATTTTGTTAGGGTGAAGAGTAAGTTTTAGACGATCTCCTAAAAACCTGCTAATGGCATTAACATCAGAGGGAAATTCTTTATTGGTTTTTGAAAGGACAATGAAGTCATCGGCATAGCGAAGATAATATTTTAACTTAAGTTCATGTTTAACAAATTGATCAAGTTGATTTAAATAGATATTAGAGAAGACTTGACTGGTTAAATTACCAAGAGGAATTCCTTTTCCCGGTGTTAGATTAAAACTGTTAATAACCTTATTAATAAGCCAATTTATATCTTCATCTTTTACTTTCTTAACAATAAGGTTTTTTAGAATACGATGGTCGACGGAAGCAAAAAATCGGCTGATATCACATTTTAGTGACCAACATCCACGAGAGTAGTTGCGGCTGACAATTCTTGAAAATTTTTCCAGCCGCTTAACCGCCCGATGTGTGCCTTTATCTTTACGACAAGAGTAGGAATCGTAAATGAAACTTTGGTCAAATAATTTATAAAGATATTGATACAGGAGGTGGTGTAGAACACGATCGCGGACGCTTGATTTATGGATATGACGCCTTTTGGGGTCGGTGACATAAAATTCCTGATAGGCTCCATGCCTGTAGCTCTTTTGTTTTAATTGGCTGTACAAATTAAAAAGATTGTCTTCCAAATGCCTTTCAAATCTTTGCACATCCCTTTTGCTTCTTTTTTCTTTTTTAAATTCATCCCAGGCTTGAAAGAGCGATTTAACTGTTATAAGATCGGCAAACCTTAAATTTTCTTGCTTCATAAATGAAAGATTATTCACACGCTCACACGCACACGCCTATAGCCGTAAATGAAATCCCAATTTTCATCAAGCTTTACGACTTTTATAAAAATCTAACTTTAGCGATTGTTTCCTTTCCTAAAACAAAGCGGTATTCACTTGGCCAGAAACTAGACAATATAACTTTAAAAATTTTTGAATTGTTATTTTTTGTACCCATAAGTCAAGAAAAAATCAAAACCCTTCTGCAAATCAGCGTCAAGATTGATCTGGTGAAAGTCCTCTTAAGGCTGGCCAAAGATAGCCAAGCAATAACAACCAGTAAATATTTATCGCTTGAGTCAACACTCCAAGAAATCGGCCGGATGCTTGGCGGCTGGATAAAAGCCAGCAAGCAATAAGACTAGACACTACCGCGGGAACCGCCCCAACGTTCGGATTACCATTGTCGGCATTCCAGTCGTTGACGTTGAACGGCTTGGCCGGCTCATTACGACCAACGCTCGCGGCGTTGACGCCCGAAATTGAATATCTTTCCGTTAACCAGTCTCACCGGGGATTTTGTCTTTTCATCCAACAATTTCCCTTGTATTTTATTCGCTCTTAAAAAAAGGGCAAAAGAAAGATAAACGTAGTGTCTAGTTGGCTTTTCTTAAGTACGCTCACATTCAGGTTGGCTGAAAGCGACTCTGACTGGTTAAAACCCTAGAAATAGACGCCCCGCAGGCATTGCCCGCGAGATCACTGCCCATCGAAAATTATTTTACAAAAATTTTTCGGAAAAACCAATGGTTAAAGACCAAAAAGAACCAAGAGGCCAAACGCCTATTTCCTAACAAACACTACCGCGGGAACCGCCCCAACGCCCGGACCACCAAAGTCGGCCGGCCAGCCGCGGACGCTGAACGGCCCGGCCGGCCCACTACGACCAACGCCCGCGGCGCCGACGCCCGAAATCGTATCAATACCTCGAGCAAAAAAGTTTGGCAACAGAGGCTTGCCGGTCATTTCCTTATAAGCATAATCCGCTTGGGCGTAAGTGGTTACTGGCAACATAATCAGGCGGGCATCAGGAAATTCCTGCTGTAGTTTTTGTGATTCAGTTTCAATCATTTCCAGTTGCCTTTGGCGAGGTTTATTAAAGCCTTCTGGGAGCGCTGGATGAGTAGGGTTTAGGCCGATTTGGGCGGCAACTGGCGGGACAAAATCCTGGAGCGCCGGGCGGGCATTAGCATAATCTAATTCTCCGTCTAAAAAGTAATTTGGGTCAGCGGCAACATCCTGGGCATAAGATTTTCTCTCCATGGGAAAAAACACAAACCCACGTTTTTCCATAGCAGTTTTTTCCTGCTTTGTCGGCTGTCTTAGATGGGACAAGGTTTCGTAGGCTTGCTGTAATAAATCAGTTTTAGGAAGCTCTTTTTTTGCCTGACTCTGATCGGGAAAAGCAATGTCTTTCCCCCGAACTTTTCTCACGCCAGCGACTACATCGGCTAAGGCTTGATCAGTTGGGCTGCCGCGCCGTAACTCTGTTTCAAGATATTGCATTACCATAATTAGCGTATTCTATATAACTATGGGTTATCTGTCAAGTTCCCCTTTTGCCATATCCTATAATTATATCATGTTTCGTGGTAAAATACGCCGCTATGTTGCCTACAGAGTCTCAATTAAGCCAAGTGCCTGCTGAACGCGGGAGTAGGGCCTGGAGCTGGGAAAACTTTAGCAGTCTCGACGGAAATTTCGGCCAACACGTAACCGAAAATCCCTTAATTGTGGTTCATCCGGGATATTGCGTTTCCTACAATGCGGCCGAAATTGAAAATACCGTGGCTAATCCTAGGGGTATTCCTTACTGGGTTGACCGGGTTGACCGGACTATATTAAGTCAAAAGAAAACTTACAAGGACTACATGAGCAACCTTAGGCAAAAAATTCAGACAACCTTACAGGAAGATCGAACGCTGATAATACTGGCTGAAAGAGACTACCTGGACGAAACGCTGAAAATTATTGGTTTTTCTGAAGAGTTACCGAAAGGTATAGTAGTGGTGCCGACCAAGACCGGGGGCCCTGCAGTTGACCCTGAAATTCTAGACAACCAGGCTGGGCAAAATTTTTATAATAACTTAGCTAATAGCATCACTCGGGCGGAAATTTGTGGCGAGTCCGGCCTTGCCTGCGTGGTGGTGGCTGAGAAATGGCTAAAAAATCTGGGTGTTGAAGTAAGCAGGATCAGAAGCTGTACTGAACCAGATTATCAATCTGAATAATAAACCGCTATGGGTGGAAGAGGGAAAGAAATCTATATGGTCAAAAATGAGGCTCCCGCCTTGGAGATTTTTGAGCGCTATGACCGGGTTTTTCAGCCGATTTACGGCAGTGACGCCAAGTTTGACAGTCAGGGGGGAATTTATATCCCCCGTTGGCGCTCGGTACCACCAGGAAGGGCTGATCCCAGTAAATACAAAATCATCAGCCCAAAAAGCGTTCTCTCTGACGAGGCGCGGATGTGGAAGGGTTTGGAAACGATGAAACCTGTTTGCCTGGAGATTGTCCAGATAACCGAAGACAGCGGTAGCGTGGAGGCGGCGATAAGATATACAGACCACATTCTCACAGGAACAAGAGGCAAAGAGCGCGAACAGGCTGAGGCGGTGAGAGCCAGAACCCAGTTTCTGATCGACTATTTTCAGGAATGGGAGCCGGGGAGAATATCGGAAAGCGACCGGAAGGGCCTGCAAGAAGAAACCGTCAGGCAGCTTTTGGCTGTCGGGCTAGACTCGGAAACCGTTACTCTGGAAGAAAAACAGAAAATGGGCCAATGGCTGATTAAAGCCAGTAAAGCAGAAGACTCGACCGGAAGAATTAACCAATTGATCACCATGCAACTTCTGTTTGCGGTCCAGCGCCGGGTGTTGGAACGAGAAATAGCGGTGGGCGGTTTTACCGTACCGAAATATCTTCAGATAAGCGAAGCCTTAGTTTTTGCCAGGTCGTTTGACCGGAAAATGATGACCGAAGCGGAACGGGCCTTAATGAATTTGCTGTCTACGGTTCATTTTCGCAGGCCGGAAACGCAAACAGAGGAAAATTTTGGAGTAACTCGCGGAAAAATGAGGTCAGTAGCTTGGATGTTTAGCCAGATCAAACTGAGTCCTTACCGGCCGGCGGCAAAAGTAATAGGCGAACGGCTTAATCAGTTAGTTGGTCTAATGGAACAAAGGAATATAGAGGGGGCCTATGAAATTGGTTTGGTTGATTGGGTAGAGTCCGATAGAGCAGCCATGGAGCAGATTTTGACCGACCCGAGGTACAAAGAGGTGTTTTATAAGGGGTGAGCCCTACTCTCCTCTGTTTTCGATAGAAACCCTGACATTTTGTCTATAAACATCAAACCGTTCGAATAAAGGCTTTGTATCTTCAATCACACCAAAGATATCCATAACCCGATTTACCTCAAAATCATTGACTAAACGCTCTTGGGCCATGTGGATAAGCTTTTTACGGTTTCTGGTTTCTGGGTCATAGGCTAGGCTATCGACAACTAAAAACGCAGTAAATAAAGAATAGCTTTCGGGAACATCAGAAATCGACGCTTGATCAAGACCAGTAACGTCTGTAGACAAGAAAGAAACCAAGGCATTGGTTAAAGGCTTGGATTTTTCCTGATCGTCCATGAAAGCGTTTAAGGTATCGCTCATTCTTTTATCTTGAAGAATAGTAAGCCCGTTACCCCTTAACCAGCGGTAATAATATTCGATTTGTTCATCTTTATGCTTAGGTAGAGTGGTAAGCCATACGGCCCGATTAAGCACCGCTTCTTTGTTGAGATTATTAATTTCTTGATCTAAAAACTCACTATTAATCATCCAGGTTTCTCCCACCTTTGGGTTATAGGGTTTTTCCTGGTGGGCAGCGATTCTGGAAACGACTAAAGACCGGGCAAGGGGGCGCATCTCAACGGGAATGTCTTGTAGAAAGTTGGCGTAAATTCGTTCTGCGGCCGATTGCTCCGGCATATTACCAGCGGAAGTGGGCAAAGGCTTTATTGGCTTCGGCCATCTTGTGGGTTTGGTTTTTGCGGTCCATGGCCCCACCCTGACCGACGGCGGCGTCTAAGATTTCGGCGGACAGCTTGTCGGCAAAGCGGTGGAACTGGCTGTTGGGGCGGGAACGGGCGGCGGTAACCAGCCAGCGGATAGACAGGGCCTCGCGGCGTTCGCCTCTGACCGGCATGGGCACTTGGTAGGCGGCGCCACCGACCCTTCGGGAACGGACCTCCATGGCAGGTTGGATGTTGCCTAAAGCCTGGTTTAAAACGTCTAGGGGGTCTTTTTGGGATTTTTCCTTGAGGATTTCTAAGGTGAGGTAGATTTGCTTTTGGGCGGCCGATTTTTTGCCGTGGCGCAGAATTTTGTTGATCAGTTTGGAAACCAGGCGACTGTTGTACCTGGGGTCGGGGGCAACTTGGCGTTTTTTAACCTGTTTTGATCGAGGCATAGTTTACCCCTCGGCTGCGCTCGGGGCGGGTACGGCGGCTGGCGCTGGTTTTTCGGCTGGGGCTTCTGGGGTTTCGGCTGGCTTGTTGCCGGCGGTGGCGGCGGCGGTTGAAGTGGTGGCGCCGGATTTTTTGGTGCCGTAGCGGGAGCGGGCGGATTTTCTGTTTTCGACGCCAGCGGTGTCGTATTTACCCCTGATAATGTGGTATTTGACGCCGGGCAGGTCGCGGACGCGGCCGCCGCGGATTAAGACGATGGAGTGCTCGGCTAAATTGTGGCCTTCGCCGGGGATGTAGGCGGTGACTTCTTGGCGGTTGGATAATCTGACGCGGGCGACTTTTCTTAGGGCGGAATTGGGTTTTTTGGGAGTCATGGTTTTGACCACGACGCAGACTCCCCGCTTTTGGGGGTTAGTGGTGTCGGTCATGCGGCGCTTTTTGGCGTTGAAAGTTCTTCTTAACGCCGTCGACTTGACCTTTTTGGGTTTTGATTTGCGGCCTTTTTTGACCAGCTGATTGATAGTCGGCATAAGTTTATTATTCTATGGTAGCCCGTTCCTCGTTGGTGGGAATCAGGCGACCGATTATAACATTTTCTTTGAGACCCAAAAGGTAATCTTCCCTACCGCTGGCGGCGGCTTGGGTGAGGATGGATGAGGTGTTCTGGAAAGAGGCGGCGGATAACCAGGACTCGGTGTGCAGGCTTGAGCGGGTAATGCCCAAAATTACCTGGCGGGCCTGGGCCAGTTCGCCTTTTTGCTTTTTGGCGGTGGTGTTTTCGACCTCGAAGCGGGCTTTTTCGACCAGTTCGCCTGCCATAAGATTGGTGTCTCCGACCTTGGCGACTTTGAGCTTGTCGGACATTTTGCGAATGATGGCTTCAAAGTGCTTGTCGTGGATGGGGATGCCCTGGGATTCGTAGACAGCCTGGATCTCTTTGACCAAATACTCCTGGGCGCCGCGGAGGCCGCGGGTTAATAATAAGTCGGTGATGTTTAGGGAACCGGTGGCCAGCCTGTCGCCCATTTTGACCAGTTGGCCCGATTTGACCTTGAGGGTGGAAGTTAAAGGCACTTTGTAGGTTTTGGGTTTGTCGTTGCCGCCGGGCTTAACCGTGACCTCATAGGCTTGGGGGGTTTCTTTGATGCTGACTTTGCCGTCGATCTCGGCCAAGGGAGAGGCGATTTTGGGGGTGCGGGCCTCGAACAATTCTTCTACCCGAGGCAGGCCCTGGGTGACGTCGGAAACGACGATGCCGCCGAAGTGTTTGACCCTCATGGTCAGCTGGGTACCCGGCTCGCCGATTGATTGGGCGGCGACGACCCCGACCGGGGCGCCGATGGTGACCGGCTTTTTAGTGGAAAAGTCCCAGCCGTAGCACTTGGTGCAGAGGCCATAGCGGCTGGCGCAAGTTAAAGGCGAACGGACTTTAACCTCTTCGACTTTGGCGCGGGTTAAGGCAGCGGCTGAATCTTCGTCGATCAAATCGCCGGCTTTGGCGATAATCTTTTTGGTGCGGGGGTGTTTGACGGTTTCGGCCAAAAAGCGGCCGGAAATCCTGACGGTAAAGTATTGTTTTCTGGAATCGGTTAGGTGGCGGATGGTAATCGAGTCTTTGGTTTTACAATCCTCTTCTCTCACGATAACGTCGTGGGCGACGTCAACCAAGCGGCGGGTTAAGTAGCCGGCGTCGGCAGTTTTGATAGCCGAGTCGGTGAGGCCTTTTCTGGAGCCCCTGGTGGAAGTGACGTATTCAAAAACTGACAAACCTTCTCTGAAGTTTGATTTGGTGGGCAACTCGACGATTTTACCTAAGGGATCGACGACCAGACCGCGCATGGCGGCTAGCTGCTTGACTTGGTCTTTTGAAGCCCGGGTGCCGCCGGAGTCGATGATGATCTTGACTGAATTGTCGGCGCCGAAGTTGTCCCAGGTTTTTTCGGCGATGTCGTCGGTGGTATCCATCCAAAGTTCGTTTGACAGACGGCGTTTTTCCTCTCTGGTGATGAGGCCGTTTTTGTAGTTCTCTTCGATTTCTGAGGCTTTTTGGTTGGCGGCGTCGATGAGAGCATCTTTTTCGGCAATGATTTTGCAGTCGGTGACGGCGACCGACAGGCCGGACTGGGTGGCGACGGTAAAGCCTAAGTTTTTGAGGCTGTCGATTAGTTTGACCATGTCATCGGGGGAACAAAGATGAATGGCTTTTTTGATCAAACCTTTGATTGAAGCGGCGTTGACCGGGCGGTTGATGAAGTCGATTTCGTCGGGGAGGGCTTCGTTGAACAACAGCCTTCCGGGAGTGGTAGTAATCAGATTGCCTTTAAACATGACTTTAATTTTTTGCCGGGGGTTTAAGGCCTTAAAGTCGAGCGCCAGAAAGACTTCCTCGGGAGAGGCGTAGATTGTGTCAGCGGGTTTGATACTTTGATCAATTGAAGTGAGGTAGTAGATACCCAAAGCCATGTCTTTGTTGGGAATGGTGATGGGCGAGCCGTCGGCCGGCTTTAACAGGTTGTTACCTGGCATCATGTAGTCGATGGCCTCGCGTTTGGCGTCTTTGGATAAGGGAACGTGGACGGCCATTTGGTCGCCGTCGAAGTCGGCGTTGTAGCCAGCGCAAACGCAGGGGTGGATGCGAATGGCGTTGCCCTCGACCAAAACCGGGTAAAAAGCCTGAATGCCGAGTTTATGAAGCGTCGGAGCACGGTTTAAGAGCACGGGGTGTTTTTCGATGATGTCTTCCAAAATGTCGAAGACCTCGGCGGGGCGGCTTTCTAAAACATGCTTAGCGCTTTTGACGTTTGGGGCGTGGCCCTGGGCGATTAACTCGCGCAAGACATATGGCTTGAACATTTCTAGGGCCATGAGTTTGGGGAGGCCGCATTGGTTTAAGTTTAGCTCGGGGCCAACGACGATGACCGAGCGGCCGGAGTAGTCAACCCGTTTGCCCAAAAGATTTTGGCGGAAGCGACCTTGTTTGCCGCGGAGCATGTCGGCTAACGACCGGAGTTCTTTAGAGCCGCGGCGACGAACGGTTCTGGCTTGGGAGGAGTCGATTAAAGTATCTACCGATTCCTGGAGCATGCGTTTTTCGTTTCTTAAAATGATTTCGGGAGCGCCGAGGTTGATCAAATGCTTAAGACGGTTGTTGCGGTTTATCACCCGACGGTAAAGGTCGTTTATATCGGAGGAGGCAAAATGGCCGCCAGAAAGCTGGACCATGGGTCGAAGGTCGGGAGGTAAAACCGGCAAGACGGTAATAATCATCCAGCTGGGATCGAGGCTGGCTTTTTCCAGGCCCTCGATGACGCGCAGGCATTTGATAGCCTTGGCTTGGCGTTGACCGGAATATTTTTGGATTTCTTGGCGGTACCTTTTGGTGAGTGCCTTAAGGTCTAATTGTTTGATAACCTCGAGAATGGCTTCGGCGCCCATGCCGACCTCCATAAAGTCGACGACGTCATATTCTGCCAGTTTCAAATATTCTTCTTCGGACAAAACTGTTAGGTTGGTGGTTTTTTTGGACAAATCTTTGACAGTGTCAAAAATTTCTTCGGTGGCGGCTTTGTCGGCGGCCAAAGATTCTCTGATAGAGGCGATGTCGCGCTTGGTTTTTAAATCGGCTTCGGAAATAGCTAAATCTTGCTGCTCTTTGGCTTTGATTTTGACTTTGATGGCTTTGATGGCTTCCTGGCCGTCTTTTTTGGCTGCGGCGATGTCTTTTTGGGATTTGGCTTCGAGTTCTTTGAGGCTGTCGTCGAGCTTTTGGCCGAGACGCTTGATAGCCGATTGGCGTTTGTCTTTATCGATCGAGATTACTAAGTATTTGGCAAAATAGATGACGCCGGAAAGGTTTCTGGGAGAAACACCCAAAAGCAGAGACAAATGTGAGGGCGAGCCTTTGAAAAACCAGATGTGGATGACCGGACAGGCGAGGTTGATGTGGCCCATGCGTTCGCGGCGAACGCGGCTTTGGGTGACTTCGACACCGCATTTGTCGCAGATGATGCCGCGATAGCGAATTCTTTTGTATTTGCCACAATAACATTCCCAGTCTTTGGTGGGGCCGAAGATGCGTTCGCAGAAAAGGCCGTCTTTTTCTGGCTTTAGAGTACGGTAGTTTATGGTTTCTGGTTTTAAAACTTCGCCGTGAGACCAAGACTTAATCGTCTCGGGAGAAGCGAGTTTTATCTGCAGGCTGGTAAAGTCAGTTAGATTTTGCATCTGTCTGGTTGTCTTCTGCCTCGAGAGGTTCGTCGTCTACTTTAGCCTCTTCGGTGGCGCCCTTGGGAATGATATTTAACCCAAGGCTTGAGAGTTCTTTAACCAAAACCCTAAAGGATTCGGGGATGGTGGCTTCGGGGATGTCGAGGTTTTTGACGATAGCTTCAAAGGCTTTGGCTCGGCCGACGACGTCGTCGGATTTGATGGTAAGCATTTCTTGAAGGGTGTGGGCGGCACGGTGTGACTCAAGCGCCCAAACTTCCATTTCGCCCAGACGTTGCCCGCCCATCTGAGCCTTGCCGCCTAGGGGTTGCTGGGTGACGAGCGAGTAGGGCCCGGTAGAACGAGCGTGGGTTTTGTCCTCGACCATGTGGATGAGTTTTAAAATGTAGGCGACACCCACGGCGACTTTTTTATCGAAGGGCTCCCCAGTACGACCATCGTAAAGAACTGTTTTGCCGCTAACCGGAAGCTTGGCTTTAGTAAGCTCCTGAGCAACTTTATCTTCGTCGATGGGTTCAAAAACGGGCAAGGCAACTCGGTAGTCAAGTTTTTGCACTGCCCAACCTAATTGTGCCTCTAGAAGTTGGCCGAGATTCATCCGGGCTAGAACCGATAAGGGCGAGATGATGATGTCCACGGGCTTGCCATCGGCAAAATAAGGCATGTCAGCTTCGGGAACGATTTTGCTGATGACGCCTTTATTGCCATGGCGGCCAGCGAGTTTGTCACCGACAACGATTTTTCTCATTTGGGCCACTTGGACGACAACTTTTTTGATGACACCAGGGTCGAGTTCGTCCCCTTTTTCTCGATCAAAAATTTTAACTTCGATAACGGTACCGCCTTCCCCATGGGGAACTCTTAAGGAAGTGTCGCGGACCTCGCGGGCTTTCTCGCCAAAAATGGCTCGAAGTAATCTTTCCTCTGCCGTTAATTCTGTTTCGCCTTTAGGGGCAATTTTGCCAACTAGGATATCGTTAGGACCAACAAGGCTGCCGACGACGACTATCCCCTCTTCGCTCAAGTTAGCAAGTTCTGTTTCGCCGACATTAGGAATGTCTCTGGTTAATTCTTCTGGGCCTAACTTTGTGTCCATGATTTGAGCTTCATACTCGTTGATCATGATCGAAGTTAAAATGTCTTCTTTGACCAGACGATCGGAGATAATAATGGCGTCTTCGTAGCCTAAGCCTTCGTAGTTCATATAGGCAATAGTCAGGTTTTGACCCAGGGCCAGCTCGCCTTCGTCACAGGCGGGTCCATCAATGATCATTTGACCGGCTTTAACTTTATCGTTGACTTCGACCAGTGGGTGTTGAGAGTAACAGGTGGACTGGGTGGTGCGGGAGAATTTAGTAGTTTGATAAGTAATGTCGTTGCCAGAAATAGAAATAGTTTCTGGAAGTTGAGATTTTAATTGAGAGAGCTTTTTAGTGTCTTTTTTCGAGGTTTTAACTATTGTTTTTTCGGCGTCTACATAAATAACCTTACCCTCCACTAAGGCCTGAACAATGCGGTTCATCGACTGAGGGATTTCTGTCTCCATACCCGTGCCAATTATGGGCGCCTCTGGTTTAACAAGAGGAACAGCTTGACATTGCATGTGAGTGCCCATGAGAGCCCGGTTGGCTTCGTCGTGGGCAATAAAGGGAATTAGAGAGGCTGAAGTGCCGACTACTTGACGAGGAACGACGTCGATATATTCTATCTGATTGGCAGAGACTTCGATAAATTCACCCTGGTAGCGAGCCGGAACCCATTCATCGGTGAGGTAAGCGTGACCGTCTATACCGATGTCGGCGTGAGTAATATAGTGGTTTTCCTCTTCGTCGGAAGCGAGATAAACAATTTCATCGGTAACCTGCATTTTGGTTTTTCCAGCGGTAGTTTTTTTGACTACTTTGCGGTAAGGCGTTTCTAAAAAGCCAAACTTATTAACTCGAGCGTAGAGGGCCAGATAAGTAACTAGCCCAATGTTCGGACCTTCTGGTGAACGGACGGGGCAGATTCGCCCATATTGGCTGGAGTTGATGTCGCGCATGGAAAAAGAGGCTCTTTCTCGCGTAACTCCGCCAGAGCCCATGACTGACAAACGTCTTAAATTATCTATCTCTGATAGAGGATTGGTTTGATCAAGAATAGTAGAGAGGCGATTTCTTCGGAAAAAATCGGAAACAGATGCGATTACCGGCCGGGGATTAACTAGTGTACTGGGGGTGACTTCGATATCAGCCTTAGCTAGGCTCATTTTTTCTCTAATGGAACGTTCGAGACGCAAGAGGCCGATACGAAAAGCAGTGGAGCTAACGAGCTCTCCTACGCGACGGACTCTACGGTTTGAAAGGCTGTCAATATCGTCGACTCTACCTTGACCATTTTGTAAACCGATCAGGTATTTGATGGCAGCAATTATATCTTGAGCGGTTAAAACGTGGTTTTGAATATCAATATCTAGGCGTAAACGACGGTTTAGCTTATAACGACCAACATCACCCAAATCGTAACGCCGCGGATCAAAAAACATTCGGTGGAGAAGCTCTTTGGCGTTTTCCAAAATTGCCGGCTCGCCGGGACGCATTTTTTGGTAAATTTCTATTAAGGCCTCTTCCTGGGTTTTGGTGGGATCCTTTTCGAGCATAGATAAAGTGTAGGGGTGTTTTTGGTTGGTATCGACTTCGGCAAAATGTTTTAAAATTGCTTCGTCGTCAAGCGATTTCATGGCTCGGAGCAAAGTGGTGGCGGAAAATTTGCGGTGACGATCAATTTTGACGGTAATGGTGTTGTAGCGAGTGACGTTAAACTCCAGCCAAGATCCCCTGAGGGGTCTTAACTCGGCGGCATAAAGCATTCTGCCCGTAGACATGTCGGGCTCGCCGGAAAAAAATACCCCCGGAGATCTAACCAGTTGATTGACCACGGCTCGCTCGATACCGTTGATAATGAAGGTGCCGATTTGGGTCATTTGGGGAATGTCGCCCATAAAAACTTCTTGTTCGACCTCGTCGCCGGTCTGCAGGTTAGTGAGCTTGGCTTTGACTCTTAGAGGAACTTCGTAGCTAAGGCCTTTATCTTGCGCTTCGTCAGGAGAATGCTTGGGCTTACCAATTTGGTGTTCACCGAAAGAAAGCTGCCAATTTTTACCAGTAAAGTCAGCTATAGGAGAAATGCTTTCCAAGGACTCTTTGATACCAAGGCTTAAAAACCAGTCGTAAGATTCTTTTTGAACATCGATGAGGTTTAATTGAGGGAGTTTAGCGGGTTGGTCGCCCCAAACGATTCGGTTTTTAGTTTTGGCTTGAGAGGTTAGTTTAGACATTTAAACAGGAACACAAAAAACGGGCATTAGACCCGTTTTTAACTAACAACAGGTTGTCAATTATGGCAAAGCTTATCCCCGACACTGATTTTTGGTTGTCACTTAGTAAGAGTCAAAAGTAATATTAGATAAAGATCTATGACTTACTCTATACTAAATGAACAAAAAATTTCCCTTTTAATAGGCTGAAACTCAAGTATAACAAGGTTTCACCAATTGTCAACAGGTTAAAGACTAATTGAGATACTGGGAAATATTTTGGTTATGCCCTTCTATGTCTTTGGCGTAGTGGTTGTAACCGCCAGAGTCAGAAACATAATACAGATAATCTGTATCGGCCGGATCAATAGCCGCCTCAAGAGCTGCTAGCCCTGGGTTGGCGATCGGAGCCGGGGGCAACCCAGGATGAGCGTAGGTGTTGTAGGCAGAAAGGGTGGTTAATTGTTCTCGGCTAAGGTTTTGGGACCACCAGTTGTCTGGCTGACCCAAGGCGTATTGAACGGTAGCGTCGAGCTGGAGAGCCATACCTAAATTCAGTCGGTTATAAATGACGCTTGAAACTAGGGGGCGGTCTGATTCATGCCTGGCTTCCCTTTCGATTAGAGAGGCAATAATGATAAGCTGATCGGGGCTAAACTTTTGAGGTTGCGGTAGCTTTAGAGAAGAAAATTTTTTATCAAAGTTGTTGGTTAGAATGGAAACGATGTCTTCGGCCGTAGCCTGTTGAGGAATGAGGTAGGTGTCGGGGAAAAGACGACCTTCGTAGGGCTTGGCGGCGACGATAAAGTCTTGACTGGAAAGAGAAGATTTTTTAGCGATGGCGGCGGCGACTTGCTCGCTTCGCCAACCCTCTGGGATAGTCAACCAATAATCAAGGCTGCCGTGGGCTAAAGATTCAATAATGGCAGGCAAATCCATCGAGTAAGAAATGTAAAAATCCCCTGCCTGGAGCTTAGCGTCAAGGCTTTTTCGGTTTAATAAAAGTTTAAAAGCAAGCTGACTTCTGATGTAACCCTGGTCTTCGAGGCGTTTGCCGATGGTGTTGGCAGTTTGTCCCTGAGGCACGACAAAAACTTGGCGGGTATCATCGTTTGCGTCTATCGGACTGGTGGCCCAGCGCCACCAGAAAAAAATGCCCATAGATAAGGCCAGCAACAAGGCAAAGCCGATTACAAAGGAGGGTTTAAACTTCTTCAAACAGGGCGCGGCGATATTTTCTGGTCTTTTGATTGTAAATAAAAATCCGGCCACACTTGCAGGTTATTTTTTGTTTGTTGTTGGAATATTCTTTGATCTTGCCGTTTTTTAGGGGCGTGCCGCAGCCGACACATTGGCCTCGAGATAAAAGCCAAGCTTGGACAGGAGCGATAATGTTTTTAAACATGCTTATTTATCATGATATCAGGCTTTAGTGGGTTGATCAAGATACTGCTGCAAGATCAGGGTGGCGGCGGCTTGGTGGTCGAGGCGACGTTTTTTGACCGGAGCCATGGCCTGCAAAAGTTTTTGGACAGCTTCTTTACTGGTGAGGGTTTCGTCTTCGAAAATTACGGGCAAACCGGTGACGGCTTCAAGTTTTTTGGAAAAAGTTTTGACTTTGGGGGCAAGACTGCCCTCGGGGAGGCCCAAAACTATGGTTGAAACCTGATGGTCGTTTATTACTTGGGCGAGAAATTTTAAAAGCTTGGTCTCAGATTGGTAGCGTTTTTGCCCTAGGGGTTCTGCCAGCGGGCCTGAAGCTAGGCTTAAACCGACTACTGCCAGGCCAAAGTCTATGCCTAGATAAGTCATGAGTTTTATGTTTTTACCAATTGGGCCTTGATGATGCCGCGCCTTAAATAGGTCCCTGGGGGGACACAGGTTACCAAGGTTAGTTCTTTTTTGTCGAAACGCTGTTCCAGGATGTCGATCTCGTCGGGAGAAACTTCGTAGTAATCGGTAACTTGGTAAGTATAAATTATGCCGTCGAACTTGACCATGATCTCGTCTCCAGGCCTCAGGGTGGGAAGCAAAGAAAAAATGGAAATATAATTTTCAGGGTCATAAAACTGGGGCAAAATCGAGTGGCCAAATATAACCGGGTTGCCGACTTCGCCCGGGTTGGCGGTACCGCCGTAGTGAATTAAAGATTTATCCAAATCCCGTCCGCCGATGGTCACTAAAGCATCTTTAATTCTTAACTTGGGAATGCTGATGGTGTAGTCGGTAATGTTTGAAGTAATTTCCTGAGGACGGGCAAAGTTAAACCAAGAGTCGATATTAGTGTAGTCGACGCTTGAGGCTAAGACGCGCTGGTCATCGCTAATCGGGTTTGCCGGCTGGGGAGAGATGTAACCTCTTGCCTCGGAAAGCGCCTCGTCTGGAACCGGGCTTAAGATTTGGGGGCGGCGGGTTTGACGTACAAAAGCGGTTAACTCGTAAGAAACAATCGGATAGCCAACAGAGATGATTAGGCTGGCACCGACGGTCATCATAATGGTCGGGAGCAAGCCCCTAAACCGGTTGAGACGATTGGCCCAGGCAAGACTGGCTAACTGTTTTTCGATATCCTGAGGAGGATTTTTTAAATACACGTATGTCATGGGCAGGACTTTTAAAATTATTCTTGGAGTTCAAGCTTAATGATAATGTTTTTTTTGGCCCGAGGTAAAGTTTTAGATTTACCGGGAAGCTTGGGGCTTAAGGCAATGTCGGCTTTGACAAAATTTGGCAGGCTGGCTAAGTAGTCCTGGACTTCCTGGGTGGAACGGCCGGCGAGCTGATTTTTCATCTCGCTAAAGTCGAGTTTGGGAATAAGCTTGGCGGCATAAACCACGTCGGCGATGGCCGACCCGTCCGAATTGAGACTGGCTGGTTTCAAGTCAAATTTGCTTTCGGGTGAGACTTGAAAATTTTCGGGAACTTTTTCTTTGACGGCTTCTTGAAGCAGAAGAGTTAGGTCGGTAGAGCGAAAAGCAAGGGCGGTGTAGCTAAACTCGCCTTCAAGAGTGAGGCTGTCGGTTTCTTCGTCAACGTCGTGGCTGAAGCTGGCGTCTAAAAGATCCTCTTGGTCCTGGCGCTTGACTAGGCTTTTCTCTCCGTTAAACTGTTGGTTGATGTTGTCTTGAGCCTGAGATAAAAGTTCCTGACTAAGCTTTGATAAAAGATCCTGTCGGTCGGCTTCGGAAACAGCCTTGACTTCGCGAGCCGAACCGCCGGAAAGACCAGAATCGGTCTTGGCATAAAAATCGTCTTCGGAAAACTGCCTAAAGGTTAGCTTGGTGTCGGCCGAAAGATTTCCCTCCGGACCGATGGACTTGGCGGAGACGTTGCCCGTAGCTTTACCCGGGGTAATGGTGATGACGCCTTCGCTGTCTTCTTCCGAAGAGCGCGAGGCAACGGTGGTGTCTTCGTCGAGGGTAAAAGCTAGGTTGTCTGGGCCGATCAGGGTGGTACCGGAGGGAAAAGCCTTACTAGATGAAGTTTTGTTAAAAATGGTGACGGCTCCTGTGGCTAACTCGCCCACAACGTTACTACCGGTGGTAGGGGCAGATTCTTGGCCGGATACCGAAACGTCGACGTTTTGGGCCGGGACAATATTTTCTTCGACGTTTTGGGTTTCGGCGTCGGGGTCAAAAGTAGCGGTGAGGTTGGCCTCGATGGTTTTTGGTTCCATGACTAAAGTTATGGTGGCTTTGGGGATGTACCAATAGGCGGCGGAAACTGCCGAAAACAGGAGGAAAAAGATGATCGCAGCCAATAAAGCCCGCGGCCTGCGGCTGCCGAGTTTGGCGGCTAAGCTTTTAACCATGGTAAAAACAGAGCTAAGTTTTAAAACAAAAGACTTTCCTGTGGTTTCGGTTGTCGGCTCGGGCTCGGGTGTTTCCGGGACAACCGGCTCGGCGGTTTGGGGGATGATTTTCTCGGCCACGTCTTGGTCGGCGACAAAACCTAAATCTGAAGCTATCGGTTTAACTTCTGACTCTTTTTTAGGTGTTGTTGGTTCGGAAGAGGCGGGTTTTGAAGGAGTAATAGTAAAACCTAATGATTTGGCCACTTCGCTGCCGCCAGACAAAGCCACGGCTTTGATGGAGGCTTCCTGGGGTAAAACCTCGACTTTAGGGAAGTGAATAAAGGGTAATTTTTTCTCCCAATCGTACGAAGTTAGCTGTTGTCTCGCCTCCTCAAAGTCGAGGTTGCCGTCGTAAAGGATCATTCTTGAGGGTAAGGTATCGACCTCACTAAAGCGAGACAGAGCTTCTTCGACATCGGCCCCTAAGTCGTTGCTTCTGCCAACAAGCTGGCTGCCGACGACCTTGCCCAGTTTGACTAAATTTAGGTTTACCCCGCTGGGGTCGATTTGGATAAAAATGGCGCTGACCGGGGCCCCCTCTTCAATTTTTAAGTAGGCAATTAAAGCCGTCGCGGTAACCACGAAACCTAAAGGTTTTAGTTCCAGCTGGCTGCAGAGAGTTTTTAGAAGAGATTTTTTTTCTTTGGCGATGCCGGCTTCTTCCTGCCAAGACTCGGGTAAACCAAAGATGGCGCCGGAGGGTTCTTGGCTTAAGTTTTCCGAAGCTTGAGAGATCGATTGATCGACGGCTTCTAAAAGTTTACGGGCGTCTTGGCCGTCCCAGTTTTCGACCGAGCCGACTTTGACCACTTTGGTTTGCCCACCCTCGACGGTCCAGACGGCGCTTTTGACGGAGTCGGCGTCTATCTCGATGGCGAAAAAATACTCGGGGGGGTTATTGGGTTCGCCCTTGATTTTGGTCAATAGATTGGTGATTGCCATGGTTTAGCCTAGCATAAAGTCGCCTGAGACCGGCGCCTAAGTTTTTTTGCTTATAAATTCTAACACTGCCTATTTTGCCTGTCGAGGTAACGTGAGGGCCGCCGCAAAATTCTTTGGAAAACCAACCTTGGTTAAGGTCGCGGCCTACGGTGTAGACGGTGACTTTGTCAGGATAGGTTTCTTTAAAAAATGCCATGGCGCCTGACTTTAAAGCTTGGTTTTTAGCTTCGATGGTTTTTTTTACCGGCAGGTCCTCGGTGATTTTTTGATTAACCAGATCTTCAACTTTTTTGATTTCTTCGTCGGCGAGAACCCTGGGGTGGGCAAAATCAAAGCGAAGGCGCTCGGCAGTGATATGGCTACCTTCCTGGCGGACGTGGTCGCCTAGGACTTTTTTCAAGGCGGCATGGAGCAGATGGGTGGCGGTATGGAGCTTGGTGGTAGCCTCCGAGTGATCGGCCAGACCGCCTTTAAACATGCCGGTCGAGACAGTACGGGAAAGATCCTGGTGTTTTTTAACATATTCGTCGAAAACGCCTTTGTCCAACTTGATGCCTCTTTGTTGGGCTAACTCTTGAGTAATCTCAAATGGCATGCCGTACGTAGCCAAGGATTTGAAAGCAAAACGCTCGTTAATTTGATTCGGGCTGGTTTTATTAAATTCTTTCAAACCCCTGGTGATTGTCTGCCTAAACTTGTCTATTTCTTGAGTGATGGTTTGGTTAATTTCTGGAATTTTTTTATCTATTAATGGATATGTTTTGGTGTAGGGCGAAGCTAAAAGAGGCAGGGTGTTTGACAACCACTCGTCTTGCTCCATGCCTAGCTTTCGAGCCTGAACCATTGAGCGACGGATCAGTCGGCGTAAAATGTAACCCCTGTCTTTGTTTGACGGCTCGACTCCGCCGGCTGCCATAAAGACGGCGGCTCTTAAGTGGTCGACTATCACCCTGTATGGCAAAGGGTCTTGGTTATAGGCGGGGCCAGACTTTTTAACAACTTCTAAGTTTTTTACGGCTTCGGAAAATAATTCTATCTGAAAAATGTCGGGCTGGTTTTGACTGGCGGCGGTAAGGCGTTCGAGGCCGCCGCCAAAGTCGACGTTTTGGGCGGGGAGTTTTTTAAGCCCTTGCTTCGTTTTTTCATATTCCATGAAGACGGTGTTGCCGATTTCTAAAAAGCGGCCGCAGTCGCAGTTGGGGTGACAAGCTTTGCCATACTTGGTGTTGTGGTCGACGCTGTCGAACTCAAAAAAAACTTCTGAGGTGGGGCCGCCGATTTCTCCCTCCGGCATTTCTTCCGGTGTGCCGGCGCGGGACCACCAGTTTTTTTTGGCTTCATACCAGTAAATTTTGTTTTCGGGGACACCGAGTTTTTTCCAGACTTTAAGCGATTCTTGGTCGCGAGGGACTTGGCTTGAACCCTTAAACAGACTGATATAGAGTCTGGCTTTGGGCAGCTTAAGCTCGTGGGTTAAAAATTCCCAGAACCAGGGAAGTTGGTCTTGTTTAAAATAGTCCCCCAAGCTCCAATTGCCCAACATCTCAAAAAAGGTAGTGTGGCGGTTGTCGCCGACTTCATCGATGTCTTCGGCCCTGAAACAGGGCTGGGAATCGACCAGGCGCCGGCCCATGGGGTGAATCTGACCTTTTAAATACGGCACCAGTGGCTGCATGCCCGAGTTGGTAAATAAAGTGGTGGGGTCGTCGGCGGGAACCAGAGGGGCCGGGGGGATAATCTGATGGTCTTTGGCTTTAAAAAAGGCCAAATACTTTTGGCGAATGGTACTTGCCGTCATGACAGCTTCCGACCGGAACGGAGAAAGAATTTTTTCTTGGGGCTTGGGGGTGGGGTTGATTTTGGCCTGGAAGGGGATTTGATAGTTGGGGGGTTAACTTCCAGTTGTTTTTGGAAGATTTTGGCTTGACGGCGGGTTTGACTGACGACGTTTTTAAGGTGGCCAATTATTTCATCGTAGTTGTCGGTCAAATCTTTTTTAATCTTTTTGCCTTGCTTGGTATGGTAGAGAAATAAAGCGCCGCCGGCAACGAGAGCGCCAGCCGCGAGCCCTGAAATATAGCCGATGGAACGCCTACTTTTTGTGAACAGATTTTTCCTGCTTCTTTTTGACAATCTCGCCGGCAAGCTCGACCAACTTGGTCCCCTTTCTTAAACCGGAGATAAACTCGGAAGCGTGCTCAATGGGCTCGGCAACGGAACTGGAAATGCGTTTAAAATCATCCAGCATGGCGTTAGTTTTTTCCAAGGATTTTTTAACCTGGTCTAAAATGCGGAAGACATAAATGGAAAAAATTACTACCAAAATGGTAAGAACAATGACGACGACTACCAGGATAATTTGCGATAAGGTGAGCATATAGTATCAGTTTAATGGCTAGGGCGGGTTTGTCAATTAGTCTCTCGACTAGTTAGCAATAATTATGTGGCGGGAAACGACAGTGGTTTTTTGGCGGCGGGAGGTAGCTTCAAAGATTAAGCTGACGGCGCCGGCTGGGCCCTGGTAAACGGTGGTAAAGCTGCCGTCTGGCTCCAGGTTTACCAATTTGCCGTTTAGGGTTAACTTAGCGTCGTGGTCGGTTTGGCCTTTAACCAGTACGGGGCTAACCACTTCATCGCTCTCTTTGGGGGTAGCGACGGTAAGACCGGGTGGTTGATAGAGATTAAAAAGAGACAGGCCCAAGTAGCCGAGGAAAAAAACCAAGCCGACGCCTAAAACTAAAAAAGTTCTAAAATTGGTTAAAAATCTAGGCTTGTCCAATGGATGGGTTAAGCCGGAAGGAAGTACAGATTTCTTTTGTTGTTTTTGGTAGTCGCGGCGAAACAAAGCCACGGTCTTTTGGGGATTTAGCCCTAAAAAATTGGCATAGTTTTTCAAAAAGCCCTTGATATAGGTTTCGGCAGGGAGCTTGGCAAAGTGATTTTTCTCCAGGGCTCTCAAAACTTCTTGGGGAATTTTGGTTTGGCGAGAAACTTGAGTCAGGGTAAGCTTTTTGTCAAGCCGGGCAGTCAGGAGGGTTTGTCCGCAACTGATCATAAAAGACTACTCTTGGGTTTGGCGTTGAGCCAGAAAGGCGTCGGGGTTTTTAATCAAGACCTCGCGGGCCTTGGAGCCTTCGGCCGGGCCGACAGCGCCGGCGCGTTCTAATTGATCCAAAATGCGGGCGGCACGGGCATAGCCTATAGACAAGCGGCGCTGCAAGAGCGAGGCGGATGCTCTGTCGTAGCGGCAGATAACTTTGGCGGCCGGTTCAAACAGCTCGTCGACTTCTTCATCCGATACGCCGGGGGCGCCGGGAGCTTTGGCTTGGTATTTGGCAGTGACCTCTTGGGTGTACTCGACCGCGACGCCGGATTTTTTAAGAAAATCGATGAGCTTTTTGGTGTCCTTGTCAGGGATAAATGTTCCCTGGATACGGGTGGGTTTAGCTTGGTCGGGAGGAATATAGAGCATGTCGCCGCGGCCCAAGAGTTTTTCGGCGCCGGGCATGTCGATGATAACCCGAGAGTCGACCATGGAGTTGACGTTGAAGGCGATGCGGCAGTTGATGTTGGCTTTGATTAAACCGGTGATGACGTCTACCGAGGGGCGCTGAGTCGCCAGAACCAGGTGGATGCCGGTAGCCCGAGCCATTTGGGCTAAACGGGTGATGGTGTCCTCGACCTCGGAAGGGGCAAAGAGCATAATGTCGGCCAATTCGTCGATGACAATGACTAGGTAGGGCATGGCTTGGAAGCCGGAGAGTTCGTTGTAGTCGGCGATGTTTTTGGCGCCGACCTCGGCAAAGACGCGGTATCTTCTTTCCATCTCGCCGATGGCCCACTTTAAAGCAGCGACGACTTTTTCCGGCTCGACGATAACCGGAGTCAACAGATGGGGAATATCATTAAAGTGGGTCAGCTCGACTCTCTTGGGGTCGACCAAAATGAACTTGACTTCGCTAGGGCTGGCTCGAAAAAGCAAGGTGGCGATCATGGAGTTGATGCAAACTGATTTGCCCGATCCGGTGGCGCCGGCGATTAAAATGTGGGGCATACGGTCGATGTCGGCGACGATCGAGGTGCCGGAAACATCCAACCCCAAAGAGAAAGCCAGCTTGGAAGAGTTGTTTTTGAGTTGTTTGTCCTCGAGGATTTTTTTCAAAGGAACGATCTCCAAAGAGCGGTTAGGGAGCTCTAAACCAACCAGGGAGCGGCCGGGGATGGGGGCTTCGATACGGATCTGGCCGCGGGGGGCGGCCAAAGCCAGTGCCAAGTCGTTTTGCAAGCTGGTGACCTTAGAAAGTTTGGTACCGGAAGCAATTCTGATGCCATACTGGGTGACGGCGGGGCCGTTGTTGACTTCGACCACTTTGGCTTTGATGCCAAAACTTTCCAGGGTTTCCTCAATAATGGCGGCGTTTTGTTTGACGTCTCCCCTGTCGGCTTTGGCGCCTTTGTCGTCGGAGAGTAGTGTCAAGGGAGGATAATGCCACATTTTTTGCTGGGAGCCGGGCACCGGGGGGCTTGGTTTTGGGGCGTCGAGTTTAAGTTCAGGCACTGGGGCTAAAGCTTCTTGTCCGCCGGAGTCTAAACCCTTAACGGTAAACTCGGGTTCGCCTTCATTAAGCTGCGGCCGCGGGCGGGCCTGGCCTAAAAGCCCAAAGAGGTTTTTGAGTTTTTGGGTGGTGGCGGACAGCCATAAAAGAACGTCTTCAAGGCTCGTTTCAAAGATAATTACAAAGCTGACAAAGATGCCGGCGGTGAGCACTAAAGCGGCGCCGGTTGTAAAAATCAGCTCAGCCAGCGTATCCCAAAGCTCTCGGCCGACGCTGCCGGCGCGGGTGAGGCTGACGGCAGAAAAAAGCAAAATCAGACTGCCGATAAAAACGTTGGGCTTGGTGACGCGCCATTTTAAGCGGGTGAGCATCAACCCGGCGGCGACAAACAAGAAAGGTAATAAAAATATACCCCAGCCAAAAAGGGCGGAAAAATAATTGAAAATTATCAGTAAAAAGGGACTTTGGCGGGAAAGCGACACCATGATCAAGGCACCCACGAGGATCAAACCCGTAGACGACAGGGTGTAGACGGTTTCTTTGGGCAGCTTCAATTTAAAGGCTTGTTTGCGCCTCCCCTTGGTAGAGCGTCTTTTCTTAGCCATCTTGTTTGACGCGAACGTCTTTTAATTTAATGGTGGGGCCCAAATTGCCCTTGCCAGTGGAGTCAAACTCGACAATTTGGCCGGCTCGGGGGAGCATGACTTGGTGGGGAGAAAAGCCGACCTCGATGGCCAACTCCTGGTAGCGCTTGAGGTGTCTAAAACCGCCGCCGATGGGATAAAGATAGTCAGGCGAAGTCAAAAGCATCAACAGCTGGAGTTCTTTGGCCGAGGCGTGCCCGGAAACGTGGAGGTCGTCATTGACCTCGCTGTAGGCCACAGAGACGTTTCTTTTGGCCAGCTCGTCGATGACCTGGAAAACCAACTGCTCGTTGCCGGGAATAATGTCGGCGGAGAAAATCACTTTGTCCCCCGGCTGGGGTTTTAACAGGCTGTGGTCGTTTTCGGCGTAGCGGGTCAAAGACGAGGTTTCTTGCCCCTGGCTGCCGGCGACAATAAGCGCTAAACGGCGAGCCGGGTAGCGCTTGATGGTTTTTTTGTTAATGACGGTATTTTTGGGCAACTTCAAGAAACCAAAGCGGACGGCGGTAGCAACGTTTCTTTCCAGGGAGCGGCCGATGAAAGCGACTTTTCTTTGATGGGAAGCAGCCACGTCGATTGCTTGCTGGATGCGGTGGATGTTTGACGACATCGTGGTAAAAAGAAGTCTGCCGGGGCAGTGGCTTAATTCACGGTGAATGGCGGTGGTTAAAGTGCTCTCGGACTGAGAAAAGCCGGGGCGCTCGGAGCGCAAAGAGTCGGAGAGCAAGCAGAGAATGCCGCTGCGTGCCAGGTTGACGATTTTCTGAAAGTCGGGCGGTCTTTGGTCCAAGGGGGTTAAATCAAACTTAAAATCGCTGCCGTGGTAGATGGCGCCCACCGGTGTGGTGATGACAAAATGAAAGGTGTCGGGGACAGAGTGGGTAACCAAAATGGGCTCGACGGTAAAGGGACCCAGAGTCAGTCTGGCCGATTCTTTGATCGGAGTGATCTTATAGTTTTGGCGGTGTTCGGCTAGCCTGTCGGAGGCAAAAGCGGCGGTGAGGCGCGAGCCAAAAATAGGCAGTGAGGACAGCTGGGGTAAGATGTAAGGCAGGCCGGCCTGGTGATCGTCGTGGCCGTGGGTTAAAAGCAGACCGTGGAGGGTAAGCCTTTGATCTTTGAGATAAGAAATGTCGGGCAACAAAAGTTCGTCACTGGTTTTGTCCTCGGGAAAACCGATGCCGCAATCGACGATGAGGGCATCTTGGCCCCACTGGTAGACAAACATGTTTTTAGTGACTGTGCCCGGGCCACCGCCCAAAGGAATGATTTGAAGTTTATTCATTTAATAAGTGGGTAGGTAGTGTTTGATATTTTCTAAGGTTAAGTGAAAATGCTCATGTTTGCCTTCGACAATTTCTCGGGCGATTTTCCTGGCGACGCCCTCGATGGTTCTTTCCAAAGTCCTGATGCCGGCGTCGTAGCCCAACGGCCGGACAATTTTGGGCCAGACCGTCTCGTCGATGGTAAGGTTGTCAGCTGACAGACCGGCTTCTTTGAGGGTGTGGGGCAAGACGTAGTCTTTGCCGATGGTGATTTTTTCTGCGTCGGTGTATGAGGGCATTTGGATAATTTCCAAGCGGTCTTGGACGGCGGTGGCGATGTTTCTGGTGTTGTTGGCGGTGGCGACAAACAAGACGTCGGAGAGGTTAAAGGGATAGTCAAGGTAGTGGTCGATAAACTGAAAGTTTTGTTCCGGGTCAAGGAGTTCAACCAAAACTCCCATGATATCTCCCCTGGCCTGTTCGGTGACCCGGTCGATTTCGTCAAGTAAGATGATCGGGTTGCGGCTTGCCGCCCGGCGGAGGGCTTTGATGACTAAGCCCGGTTCGGCGTCGGGGTGAAGACGAGACTGCCCCCTAAGGTCGCGGGCAGAACCCATGCCGCCAAAAGGGATGCGGGCGTATTGGCGCTTTAAGGCTTCGGAAAGTGAAGGGCCGAAAGTGGTTTTGCCGGTGCCGACCAGGCCGACCAGGCAAAGGATCGGCGCCCGAGTGTGCTCATCGCTTTCAGCCCGGTTTTGAGTCAAGCGCATAACTGCCAGGTACTCGATGATTCTTTCTTTGACCTCATTCATGCCGTAGTGGTGCTTGTCTAAAATGGCTCTGGCCTCCTTAAGATCAAGCCTGTCGGTAGTGGTTTTATCCCAAGGAAGCTCGATGATCCAGGAAATGTAGTGGGCCACTCTGTCGTATTCGGTAGAATAACCGGTAAAGTCGGCCATGCGGGTCAGGCGCTCGAGCATCTGGGTAGTTTTTTGTTTTAACTCGGGAGGAAGAGTAACAGAGTCGAGCTTGGTTTTTAAATGGTCAACTTCTTGGCTTAAGGCAGATTTAGGGCTCATGAATTAATTCTAACACAACCTAACGGCGGTGATCGATGCGCCTAAAGGGCGGGCGCCCGCCAGGGCGGCGATCGCGGTTAAAACCGCCGGCTGGTCGCGGCGGCCGGTTTTGGGCCGCTTCGCGTTCCTGTTCTGGAGTTAAGGCAGTCAAACTCACCCGGCCCTGCTCGTCTATTTCCCGGACGCGAACGTGCAGAGTCTCGCCCAGTTTGACAATCGTGTTCGGGTCGGCCACGTAACTGGTAGCTAGCCGCGACACGTGGACCAAGCCGTCTCGGCCCGGAGTCAGCTCAACAAAAGCGCCGTAAGCTTCAATCCGGACAACTTTGCCGTCAAACTCTTCGCCGACGACAAATTCTCTGGTTAAACCGCTGACCCAATCGACCGCACCTTTTAACTTATCAGCGTCGGTCCCGGAAATTACCACCCGGCCGTCATCGTCAACGTCCACCTCACAACCGGTTTCTTTAATAATCTTTTTAATCATTCTGCCGCCCGGGCCGATCAGCTCGCCGATCTTTTCCACCGGAATGTTAATCGTGGCGATCTTCGGGGCAAAGGTTGAAACTTGTTTTTTGGGTTCAGGCAGAGTTTCCTTCATGTGCTCCAAAATCGTCAAGCGGGCAATTTTGGCCGCGTCAAGCGCTTCTTTTAAAATGGTCGGGGTCACTCCGGAAATTTTAATGTCCATTTGCAGGGCAGTGATACCGTCGCGGGTTCCGGCCACTTTAAAATCCATGTCGCCCAAATGGTCTTCCAGGCCGGTAATGTCCGTCAAAATCACATAGTCTTCAATTTCTGTCTGCCCGCCGGAGCCTGGACGAAGGCGGGCAATCAAGCCCATGGCAATTCCGGCTACCGGTTTAACTAAAGGCACACCGGCGTCCATTAAAGATAAAGTCGAGCCGCAAACCGAGGCCATAGAGGTAGAGCCGTTACTAGACATGATTTCGGAGACAACTCTAATAGTATAAGGAAACTTATTCTCATCAGGAATCATCGGGGCCAGCGCCCGCTCGGCCAAAGTGCCGTGGCCCACTTCGCGCCGTGAAGGCCAACCCAACCTGCCCGTTTCCCCGACCGAGTAGGGCGGGAAAACGTAATGATGAATGTAGCGTTTTGAAGTTTCACCTTCTAAATCTTCTATCAACTGCTCAAGGCTGGGCGAACCTAAAGTGGTCAAAGTTAAGGCTTGGGTTGCTCCCCGGGCAAATATTGCCGATCCGTGGGTGCGCGGCAACACCGATACAGCCGAGTTTAATTCCCTTATCTTATCCGGTGGGCGCTTATCGGCGCGGCTCTTTTTGGTTAAAATCTTCTGCCGCACCCGATCGTTAAACTCACTCTGGATAACTTCGGCTACCGCTTGGGCGTCTAAATCGGACAGCGCTTCTTTAACGGCGGCAGTAACTTCGTCCAGGGCATGGCGCGGCCCGACTTCGGTGGCGGCAGTGGCGGCCAAATTATCTAAAAGGTCCTCGAGGCTGGTTTTAGCCTTAGCCAAAATTTGCTTTTTTATTTGGCCGTCAACTTTTGAGGCAGTGAAAGTTTCTTTTTTAGTTTTGAACTTGTCGGCCAGTTGATTGATGCCGGCGCAAATTGTTTTTATGTTTCTTTGGGCCAACTCTAAGGCCTCAAGCATTTTGGCTTCGGAAACTTCTTTGGCGCCGGCTTCGACCATGACGATGGCAGCTTCTGACCCTGAAACAGTCAACTCCAATTTCGAAGTCGCTTGTTCATCCCGAATCGGGTTGACTAACAATTCGTCTTGGTCGTTTAAACCGATTCTGACCGCGGCAATCGGCCCGGACCAGGGAATTGGGGAAATGCTCAAAGCCGCCGAGGCGCCGATTAGCCCCAAAATGTCGGGGTCATTTTGCAAATCATAAGACAACACGGTGGCGACCACTTGGACTTCTTTCATGTAGCCGGCCGGGAACAGCGGCCGGATGGATCGGTCAATCAACCGCGCCTTCAAAATCGCTTCGTCGGTCGGCCTACCTTCGCGTTTGACCCAGCGGGAACCTTTAATAATGCCCGAGGCGTAAAGTTTCTCCTGGTACTCAACGGTTAAAGGAAAGTAGCCTAAGTCGGGGCGCTCGCCTCCGACCACAACGGTGACTAAAACCACGGTGTCGCCAGAGCGGACCAGCACCGCGGCGGTGGCTTGCTGGGCAAACTGGCCGACTTCCAAAGAAAGCTGTTTTTCTCCCAAAGTAACGGTTTCGGTTATCACTTTATTTATTCAAGCTTAGGGCTTTAGTAATTTGCTGGTGGCGGGTTTTGGATTTGGATTTCAAATAGTTTAAAAGCCGGCGGCGCTTACTAACCATGGCCAACAAGCCCCGGCGGGAGTGGTTGTCTTTGGCGTTGCCTTTGAGGTGGCTGGTTAAAAGCTTGATCCTTTCGCTAAGAAGCGCGATCTGGACCTCGGGTGAACCGGTGTCGCCTTTTTGGGTGGCGTGTTTGGTGATGATTTTCTTCTTAGCAGTAGCAGTGAGAGTCATACTTTTTGGTTAAGGATTAATTCTATCAAAGATCAGAGGATTTTAAAACCTTGGGTTTGAGCCAGTCGGGCGAGGGGGCGTCAGCCAGAGGCTGATCAGCCCTTGGCTGAGCTGGGGCTATGGCGCCCGAAGGCGGGGTAAAGGCGGGGCGGGTAAAGGGCAAAACGGGGCGCGGGCCAGGAACCGGGGCGGGGGGCTCGGGTTTGATGTGGCCTCTTTGGGCGCCCAGCCTCATCAATTTGGCGACGGTGTCAAAAGTATCGGCGGTAAGTTTACCCTGGGTGAAGTTGACGGTGGCGGCTTCGATGCCGGCAAGTAAGTTAGTGGCGATGTCTTGGTCGAGTGGTAACCCCAAGTTTTCCAAAACAGCGGCGGTGATTTCGCAGGCAGCAGCAGCCGTAGGGTCATAAAGGTTAACGCTGCCAAAGCTTTCGGCCCGGTCGATGTGAGTTAGGTTGATCAGAGTCAGGCCATCTTTTTCAAACAGAGCTTTTTCGGACTGGTAGATGGTGCCCAGGTCGGTTAACTTGCCGGCGCCGACGACAAAGATTAAGTCGGCGGAAGCGCCGGAGTAAGAAAACTCGACCGAGTTGGCGTCGGGCGGGGTTTGGCCGGGTTTGGGTTCGATGGTAAGGCGGAATTTTTGATTCGCCGGGTCCTTGTCGTAGGCGACTTTTTCCAGGGAGTCTTCGGGGTAGTCGAAAGAGATGACCAGGTTTTGGTTGCCAATTTGGGGGCTGATCTTATCCACGCCGTAAAGGCGGTTGAACTCGACGGTCATCTGGGAAGCGCAGCCCACGTTCACCTGGCGGCCGGATTGAGCGAGAGACAGATAGAGGGCCAGACCGGCAGCGACGGCGTCAAGCTGGGGATTTTGGGGCAGCAAAATCAAGATAGCTTTGGCGCTGGCAAGCGCAGATTTTACCGGCTCGATATTGTAGGTTTTGGGCATAAGTGAGGCGGATTGTATCAGGAAACGCCAGTCAAGTCAAAGGCTATAGGCTAGTGATCGGCTTTTTAAAGGCAATCAGTTTATCCTTAACTTTAAAGTCAAGTTCGGTGGTGAAAGCCACGCCGCCCTGTTCACCCTTTTTAACTTTGTCGACGGTATCTTTCCCTTGGTGGAGGGATTTGATCTTGGCGTCTAGAAGCTGGTCCTGGCCGCGCACCAGGTGAACCTTATCCCCGACCGTAAGTTTTCCGGCGGTGACTTCGCAGCCGGCGATTTTTTGGCCGCCAACGGTAAACTCGGCGATAATTTTGGCTTCGCCTAAGATGTCTTCGTCGATGGTAGGCTCCATCAGTTTCAAAACTTTTTGGCTGACGTCGTCTAAGAGCTCGTGAATCAGCTGGTGGCTGGTAACGGTAATGCCTTCGATTTCGGCAAGCTTCGCGGCTGACGAGCTGGTTTTAACCCTGAAGGCTAAGATTTGGGCCCCGGTGGATTGGGCCAGCAAGACGTCGGCTTCGGAAACGTCGCCGACGGCAGAGGAGACGAGAGTGACGCTGTCTTCGAGGTTTTGCTTGATCGCTTCCAGGGTGCCGCTGGCGTCGGCTTTGAGGATAAGCTTGAGGGATTTTTCGTTTTCGTTGCTGGTTTCACCTTCGAGGTGCGCCGCAGGCGCTACACCACCTCGAAGGCGGACTGAACTCTCCTCTAAGGCCTGACCTTCAGGGGCATGCGAGGTGACGGTGGCGCCGACCGGCGGGACGTGCCTGAAACCTAAAATCTGGCCGGGTTCGCCGGGGAGGATTTGAGCCAGGTTTTGGCCGTTTTCATCGAAGATGGCGCGGGCTCTGCCGGAGGTGGGGCCGGCGACCAAATCGCCCCCTACTTTTATGGTGCCGGCTTTGACGATGACGGTGGCCAGGGGGCCCTTGCGACGGTCGAGTTCAGACTCGATGATGGCGGCGGCAAGATCCGCTTCTGGTTTTGAGGGTAGATCTAAAAAGTCGGCGGAAAGTAGAGTCATTTCCAAAAGCTGGTCCAAACCCTTTTTGGTTTTGGCGGAGACGGGGACGGCGACGACTTTGCCGCCGTAGCCTTCGACCAAAACTTCCGCTTCTGCCAGTTGAGATTTGACTTTGTCGGGGGCGGCGTCGGGGAGATCGATTTTGTTGATGGCGACTAAAAAGGGCACGCCGGCGGCCTTGATGTGATCGAGTGACTCTTTAGTCTGGGGCTTGACGCCTTCGACAGCGTCGACGACCAAGATGACCAGGTCGGTGACTTTGGTGCCGCGGGAGCGCATGGCGGCAAAGGCGGCGTGGCCGGGGGTGTCAATAAAGGTTAAGGGGCGGCCTTGGTGAGTCACCTTGTAGGCGCCGATGTGTTGGGTAATGCCGCCGGACTCACGGGCTGCCTGGTTAGTTTCTCGAATCGCGTCAAGGAGTGTTGTTTTGCCGTGGTCGATGTGACCCATGACGGTAATCACCGGGGCGCGTTGGTTTGGTTTACTCTTAGCCACTTAGAGCTTCGCTAATTTCTTCGATGGATTTGCTGCCAAGACCGCGAATGTCTTTTAGGTCGTCTTCGGTTAATTTTTTAAGCTTTTTTAAAGTGGTGGTTTCGGCTTCGACCAGAGCGTTTCTGACGCGCGACGACAGGTTTAACTTATCGATTTCAAACTCGTGGTCGCTGCTTTTGGCAGAAACGGCTTCGCCTTTGGGGCCTTTGATGGTGATTTTGAAACCGGTTAACTTGGCGGCCAGTCTGGCGTTTTGGCCCTCGCGGCCGATGGCCAGTGACAGCTGGTCTTCGGGGACGGTAACGACGGCGGTTTTTTTGGTTTCGTCTAGTTTTATCTCTAATTTCTCTGCTGGTTGAAGGGACGCCGTGATAAACTTTTCGATATTATCCGAGTACTCAATGATGTCAATTTTCTCGCCGTTTAATTCGTTGATCACCGCCTGCACCCGGACGCCTTTTTGGCCGACGCAGGAACCCACCGGATCGACGCCGGCCTGGGTAGAAGCGACCGCCACTTTGGAGCGGCTGCCGGCCTCCCGGGCAATGGTTTTTATTTCCACGGCGCCGGATTCGACTTCGGGGACTTCGCGCTTAAAAAGACCGATGACCAGCTTCGGGTCGGCGCGGGAGACGATGATCTGCTCCCCTTTGACGGTGTCGGTGATGTCTTTGATGTATAGCGTCAAGCGTTGGTTTAAGCGGTAGTGTTCGCCGCGGGCTTGTTCTTCCGGCGGCATCAAACCCTGGCCGCGGCCGATGTCGCAGACGATGAATTTGCCGTCAAAACGCAAGACCATGCCGCTTACTAAGTTGCCGACTTTATCCTGGTATTCGCCGATGATGGCGGTTTTTTCGGCTTCTCTTATCTTTTGCAAAATTACCTGTTTGGCGGTCTGGGCGGCGATCCGGCCAAAGCCGGGCGGGGTGACTTCTTTTCGTTTGCCTTTATCGTCAACGGGCAACTCGAAGAGTTTGGCTTCGCCGGTAACCTGGTCGAGCTCGGCTTCATACGCGGCTTCTTCTTCGATATTAAAGTCCTTTTTGTAAGCCGCTACCAGGGCGGCTTTAATGGTGTCGATGACCGCTTCGGGGGAAATGCCCCGCTCGGCGCAGATTTGGTTTAAAGCCGCGGTAAACTCGGTCCGAGCAGATCTTGGCAGATTAGCTAAATTGGCCATAGGTTAATTTTAACAAAAATGGTGGGACACAACCCACCATCTCGGTTTAATTTCACTAACTGGGGCTAGTTTAACACAAACTCATCTGCTACTCAACTAGCCTTGTCTACACTTATTTCTTCTTGTAGTAAGGGTTTTCTGACTTATCCACCATCCGCACATGGCGTTCGTTTTTTTCGTTAAAAGCCGGGGTGACGGTTAAAACCATTTCCATCTTCCCAAAGTAGTAAATTCTGGTTTTGGGAGGGATGACGATTAAATCGGTAGCTTTGGTTTTGACTTTTTGGCCATTTAGAAAAAACGTGCCTTGGCCTTTGATGATGTAGTAGATAAACCAACTTTTGATGTCGTAAAACTCCTGAAAATGGCCTTTTTTAACGGAAACGCGGACCATGTTGGCCCCTTTGACGCCTTCGTGATAAACGGTCAAATGGATGCCGTGTTTATTGAACTTGTCGGCTCTGGCGGCGGTGAATTTGTATTGTCTAACCATTAGTTTATTTTAGCATTGGTTTTTCGAAACGATGGGTGACACGGGATTCTTAACTCATTAATCCACCACTACATGCTTTTCGTTAATCCGAAAAGTTAATGCCCCTAAGATCACTATCCCGCCCATCAGCAAAAATGCCCAAGTCAATCTTTGATCCGCTACCCAACCGATCAATAAACCTATTAACGCGATGTAGGCACTGGAAATCATGTTAATTGCGGACAAAGCCGTGGCTCTAATTTGGCTGTTAATATGCCTGTTGTAATAGTCAGCAAACAGCGGTTCCTGTAGGCTCATCGAACCGAAATTTAAAGTAAATAGCAAAAACGCTACTGCCGGTCCCAAAGTTAAAGCCATCAGCAAATAAATGATTCCTGGGATTAGAGTGGCGGTAAGCATTGCTTTGCTCACACCCAACGACGCTTCAAATTTGTAGGCATTTTTACTGGCAATAACCGCCAAAATGCCGCCAGCTCCCAAAGACAAACCCAGCCACACCGGTGGAACGTTGTTTTGTAAAAAGTAGGGCGGGTGAAAGTTGCGTAAATAACCGACAAACGGCGTGGTTAAAACCCCCAGCCAGATAATTCTTTTTAGCGACGCGTTGGCCCTGATTAAACCAACGGCGTTTTTGACAACCTTTAAAGGCGATTGTTCCGGGTGAGAATAATCAAGGTTGGGTTCCCGGATAAATAAGCTGATTACTAAAGCGACGCCAACGCTTAAGGCAGTGAGAATAATTGCCCAGGTTATCCGTCCCGGCTCCAACCTTGACACGATTAAGGTACTTAATAAAGCACCTAAAATATGGCCTGATTGATAAAAGGCCTCGGTGACGCCGGAGGCTTTGGCCATTTCTTTTTCTTTGCCTTTTTCTTTTAAAGAATCATAAACTAGCGCCTGGATACAGCCGGATTGGAAAGCAAATCCCAGCCCAGCAATTACTGAGATCAGAATAAAATGAAGGTAGTTTTGGGCAAAGATAAAGGCAATCTCGCCGATAAGCTGCAAAAATAAGGCCATCATCACTGATTTTTTCCGGCCGATTTTGTCGGCTATCACCCCAGTAGGAATTTCCGCCAAAAAAATCGTGGCGGTAATAATTCCCCAAAGCGAATTAATCTGAACGAAGTTTAATCCCCGGCGTTGGTAGTAAATCGTTAATACCGGCAGGTAAAAATACAGCGAAGAAAAAAAATTAATTAAAGCGACTTTATAAACGTTATTTAGTCTCAACGCCATATTGTCCTCCTTTAAAATTACCACAAAAAAGTTCACCGCCACCAAGGTCAAAACAGCAAAAATACCCTCACTCGCGGGGCACTGTCTTGACTGATATTAGTGAACTAACATTAAGAATTATCTTACCACAATTACTCTGAAGCTACTTCCGGCTTCTTAACTCCCCATACTTTTTCGCTATATTGTTCGTGTTTATCAATTAATTCATCCAGCAAACCCATATCCATCTCATACTTTCCCAGTAAATCAGACAAAAATCCTTTCTCCCTAACAACTGCTCTATTGGAAGATAAATCTTTGTATTCCAATAACATTACTTCTGGTCGGGGAACTACGAATTTACCCTCATGTACGTCGGCAAAACAATAATATCTGTCCAGTTTATCCTGATGTAGCCGGGGTTCAGTAAAATCCTGTATTCCCAGCAAGGAGGCAGCAAAAGTACGTACGGAGCTGTCGTTATCTATATCCGTTCCTGAATTAAGTAGTGTCCTCCAATTAACCCACAAAATCCTAAGCTGTTTCTTGTCTAAATGAACTACGTCGATGTCTCCATGAACTGACTCCAAAAATCTTGGCTGGAAGTTCTCTTTCAATCTGCTTTTAATCGGAATAGATTGATTAAGCGGCTCTAAGTTACTAGCGCGAAGTAAAAGTTCTCGCGCAAACCCTTTTACAACCACATAAACAATCTTACCGTCTCTTACTTGGGGAAATTGATTAGTATACTCAATCAGCGTTTCGATAGTTTGAGTTTTTTCTTCTTTTACTTCTGCCAGTAATCTTTCTATTTCAGGATTTTTTTGCACTTCGACTGTATCAGCCTCTTGTACGCCACGGGTCATTTCTTCCAATAATAATCTTGCCCGGTTTCTGCCATTGGCTGCCTGCGTTTCACTCATTACCAGTATTTTACTTTATCCGGCCGCCTCTAATGTATCAGTCTTGTTTTTTCAAATAAAACGAAGCATGCCACTCTTATTATCATCACACCTTAGAGGTGTAATAGCCACTTTGGGGAAAACGAAGTGATTTAGCTGGCTAAGTTCTAATGTATCGATACAATAGAATTATTCTGTCAAAATATGGTCCGCAAATGTCCAGCCCGGCGTTGAATAGGTGTAAAACCATGCTTCATCGCCTTCGGCAGAATGAACACTTCCCGGTTTAATGGTCATTTTCTCGCCCTGTTTTAAGACGTGTTTCTTGCCGTCAATAAATAAAGTCAACTCGCCTTTGACCACCTCATAAACCTCTGTTGTCGTTTTGTGATAATGTGGCTTAGATTTACCCACTACCGCCAGCGCCAAACTTCTTTCCAGATGATCTTTTGTCGGCTCGATCTCAACAATAATTTCAGTCGGGCTATCTTCCGGGTTCAAAATAATTGCTTTGCCCGGATATTTTGCTTTTAGCTCCCCAATAATTTTTTCTGTGTTCATTTCTTTTGAAGAACAATTCTTAATCTGTCGTGTTCGTGCAATCCTTGATCGTCCTCTTCTGAAAAAGTATCTATCTCTTTTTCTCTAATATTAAATTGTTTCTCGAAAACATCTAAAACAAAGTTTTCTGGGTTCACTTCATCTCTCTCATTTGGTCTTTCGTATTCTGTCCTAGTAAACATCGCCACATACATTATTCCCTTGTCCTTAAGCACTCTTGCCAGCTGTTTTGTTTGCTTCGGCAATTCCTCTCCTCCGAGTACGTAGCCGGAGTAGACTGCGTCAAAAGAAGAGTTTGGATAGGGTAAATTTTCTAAGGCTCCTACGATAAAGTTCACATTTTTTTCTCTCGCGGATCGCTCTTTGGCTTTTTTAATAGCGATGGGTGACTGGTCGATTCCCTCTACTTTAAAACCTTGTTTGGCCAGATAGATCGAGTCTCTTCCGGTTCCACAGCCCGCATCAAGAATCCTTTCATTTCCCCTTAAATGTTCTAGAAATCGAGGAATATTGCTTGAAACTCTGCCTGTGTCCCAGTGGGCACCATCTTTGTATTCTTGATCGTAGTCGTGATGGGCGTTTTTTATTTCATCATCCATGTCTTAATTCTACATCAAGAACGATGGGCCGTGCTAAAATATGGCCATGAGAAGTAAGAGCTACTACGAGAAAAGGGCTAGAGAGATTATCGACAGCATTAAGTATTTAACCTTGTCAACGGCCTCTAATAACGGCTCGCCCTGGAACTCCCCTGTTTGGTATGTGAGGGATGAAAAGTACAACTTCTACTTTGGCTCGCCTAAAAACACCACTCATTCGAAAAACATCAGAGACAACGGCAAGGGTTTTGTCGTCATTTACGACTCGCGGGCGCCTGAAGGATCAGGAGAGGGAGTGTACATGACCGCTAAAGTTAAAGAGCTGACAACAGATAAAGAAGTGAAGCGCGCCATCGAAGTCATGTTTAAGTCCGACCCGAAAATAAGTGCTAGCCAATTTCTAGGAAAAGGTCCGTTGAGGCTTTATTTAGTCAAACCGCAAAAGATTTGGATGAACGACGCCGAGAAAAAAGATGGATTATATCTTGATTATCGTGTTCCGGTTAAATTAGAGTAGCTATCACTTCCCGGCGTCTCGACGACGTTGCTGCCTGAGGTTAGTTAAGGACAAAATTATTTGGTGAGGGCTACCTTCCTCTTGGGCGGAAGAAAAATAGCTATGGACTTCGGTGTGGGGTAATAACCTCTTAACTTTGTTAAAAAGGGCGCTTCTCATGGTTGCCGCGGTTAAATCACTTTCTTCACTAACATCAACCGTCACAGTCTTAGCATATTTTAATAATTTTGCTACCTCTATTGCGGTTTCATCATATTCTGCCTTGTCACCCCTCTGGGTCGCTGTTAGAGCCCGCTTAATTTCTTGGGGGGTTGACAGGTGAACGTCGCTAATTGGGGAGAAATAAAGGCCTTTTTCTTTAAACATAAACAGAAAAATATTAAAATATTAATATATAAAACTATGTCAAAGTATATCATGAATAAGGGGTTGGGTCAATTGCGGGAGAGCTTATCGTCACACCTTAGAGGTGTGATAGGGAGTTGGTTAGGCGTTTTCGAGGTCTTTGAGGAGTTGTTTTTGGCGGCGGGAGAGTTTGGCGGGGACGGTGACTACAAGGCGGACGTACTGGTCCCCGCGGCCGGCGCCGCGAAGGTGGGGTATGCCTTTGCCGCGCAGGCGAAACAAGGTGCCGGGCTGGGTGCCGGGGCGGACTTTGAGCTTAAGGTCGCCGTCGGTGGTGGGGACTTTGATGGTGTCGCCCAAAGCGGCCTGGGTGAAGGAAATGGGCTGGTCAACGAACAGATCGGCGCCATCTCTTTTGAAAATGTCGTGGGGCTTGACTTCGACGGTGACGTAAAAATTTTCAAAGCGGATCCGGGTGCCGTCGTCGGCGCCGGCCGGGATCTTGACAGAATACTCTCTCCCCTGGTGGACAATCTTTCTCTCGGCGCCTTTGACCGCTTCCATAAAGTCGATGGTGACGCCGTAGCGGGGCAGCCGGGCAGTTCTGAAAGGCGAAGCGCCGCCGAAAAAGGACTCAAAAATCTCAAAGGGGTCGGTGAAGCCGCCAAAGTCGAAGCCAAAACCGCCGCCGGGGGCTTGGTTGCCGGAAGTGGTGTAAGTATAAGTAAACGGCCCCTGGCGGTAGGTGCGGGTGCCAGCGCCAAAACCGCCAAAGCCGGCAGAGGGGTCGAAAGCGGAGTGGCCGAACTGGTCGTAGGTCTTTTTCTTTTCCGGGTTGGATAAAACCTCGTAGGCCTCACTGATTTCCTTGAACTTGTCGGCAGCGTCGGCGGCTTTGTTGCGGTCGGGGTGGTATTTTAGGGCCAGCTGGCGGTAGGCTTTTTTGATTTCGGCGGCGGAGGCGGTTTTAGGAACGCCCAAAACCTCGTAGAAATCCCGCTTGGTAACCATTATTCCTCAACGACTTCGCCTTCTTGGGCCCCCGACTTATCCTTGTCGCCGGGTCCCGACTTTTTAGTCGAGGATCCGCGATCAGATTCGTCTGATCGGGACTTTTTCTCTTCCTCTGGCTTCTGGTAGAGAGAGGCGCCGACTTTTTGCAGGGCGTCGGATAAGTCCTTGGTCTTGGCTTCGAGCTCGGCCTTGTCGGCTTTGTCGAGGACGTCTTTGAGGTCTTTGATTTTTTTCTCGATCTCCTCTTTGTCCTGACTTTTGACCTTGTCTTTGGCATCCTTCAGGGTTTTTTCGGCGGTAAAAATCAAGGTATCGGCTTGGTTTTTGGCTTCGACGGCTTCTTTTTTGACCTTGTCTTCTTCGGCGTGTTTTTCGGCCTCGCGGGTGATCTTCTCCACTTCTTCGTCGGACAAACCGGTCGAACCCTTGATGGTGATTTTTTGCTCTTTGTTGGTGGCTTTGTCGCGGGCGACAACATTTAAAATACCGTTGGCGTCGATGTCAAAGACCACTTCAACTTGGGGGACGCCGCGGGGCGCCGGCGGGATGCCGTCTAAGATAAAACGGCCCAAAGACTTGTTGTCGGCCGCCATGGGGCGTTCGCCCTGCAGCACATTGACCTCGACCGACGTCTGGTTGTCGGCAGCGGTGGAAAAAACTTGGGACTTTGAAGTCGGCACGGTGGTGTTGCGGTCTATAAGCGGGGTCATCACGCCGCCTAAGGTCTCGATCCCCAGAGTCAAGGGGGTGACATCTAAAAGTAATACGTCGGTGACGTCGCCCATCAACACCCCGGCTTGAACAGCAGCGCCGACGGCGACGACCTCGTCGGGGTTGACCGATTTGTTAGGCTCTTTGCCAAAAAAGTCCTGGACGACCTGTTGGATTTTGGGCATCCGGGTCTGGCCGCCGACTAAGATGACTACGTCGATGTCTTTGGGCTCTTTTTTGGCGTCTTTGAGGCAGTCTTTGACCGGGCCCATGGTGCGGTCGATCAGCTCATCAACCAGTTTTTCCAAGTCCGCCCGGGTCAGCTTCATGGTCAGATGAAGCGGCTGGCCGTCTTTGCTTTGAGTGATAAAAGGCTGGTTGATTTCGGTTTCTGAAGAAGAGCTCAATTCGACCTTGGCCTTTTCGGCGGCGTCTTTGATCCGCTGCAGCGCTTGTTTGTCGGCTTTAAGGTCGATGCCCTGGTCTTTTTTAAACTCGGCGGCGATGTGGTCGATGATTCTTTGGTCAAAGTCGTCGCCGCCCAAGTGGGTGTCGCCGTTGGTGGCCTTGACTTCGTAGACGTTGTCTCCCAACTCTAAGATAGAGATGTCGAAAGTGCCGCCGCCCAAATCATAAACGGCGACGGTTTCGGTTTTTTTCTTTTCGAGGCCGTAGGCAAGCGCGGCGGCGGTGGGTTCGTTTAAGATCCGCTCGACAGTCAGCCCGGCGATTTCACCGGCTTGCTTGGTCGCCTGACGCTGGGCGTCGTTGAAGTAGGCCGGCACGGTGACGACGGCTTTTTCGACCTTTTCGCCTAAGTAAGCCTCGGCGTCGGCCTTGGCTTTTTGAAGGATTTTGGCCGAGATTTCCTGGGGCGAGTAGGTTTTGTCTTTGACTTTGATTCTGGCCTGATCATCCTTACCGGCAACGATCTCGTAGCCGACCATGCCTTGGGTTTTTTTGACTTCGGCGTCGCCCATTTTGCGACCCATGAGTCTTTTGACCGAATAGATGGTGTTTTGAGGATTTAGCACCATCTGGCGCTTGGCCACGTCGCCGACCAAGCTTTTGTCGGGTTCAACCACCGAAGGAATTAAGTTTCTGCCTTCGGCGGAAGGGATGACTTTGGGCGAACCGCCTTCCATGACGGCCACGGCCGAGTTAGTAGTCCCCAGATCAATGCCGATGATTTTGCTCATAGTTTTTTGTCGCTAATTTTGGAAGCGCCGCTGCCAACCTTCACCCTGGCCGGGCGCAAAACTTTGCCGTTTAAAGTGTAGCCCTTAACAATCACTTTGACCACTTGGTCTTTGGGGCCGGCGCTAAGCTCGGCGCAATCCATGGTGGTCGGGTCAAAAGCAAGACCTTTAACCTTGATTTCGGCGACACCCTCGGAGTCAAGTAAATTTTTAAAGTTGGTGACGACTAAATTTAGGCCTGCGTCTTTCAAGTGAATTTGAGCCCGCTCGAGGTCGTCAAAGACGGACAAAAATTTGTCCAAAAGGACAGCGTTGGCAAACTTGACGTAGTCCAGTTTTTCAGAATCAAAGCGTTTTTTCAAGTTTTGGTAGTCGGCCACGGCCCGTTTGAGTTGGTTTTCAAGTTTAACTTTGCCCATGAGTTTCACCAGTTCTTGCTGATTTCGTTGACCAGGTCACCAAAGTAGCGGATGACGGGGATAATGTTGGAGTAGTTAAGGCGCGAGGGGCCCAGGATGCCGACCGAGCCGGAAAACTTGTCGGGGACGATAAAGTCGGCAAAGACCATGCTTAGGGGTTCAAAAAACTTTAAGTCGACGTCGTCGCCGACCAGGACATGAACCGGCTCGTCGCCGACGGCTTTTTTGAAAAGATCGTTTAAACGGGGAAATTCATCGAGTAAGCTTAGGACTTCACGGGTAGTGTCGATGTCGTAAAACTCGGGGTTTTCCAAGATGTGGGAGTAGCCGGAGTGGAACAGGTGGCCGGTGGAGGTACAGGTGATGGCCAGGGTTTTGGTTTTGTCGGCCAACGCCCGGGTTAGTTCCTGAAAGAAGCGGTGGTAGTCCTGACGATAGTCCCAAACTTTTTCTTTGACGGCGACTTCTTCTGCCACCGACATTTCTTCTTCTTTGACCAGTTCGCGAATGTAGTACTTTAAAGCCAAAGGCGTCGGGCTGCGGCCGGCCGAAGTGTGGGGCTGGTTTAAAAAGCCGGCGGAGGTTAAGGCGGCCATTTCGTTTCTGATGGTGGCCGGAGAAATACCCAGGTCGTACTTTTTTTCCAGGGTGACTGAACCCACCGGCTCGGCGGTGGTGGTGTATTCTTCGATGATGGCTTTTAAGATTTGAGCCTGGCGATCGGTTAAGGTAGTGGCCATAAATTAGCAGTAGACTAACACGACTGCTAATGGGTGTCAAGGGCCGCTAAAAAGGCTTCCTGGGGCAGCTCCACCCGGCCGAGGCGTTTTAACTTCTTTTTACCCTTTTTCTGCTTACTCAATAGTTTGTCTTTGCGGGTTTGGTCTCCCCCATAGAGCTTGGCGGTGACGTCTTTTCTGACCGCCTTGACAGTTTCGCGGGCCAAAATTTTGCCTCCCAGGGCGACTTGGATGGGGACTTCGAATTGGTGGCGGGGAATGACACTTTTAAGCTTTTTGGCTAAGGCCTGGGCTTGGGTTTGGGCTTGGTCGCGGGGCAAAAGTAACGCCAAGGGTTTTATCTCTTGGCCGCTAATAAGGGTGGTCAATTTGACGATGTCTGCCGGGCGGTAATCTAAAAACTGCCAGTCGAGGCTGGCATAGCCGGAAGAGGTGGATTTTAGTTGACTGAAAAAGTTTTTGATCAGCTCGGCCAAGGGAAGGTGGTAGCTAAGTTTAACCAAGGAGCCGAAGTGGTTTTGGTCGATCAAGACGCCGCGGCGGGTTTGAGTAAGGAGAGTGACGTGGCCTAAGTACTGGCTGGGGGTAAAGATGGTGATTTTGACAAAAGGCTCTTTGACGGTGTCGATGAGCGAGGGGTCGGGCAGGTCGGCGGGATTTAGAATCTCAACTTCCTGGCGGTCTTTTTTTAGAACTACTTTGTAGGTGATGGCGGGATTGGTGAAAAGTAAACTCAAGTCAAACTCGCGTTCGAGGCGTTCCTTGGTGATGTCGGCGTGCAGCAGTCCCTGAAAACCGATTTGAAAGCCGCTGCCCAAAAGGGGCGAGGCGGTGGGGGCAAGCTTTAAGCTGGCGTCGACCAGGCTTAGTTTTTCCAAGGCGCTTTTAAGTTTAACAAAGTCGCTGTTGTCATGGGGGAAAATGTCCATAAAGACCATCGGTTGGGGTTCCTGGTAACCGGGCAAGGGTTTAAAGTCCGGGGCGGCAGGATAGCCAGTGACGGTGTCGCCTACCCGGCAAAGATAAATGTCTTTTAAGCCGGTGGCGATGTAGCCGACTTGGCCCGCGGTTAAAGTCACCGTCGGTTTCATTGCCGGGATAAAAAAGCCGATTTGTTGGGGAGAAAATATTTTACCGGCGGCAAAAAGCAGCAGTTTGTCTTTTAAGTTCAGGCGGCCGTCGACCAGGCGGACGGCGGCGATCACCCCCAAATGGGGGTGGTAAAAAGAATTAAAGACCAAAGCCTTGAGGGGTTTTTCCGGATCACCCTGGGGTGACGGCAGGCGGTCGATTACCGCTTTAATTAATTGAACTAGGTTTTGGCCGGTTTTGGCAGAGACGGCAACGATTTCAGCGGCGTTAAAGCCGAAAACGTCTTGAAGCTCTTGAGAAGTTTGGTCGATACGGGCGTTATCTAGATCAATTTTGTTGACCACGGGAATGAGCTTTAGACCTTGTACGAGGGCCTTTTGGGCGGTGGCTAGGGTTTGGGCTTGAATCCCCTGGGTGGCGTCGACAAGAAGTAAAGCGCCTTCGCAAGCGGCAAGAGACCGGGAGACCTCGTAGGAAAAATCGACGTGGCCGGGAGTGTCGATAAGGTTTAGATTATAGATTTCAGCTCCGAGATGATAAGTTAGGCTGACCGGGGCGAGTTTGATGGTAATCCCCTTTTCCTGCTCGATGGGGTTGGAGTCGAGTAACCTTTCTTTAAGTTTGCCGCCGGCGTCAACGCCGCAACTTTCCAAAAAGCGGTCGGTGAGGGTGGTCTTGCCATGATTTATATGGCTGACGACACAAAAGTTTCTGGTGGTGGAAAGTTTTCCCGTCATGCTGGCGGCGCGGAAGGTTCGAGGACTTCTTCTGTTTGGGACAAAACCTGTTTAAAGTTTTTGATTCTTTTAACAAGGCTAAGAAAGCTGTCGAGTTCCTTGACTTTTAAAAGCTTGGACAGCAAAAGGTAAACGCTTAGGCCGACGGCGATGGTGATGACGGTGAGAATAATTAAGTCGATGGTTCTGGCGGTGTTTAAAACATAGAGATCGAGCAGGCGCAGGGGTGCCCAAAGACTCACCCCGGTGACCACGGTGGCCAAGGACATTTTGATAAATGGGGTGAAGAGCTGTTTCAGGTCAAAGCCTTGGACTTGACGGTGGAGGAAAATAAACAGCAAGCCGGCGTGGAGGAAGCTTGATAAAGAAATGGCTAAAGCCAGGCCTAAAACCGACAGGTTTAAGGAGTAGACGAACCAAAAGCTTAGCGCCACGTTGGTTAAAACGGCGATCGCTCCCAAAAAAAGCGGGGTTTTGGTGTTGGAGAGGGCGTAAAAGCCGCGGACCAGAATCTGGATGGCGGACTGGGCAAAGACAGAGATGGCAAACAGGGCCACGACCTGGCCGGTTAACAAAGTCGCCTGCCAGGGAAAGCCTTTGGCGCCGAAGGCGAGCCTTACTGCCGGAACCCTTAAGACTAACAAGATCATGCTGGCGGGCAAAGATAAATAGAGAACCTGATTTAAGGAAGAGACAAACAGGTCTTTGAATTTATCCAGCGATTTGCTGGTTTGCTGAGACAAGGTGGGCAGGGCGGCTTGGCCGATGGTGGCGCCGAAAAGACCGACGGGTAAGGTGTTTAGGTGCTGGGCAAAGTAAAAGATAGCCAAAGACCCTGAAGCCAAAGAGGTGGCGATAAAGACGGCGACGGTCAGTTCAATTTGGGTGATGGCTAAAGCCAGGGTGCGCGGCAGCATCAGACGGCCGATTCTTTTGACTGCCGGGTGGCGGTAGTCGAAGTTGGGACGATAATAAAAACCAATTTGTTTAATTAAAGGAAGCTGGACTAACAGGTGGAGTAAGGCGCCGATGACCACGCCGATAGCCGGGCCGTAGATGCCAAAAATGGGGCTTAAAACCAGGATGCCGAAGATGATGCCGAGGTTGTAGGCGATGGGAGAAAGCGCCGGAACGAGAAAGTGTTGGTAGGACTGGAGCATGCCGGTGACAAAGTTTGACACCAAAAAGCTACCCTGGGCAATGATTAAAACTCGGGTAAGGTTAACCATTAAAACTAGCTCTCTGGCGGTAAAGGTGGGGGCGATCAGGCGGCTTAAGGGTTCGGCAAACAGGGCCAAGAGCAAACCTAAAACCAAAAAAAGGCTAAAGCTTATGGTGATGACGGCCGAGGCGACGTGCCAAGCCTTCTTGGGATTTTTGACCAGGTACTGGGAAAAAACCGGAATAAAGGCGGCCGACAAAGCGCCGACGACCAAAAGCTGGAAGATCATGTCGGGGAGCCTGAAGGCGGCAAAGTAGACGTCCAGTTGCCAGGCAAGGCCTTCACCAAAAAAAGTGCCGGCCAAAAAGCGGTCGCGCAGCAGTCCTAAGAGGCGGGAGAAAAAAACTGCCGCCATCAAGACCGAGGCGGCGGAAAGAATGCTGTTTTGTTTGCGGGAAAAAAACGAGTGAGAGTTTTTGAGGAAATTATTTACCATGATCAGTGCCCGAGTATAACATGGGGGTTGTCAGACAAACAACCAAAAGGTACAATGCGGGCATTATGCCGATAATTAAGTCAGCCGAAAAAAAACTGCGATCGGACAAATCAAAAACCAGAGTCAACCAAGCCTACCGCTTAAAGTACCGGGAGGCAGTCAAAGTTGCCCGAGAAAAAAAGACTAAAAAAGCCATAACCGAGGCGTTTCGGACGCTAGACCGGGCGGCCAAAAGAAAAGTGATCCACAAAAACAAAGCTGACAGGCTAAAATCACGGTTGATGAAGCGGGCTTGATACCTCTATACTGGTAGGAGATGACCGCTGCCCGGAAGCTGACTGAGATTAACTTACTCCCCAAAGAGCGCTGGGAGACAGGAGTTTTAGGCAAACTACTTAAATGGGCCTTGAATATCGGCCGCTACGTGGTGGTGTTTACGGAACTGGTTGTCATCGGCGCTTTCTTGTACCGGTTTGGGCTGGACCGACAGTTAACTGATCTTAAAGAGGAAATTGGCCAAAAACAGGCGTTGGTAGAAAGCTTTGGCGACTTTGAGGCTAAGTTTCGGGATTTGCAAGAAAAGTTAAAGATAGTCAAAGAGATCGAAGGAGGGCAAGTTAAAGCAGACCAGGTGCTTGACGGGGTGAGCCAGATTACCCCCTTGGATACGGTTTATGACTCAATCTTGATTGACGAGGAGGGAGTAACCTTGGAAGGCCAGACTTTATCGGAGGTGGGGTTGGCGACACTACTTGCCAAAGCTCAAGGCAGCCAGCTATTTGAAGGCGTGGCACTAGAGAGTGTCAGTTCGGCGACAGACAACCAAGGGGCAATTGAGTTTAGATTGAAACTTAATTATGAAACTAACAACTAGAGTCAACCGCGGCGGCTACTCGGCTTACTGGCGCCGCTTAAGAACTTTATCCCAGGCGCCGTCGGCCAAGGTGTCTGGTTTAGTCAGTCTGACGATTTTTACGGTGGCGTTTTTTGGCTTGTTTGCCATTTTACCCACCTTCCGCACCATTGCCGAACTGACCCGGGAGATCGACGATGCCAAGGCAGTCAACAGCAGTTTAGCCAAAAAAATTAAGGCGCTGGAAAACGCCGAAGAAGTCTACTCCCAAGCCTTGCCGCGGCTAACGCTGATTGACGCGGTGGTGCCCGGCGGGCCGGAGTTTGACCGCTTGGCTTGGCAGATTCAATGGTTGGGGGCGGACAGCGGAGTGAACATTACCAGCGGCAGCTTCGGCGGTTTTCCTTTGCTTTCGACCAAAGAAAGCAGCGAGCTTAGCCAAATCGAGATGGAACTGACGGTGCAGGGCGACTACGGGGCGATTAAAAACTTTTTGGCGGATTTGACCAAGATCGACCGGCTGGTGGCAATAAATGAAGTTAATATTACCAGTAAGGGCAGCCAAGGAGTTCAGGTAGTAACGGCCAACATTCAGGCTTTGGCGTATTTTTTGCCGGGAGGAGAAAATGATTAGCGCTCTCTACGAAAAAAAGCTCAAGCGCGACATCTTTAGGCTGTCGCTGATGACCTTGATCACGGTGGTAATTTGGATCGGGGTAGCCACCTACAGAGCTTTTACTAAAAGCCAAGTTGGCGGCAAGATAAAAAGCCAGATTATACCCTTGACGCCTACTCTTGATCTTGACACAATGGAACTTACAGATCAGAGGCTCAAAGTTGAACCGGTTAACTGGGACAGTCTGCAACCGGTATTTGAGGTGGTGCCGGAAACGGCTGAGCCGGAAGCCTCGCTAAGCGAGGAAGCCTCGCCGAGCGGGGAAGCCACCGCCAGCGGCTCTCAACTATGAAAAAATTTGGTTTAAGCAAAATTCACTTTCCTACTGCCCTAGGACTATTAATTTTATTGGTCGCCATTGGCGTGGGGGTGATGTTGGTAAGGAATCGCACCGGGGTGGACACGGAAGCGGAAGGGTCGCTGACACCCAGACAAGTGAGGATCACCAATGTGGCTGATACCAGTTTTAGCGTATCCTGGATTACCGATCAGGTGGCAAGCGGCCAGATCCGCTATGGCACCGAAGCCAATTCTTTGACTAAAACCGCGGCCGACGAAAGAGACCAGCTATCGGGAGACACGGGCAGTTACGAGGTCCACCAAGTAACCTTGAAAAATCTGACGGCAACAACTGCCTATTACTTCAAGTTGGAGTCTGGCGGAAAACAGTTTGACAACAACGGCAAACCGTTTGAAGTGGCTACCGGGCCGACCCTGGGTGACCCGCCGGCGGCAGACCCGATTTACGGCACGGTTTTAACCTCGTCGGGGACGGCGGCAGAAGGAGTTTTGGTTTACATTAATGTCGCCAACGCCGGGCCGCTGTCGGCTTTGGCCAAGGCCAACGGCAACTGGGCTTTGAATTTATCGACCGCCAGGACGGCAGATTTAGGCAGTTACTTGGCTTACGACACCCAAGCGACGATCGTCAATTTGTTGGCTCAGGGAGGAAAACTAGGGACGGCGACGGCGGTGACCACCGCGGCCAACGACAGCCCGGTGCCGGACATTACTCTCGGCCAGTCTTATGACTTTAGGGCTGACGCTGCCAAAACCCAAGACCAAACCGCCGAGCCGTTAACCGGCTTTGAACTGTCGCCGATTGCCACTGGCTCGGCCGCGGCGACTGCCTCGGGTGAAGTAACTTTAGAGAATCCCAGTTTTGACGGCGAAGTCTTAAACGCCACCCAGCCGGCGTTTATCGGCACCGGGCCGCCGGGAACGGTGTTGACGCTCCTGGTGGAGTCGGAAAATACCTATACCGGATCGGCGACTGTCGATGCTAGCGGCGAGTGGGAATTTAGCCCCCCGGCGGGGCTGACCCCGGGCGGGCACACGGTGACGATTTCCTATATCGACGATAATGGCGACGAGCAGACGCTCACCCGTAACTTTGTCATCGCCGCCGCCGGCGACAGCGACGAGCCGGCAATCACCGCTACCCCTTCGGGGCAAACGGCGTCGCCGTCACCCGCGGCCAGAACCGGACTGCCGGCAACGGACTCGGGAGTGCCGGAGCCGGGAACAGGAGAGATAACTTTATTAATGCTGATTATGGGTTTAGGCTTGCTGGCCGGAGGAGCGGTAGTCAAAAGGATAAATTCGCTGTAATATGAAAATATGGATGACAGCCTGCTGACGCCCTCAACACCCCCCGCCACTCCACCGACTCCGGAAGACGAGCAGAAAAAAATTGACGAGCTGGCCCAAAAACTCCCCAGCGACCTGGAAAAACCTCTGCCACCGCCCAAACCACCGGGTCCGCCGCCGCCGCCGCCCTTCACTCCACCAGTTGCTGGGCCCCCGCCGCCGCCCGACGATAAACCCCTCTCCGGCGACGCCAACGTCCCGCCGGAAGAACCGGAGATAAAAAGTCCGGGTAAATTTAACCAGGTCGGCAAAGCAGTCAAAAAACACGGCGTTAAAATCGCCGGCGGAGCTTTGGTGGTGACGCTTTTAATCGGCGGCGTCATCGTCGGGCAAAATTTGGTCCAGCAGAGACAGGTGGTGGAACAGCAGGCAAAATTAGGATGTGATTTCACTAATAACTGTTCAGGTTGTGAGGGTTGGGCGCCTGGAGACGGCGAATGTTGCCCTGTAGGACCGCCTGATGCTTGTGATGATCCTGGATCGTTAATATGTATTCCTGACCCATATGTTTCAGAGTGCGTGGAATATCCCTATGCAGATAAATGTGAGGGGGTAAAGGGCTTTACCGGTTATTATTGGAGGCCTGTTGAGTTTGAGATTGACCCCGAAACCGATCCTCGGTGTAAAGAAAGTCCGCCGCCGGGAGGTGAAGGAAAACACACTGAATGTCGTAATAATGCCTGCGAGATCGTTGACGGTTCGGGACCAATCGAGTGTACTAGCAACGCCGATTGTGCTCACCCCTCGCCTTCTCCCTCACCGTCGGCGAGTCCGTCTCCTTCTCCGTCATCTTCACCTTCGCCGCAACCGGAATTGGCCTGTGTGGATTTGAGCACCTCACCGGAAGAAAACGCCATTAAGCTCGGGGACTCGGTGACTTTGACCTGTCAAGCCAGCTTCTCCTCGGTCAGCCCGGTAGCCCAATTCCGCTACCAGGTCGGGGGCGGAGCCTTTGTGGAGGATCCGACTAGCTTCCCGATTGACACCGGCACCGGCCAAGCCACTAAAAACATCACCATCGATCAAACTGGCACCTGGTTGGCGCAGTGCCGAGTCTGTACCGATTCAACTGCCGCCAGTTGTACCGGCTGGGGCCAGGCGGATGGTATTGGCGGCCCTAGTTTGCCGCCCCCACCAGAACCGCCCGGGCCGCCCGTGCCAGAACAAGCCAGCTGCGACTTGAGTTTATCTGCCGGCAGCGTTTCCTGCGGCGGCGGGTCTTGTAGCGGAACACTGCGCTGGACCAACAATGTGGTAGTTAATATCATCCAGACCAACCGGGTAATCGCCGCCAGCCAACAACCGCCCAGTGGTTCCAAACAAATTTCCGCCAGGACGGCGGCGGATTTGGCAATCAGCTGCCAAACTACCAACGGACAAACGCTGGATACTTTAAGCCTGTCGGGGCAATTTAATCTTTAACTATAAACTATGCCGGAACAACCAATACCAACACCAACGAGCCAACCCCCCGCCGCTAAACCTGCCTCGCCGGCAGGCGGGGCTTCGGCGGGTAAAGGGGAAAAGAAATGGCTGTTGTGGGGCCTGATTGGCTTTACGGTCATCTTACTTATCACCGCGGTGGTGTTGTTTTTACAGCTAAGAAAACCGGCGGAAGAACCGGCACCCAGAGTCAGGCCGACGCCGACTCCGGCGATACCGCCGGTTCAGGAAGTAACCGGAGCTGGCGTCTGCGAAACCACCTTCACCGTCACCGGGCCGACTTGTACCGGAGTGACGATTGATCCAACGGGTACCAGCGTTTCGGCCGGAGATGACCGGGAACTGACGGCAGAGGTAACCGGCGGGTCGGGGACGTACACCCATGAGTGGACGATTACCAGCGACGGGGCTGATGAGGGAGATTTAAGCTCAACTACCGCCAACCCGACGACCTGGACGGCGCCTGGCAGCTTAGATGAGTCTCAATCGTGGACGATTACCGATACTATTACCGATGCCGTAGGAGAAGATATTACTACCAGCTGCAGTGTAATTCTAAACTTTACCGGTTTGGTCGCCTGTTTTGATACCTGTGATACCGACCTAGACTGCGAAGAGGGCCTAAGTTGTACTGATGTGGCCGGTACTTTCCGCTGTGTCGATGCCAATTGTCCCGAAGACGTTGATTGTAGTTGTGCCGACGCTTCGCCGTCGCCTTCACCGTCGGTGTCGCCGTCGCCAGGGGTATCTCCCTCGCCTACTCCGCCAGGCATAACCCAAGCGTCACCGTCGCCGAGAGTGGCTCAACCCGAGCTGCCCGAAGCCGGCTTCTCGGCGCCCTTGGTCATCGGCGTCGCCGGAGGAATTCTGTTGGTGATACTCGGTCTGTTGTTCTAAATTACTTCCAGGTCGGCAGCCAAAACCAATACTTAACCAAGTTTTTGGGGAGATGGACGGCGGTGTTAATTGGATAGAAGAAAAGAAAAAGAGCTACGACGATAGTCGTGTAGTAGATGATTAGTAGGCGACCTCGCTGGGGCGAGGTTTTTTGAAAGTCAATTAGCGCCCAGGCAATAATGATGGTAAGTAAGGATAGGGCCGGTAGGTAGTGGTGTAAGAAAAGAATTCTGGGGGAGAAAGACCAAGGCAACCAAAGAAGAAAATAACTGACAAGAAGGTAGATCGTTGATCGTTGATGGCGGTAGAGGGCGTAGATCACGGCCACCAGTCCGCCCCAGAAAACGGCCGGGTTGCCCAGGTTATAAATGTTGGCGATGGTGTCTTTAGCATAGTCGACGTAAAACCAAACGGGACGAGCCAAAAGCGGCCACGTAAGGGCGGCGGTTTGGTAGTCGTGGGTGGCGGAAAGACCGGTTTGGTACCAATAGATTTGCTGGTGGAGGTGGTAAAAGTCGATTAAGCTGTGGCCTTGAGCGAAAAACTGAAGGTAGGAAAGAAAGTAAATGACCACAGGAATAATCAGTAAACTGTAAACCGTAATCAGTAACTTTTTAGGATTGGTAATTAAAACTTTTAGTTGGGGTAAAAGAAAAACGGCAAAGATGGGGTAGATGGCTAGGGCGGAGTGCTTGGTGGCAAGAGCCAAGCCGGTAAAGATGCCGGTGAGATAAAGATGTTTTAAGGTCCGACCTTTAAGAGCACGGTAAAAAAAGGTCAGCGCCAAAAGCATAAAGGTGGTGACGAAGATGTCGTTCATGGTGATTCTGGACATGGTGAGAGCGAGGCCGTCAAGCGAAAAAAAGGCGGCGGCCAAAAGCGACAGTTTAGGGTTTTTAAACAGGGCCTGGGCGAGAGTAAAAACCGCCGCCACGGCCAGGGTGCCGAAAAGGGCGCTGGGAAACCGCCAGGCAAAACTGTTATCGCCCAAAAGCTTGACCGAACCTGCCTGGATCAGTTTGGCCAGCGGCGGGTGAAGCCAATCATAAGCCGTCCCCTTTTCGGGGGGCTCGTGCCACCATTCGTAGCCGGCCGGATTATTTTCAGCGTGAGCCCGGACGGTGACGACATGATAGACTTCGTCAAAAACGTAGGCCGGCGGGATGCCAAGGCGGAAGACACGGACAACTAGGGTGAAAGTAAGTATTGCCCAAAATGCCTTGGTGTAAAATGACTTCATGAGATTTATTGTAGCACTCACGTTTTGGGTAGTGGTATTTTGGTTAACTTTTAGCCAGACTATGTTCAGGCAAAATGACGGTGTTTTTGGCGCCTGCTCAAACTGCTGGGGCGATTGGTCGGCCCACACCAGCTACATGGCCTCGTTTGCCTTTGGGCGAAACTTTCCGCCCAGCTTACCGATTTTGGCCGGCGAAAAATTCAGCTATCCCTTTTTAGTGGATTTGATCACGGCCGGAGTGGTCAAGCTGGGAGTCGACTGGGTGAAAGCAATGGTGGCGGTCAGCTTAGTCACCGCGGTGGGGTTGGCGGGGGCGGTAATAGCTTTTGGCTGGAAGCTAACCGGTAAGTTTAAAATCGGGGTGGTAACGGCGCTGGTGTTTTTTTTAAACGGCGGCGTGGGCGAGTGGCAAAATCTTATTTCCTCCCAGGTCGTCCCCCAGCGGGGGCTGGCTCTGGGGATGACCATGGCCATCTGTGTCTACTGGTTGCTGTGGCAAAAGAAACTTTTTTGGGCGGGGGTGGTGGCAGGTTTGTTGCCGCTGGTTCACGCCCATTCGTTTATGGCGGTAGTCTTGGTGGCGGGGGGGCTAGGGGGCTGGCGAGTGATCAGAGCAAAAAATAAAACCAAGGAAATTTCAGCCTGGTTGGCTTTTGCTGTCCCGGCGTTGATTCTGGGCGGGGCGCAGGTGAGGTATTTTTACGCCGGGGTCTTGGGCCAAAACTTTGTCAGGTGGCAACCAGGCTGGCTGGCTGGCGGCGGCCTTTGGGGCTGGGCCTGGTTTTGGCTCAAAAACGCGGGGCTGGTCTTGGTTTTGGCAACAGCAGGCTGGTGGCTGGCTCCAAAAAATCTCCAGCGTTTTAGCCTGGTATTCTGGGGGTTGTTTTTTCTGGCTAACTTAGTCGTCTTTCAACCTTGGGATTGGGACAACACTAAAATGTTGACCCACTGGCATTTAATGGCTTCGGTGCTGGCGGCCGGGGTAATCGTCAGGTTTTTTGACCATAAACGCTGGTTGGTAAAAATCTTAGGAGTGGGGGTGTTGGTTGCCAGTGTTTGGTTTGGATCGGTTAAGGTCGTGGCCATTGCCAAAGGGGAAAATCAGTATCGCTTTTGGGATAAAAACCAAATCGAAGCCGCGGCTTGGGTCAAAGACAATACCCCTCCCCGAGCAGTGTTTTTGACCGCTTCAAACCATGATCACTGGCTGCTTCCACTCACCGGCAGAAAAATCGTCATCGGTTACCCGGGCTGGCTGTGGACTTACGGGCTTAACTACAGTCAGCGGGAAAAAGAAGTCGGAGAAATTTTTGGCGGCGGACAGACGGCAGACAGCCTAATGGACAAATACCGGGTCGACTACGTCGTTTTAGGGCCGGAAGAAAAAAGACTCGACTCTATCAACCAGGAATATTTCCAAACCAAGTTGACTGAAGTTTACCAGCTTGAGGACTACCAAGTCTTTGCGGTCAACTAAGGCTTTTGCGCACAAAAACGGCCCTCAAGCTTAAGATTAACAGGGTAATAAGAGTCAAATTTCTTAAAAGCATCAGGTAGTAAATCGGCAAGCTTCTGCCGGCAGAGTAAAAATCTTCAAGAAAAGGAGTATAGAGGACGGGGTAAACGTTTTGGTTTAACAGCAGGGCGACAAGGGTAAGGCCGAAAAGAACAAAGTAGTCGTTTTTGGCTTGCGAGCCGGTGAGGCGGAAAAAGGGAAAAAGGGAAACAAACCACCAGAGGTACTGGGCGTGGAGGTTTTTGGAAAAAAGCAAAAACACCAGAATAAGGCAAAAAACCAGAGCGAAGCTTAATTTTTGGCGCAATTTCGGCCGGCGGTAAAGGTACCAGTAAAAGAGAATAACCGGCAAAAACCAGAAGCGGTTAAACCAGGCAAGGCCGACGGCGTCGACTAAGGGAGAATCGACTCCCCAGACGCCGTAGCCGCCAAGAAGAGGCAGGGGCCTGCCAGCGGTCAGAAGCGACCAGCCGGTAAGAAGGCTGCCGGGGACGGATTCGATGCTGACGTATTTTAGGGCGTGGAAACTTAGTCCGGCGCCGATGTCATCGAGTCTGCCGCCGAGATAAAGGTAAGGAATCAGGCTTAAAAGAATCGCTTGAAGATAGTAAAGTAAGAAAGCGATCGCGGCTTTGGGGTTCTTTTTGGAATAGGTAAGAAGCATTAAATAGGGCAAGATGATGACGGGGTAGACTTTGACCGCGGTAGCCAGCCCCAAGACAAAGGCAGACAGCGGCGGCTTTTTTTGGACAAACAAAACCAGGCTTGCCGCCACCAACAAAGCGGCCAGGGCTTCAAAGCGAAACAGAATAATCGGGCCCAAGAAAACTAGGGCAAACGGAAGGGTGAGTCTTTGGATCAAGGGGCGGCGGCGGGTTAAATAAAGCTGGAGGCCTAAAATGGCTAGAATGATAATAAAAAAAGCGTTCAAGTAATTCACATAGAGAAAAGGAGCCAGACCGGCAATAAAAGCGGGTAAGAGCAAAAACAGGCTGGTGGCCGGCAGAATTTCTATGCCGGGAGCGTCAAAAAAGGTGCGGTATTTAAAAAAGTGCTCGACTCTTAAAAAATAATTCCAGACGTCGACTTCAAGATGCCCCCGCCACAGGGGAATGTGGGCTTGAAAAAAAATCACGGCTAGAGCTAAGAGAGCCAAGCTTAAATACTTCATGGCGTCTGATTTTGGTAGAAGAGCTCGTCGATGTAGTCGTGAACAAGAGTCCAATCGTTGTCGACGGGGATTAAGACCCAAGCACCATAAAGGCTGTCGGGCGGGTGGTAAAGTAGCGGCGGGATGTCTTCGACTTCACTCCCCTGGTTTAAAATTCCGGTTCTTAAGCTGTCCTGGTCAACCCGGAGCGCCAGCTTGGCCAAATCGGACCAGCTTTTTTGAGGAATGTCGGTTTTGACCGAGGCAGAAAATATTTGGTAGAGACCTTTAACCTTTTTTAGGCTCAAGAATACCTTCGGGCTCAAGAGTTTTTTCTTGAAGCTCAAGATGACCCGCTGTTGGCGCTGGGAGCGGGCGTAGTCGGTGCCTTCTTCGCCGGCGGCGTTACGGGACCTAATGTACTTTAAAGCCGTGACGCCGTCCATGACTTGGCTGCCGGCTTTAAATTCGACGGTTTGGTAGCGGTCGGATTCGGGCTCGGCGTTTTCTTTGCCAGGGATGGGGTATTTGGCATCGACGAAGCCGTGGGGAACGTCGACGCTGATGCCGCCGACGATGTCGATGGCTTTTTCAAAACCGGAAAAATCGAGTAAGGCGGCGTAGTGGACTGGCTGGTTGACGATTTCGGCAACGGCGGCTCGGGACAAAGTCAAACCCCCGCCGTCCAATTTGCCCTCGCCGTAAAAGTAGGCGGTGTTTAGTTTGGCTTGGAGCGACTCGACCCAAATGTCCCGGGGCAGCGAGACCAAAACGGCGTCGCCGCTTAAAAGTTCAACGGAGATAAGCATGATGCTATCGGTTAACTCTCCCCCGGGGTGGTCGCCGCCGGCGACGCCTAAGAGCAAAAAGTTCGTCCGGCCCTTGAAACTTTCAAGGCTGGTGACGCTGGGGTTCAAAAAGGAGACGGCGGCGGCCGGGCCGCGGGCAAGATTTTTTAAGCCTCTCCCCAGGGCCGGGGAAAGGAGGATGACTAAGCTCAAAAAGACAGCGACGGCAAGCAAATAAGTTAGGGGGCGGACCAACCACAGGTGTTTATAAAGGCGGCGTCTCAATTTGGGGAACATGTTATGATTCTAACATGCCCAAATCCCTGACTAAAGCTTTAAACCCGCCTCAAAAACTGGCGGTGACTTTTGGCGAAGGACCTTTGCTCATTTTGGCGGGAGCGGGTTCGGGAAAAACCCGGGCCTTGACTTATCGGGTAGCCTATTTGATCAAGGAGCGCCAAGTGGATCCGAAAAGGATTTTACTGGTGACGTTTACCAACAAGGCGGCGGGTGAGATGAGACAACGGCTAGAAAAGTTAGTAGGACGAGACCACAGCGCCGGTCTTTTTGCCGGGACGTTTCATGCCTTTTGCGTCCGGCTTTTAAGAATTGATGGGGGCAAGATCGGCATCGAGCCAAACTTTGTGATTTACGACGAGGCTGACAGCCTGGCGGTGATCAAAAAGGCGATCAAAAACTTAAAGCTTAATCCCAAAACCTACAAACCCCGAGGGGTGAAAAGCCTTATTTCCCAGGCTAAAAACGAGCTGATTTCTGCCGAGGCTTATCCCCAGTACGCCCGGGGCGAGTGGCAAAAGGGGGTGGCGGAGATTTTTTTGGAGTACCAACGCTTACTTAACCGCTTCCGGGCGCTTGATTTTGACGATCTTTTAATGAAAGCGGTTTACCTGCTTAAAAAAGACCAACCGACGCGGCAAAAATACCAAGACCGGTATCAGTGGGTACTGGTGGATGAATACCAAGACACCAACAAGGCCCAGTATGAACTGACTAAAATCTTGGCGGGTAAGTGGCGTAATTTGGCGGCGGTGGGAGATTTTTCCCAGTCGATTTATGCTTTCCGGGGGGCGGATTACCGCAACATCAACCAATTAAAGCAGGATTTTGCCGACTTGAGACAGATAAGTTTAGAACAAAATTATCGCTCGACCCAGACGATTTTGGACGCGGCTACCGCGGTGATTGCCAAAAATAGCCTCCACCCGGTGTTGACCTTATGGACCAAGGCGGGTTTGGGGGCGAAGGTAAAGATTTTTGAGGCAGACAACGAAAAAGAAGAAGCAGGTTTTATCGTCGCCACGATAAAAAACGACCCAGGCAGCCATGCGGTTTTATACCGAACCAACGCCCAGTCCCGGGTAATCGAGGAGGCGCTTCTTAAAAACGGAATGGCCTACAGCTTGGTGGGCGGGGTGAGATTTTACGCGAGAAGAGAGATCAAGGACCTGACGGCCTACCTAAGGCTAATCAACAACCCCAAGGATTTAGTCAGTTACCAACGGTTGGAAAAGTTGGGGAAAAGGAGTCTTAACCGGTTTGTTAACTGGCTCGACCAGAAAAAAAATATCGACAAGCTGCCGACCAGAAAAATTTTGGAGCAGGTGGTCAAAGTAACCGGCTATCTTGACCGGTTTGACAAAAAGAACGAGGAAGATCTAAACCGCCTGGAAAACATCGATGAATTAAACAGTGTGGCGGAAGAGTTTAAGGATTTGGGGGCCTTTTTAGAAAACGCAGCCTTGGTCGAGGCGGCCGACCGGCCGACGCTAAAGGGTAAAGAAAACCACGAGGGAGTAACCTTGATGACCATGCACAACTCCAAGGGCCTGGAGTTTGATACGGTGTTTATGATCGGCATGGAAGAGGGACTTTTCCCCCACTCGCGGTCTAGTTTCAACAAAGAGGATCTCGAGGAAGAACGCCGGCTCTGCTACGTGGGCATGACTCGGGCTAAGCGGCAGCTTTATTTGTCTTATGCCCGGGGCCGGTTTTATTTTGGCAGACGAAACTACAATACGGTCAGCCGGTTTTTGGCCGATATCGACGAGGGCTTGTTGGAGTTTGTTAATCAGGAATTTGATATTATTACTTAGGCGATGATTATTAGAGACATTACCGCCAGCGACAGACTCAAGTTTAATGACGCGGTCGGGCATCCGCTGCAGGCTTTTGAGTGGGGGCAGTTCAGGCAGGAAACCGGAGTTAAAGTGATCAGGAAGGCCATTTTTGAAGGCGATAAATTGATCACTCCGGTTCAGGTGACCATTCATCAGCTGCCAAAAGTAAATTGGAAAATCGGCTATTTTCCTCGAGGGCCGATGCCGGACGAGGATCAGATGAAGTTATTAACCCAGATCGGCAAACAAGAAGGACTAATGATGATTAAACTCGAGCCGAATGTGGCAGCGGTGATAAATGACGGCGGGCCAAAAGTTCAGGCCTGGGAGACGGTAAGGACGTTTTTGCGGTCTTTCGGGGCCAGGCCGGGAAGGTCGCTTTTTACCGATTATTCGTTTCAGCTGGATTTGACCGAGAGCGAGGAGAAACTTTTAAAAAACATGCACTCTAAAACCCGCTACAACATCAGGCTGGCAGAAAGAAAGGGGGTCAAGGTGGCGGTGGATAATTCCCCGGCCAGCTTTGAATGGTTTCTGAAACTTCTGTTTGAGCAAACGGTGGTGCGGCAGGGGTTTTATGCCCACACGCCGGATTATTTTAAAAAGCTGTGGGGGGTGTTGGCACCGGCCGGCATTGCCCACCTGCTTCGGGCCTATGTGGGCGATAAAACTTTAGCGGTGTTTATGGTGTTTAAGTTTAATAACTGGTTGTATTACCCCTACGGAGCGTCGACGCGGGAAGAAAAGGAGCTAATGGCGCCAAACTTGGCTATGTGGGAAGCGATTCGCTTTGGCAAAAAGGAGGGGTGTAAGAAGTTTGACCTGTGGGGAGCGCTGTCGCCCACCCATAACAAAAATGATCCCTGGTACGGCTTTCACCGGTTTAAGGAAGGCTATGGAGGCAAGCTGGTCGGCTTTATCGGCAGCTACGATTTGGTGCTTGAACCCAAGAAATATTTGGCTTACCGGGCCGGTGACAGCTTACGCTGGGCATACCTTAGGACTGCGGCGGCGGCCAAAAGGATGCCGGGACAACTAAGCGGAGTTTTCTCTGATGTGCCAGAAAAGGTAGGTGAGGTCGCCAGCGACGCGATCAAGACTTTTGAAAAAGATGACCGATCTTAGGCAAGCTCGGGCTTATTGGCGATACATGAAAAGCTTAGGCTGGCGGGTGGTCGACGGCGCCTTTGTCAAAAAACTCCCCTTTTTAGCTTTGAGCCTGGTCAAAATCCAAAGGCCGGAGCGTCAACCTAATCTTGCCGCGCTGAAAAAATTTCGCCCCATCTACATTAGCTACGAACCAGCGGTCAACCACAAACCCCCTGCCGGTTTCCGCCCGGGGTCACCCCTTTTGCCGTCAAGAACCATTTGGCTTGATTTGAGAAAGAGCCAGAAAAAACTTTTACAAGAAATGCGCCCCAAAACCCGCTACAATATTAAAAAATTACGGATTACGGATTACGGATTACGGATTACTCAAGGCAGTCAGCTAAGCGACGATCAACTCGCTGCTTTTTACCAAATTTACCGGGAAAACGCTAAAAAGCAAAGATTTTGGGGAGCAAGCTTTACTCAACTGAAGTCGTTGGCCACCTGTTTTGGTAAAAAGGCTTATTTAATCATTGCCAGACGGATGGCGCAGGCAGGGGAAAGCCGAAGGCAGGGTTTGGCTGGCAATGATGTCATTGGCGGGCTTTTAATTCTCGTTCACGACCGCGTGGCGTATTACTCCCACAACGCGGCCACCAATGAAGGGCGCAGGCTCTTTGTTCCCACCATCTTAACTTGGGAGGCGATTAAGCTAGCCAAAAAACTTGGCTGTCATACTTTTGACTTTGAGGGTATTGACGACCCTCGCTTCCCGGTCACCCGCAAATGGACGGGGTTTTCTCGCTTCAAAAAAAGCTTTGGCGGTAAGGAGGTCAACTACCCCCAGGCTTTGGTAAAATGGCAAGTACCGTTGTATCGATACAATAGAACTTAATGATTGTGGCCTTGGAAAACATCAGGAGTCTTTATAACGTCGGGGCGATTTTAAGAAGCGCCAGCTTTTTTGGAGTGAGCGAGGTATTTTTGGTGGGGGTAACGGGGTCGAGGAAAATCGGCGGCCAAAGGTGGCTTCACGAAGGGTTAGCCAAAACCGCTTTGGGAGCAGAATGGCAGTTACAGATCAAAATCTTGAAAGACAGCCAGAAATTGATTGATCTTGCCAAGAAGAACGGTTTGAAACTGGTAGTAGTGGAGCAAACGGCGGGGGCAACTCCCCTGTCAAGCTTCCGGCCGGGCAAAAACATGGTCTTGGTCTTTGGCAACGAGGTAACTGGCGTCAGTCAAAAAGTTTTGGCGGCGGCAGACAAGGTGGTAGAAATCCCCCGACGGGGCAAAAAAACTTCTTTAAATGTCGCCGTGGCGGCCGGAATTGTTTTAAGTCGATTGGGGTAGGTCCTGCCTGTCGGTAGGCAGACCCAGGGGCCAGCAGTGGCGGCGGTATTCGCAGCGAAGACAATGGCGTTGATAGTCGGTGGTGCGGGCAAAGCGGTGGCGGCGAATGGCTTTCATCGAAGACTTGATGGTGGTCATCAATTTGGCTACCTGATCGTCTGGAATGTCAAAGCTTCGTTTGACAAACTTGGTCTTTTTTAGGCCGGACTCGACAAAATCCAGCTCGGCTTCTAAGACTTTGTAGCTTAGGCGCGGATCAGCAGCAAAAAGAAGCCTGTAGAAAACCAGCTGACGAAAAAGGTCGCCCGAAGAAGTTTTGGTCTGGCCCAAAATGTCGTTAGCGCTTTTAGTCGGCCCGGTTTTGTAGTCGGTGACCTTGATGGTCTTTTTGGTTTTATCGATTAAATCAACCCGGTCGATTTTGCCGGATAAGGGGATGTCGTCCAGGTAGGGCTTGGAGTAAAAACCGCCAAAGCGCAATTCTACGGCCAACGGCTTGGTCATCTCTTGATGGTAGTAGCGGTAGTAGGCGGCAAGGGCGTTGACGCCTTTATCAATAAAATCGGCGTGTCTCACCGGAGTTAAAACTTCACTACCTAAAGCTTTCTTAAACTGGCTTAATAAAAATTCCTTGGCGGGCAAGCGGTTGGTTTTGAGGAAGCGGCGGTAGAATATTTCCAAAGCCTTATGGACGGCGGTGCCAAAAGATAAGTAGGCTTGTTTGGCCCGGGGGACACGAATGAGGTTGTTTAGCTTGAATTTATAGCTGCAGGCCAGATAGGTGTTTAGGGCCGTAGCCGAGAGTTTAAAGTCTTTTAAAATGAGGTTGAGAAAATCACTTTCTTTGACGGACGGGGTTACCTGGGGCAGGGGTTTTAAGAGTTTGGTTAGGGCCTGTTTGGCCTGTTTAGTTAATTGGGGTGAGACGGGTTCAAGGTATTTTTGAGGAATTTCGGAAACAAACATGGAGGGGACGGCTTCTTTGCCGGTGACGGAACCCGAGTAGCGGTCGGCGTAAGTAACGCAGACTTTTTTGCGGGCGCGGGTTAGCCCCACGTAAAACAGCCGCCTTTCGTCTTCATTTTTCTCTTTTTTTTGAAGATCGGTGAAGCTTAAGATCCCTTGGGGAAGTTTGATTAACTCCCGGGTGCGGTTGTTGCCCCATTTTTTATCGATAGCCCGATAAATAAAGACGTAGTCCCATTCCCTCCCCTTGGCTTTGTGGACGGTAGATAGGGTGACGGCGTTGGTTTTTATGTCCAGATCCTGCTCGACGACGCTCAAACGGTTTTGTTCCATCAACTCAAGGGCTTTAATGAAACCAACCAAGTTGAGGCTGTGGTCGGCTTGGTTTAAACTTTTGACCTCGGCAAAAAGCGAGTTTAAACGGTTTAGCTTTTCGACGCTATCGGGCAAAGTCTCGAGCCAGCTTAAAAACCCCGACTGCTTTAAAACCATTTCGAAAAACTGGCTGAAGGTTTTTTCGGCGTCCAGCTTTCTCCAATCAGAAAGCTTGCCAATAAACTTAGTGATTTTGGAGCCGGATTTGAGCTTTAATTTTTTAAATTGGGGCGAGAGAATAAAGTCCACCAGATTGGTGTCGGCTTGGGCGACGGCCCGGGAAAGTTTTAAGATATCCAGGGCGTCTAATTTCAAAAACTGATAGTTTAACAGGGTGAATAAATCAAGGTCGTCACCCGCGCCTCCGCCGGCGTCGCTGATCACTTTCAAAAGGAGCAAAAACTGGTTTACTACCGGGTCGATTAAGACGTTGCCGCCGCCTTCTATGTCCAAACTCACCCCAAACTTGGTGAGCATTTCTGCCAGCGTCCCGGCGTCGGCGTTGTGGCGAAAAAGAACGGCGATACTCTCTGGTTTGGTACCTGATTTGATCAGCCGGTCTATCTCCCGGGCGAGCCAAAAGGTTTCCAGAGTTTCCGAAGGAAATCTGACCAAAGACAGCTTTTGCTCTTTGAATTTACCTTGGGATTTTAATGTGGTGGTGGCTTTTTTGAGCTGGAGCTGGTTTTTTTTGATGACGGCGGCGGAGGCATCCAGGATGGTTTGAGTGGAACGGTAGTTTTGCGCCAGTTCAATCACTTGGGCTTGGGGGAAAAGATTGTTGAAGGCGATAAAGTTCTCGGTCGAAGCTCCTTGGAAGCGAAAAATTGAATTATGAACTACCACATTGTTGGCTACAAAATTGTGGCTAGGCGGTACTTCCAAGTCATAAACATTGATGGTTTTTATTTTCTTCTCGCGTTTAATGACTTTATCGTAGATAACCTTATGCCTTCTAACCACAGGGAGGTAGTTGCCAACTAAAATATTGCCTGCTTGCATTATTCTTGAGGGGCGGTGCTGTATCCTGGTAGTTCCTAAAGGCGCCTTAATATCAATAATTCCAGGGAGTTTTCTCTCAAGCTTTTCGGCAATTTTATACAATTGAGAGAAATCAGTGTTATTTAGTCTGAAGCCTTTACCGATATTTTTATTTCTAAGCTTAAATCCGAGCTTGTTAAGTTTTTTTATGATTTTTTTGTTTGAAGTTTGGATTCGTAGCTCATGAAGAATGGAGGGGGATTGTAGTAGTCCTTTTTTATCATATTTAGAGCGATAGTTTCTTGAACACATAACAAGGTTAATTTTGATTCTCCCGTCCCCCAAAGTGGTTGCATCTCGAATATAATGGGGTTGATTAAGATTTACCCCGAGATCTTGAGCAAGTATGGCAGCATTTTTTTCTGTATCAAACTCTTGATACAGCTTTTTAAGCCACTTGCCAGTAATTGCGTTATTTCTTTCTTGAAAAACAACCGTTGGGATTTTGTAGGTAAGCGATAAAACCATTTCACGGTATCTGGCTTCTGCTTCTGATTTGTGTGCTGACAGGCCAATAATTTTATCGGCTCCTGCCTCAATTTTTAGTCTTACTGAAAGGCTTCTTGTAATGCCTAAACGCCAACCCAAGCTTTTTTTATACATGAGGTAAACATACCAGATGTTAGTCATTTCTCTGGGCGGGATAAAACAGAACATTTTATGATTATCTGTAGTAGCTATTTTTTGACCTGACTCGGTTGTAAAAGTAATGAGCCTAACTTTTCTTTTTTGCTTGAAAACCCTTTTAACTTTAGCGTAAGAGGTGTAGCCTTTACCTACCGCGGTTAAAACTTCATCTCCGGCTTTAATCTTTTCGATGTTTTTAAGGCCTGATTTGGTGTTGATTTTGATGCCCGCCGGCAAACACTGGTTCGGGTCTCCGACAACAAAGACATTGGCCTGATCGCCCCAGTAGGAAGCCAGAAGTTGTAAAACCTGGTTTTGAGCCGAGTTGGTATCCTGGTACTCGTCAACTAAAAAATAAAGCAGGCGCTCCTGATGGGTTCTTAATATGTTGGTATCCTGCTTAAAAGCGACTGCCACAAAATTGATCATGTCTTCAAAGTCATAGCGGCCTTTTTGGGCGAGTAACTTTTGGTAGGTTTGATAAACCCGAGCCAGGTCGTAGTTTTTGTCCAGCGTTTTTCTAGCGTTTAATAAGGCGGTGGCGGAAAGTTTGTTCTTCTCTTTTACCAACGAGGCTTTCTCTTTTTTGACGATGGCGGCAAAAGTGATCGGGCTGACGGCTTCTCTTTTGAGGTCTTTTATTGATTCTATTAGGCTTGGGGTGTAGTAGAGGGGCGAGTTGGCCGGCTTGATAGCTTTAAAACGGCCGTGAGACAAAATCTGGTTAAAAATATCCACCCTTTCCAGTTCGGAAAGAGGCTCAAGATTCAAAGAAATGGCAAAGCGGTCGGCAAATTCCTGGATGACCGAGGAGCAAAAAGAGTGAAAAGTGGAGATATTAACGTAATAGGCCGGTTGGCCGATAGTGGCAAGTAGCCTCTGGCGCATCTCTCTGGCGCCGGATTCGGTAAAAGTTAAAGCCAAAATGCCGTCGGGGGGAGTGTCGGTTTTTTTCAAGATGTAAGCGATGCGCTCGGCGATGATCTGGGTTTTGCCGGTGCCGGGGCCGGCGATGACCATGACCGGGCCTTCGATGGTAGTGACGGCTTTAACTTGGGCCGGGTTTAGCTTCATTTAAGATGCTGGTAAAAGTAAATGGCGGCGATTAACCGCCCCTTATAGCGGTTGGCTTTGGGGAGACGGCCATATTGCTTGAAGCCCATTTTTTTATAAAAGGCTAGGGCGACTTTATTTTCGGCCATACATTGTAAGATGGCGGTAGTTAGTTTCAATTTTTTCCGAGCTTGTTTTAAGGTATAGGAAAACAATTTCTTACCTAGGCCTTCAGAGCGATATTCTTTTAGAAGGGCAATCCCAATTTCGCCGAGGTGGCGGGAACGACGACCTTGTCTTTCGACGCCGCAGGAACCGATCATTTTCTTGCCGTCAAAAACGCAGGTGATGACTTTGTTGTTCTGTTTGATTTTTTTAAGGTCTGTTTGAAAGTGTTCCCTCTCTGCTTTTTTGGTGAGTGGTTCATCGGGGCTTAGGGTGATGAAGGTGTCTTCGGCTTCGATGGTCTTGGCGTAGCGGTAGAGAGCTTCAAAGTCTGTGGGGCGAGGAGGGCGAAAAGTAATTTTTTTCATTTAAGCTTTTTGGGTTCGTCTTTGGGAGCAATCTGCCTAGTGGAATCGAGTTTTTGGCCCAAGAGGTTAAAGCTTTTGGCGACGTTGGCAAATTGGTTGTAGGCGTTGTTTAAATGCTTACCTAAAAGCTCCAACACCGATTCAGTTTTCTCGTAGTCTTTTTGGATGGCCCGCATCAGCCGAAAAATTTCTCGGGTTTTGGCTTCGATTTTTTGTCCCTCAAATGACAACAGTAGGCTTTGCAAGACCATATACAAAGTGTTGGGAGAAACTGGATAAATCCGGTAGGTTTTGGCAAATTCTAAAAGAGCCGGGGTGGTGGCAATTTCGTGGTAAACGGCCTCAGAAGGAATGTACATGATCGCCAAGTCCAAAGTGCCCTCCTCGGGGAAAATGTATTTTGAGGCGATGGCGACGACGTGTTTTTTGACATCGCGGGCAAATTCCTTTTTGGCAGCCACGCGTTCTGCCTTGCTGTCGGCAGTGGTCATTTTCCGAAAATTTTCTAAGGGGAATTTGGAATCTATGGGTAAGATGCCGGCCGAGGTTTTGATGGCGGCGTCGACTTTGTCCCCTGACTTAAAAGCATATTGGAGATGAAAGCTGTCTTTGGGGAATGATTGGCTGATTAAATCCTTTAACACCTGTTCGCCAATGTTGCCGCGTAGTTTGGGTGATTTTAAAAAAACTTGCAACTCCCGCATCGATTGGCCGAGTTCGTTCATCTGACCCACCTCTTTAGCTACGTCTCTTATATATTTGGCGGCGTTGTCCAGGCGCTCGTTTAAAGTTTTGGTCGACTGCTGCATCGAGCTGGTCAAGGTCGGCGACAGTTTCTGGAGGCTGTCGATTACCTTCAAAAGATTGTCGTCGGGTTTGAGACTATCTTTTAACTGGCTAAACTGGCGATTGACCAACCAAGCCACTAAGGCCAAAGCAACGATTATTAAGGCAGCAATCAAGTAAATGTCTGGAGACATAAGCGAATTAATTGTAACATAAAGGCATGAGGTCTAAGAGAAAAAACTTTTTACCGACTCTGGTTTTAATCTTGGTGTTGTGGGGGCTTTTGGGGTTGCTTCTGACCCAGGTTGATCCGGAGCTGGTAAAGGATATTTTAGTGCCGGGGCTTTACTTGCCGTTTTTTTTGCTGTTTTTTCCGGCTAGTTTTTTAACGCTGGCGGTAGTGCTAGCTAACAGCCGCCGGGGCTTGATTGTGGCCTCGGCTTTAAATTTGTTTTTGGCGTTACGGCTTTTCGGTTTGGGAAACGTTCTCAATCTAATCTTACTTGCCGGAATTGCGGTGGCAGTTGACCGCTACTTTGAGGTATAGTTTAATTAGTTAAAGTTGATTTATGCAAGTTTCCAAGCTGGACGTTGCCAAGGATGTAGAGCAAAAGATTTTCCGGTCGCTTTATCAGGTGTTAGCAGACCTTAAAAATCCCAATGACGTGGCCAAGTTTTTAGACGACGTTTTGAGTGACACAGAAAGAACGGTTTTGGCCAAAAGGTTGGGCATTGCGGTGTATTTGTCTAAAAACCGGTCGTACGAGTCGATTAGGCGTGATCTTAGAGTTTCAAGCGCCACGATTGCCAGCGTCCAAAAGTGGCTGGAACACAGCGGCGAAGGCTTGATGCTGGCCTTAAAGCGGATTGAGGCGGACGAGTGGGCGGCGGTGGCGGCGGGCAAGATTGCGGCATCCTTCAAACGAGCATTTAAACGCAACTAGAGTTTGGGATTTTTCGGCTTTGGGCTAAAATAGGACTTATGGCAGACAAATTTTATGTGACGGCGGCGATCCCTTACGTCAATGGTCTTCCCCACTTGGGACACACCCTGGAGTTTACCATCGTTGATGTAATTTCCCGTTACCAGCGGCTTTCTAGTAAGAAAGCGCTGTTGACTTCTGGTTCGGATGAAAATGGCCAGAAGATTTTGCAAGCGGCCAAAAAGGAAAATTTACCACCGCAAAAATTGGCGGACAAGTATACCAAAGATTTTCTGGCTCATGCCAAACAACTTAACGTTAATTTTGACGTCTGGCGGAGAGGAACGGACAAGAAAAATCACTGGCCGGGGGTGGTAAAGTTGTGGCAGCGGGCAGAAAAGAATGGTGACATTTACAAGAAAAAGTATCAAGGGCTTTACTGCGTCGGCTGCGAGCAGTTTTACAAAAAGGGTGAGCTTGTCGACGGCAAGTGTCCGGAGCATTTGATCAAGCCCGAGGTGGTGGAAGAGGAGAACTACTTTTTCAAATTGTCACGCTACCAAAAACGCCTGGAAAAGCTGATTGCTGACGGCAAGTTGCGGGTGCTGCCCGAGGTAAGAAAAAACGAGACGTTAGGCTTTATCAGGCAGGGCCTGGAAGATTTCTCGGTGTCTCGGCCTAAAGAAAGGTTGTCCGACTGGGGCATCCCGGTGCCCGGAGATGACTCCCAAGTAATGTACGTTTGGTTTGACGCTTTGACGATTTACATGACGGCGGTGGGGTGGAACTGGGATTTGAAAAAGTTTAAAACCTGGTGGCCGGCAGATTTGCACGTTATCGGCAAAGGAATTTATCGCTTTCACACGGTCTACTGGCCGGCGATGCTTCTTTCCACCGGGTTCCCCTTGCCCAAAGCGGTCTTAGTTCACGGCTATGTCACTTCCGACGGGCAAAAGATGGCCAAATCTTTGGGAAACGTGGTGGATCCGGAAAAGTTGCTGGCAAAATACGGCACCGATCCAGTGCGCTACTATTTACTCAAAGAAATTCCTACCCAGTCGGACGGCGATTTTACCGAAGCGCGCTTCAAAGAGGTCTACAACGCCGATTTGGCTAACGGTTTGGGAAATTTGGTGGCACGGGTTTTAACCATGGCCGACAAATTTACCGGCGGGAAGGTGCCGTCAGTTGATCAAGACCCGGACGCTCACCCTCTGCGCGTCGATGAAAAAATCTATAACTGGAAAAAGGCCTGGCAGGCGATTGACCAACACGTCAATGCTTATGAGTTTCAGCGGGCGCTTGAAGCCATTTGGGAGTTTGTCCACGCAGCTGATAAATACATTGATGAAAACAAGCCCTGGGAACTGGCTAAAAAGGGGCAACAAAAAGAAATCGACTGGGTAGTTTATGGACTGCTTGATAGCTTGCATCAGCTAGCGTGGCAGATTTACCCCTTTCTGCCGGAAACGGCGCAAAAAGTCGCCCATGCGCTCTCGATCGAAAAACTGCTGGCTAAAAATCCTATTTTTAAAGATAGCTGGGTGAATATTAAGCCGGGCACCAAAATTAAAAAAATTAAACCTTTGTTTCCTAGGCTTTAAACCCAGTCATACTTAAGATAATTTAAATTATTTAAGTTTTATCCCATCTTTCTTTGTCATGATAAAGTTGCAGCCACTGGTTTAGGGTTAGAGTCGTGGGGCGGCGGGCAGAGGCAAAGCTTCTTTTAATAAAACTTTGATAGTTTTTTCTTTGAGACCAGGGCAATAGCGGTTTGTCGCGCTGTTGAATCCGCAGCAAAACCGAGGCGACTTTAGGTTTGGGCACAAAATCGCGCCGGTGAAATTTGTGGACAATGGCAAAGCGAAACCAGGGACGCCAACAGACAGAAAACTGACCCCGGTAAGAAATCCCCGACCAGCGCTCGGCCACATCTTTTCTGACCACCAAGTAGCTATCTTGCGGCGGATTAATATCATTAAGTAATTTGCGAACAATTAAACCCTCAACATCAAATGGTAAATTAGCAAACACCTTGTAAGCTTCGTGGGGCAACTCCCAGGTTAAAAAGTCCTGATGAATAAGTTTTAAATTGGGGGTGTTGGAGAAATCGCGGCTAAGCTGCTGATATAGGCTCTGATCCAACTCAACAGCAACCACCTGTTTGGCAACGTCCAACAACTCGGCAGTTATGATCCCTTTGCCCGGACCAACTTCAATGACTAAATCGTTTTTACCAATAGAAGATTGCCGTACCAGTTGGTGGACCAACTGACGGTTATGAAGAAATCGCTGGGAAAGTTCCGGCCTCCGCCAAGACGTATACATGGCGGCGGCGGAGCATCATGGTAATCATAGCGGTAGGATTATAACATAACCATCAGGATCATTAAGGCCTGATCCTATAACAGATGAGATATAATAGGAGAATGTTGGTAGATACCCATAATCATCTTAACTTTGAGGCGTTCGATAAGGACTGGGAAGCGGCGGTGAATAGGGCCAGCGAGGCCGGGGTAGGAAAAATGATAGTGGTGGGGACGGATATTGATACCAGCCTTAAAGCGATTGCCATGGCCAAACAAAGAAAAACGCTTTGGGCCACGGTCGGATTTCATCCCCACCACGTTAAAGCCTTAATTAAACTCCCCTACGCCAGGGTACAGCTGGCGCAAATTACCGACCAGTTGAAGAAAATGGCCCGAGGTAAACAGGTGGTGGCGGTGGGAGAATGCGGCCTGGATTATCACACTTACCAAAACAGTCGGCATAAACACCCGGACAACGGCCGGGACTGGGAGAAACTGAAAGACTTACAAAAGCAGATATTTGGGATGCAGATAGAGTTGGCCCGAGAATTAAAGCTGCCTTTGGTGATTCACAACCGGGAAGCGGACATGGAGGTGTTGGATGCGATTGACCATTTTTGCAAAAAAGACGGCAATGTGCCCCGTGGGGTGCTCCATTGCATTTCGGGCAGCAGTGAGTTTTTAGAAAAAGGCCTTAACATGGGTTTTTATATCGGGGTTGACGGCAACGTCACTTATGACGGCAAGGTTAAGGCCTTGGCGAAAAAGATTCCTTTGGAGCGGCTGGTGGTCGAGACCGACTCGCCGTACCTCGCCCCTAAACCGCGACGACGGTTGAGGAATGAGCCGGCCAATGTTAAAATCGTGGCCGAGTTTCTGGCGAAACTTAAAAATATATCCAGAGAAAAACTAGAGCAGGCAACCACGAAAAACGCCGAAAGGTTATTTAATTTACACTAATCATGGTGAAAGAGTATTTGAATAAAAATCAAAAGCGGGTGATGCGGACTTTGGAGATTCTGCCGGGAGCCATCTCTTGGTCTTTGATTATTTTCCCCATCTGGGGGTCGCTGGTGATACCGGTGGCGGTCGCTTACTACATCATTGCCTTTGACGTTTACTGGCTGTATCGGTCAATCTGGACGGCGACATTGTCTTTAATTGCCCACTACCGGTTGCGGGCGGCACAGCAGTTTGATTGGTTAAACGAAGCCCAGTCGTTTCTTGATTGGGAAAGGATCCACCACATCGTGGTGATTCCCACTTACCAAGAACCCTTGTATATTTTAAAGCGGACTTTGACCGGGCTTTCCCAGCAGACTTTTCCCAGAGAAAACCTGACGGTAGTGGTGTCTTTTGAAGAGCGGGAAGGAGAGGCGGCCACAAAGATGGGGAGAATTTTAAAACGGGAGTTTGGTGAGATTTTTGGCAATTTTATCATCACTTTTCACCCTGATTTGCCGGGAGAGGTTAAAGGCAAGTCTTCAAACACTGCCTGGGCGGCGCGGCTAGCTAAAAAGAAGCTAATTGACGAACAGGAACGGGACATCAATTATGTGACGATTACCTCAAACGACGCCGACGCCTTGCTTCACAAGCAATACTTTTCCTATTTGACTTTCAAGTTTTTGGACGACCCGGACAGATATGAGAAGATTTGGCAGTCGGCGATCCAGTTTTACAACAACATCTGGCGGCTGCCGGCCGTCACCCGAGCCTACAACCGGGTGTCTTCGGTAGTTCAGACCGGGATTTTGATGAGAAAAGACAGGTTGATGAATTTTTCCACCTACACTTTGAGCTTGAAGCTGGTAGATAAGGTGGGCTACTGGGATACGGACGTCATTCCCGAAGACTACCGGATGTTCTTTAAAACCTTTTATGCCACCCGGGGTAAGGTCGAAGTCGAACCGATATTTTTGCCGGCGTTTTGCGACGCGGCCGAGTCGACGACGTTTTGGAAGACGATGAAAAACCAGTATAACCAAGTCAAACGCTGGGCTTGGGGGGTGTCGGACGACGCTTATATTATTTACAAATGGCTGACGGTGCCCAACATGCCGTTTTGGGAAAAGTCGATCCGGGCCATGTATGTAATTAAGGATCACGTCTTGTGGCCGGTGAACTGGTTTGCCATCACCTTGGGGGCCAACATTCCACCGCTACTTAATAAAGATTTCAACCGGACGATTATCGGCAAGACCCTGCCCCAGGTGTCGTCGGGGATTTTGACTTTGGCCTTGGTAGCACTGGCGGCGATCATTTTTATTGACTGGCAGCAAAAACCCAAGGCGCCGGAAGGAACTCCCTGGTGGAAGCGGTTTTTTGCGCCGTTTGAGTTTGTGTTACTGCCCATCGTCGGCTTTTTCTTCACCGCGCTTCCCGGGCTAGACGCCCACACCCGGCTGATGCTTGGCCGCTACATCGAGTACAAGGTGACGGAGAAGGTTTAGGGCTGATACAATAAAAGCATGCTTAAACGCGTCTGGCGCTGGGTGAAGAAAAACGAGGCTTTGGCCTGGTTAGTGGTTTTCTCGGTGGTGTTGCGGATTACCTCCTGGTTTGAGCCTTACTGGTACGGCGACGAGGGTATTTATTTAGTTTTAGGCCAGGCTTTGCGGCGCGGGCTGGTGTTTTACCGCGACATCCACGACAACAAGCCGCCTTTACTTTACCTTTTGGCGGCCGTCGCCGGGGGCGTCACCTGGTTTAGGGTGATACTGACCGTCTGGTTTGGGGCGACAGTGGTGGTATTTTACCGGTTGATGGAAAAGCTTTTTCCCAAAAACAAGTTAGCCTGGTATTTGTCGACCATAACCATGATTTTGGGGACGACGGCCACCGAGGGCAACATTGCCAACGCGGAGATATTTATGATCGGGCCGATTATGCTCGCCATGCTAATGGCCTTGCGGCAAACTCCCGCCTCCGCCAAGGCTTCGGCGGGCAAGCGAAACTGGCTCTTGGTGGGACTTTTGATGGCGGTGGCGTTTTTATTTAAAGCGCCGGCGGGGGCTGATTTGGCGGCACTGCTCATTTGGTTGGTAGCCTTTACCCGACTGGGTAAAAAAGCTTGGCTCAAAGCCGCGCTGATCTTGGTAGGATTTTTACTGCCGCTGGCGGCCACCTTGGTTTACTACGCTCAAGTGGGAGGACTGGAGCGTTACGTGCGGTCGGCGCTGCTTCAGAACATCGGCTATCTTTCATCCTGGCAGACCGGAGAACACTCGGCTTCGGGGTTTTCCTCTCAATCGGGGCTAATGCTTCGGAGCGGGGCCTTGGCAGTTTTGATCGGGGGATTTTTTTGGCTTAAAAAACGATTTAAGCTGGAAACCAAGTTGAGCCTGATGGTGGTGTGGTTTTTTGCGGCCTTGTGGGCGGCGTTACTCTCCGAAAGGCCGTATCCTCATTATCTTATCCAGCCGCTAGTGCCGGCGGCAGTGCTGGTGAGCTTTTTGCTTTTTGGCAAAAGAAAGTTGGTGCGGTTGGTGGTGGTGACGGCGGCTTTGGTGGCAGCGGTAAGCTTCTATCAAATTCGCTTTTGGCAGTATCCGGTGGCGGCTTACTACCAAAATTTTATTGGGTATGCCTTAGGGCAAAAAAGCCGGGAGGCTTACTTTGACTTTTTTGACTGGCGGGTGAACCAGACTTATCGGGTAGCAGAGTTGGTTAAGAAATATACCACGAGCGACGAGCCGATTTTTGTCTGGGGCGACGAGCCGTATATTTATGCGCTTTCCGAAAGGCTGCCGGTAGGCCGCTATACGGTCGCCTACCACATCTATGATTTTGACGGCTTTGAGGAGACGCTTACCGCCTTGGACGAGAAACGGCCGAGCCTGGTGGTGATGATGGAGTATGAGACACGGCCGTTTGAGGGGTTAACCGCGAGGCTGGCTACAGATTATGTCTTGGTAGACAAAGTCGACCAGGCCCTGATCTACATGCGGGTTGACGGGGTCACCCGTTCGCCAGGCTTATAAATATGAAAAAGCCACGGCAGATGAGTTTTTTCTCTAACACCGGCGCGGGTTTTGGTGAGGTAAAACTTCAGATCGATACTCTCGCGGCCGACCCGGCGGCAAAAATTGGCCTAAGGATCGCCTTTTTGGCCTTAGGGGTGGAATTTTTGGTCTTGGCTTTGTCTTGGAGCCGGCTGCCTCCCGAAGTGCCGCTGTGGTACAGCCGGCCTTACGGGGAAAGCCAACTGACGGGGGCGTGGTGGCTATGGTTGCTTCCAGGGGTGGGTTTGTTTATAAACTTGGTGTCGATCAGATGGGCGGGGGTGGTGGTGGCAACAGAAAAACTCTTGGCCCAAATCTTGGTGTGGGTGGGGGCGATGACGGCGGTAATGGGGTTGGCGGCAGTGAGCAAAATTGTGGCCTTGATGTTATGAACTTGGTTTATTTAATTAAAGTGACCGGGTTAGCGGCGATACTTTCCGCCATAATTACTCCGATAATAATCAGGCTGTATCGGCGTCTCAATTGGCTCGATGATCCTAAAAAGGCGACTCACCCTAAAGTGATTCACGCTTACCCGGTCCCCCGCGGGGGCGGAGTGGCGATATTTTTGGCGATAGCGGTTTCAAGCTTGACCTTTTTACCGGTAGACAAGCACCTTTTGGGCATTCTTTTGGGGGCAGGGGTTTTAGCCGTGGTGGGATTGGCGGACGATGTCAAAAATGTTAATCCTTATTGGCGGCTTTTATGGGGAGTTTTGGCGGCGGGGCTGGTGGTGGGAGCGGGCATCGGCATTCCCTATATTTCCAACCCCTTCCGCGCCAACGCGGTGATTTTGCTGTCTAGCCCGCAAATCCCGATTTACCTTTTAGGGAAACTCCGGACCATCTGGATTTGGGCGGACGTGTTTGCGCTTATTTGGATCGTGGGAGTGATGAACTTTGTCAACTGGTCAAAGGGGCTTGACGGGCAGCTGCCGGGGATCGTGGTGGTAGCGGCGACGGTAATTGGGGTTTTAAGCTTAAGGTTTGTCGACGACGTCACCCAGTGGCCGGTAATTGTTCTGGCGTTTATTTTAGCCGGGGCTTACCTGGGTTTTTTGCCTTGGAATTTTTATCCGCAAAAAATCATGCCCGGTTATGGCGGCGGGGCTTTGGCGGGTTATTTTTTGGCGGTGTTGGCGATTCTGTCTGGAGCCAAGGTAGCTACAGCCATTCTGGTTTTGGGGGTGCCCTTGATGGACGCAGTTTACACTGTGGTTAGAAGGGTGGCTGCCGGCCGCTCTCCGGTTTGGGGAGACAGGGGACATCTGCATCATAAACTCATGGATTTGGGTTGGGGGAAAAGGCGGGTAGCGCTGTTTTACTGGCTGGTGACGGCAATATTGGGGCTTTCGGCTTTGCGATTGAATAGCACAGCCAAGGCCTATACAATGGTGCTATTGGCAGTGGTTTTAGGAGGATTTTTATTATGGCTGAATACGGCTACTTACTTCTTAAAGAAGCCCGGCCGCGACAGTGGCTGAAAAACCTGGCGCTTTATACCGGGCTGGTGTTTTCCGGCTGGCTGTTTATAGCGGAAAAGTTTTGGACGGTGACGGCGGCTTTTTTGATTTTTTCCTTGATGACGGGCTCTGTCTACATCCTGAACGACATTATCGATTTGGAGTCGGACAGAAAACATCCGTTTAAGAAAAAGCGCCCCGTCGCTTCCGGCAAGCTGCCGATGCCGGTGGCGCTGTTTTTTAGCCTGATGGGGTTGGTGGCTGCTTTCTATCTTGGCTGGAGTCTGTCTTTTTTTCTGTTTTTAGGACTGCTGGCCTACCTGACTTTACAGCTGGTTTACAGCGGCTGGTTGAAACATATACCGATCATGGACGTGATGCTCATCTCCGCCGGTTTTATCGTCAGGGTGTATACCGGGGCGGCGATGATCGGGGCGCATATCAACGTTTGGCTGCTACTTTGCATCATTTCTTTTTCGCTGTTTCTGGCTATTGGCAAAAGAAGAAGCGAGCTGACACTTTTACAAGGCCAAACTGCCAGCCGCAGGGTTTTGGGCCGCTACCCGGAAAAGTTACTCGACGTTTATACGGCCATGTTTGCCAATACTACCTGGGTGACTTACGCGCTTTTCACCTTCATGTTCCCGCCGTTTGCTTTTCGGGGGCGGGTGTTGACTTTACTGGCTGATCTGCCCCGGACCTTTAGGTCAGAAAAGTGGCTGATGGTGACGATTCCTGTGGTCATCTACGGGGTGATGCGCTACCTCCATTTAATTTACGAGAAAAACCAAGGCGAGTCGCCAGAGCGGATTTTGACTGACGACCGGCCGATGCTGATCACTGTCGCTCTCTGGGGTTTAATGGTGGTGGGGATTTTGTACGGCCTGGGGTAAATTTACTCGTACTTCTCGGCGTATTTGCCGGTAATCCAGCAGCTCTTACCCGATTCATACTCGACTTGATACCAGCCGGACTGCTCATCCAATAAAGGAAATTTGTCACCGTGGTCTAAAGCGGCGACGATGGTCTCGTCCCCGCCGCCGGTAGACGGTTCGCTCCTGCAGTTGACGTAACCGTCGGCTTCGTTATCAATGACCACGTAAGGTAAATCCGGATCGCCAGCGCCTGAAGTAGGTGAGGCTTTGGGAGAGGCAGTGGTTTTAGGGCTGGGGCTGGCTTTGGGGCTGGGTGAGGGTGAGACTTGGGCAGAGGGAGTAGCTTCCTGGTCGTCCTCGGCGCCGGAAACGGTATCTCCCTCCCGAGCCAGCTGAACTGAGGCAATCAGTTTGTAACCCTTGACGGTTTTGGCTTTGATGCTTCTTTCCCGGTAACCGGGGGAAGAAACGACCAAGACGTGGTCGCCTTCGGAAACAGAATCGATAGACAAGGGGGCAAAGCCTCTGGGTTCGCCGTCGAGGTTGACCACGGCTCCGTCGGGGGTGGTAACGACGGCGATCGAGGTAGCGTTTTTGTCAGCTAAGGCTTCAAAAGACAAAATTTCGCCGCTTGATTCTTCCTCGGTTAGGCCCAGTTCGCGCTTGACGACGGTCAGAATGCCAGGGGTGAGGTTAACCCGACCCTCCCAGACGGTTAAGGCCTGACCAGAGGACTCGGGGACGATTTTCAAGACGTATTCGCCGGGCTTTAGTTTTTCGTTGTAGTAAGGAGTTTGACCTAAATGCTCGCCATCAAGAAAGACGGTGGCTTTAGGGGAGGCTTCGACGGAAAGGGCGGCTTTTTTACGGGAAGATAACAAACTTCTCACCCCAAAAATGGCTCCGCCGATGAGCAGGATGATTAAAACCCAGGCAAAGCGTTTCATCAGAGGAGATTGTAGCAAAAAATGGTATAATTATCAAACTAGGCCTAGTGGCGAAGAGGTAACGCGGCTGTCTGCAAAACAGCCATACGTCGGTTCGATTCCGACCTAGGCCTCTAACTTGACAAAGGCTCTTTTTGTGGTAATATACCTTTCTCCTCCCGAAAATGGGAGGATTTTTTGTTTGGGCCGCATGGCCCGATCATGAAACGAAAAGAATTTTCGCTTGTAGTTTCGACACTATCGCTAGGTAAGGCAACCACGAGACTTACGGTCAACCTCATCAAGTTTATGGGTTGGTCGTTGGTGTGGGGAGTTACCATGCTTCCCTATCAAATCTTCCGGGTGTTTTTACCTAAGCGTGGCCCGGGCAGACCCGGAAGCCACCCGATCTCGAAGTTTTTCCGCAGTGCCTTTGAGAGTAAAAGGGCCCGAAAATTTGTTGGGGCCGGCTTGGCCATGGTCTTGATGCTATCTAACCTGGTGGGTAATATCCTGGCGGTAGAAGGGACACAGGCGGTTGACCCGACCCTGATTTCTACCCCGGAAACCCAGGTAGTGACCCAAACCACTCTAGAGACGCCTTTAGAGGGGGTGGTCGCCCAGGGCTTTAACGGGCTCCATAGAGGAGTAGATGTCTTGGCGCCGATAGGCACGCCGATTGAACCGGTAGCCGACGGGGTGGTGAAGGAAGCCAGCTTTGGCAGATTGGGTTGGGGCAATACCATCGTGGTCGAGCACGAGGGTGGTTTGGCTTCGCGTTATGCCCACTTGAGCCAAATCAAGGTGGTGGCGGGAGAAAAAGTCAGCAAAGACCAAGTGATCGGTACCGTGGGAATGACCGGGTGGACTACTGGCCCCCACCTTCACTTAGAAATGTACCAAAACGGCCGGGCGATTAATCCGCTTACTGTACTGCCGACGTTTCAAAGCCAGCTTCTGGCTCTGGGGCAGTAAAGTTGATTTCTTCAATTTGGCCGGCTTGCTCGCGGTTGGCGGAAAAAAGAGATATTCCCAAGATAGCTAGGGCCAGTAAAAACAAGATGGCGGTGGCCAAGGCGCTTAAAATGATTTGGTGCAGGCGGGAGAGTTTAAGCATTCTTTCTTAAGAGTAGACCAAGTTGGTAGATATCGGTGTGGGGCGGAGACAAGTAAATAGTAAAGCTATTATCAAGTTTTCTCAAAGCTTTTAAATAGTCAAAGTAGCTGTTGGCAAGTTGATAGGCTTTAAAATTGGCATGCAGTACCTTGGGCTTCTTCCCTTTAACCTGGCTCATGGCTCGCGCTATGTCCATGGTTTTTTTGACCGAGTTACAGGCTGAACCAAGAATTAACCCAGAGACATCATCGTCCTTAAGAATTTCCTCCGTCCTCTCTGGCGTAGAGCGACCGCCATAAATTATTGGGGTCTCAACGGGAATCTGCCTTTTTATGGCCTTAGCGCAGGCGGAAATAAGCTTGGATGCGGGCGGAGGCATATCGTCACGTCCGCTCCCGCGAGACCCCCACTTGGGCTCATAACCAATCACTAAACCCTCAAGTGAACTCTCCGGAATATCTTTAAAAATTTGAGCTGTCTTTTGACCAACGGTTAGAGCAACTTCGGTTTCAGCTTTATCCGCAAACTCCTCCCAGGATTCACCTAACAAAACCGTAGTTTTTGATAAAAATTCTAGGCCGAGCTGCTTCTGCTTAGCCTCAAGGTAAATGAGTTTTTGGCGAATTATCTGAGGATTATCACCAACTTCAGAATGGCCGATGATTACACCTTGGGCCCCGGCGGAAGCTATTTGTTCTAAACTAACGTCACCCGTGCGAGCATAAGGGTCCAAATTATCCCCCTCATAGATATCAAAGTTTTGAGCAGAAAGAATAAATTTTGCCATTAGAGCCTGACGTCGCCGTAGACGTTGACGGTTCTTAAAAGTTTTTTAAGCTGTTTGGTTTCCTCTTTTAAGATGTTGACCGATTTGTCAACCTTAAACATACCGCCGTGGCCAGGGACGATGTAGTCGACCAGCTCCCAGATTTTAGCCCGGTTTTTGATGTGGGATTTGGGGCGTTTGCTAAAAGCGATCCATTCGTGGGCTTTTTTCCAGTCGCCTTGGTATTCGAACAGATCGCCGGTAAAAGCGACCAGGCCTTTTTGGGTTTTAACCAAAACCCCAATGCTTCTGTCGTCGTGGCCGGTCATGCCGGTGACGGTGACGTTGTCGTCGATTTTGAAGTTTTTATGGAAAAAGGTGGCCAAATCGCCCTGGTAGATGTCAAAGCCGACTACCAGAATAGCTTTGGGGAAAATGTTGTTGTTTGAGGTGTGGTCGGCGTCGCCGTGGGTGCAAACGACATAATCAATATCTGCTGGCTTGAGGCCGTGTTTGGCAAGGCCTTTGACAATCACCTGTTTATCTTTAGGCAGGCCGGTGTCGACGACAATGTTTTTCTCTGATTTGATCAGGGAGATGGTACCGTCGGCTTTTTGGGCTTCGAGCTTTTTTTGCCAGACGGCGTAGCCGGGCTGAAGTACAAAGACTTGGGCTAGTTTTGCCATACGGGGTATTTTACCACTTTTGATGCCTAGAGCTTAAACGCCTGGATGCTGGTGGCATTTTTGTCAGGATAAGCCCAGGCATTGATAAACTGCTTGAGAGTGCGTTTTTGGTTGGGCCTGGCTGGACGGCCGGGGTCGTGGAAATAAACGTGTTTATCGTTAATATCAAAAACTAAAACAAAGTGGCCGGAGTAACCTTTTTTGTCGTAGAGGGCATAGTAGTTACAGCTGCAACCTGCCAAATAACCCTTTCTAATTAATCTTTTTAGATCTTTAAGGGTGGGGGCTTTTTGGTAAAACTTAAAAGTCTTGGTAAAATGGGCGGCAGCTTTTCTTTCGTAGGTAATATCGCTGTTGTCAATTTGGGCCTGACCTACCTTTTTACCGTATTTTTTTATAAGGTATTTCTCTCCCTCTTGGGCAAACTTTAAATAATCAAAATCTTCATAATACTCGATGTCAAAACCCATTTTTTTGAGACTGATTAAGCCGTGCATCGGCCAGGTCCAAAGACCCTTCTTTTTGGCCACAATTTTATTTAAGCTTTTCATGGAAAAGTTTTTGGCAGGAAGAAAGTGTTTTAGCACCATGCGCAGGCAAGCTGGGTAACAGGAGGTGTTGTCTTTGGAGTTGGGGTAGAAAGGAATTTGGCTCATAAGCTCATTTTTCCGCTTGAATCAGCCCGACATTGAGGCCAAGGTGTTTCCGATTTAATTGTTTAAACCCTGCCTGCCTGACAAAAATAGGAATTTTGCCTTGGTAGTTATCGCTGGTATGTTCGAGTAAATTCTGGAGCTTAACCAAGGTGGTAAAGACTGGATTTTTTGGCTTGACGAAATCAATTAAAATCAGTCTGCCCCTTGGCTTTAAAACCCGATAGATTTCTTTTAAGGCGCGTTTTTTGTACTTTGTGGGCAAGTGATGGAGCATCAGGCTGGACCAGACTAGATCAAAAGAGTTACCTGAAAAAGGCAGTTTTTCTGCCAAAGAAATTTTAAAGTGAATGGCGGCTCCGGCTTTTTGGGATTTTTTTCTAGCAATTTGTAAAATGCTGGTGTCGGCGTCGAGACCATAGAGCTTTGATTTAGGATAGTGGGCGGCAAGATAAAGCAGGTCATCACCGGTTCCACAGCCGACGTCTAAAATCTTGAGTCTGTCAGATAACTTAACATGCTTAAAAACACGCCTGTGGAGCGCTTTTCTTAAACCGAATGGGTTACCTAGATCATAAAAGGGAGTTAAAAAATCAAAAAACAAGGGCGGCTTGAATTTGTATGCGGTTTTGGGGCGATGGAACATTACATTCCGCCCATGCCGCCCATGTCGGGCATGCCGCCGCCAGCCTTAGTCTCGTCTTTTTCAGGTAGGTCGCAAATTAAAGCCTCGGTGGTGAGGATCATGCCGGCCACAGAAGCGGCGTTTTGGAGAGCCGAACGGGTGACTTTGGCGGGATCAACAATACCCTGGGACAGCATCGAGCCAAACTCAAGCGTTAAGGCGTTGAAGCCAAAGTCGGCTTTGCCCTCTTCGACTTTTTTGACCACCCAACCGGCTTCGGCGCCGGAGTTTTCGGCGAGTAATCTCACCGGTTGCTTGAGGGCGAAACGCAAGATTTCTAAGCCGACTTTTTCGTCTTCGTTATCAGGAGTAACACCCTCTAGAGTTTTGATGGCTCGAAGCAGGGCCACGCCGCCTCCTGGGACAATGCCCTCTTCGATGGCGGCCTTGGTGGCTTCGACGGCGTCTTTGACGCGCTCTTGAGTTTCTTTGAGCTCGATCTCGGTGGCGGCGCCGACGTTAATGACGGCGACTCCGCCGGAAAGTTTGGCCAGGCGCTTTTCGAGATTTTCTTTGTCGTAGTCGGAGTCGGAGCGGTCGATCTCCTGCTTGATGGCGGCGATTCTGGCGTTGATATCCTTCTTGTTACCCTTGCCGCCGATGATGCGACAGTTGTCTTTGTCGGCCCAAACTTTTTCGGCCCGGCCGCAGTCTTCGACGGTGGCCGAATCAAGTTTTCTACCGGTGTCTTCAGAGATGACCGAGCCACCGGTTAAAATGGCGATGTCAGTTAACATCTCTTTTCTTCTGTCGCCAAAGCCGGGGGCGTTGACGGCCAGGATGTTAAAGGCACCGCGCAATTTATTGACTACTAAGGTAGCCAAAGCCTCACCCTCAATGTCGTCGGCGATAAGAACAATGTTTTTGGTGACTTTAACGGCAGCCTCCAGGAAAGGGAGTAGGTCGGAGATGGCGGAGATTTTCTGGTCGGTGATTAAAATCAAAGGCTCTTGGATTTCGGCTTCCATGGTGTCGGGGTTAGTGACGAAATAGGCCGAAGCGTAACCTTTGTCAAACTCCATGCCCTCTTTGTGGTCGATGGACATTTCAAAACCTTTGGATTCCTCGACTTCGACGACGCCGTCGCGGCCGGCCATTTTGAGGGCTTCGGCGATTTTGGCGCCGATTTCGGGACTGGCGGAAGAAATGGTGGCCACTTGGGTAATTTCCTGGTCGCCCTTGACGTCTTTAGCCATTTTTTTGATTTCTTCAACCACCGCGGCTACTCCCTTGTCGATGCCTCGTTTCATCAGCATCGGGTTGGCGCCGGCGGTGATGTTTTTCAAACCCCTGGAGACAATGGCTTGAGCCAGAAGGGTCGAGGTGGTGGTGCCGTCGCCGGCAACGTCGTTGGTTTTGGAGGCAGCTTCTTTAATCAGTTGGGCGCCCATGTTTTCAAAAGGATCCTCAAGGTCGATTTCTTTGGCGACGGTGACTCCGTCGTGGACGACGCTGGGGGCGCCCCATTTTTTGTCCAGAGCCACGTTTCTGCCTTTAGGGCCTAAGGTGGTAACCACGGCCTTGGAAAGAAGGTTGATGCCTTTTAAGAGTTTTTGGCGGGCTTCTTCGGAGAAAAGTAATTGTTTGGCCATACTTCGACTACGCTCAGTACAAGTACTACTTGACTAGAGCAAGTACATCCTTGAATTCGATAAATAGTAACTCGTCTTTGTCGGTGGCGCCCATTTTGACTTCGTTGCCGCCCCATTTTTTGTAGATAATGCTGTCGCCGACTTGGCAGGGGGCCGGTCTCTTGGCCCCGGAGTCGGTGATTTCGGCGGGGCCGACTGCCAGAACCTTAGCCTGCTGGGGTTTTTCGTCGTGGGAATCGGGCAAGTAAATGCCGGAGGCGGTCTTTTTGGCCATGTCTTCCGGTTTAACAAGAATGTAGCCGGCGGTGGGTTGAAATTTCATAGTTATCACTCAATTAATGTAAGTGCTATTTTAACAAGCAATAAAAACTTGTCAAGGGCTGGTTAATCCCTGTTGACAAAAACTGCCACTTGTAATAACATAGTTATTACTATGCCCTACCAAAGTATTTTTAAAGCTGGTAACAGCAACGTGGTTACCATTCCGACCGAGTTAATGAAAGAGCTTAACTTAAAAATTGGCGAAAAGGTGGTGGTGGAAAAATCACCGGTCGGTCAGGGTTTCTTGGTTAAAAAGGCGCCATCAAAAAGACCTTATCAAGACGAAATGCTTCAGTGGTTTAAAATTTTTGTCAAAGAAAACGGCGCTATTTTAGATGAGCTGGCAGTACGTTGATATCGGCGAGGTTTATACCATTCACCAACTGATAATCAAAAGGGCTGGGACGAAGGCAAGCATCAGAGATTTTACTCTTCTTCACTCGGCAGTGGAGCGACCAAAAGCCAGCTTTGCTGGAAAAGATTTATACGCCAGTGTCTATACCAAAGCGGCGGCTTTGCTCCAATCCCTGTGTTTAAATCACCCCTTTAGTGACGGCAATAAACGGACTGCTTGGGCTACCACTCATCGCTTTTTATGGAAAAACAAATGTCACTTAAAGGCTAAAACCAAAGACGCGATTGAGTTTATGATTTTTGTTGACATCAAAAAACCGCCACTCGAGGTTATCGCGGCGTGGCTAAAACAAAGAACTAAGAAATTTTAAGATCGATAAAATAGCCCACCAAGTAAGCGGCTAAGGCGGCAATCGCCCCAACCAGGAGCATTTCGATGCCGGAGCGGAGCGGGTGGCGGCGGGTTACAAGGGTGCGCAAAGAGCCGACGGTGAAAAGGGCTAAAGCGGTAAAGATGATAGATAAGTCAAAAGGGCTTAGGGGGGAAAGGCGGGCAAAAACGTAAGGTAAAAGGGGGAAAAGGCCGGCGACGGAAAAGGCGATAAAAGTTGCCAGGCCATTTTTGACCGGGCTGGCGTCGTCTTCGGCGATGAGACCTAATTCCTCGACCATCATGCAGTCGACCCAGACTTTTTTGTCGGCGGTAATGATAGCGACGGCTTTTTTAAGATCTTGGCCTTTGAAACCCTTTTTTGCCATGATGGCTTCGACTTCTTTTTTCTCCAGGTCGGGGAGATGGTCGACTTCCCATTCTTCCATTTTCCGCTCGCGTTTGATGTACTCGAGCTCTGATTTGGTGCCCAAATAGTTGCCGATCGCCATGGCCAAGCCGTCGGCCAGAAGGTTGGCAAAGCCCAAAATCAAAACGATCGCGGGGGAAAGTCTGGCGCCGGCAACGCCGGCGACCACGGCAAAAGTGGTGACGATACCGTCGTTGGCGCCGTAAACCACGTCTCTGATATAAGTGCCGCCGATGGTGGCGTGATAGGTTTCTTTGGCGGTGCCTTGGAGGTGTTGGCGTCTGGCCTCGGCGATTTTCTGTTTTAGGCTTTGGGGCATACTAGATTTTCCCCTCAAAAGTAATATCTAAGGGTTTGAGGTTGAGGCGTCGGTAAAATTTGATGGCGCGGGTGTTTTTATAATAGCAGTTCACCTGGAGAGTGCGGAGGTTGTTTTGGCGACACCAACTTTTAAAAGCGGCAATGAGCCTGGCGCCTACTTTTTGAGATCGGTACTGGGGGAGAACGCCGATGTTTTCCAGCTCGGCTACGCTTCTAGTGCGATAAAAAAATGCTTTCTTTTTGCCGTTGAGGTAGCCCGCTGGTTTTCCGTCAATTTCGGCGATTAAGCAGCAGAATTTTTTATCCGAGGTAATTTCTTTTAAATATTTTGTCCCTGCGCGGGTAAACTCCCAGTCTGGATTGAAAAAGGGGTCAAACCGGCTGTTGGCAGTAAAAATTTCGTGGTTTAATTTTTGAATTTTTTTCCAGTCTTTGAGCTTGGCTTTTCTGATTTTTACAGGAGGGCTCATTTAATTGATTGTAACATTTTGCTGGTAGAGACCCTTGGGTTGTGGGGTAAAACGACTTTGAGGCGGCCGCCTAATTTTTCCATGATGCGGCGTTTTTCTTTCTGGTTGGGGGTGCTGGCGGAGACGGCCAGGATGTCGGGGCGAATTTTTTTGATGAGGGCCTCGTGGGCGGCGGGAGAGAAAAATTTCTCCGGCAGGGCAAAGACTTGGTCGGCAATTTTCAAGCGGCGCAAGTTAATCAAGCGCCGGCTGATGGGGTTGATCGGCCGACCCGGGCCCTTAAGCAGGCTAACCCGGGTGTCGGACTCGACGCCGACTAATAAAATGTCGCCCTGTTTTTTGGCGGCCTTTAAAAATTTTACGTGTTCTGGATGGAGAATATCGAAAACGCCGGTGGCGAGAACTTTTCCTCTTTCCTTCCCAATAAGGTCCGACCTTTCGCCTGCCGGCGAGCCCTTCTCGGCTGGCAGCCGGGAATTCCTGTTAAGGTCGGACCTTGATAGCCTAGACAGACGCTGGCGGTATTTTTTCATGACGATTTGGCCGGTGGGGCGGGGGTGAAAAAAGGCCTGGTGGGGGCCTACCCTTTCGCGGGTAATTTTTGGCTTCATGTACCAAAGTTGGAGGCGGAAGGCGAAGGACTCCAACCAATCAATAAGGTCTGACCTTCCCCGATGTGACTTCGGGGGCACCTTCTCGGCTTGCAGCCGGGAATTCCTGTTAAGGTCAGACCTTTGTAAGCGAAAAGAGTTCGGGAGAAAGCGGGTTACCCAAGAATTGGAGGCAATAAATTTTTGGTAAGTGCCATCTTTGTTAATCAAGGGTTTGACTTGAGCCACTTCGTGGGCGGTGTAAAGGTTGCGACGAGAGGCGGGTACGGCCAAAGCCGATTCGTCCAGCCAGAGATTAAGACAAAGTTTGTCGGCCACCTCCGAGGAATCCATTCGGCCACCTCGGAGGTGAGGAAACAATAAAATCGTTGCCAGCAAGCGGGTGAGCCAGAGGCGATTTTTTGAGGTAACCACCATCAAATCAATGTCGTCGTTTTTGTCGGCATTCTTCATGGCCAGAGCGCCGGTGACGGCGACCAGCCTGACCGTCGGAATCAGTTTTAACCAGCCGGCGACGCGGCGGGCTAACCTAAGCTTGGCGGCCGAGATTTGGGCGCGGCGGCGGCGGAGAGCCACTAAATGAGAACGGCCTTTGAGGTGGAAATATCGGCTGGTCTTTACTATAAGGTCCGACCCACCCTGCGGGTAAATAGCGCCTGCGGCGCTTTCCTTAATGGGTCGGACCTTTAAGTCGCCGGCTATCTGCCACCTAATAATTTCGCTAGCAGTCAGCGGGTAATCAAAAATATCCGCGTAGGCGACGGTCTTAAACATTACTTATTGGCGGCTAGACCATACTGGGACAGAACCTGGCTGACACCCTGGGAGAGGGTGTCGGTGATTTTTTTCTCGGGCTCGTTTTTAAGGTAGGAGTTGATGGCATCTTGGTAGTATTTAATCAGCCGGTCGTTTAAGCCGTTGTCAAAGGTGCGGTCGGCCAAAGGCCAGGATTGGGCCGAAACGGCTTGGGTGATGATGGCGCCCAAAAAGGGGTCTTCTTGAATGGCGGCGGTCATGTCCTGGCGGGGGTAGGGCTCGCCGAAAAGGCGTTCCTTGCCGGCCAGGTCGTGCATTTTTAACAGCGTTTCTTTGGAGCTTAGGTATTTGAGAAAGTCCCAGGCGGCGGCTTGGGAGTCGGACTTTTTAGAGACGCCTTCGAGCCAGTAAGTGGCCCAAGTGATGTTGGTGCCTGGCAGCTGGGGTACGGGATAGAGTCTGAAGTTTAACTCGGGGTTTAGAGCTTTGATTTCCAAAGCGCGCCAGGAGGGGGCAAAAATCATGGCCACTTTTTCGTCGGCAAAAGCCAGGGTGGAGTTGGGCAGCTTTTCGTTCCAGGAACCGTCTTGGGTGGTAAACAGGGTATAAAACTTTAAGGCGGAAGTGACGGTGGTTTGGTCAGGCTTGGTGGGGTCACCGCCGTTTTGAAGAATCATTAATCCTAAAATGTCGGAGAAATGGTCGACGTTGTTGGTGGTGCCCAAAGCGATGCCGCCGACGAGTAAGTTGCCTTTGGCGTCTTTTTGGGCCAGTTTGAAGGCGGTGCTTCTAAGATTGTCCCAAGTGGTGGGAATTTTGAGGTCGGCGTTTTGGGCAAAGATACTTTGGTTGACGTAGAGGGCTAAGGCATCAAACTCTAAGGGAATGCCGTAAAAATTGCCATTGGTAAAGGCGTCTCTTCTAACGATGGGGTAGAAGGTGGTGTCAAACTCGTTTGGCGAGTAGATGTTTTCGGGAACAGAAGCCAGGTCGGCTTTGAGCATAGGCAGCCAGGTATTGTGCCAGCGGAATATGTCGGGGCCCTCATTTCGGGCCAGGGCCGATTGGAGGCGATCGCGATAATCCTTAGGCGACTGGCGGGTGTAGTTGACGGTAATGTTGGGGTGATCTTGGCGGTAGTCTTCGATGATTTTGGCCATGATGCTCTCCGGTTCCCACAAGCCCCAATAGTCAAGGGTGACAACGTCTGGTTCAGGGGCCTTTCTGAAACGGGGCAAGATGACTTTGGTGACTAAAAGTCCCAGCAGAATAACGACGATCAGGCCGATGATGACGGGGAAAAAGCGCTTGAAAAACGGTTCAGCCACCGGCGGGGCTTGGGCGGGCTCACCGGGCGGTGGCGTGGGCGGCGGCTGATCTATTGGTGGGGGCGGGACAGGTTGGGATTGCTGCTCCGCACTTTGGATCGGAAAGGGGGGGCTTTCCGGCGGCGGCGGAACTGGCGGCGGAGCGGCCGGGGGCGAAACCGGAGGAGTTTGAGTGGGATCGTCGGGCATATATGTTATCATCTTAACAACAGGTGATAGTTGAAGCAACATGAGACAAGGCTTTAAAAAGCTTTATAAAAAAATCGTTAAGCGGCCGAGATTAAAGTGGACTTTAATAGCTCTGGGGGTAGTGACGGTTTTGATGATAGCCGTAGTGGCGGCTTATCATCTAGCTTTCACCCAAAGGGTGTTTCCGCGGGTCAGCGTGGGGGCGATAGAGCTGTCTAATTTGACCATTCCCGAAGCGGAAAGCCTGCTCGTCAAATCCCTGCCGAGAGAAATTCCGACGGTTAATTTAGTTTTGGGAGGCAACGAGTGGCCGCTTGAATTAAATAAGCTGCGGTTAAAGTACGAGCCAAAAACCACTGCCCAAAAAGCTTATCTTTTGGGAAGGGGCGGGAGGTTACTGCCGGACATCGCCGCCAAGTGGCGTTTGTGGTGGCGGGGAGAAGCGATGGACTACAGCTATACGGTTGACGAGTCGGGGTTGGCGGAGAAGTTAAACATGGTCGCCGATCAGCTCGACGAACCGGCGATTGAGCCCAATTTGACGCTTAGCCAAGACGGCCGGGTGGAGCTGACGCCGGGAAGAAACGGCAGGTTGGTGGATAGATCCGAGCTAATGGAGCTGGTTAGAGCCAGAATCGGCCGGCTTGACTTTGATCAAATCGGCATTCCCATAGAATTGGTCACGGTGGCGGTGGATGGGGGTAAACTCTCGGCAGCGCAAGAAAGGGCAGAGAGGCTTAAAGAAAAAACCATCGAGCTTGACTATGACGACAACACAAGACAAGTTTCCGGCCAGGAGCTTTTGGATTTGATTGATTTCAACGGGGGCTTTAGTGAAGTAAAAGTAGCCAGCCTGTCTTCGTTTCTGGCGGCAGAGATTGACCGGCCGGCGCAAAACGCGCTTTTTAACTTTGACGGGACGCGGGTGGTGGAGTTTAAACCGGCGCTGCCCGGCTTGAAGTTAAATGAGGCTGAAGCCAGAGCGATGATCGCCGACAGCCTTGCTAAGCTTGAAGGCCAGGAAGAAGCGAGGCTTGCCGTCAGGTTGCCGCTAACCAAAACCGAGGCGGCGGTAAAGACCGAAGACGTCAATGATTTAGGAATAAAGGAACTTTTGGGTGTGGGCGAATCGACCTTTCATGGTTCGATTGCCACAAGGGAACACAACATCGCTTTGACGGCGGCGAGATTAAACGGCGTCTTGGTACCGCCGGGAGAAGTATTTTCCTTTAACCAAATGGTGGGGGACGTGTCGGCGGCAACCGGTTATCAGTCGGCTTACATCATCAAAGACGGGCGGACGATTTTGGGCGACGGCGGCGGGGTGTGCCAGGACTCGACCACGGTGTTTCGGGCGGCCTTGGACGCGGGCTTGCCGATCGTGGAGCGCCACGCTCATTCTTACCGGGTGAAGTACTACGAGCAGAACGCGCCACCGGGAATTGATGCGACGGTGTATGCCCCGAGCGTGGATTTAAAGTTTAAAAACGACACCCCGGCACATATTTTAGTTCAGGCTTTAGCCGATACCGGCAGTAATTATTTGCGGGTGGAGATCTACGGCACCAGCGACGGGCGGGAGGCGACGGTAGAAAACGCCAAGATTTGGGGACAAGCTCCCCCGCCGGCACCGCTTTACCAAGATGACCCGACCTTACCTCTCGGCACGGTCAACCAAGTCGACTGGGCGGCGTGGGGGGCGAAAACCTCGTTTGATTGGCGGGTGACAAGAAACGGTGAAGTGATCAACGAAAAGACCTTTTATTCTAATTTTCGCCCTTGGCAGGCGGTGTATCTTAGGGGTACCGGCGGGATTTAGGCAAAATATGGTTCGAAAGCTTCAAAGCCTTAGCTTAAAGCAACTAAAAAGTTTTCAAAAAGAATTTGAGCGGCAAACTCGAGCCAGGCTGCAACGCCGGGCCAGTTCGCTGGCTTGGTTTGACTCGCTGATTGGGCCGTGGGAGGGAAAGTTGATGCAAAAAACACCGGTGGCGGTGGTGGAGCTGGGGGGGTCATTTTTGAGGTTGGGGGTGGCAGAAAGCGGCGACGGAAAAACGGTTGGCTGGCTTAAAAGGCCGCAAAGTCAAAAAGCGGTTAATTACCACCTAAACTCCCAGGATTTTGTCGACTGGCTGGCGGAAAAAACTTTGCCGTTTTTAAAAGCCGGCCGGGCCAAAAGGGTGGGGTTTATTTTTTCTTACCCCCACCGGCCCAGACTCAACGGCAGGCATATTACCGGAGTGCTTACCAGGCTAACTAAGGCCCTGGTGATTCCCGATGCTATCGGGGTGAATGTGGGGAAAATGTATCTTACAGCTTTATCCCACCGTGGCTGGCCTTTGAAAAAACTGGTGACTATAAATGACACCGTGGCGGTGGCCTTGAGCGTGCCTGGCGCCTGGATGGGGTTGGTGATGGGAACAGGGGCCAATATTTGCTCTACCCACCCGAAGTTAAAACGCCTAAGGAACATCGAGGCGGGTAACTTTGACGGCGGGACCCATACTTTGGCCAGCCTAGCCGTTGATTTGCTGGAAAGGCCGGGAGAGCAGACGATGGAAAAACAAACTACCGGCCGGTATCAATATCGCGTCTTGGCTTTTGCCGCTTTGACGGCGGGAATGAGACCGGAGTTGGCCCGGGCGATCATGGTTGAAGGCGACAAGGTCGAGTCTGCCTTGGTGGGGAAAATCAGCCGGGGCCAGTTTAATTTATTAAAGTCTGCTTCTTTGACAAAAACAGAAAAACAAGAGCTGAAGATTATGGCGCAAATAATTCTGGAAAATGCTTGGCAGATGTGGGGGGCGGTGTTGGCGGCAGTGGTAAAAATGAATCCGGAGAGAGTTAAAAACGGGCCGGTAAAAATCCCGGTGACGGGCGGGGTGATATTAAATGAGCCGGTCTTTTTTAACGGCCTTAAAGCGACGGTGGGAAAATTATCGGGTAAGAAAATTGAGCTGGTAAAAATCGTTGACCCGATCCGCGGGGCAGCGGTAGCGGCGCTCGTGGAGTAAAATAGAAGTTTATGTTGAATCTGTGGCTGGCGAAACAAGCCAAAAAATATGGCGACAAAGAAGCGATAGTTTTTGATGATTTTGACAGCGGGAAAAAATGGCGGGTGTCTTACCGGCAACTTAATAGCCTCACGGCTAACCTGGCGGTTTATTTGCGTCATTTGGGGCTTGCGCCCGGACAAAGGTTGGCGTTTGCTTTTGAAAACAGCTTAGAAGTAATCCTAATTAATTTGGCTGCCTGGCGGGCGGGATTGGTAACGGTGCCTTTGGACATCACCCGGGACACGCCGGAAAGAAAAGCTTACAAATTAAAGTTTACCGAAACAGAAGTTTTGTTTACTAGAAAAGATGAAAAAAGCGTCCAAGAAAATCGCTGGCTAAAGAGCCGGCTTAAAAACCTGGAAGTAATTGAACTGGCAGACTTTAGTGAATTGAAAGCCAGGCTAGTCAAGTCCGACAGCAGCCCAGATTTTCAAACCGACCCCGATAGAGATGCTTTAATTTTGTTTACCTCGGGGACGACCGCTTTGCCCAAAGGCGCCAGGCTGACGTTAAACAATTTGTGGGCCAACGCCCAGTCAATTGTCGACTGGTTGAGGTTTGGCCAGCGCGACCGGTGGCAGGTGGTCTTACCGCTGCATCACATTAACTCGACTACTTTTGTCAACACCGCGCTGATGGCCGGCGGGACGGTGGTGTTGCTGCCGCGCTACTCCAAGTCGCGTTTTTGGCAGGCTTTGGCGGAAAATCGGGTGACGGGGACTTCGATCGTACCGACGATCGCCTACGACATGTTAAGCGAAGAAAAGGCTTTTTTGAAATATAAAAGCAAGCTCAAACAAGTACGGCGGATCCAGATCGGCTCGGCGCCGGTCCAGCCGACGGTGGTAGAAGAGTTTATGGCTAAATTCAAAATTCCTTTGATTCAGGGTTATGGCCAGACGGAAACCTCGCTTCGGAGCACGGGAGTGCCGATGGCTTTGACCGCTTCACAATATAAAAAAATTAGACAGCTTAATTCTTTGGGGACTGAACTAAAACACACCCAGGTGACCGTGCTTGACCGGGCGGGCCGAGAGGTTGGCGAGGGCAAGGTGGGTGAGATCGTTGTCCGCGGCCCGGTGGTGATGAAAGGGTATTTGAAAAACCCGGCCGCCAACAAAGAGGCTTTCCAGTTTGGCTGGTTTCACTCGGGCGACACCGGCTACTGGCGGCGGCTTTTCGGCCGGAAGTTTTTCTTTCTTAAAGGACGAACCAAAGAAATCATCCACAAAGGCGGAGTCTTGGTCTCGCCTTTGGCAGTGGAAAATGCTCTGCTTAAGGCTTATCCTACCCTAAAACAGGTTTACGCCGTTGGCTTCCCTGATGCCCGCATGGGTGAAAGAATTGGTCTGGTGGCGGTAGCTAAAAACGAGAAAACATTAGCAAAGATTTTGGCCGACGCCGCTGCCGGGAAGGTTGCCGGCTTGAGCCGGTACGAAGCGCCGAGTGCGCTAGTTGCCATTGACGAAAGCAACTTGCCCAAGACGTCGACGGGCAAGGTACAACGGATCAAGCTTAAAGAAAAATTTGCGGTCAAACTTTTGGAACGATCCAGAACCATAACTGAAAGCGATCAATACCGCTTTAAACTCTTGGGGCCGGAAGAAACTTCCCTTTTGCGTCAAGCACTGGCTATCAACAACCAGCGCTGGGGCAAAAAGCTTAATAGTAATTTGGCCGAATTTAGAAAGCGGGCAGAAAACGGTTTGCTTTTGGCAGCTATCGATAAAAAATCCCATCGGGTGGTCGGCAGCGTAGCCGCACTTCAATTAAATAAACAGTTACTTCCCCCCACTTGGAGAAAGGCTACCGCCGCCGGCACGCTTAAAAACCACGACTATAAAGGAGATAGTTTAGTCTGCGTCAGTATTTCGGCGGCGCAAACCCGTGACTCGAAACCCGTAACTCGAAACAGTCTTAAAATCCAAAAGACTAAGTTGACGCCAGCCAAACTCAAAGTCTATTTGACCAGCGATAAAGACAATATAGTCAGGTTCCACCGCAAGCCCAAAGGCGGATTTGGCCGCGGCGCCAGGCTCATCAAAGTTCTCCCCGGCGGAAGATTAGAAGACCAAGACTCGCTGGGCTACAACATTGTCTTTGAGTATCCAAAACTCACCCATCGACCCAGAATGAGCCAACAAGCGTCAATCGGAGTTCAACTAATTGAAGCGGCATTGATTTATGCCTATGAGCATAAAATCAAGCATGTTTTGGCCTACTCGCGTCCGGCAGAGCTTAGCAAATATTTTAAAAAGGGCTAAAATATACTTATGGCACAGATGGTTCTGGCTTATATTACCTGCGAGTCCGTCAAGCAGGCTAAAGTTATCGGCCGGCATTTACTCAATAAAAAACTTACCGGATGTGTCAATATTTTTCCGACGATGCAGCCGATGTTTCTGTGGCCACCGAAATCAGGAAAAATTGACGAAAGCAAAGAAGTTGTGCTTCTGGTCAAAACCTTAAAAAGTCGCTATAAGGCGGTGGAAAAAGAAGTGATCAAAATGCACACTTTCGATACGCCGTGCGTGCTTGAAATTCCGGTGGGGCGGGTGGCCAAAAAATACTTTGACTGGATCAAAGGCGAGGTTAAATAAGAAATTGGGGTAGGGCGAAAGAGCTTTGGTGGATTTTGGCGTTGTAGTAATTTAAATCTTTGATTGATCTGGGATAAATGTCTTTTTCTGGGTCAAGTTTTTTAGAGGCAATGTTCATCAGGTAAAGTCCGCCAGGAATATATTTGCAGGTGACGGAGTAGTTTTTGGCTAGAGAAAAGGTAGTTTTTAGTTTGCGGTTGATAGATTGGTAAAATTTTTCACCATAGTAGCCATTTTGGCCGTCGGTTAGAAGAATCCCCTGCTGGTTTAACTTTTTAAAGCAGTCCTTGTAAAATCTGGTTTCAAATAAGGAGAAAGATATGCCTGGTTTGCCTTTGGCGTCGAAAGCTTCGGTACCGGTGACAAAGATTACATCGTAAAAATTTTCTGGTTGGCTTTTAATAAACTGGGAGCCTTCGGCGATATGAAGCTTAACTCTTTTATCTTGAAAGGCTTTTTTGGCGACCGGAAAGTGCTGGGAGCAGAGTTTGACTACCGTTTGGTCGATGTCGACCATGTCGATTGGCTCTACCTCTTGATATTTAATGAGCTCGGCGACAGAATGACCATCGCCACCACCGATGAGTAAGACTCTTTTCTTCTTAAACTTGCCCACACTCATGGGCACGTGAACGATCATCTCGGGCATGGCAGTTCCCTGATCTTCTGTGCGATAAATCCAGTTGTTTAGGAGTAATGTAGTGCCGAGAGTTTTAGCTTTGACGATTTTAATGTTTTGAAATTTAGTTTGCTGGCTAGCCAAAATTTTATCGATTTTAAAACTTAAACCAGCACCGTCGGCGTATTCGTCGTAGAGCCAAGATTTTCCGGATGGGCTGGAGGTCATATAAGTTTCTGTTGGTCGGGGGCCTGGGGTGGCTTTTTGCCGAAGTGGGTAAAGGCTTTGGCGGTGGCCATGCGGCCGCGGCTAGTGCGTTTTAAGAAGCCAATTTGCATGAGATAGGGCTCGATGACTTCTTCGATGGTGTCACGCTCCTCGGCGATGGTGGCGGCCATGGTTTCCAGACCCACCGGGCCGCCTTCGTGTCTGTCGATGATGGCTTTTAAAAGCCGCCGGTCGTTGGCATCAAGGCCCATGTCGTCGACTTCAAGAAGTTTAAGGGAGTCCTGGAGCACTTCTTTAGTAATCCCCTTTTGACCTTGGATTTGGGCCATGTCGCGGCAGCGCTTTAAAAGTTTTAAGGCAATCCGGGGAGTGCCGCGGGAGCGGGAGGCGAGGTTTTTGGCGATCGAGGGCTCAAGCTTAAGCTTAAACTTGGCAGCGGCGTTTAAAATCACCTGGGCCAGGTCGTCGGGGGTGTAAAAGGTCAGGCGGTGGGTCATGCCGAAGCGGTCGCGCAGCGGGCTGGCAAGCAGGCCAATGCGGGTGGTGGCGCCAATCAGGGTAAACTTGGGTAGGTCTAGCTTTAGGGTTTTGGCCGACGGCCCTTGGCCCAAGACGATGTCGAGCTGGTAATCCTCCATGGCCGGATAGAGGGTTTCTTCGACCACTTTGCCTAGGCGATGGATCTCATCAATGAAAAAGATGTCGTCGTCTTTTAAATTGGTTAAGATGGCGGCTAAGTCGCCGGCTCGCTCTATGGCCGGGCCGGAAGAGCTCCTAATGTTGACCCGTAACTCTCTGGCAATCAAATGAGCCAAGGTGGTTTTGCCTAAGCCCGGGGGACCGTAAAGGAGGATGTGTTCGACGGCCTCGCGGCGCTTTTTGGCGGCTGACAGGGCCACTTTGAGGGAACGCTTGATTTTGCCCTGGCCGACAAAGTCGTCCCAGCTTTCAGGGCGGGCCAGGTATGATTTAGCTTGGCTCATTGTTGGTGACCCAAACTTTTAATGGCCTTGGCGACAAGGGTTTCGACCGAGTCTTTGGGGCTGGCGACTTGTTTTAGGGCTTCTACGGCTTCGCGTTTGGTAAAGCCTAAACCGATTAAGGCCTCAAGGGCTTCTTGGGATTGGGGCGACTCACCGGTTAAGTCCAAAGCCGTGAGGTCGCCGAGTTTGGGCTTTAGTTCGATAATGATTTTTTGGGCGTTTTTTCTGCCCAGGCGGGGAACGGAAGTAAAAAAGTCGACGTCTGCTTGGGAGATGGCGGTTTGGATCCGGTCGACGCCTTTATCCATAAGCTTGACGGCAATCTTGGGGCCGACGCCAGAGATGGCGATCACTAGTTTAAACAATTGAAGCGCTTCGCGGCTGTCAAAACCGTAAAGATCTAAGGTGTCCTCGCGGACGTGGGTGTAGATAAACAGAGACGCTTGATTAAGCTTAAGCAATGAATTCCGGGTGGTTTGGGGCACAAAAACCTGGTAGCCAACTCCCCTAACAGATAATAAAATGCTGTCGAGGGTAAAAGTTTCTGGTTTGCCTGTGAGTTTGCCGATCATAACTTCATTTTACCCTACTTTTTAGTTTGTAGGAAAAGGCGTGGGTTAAAGCCACGGCTAAGGCGTCGGCGGTGTCGTCGGGTTTAGGAATGGCTGGCAACTTTAAAATAGCTTTGGTCATCTGCTGGACTTGGGCTTTGTCGGCTTGGCCATAACCGGTGACGGCTTGTTTTATTTGTAAAGGGGTGTAGGAAAAACTGGGGATAGCGGCGAGTTCGGCGGCGACTAAGATGACTCCCCTAGCCTGGGCCACTTTGATGGCGGAGGTTCGGTTTTTGGCAAAAAACAGGTCTTCGACGGCGACGGCGTCAGGATGGTGACTGGTCAAAAGCTTGGTAAATTGGTCAAAAAGCTGTTTGAGGCGGGTGGGTTCGGCGAGAGTTTTTTTGGTTTCGATCAAACCATACTCGCCTACTATCTGGTCGCCGGCCTTGTCGTTGACTATGCCCCAACCCAGCCGGGCCGTCCCCGGATCGACGCCTAAAATCTTCATGGCTCAATTATAGCGTGATATAATGGGTTAAATGAAGTTTAGGAAGATTTTGCTTCTAGACTACACCGGCAAAGAGCTGGAAAAGACATATTGGGAGAAGATCGCTAGATTGGCAGATAAGAAGGTTTTTCTTACTTCTAGTTCTAAAAACTTGGGGAAAGAATTGGTTGAAGCAGATGGAGTGTTGTTAAAGTTGGGGGCCAAATTTGGCCAGGACTTAATGGATCAGGCGTCTAAGCTTAGGTACATTGGGATGCTGGGAACTGGAGTTGGTGGGGTTGACCTTAAGTATGCAACAAAGAAAAAAATTACTGTTTGTAATATTGCCGGCTATGCCACCGAGGGGGTGGCAGAATTTACTTTTGGGGCAATCATAGATTTTCTGAGAGAAATTGAGAGGGCCAAACAACAAGCGCGCCAAGGAGACTATTCCGAAGCGACTTTTGCCGGAACAGAAATTAAGGGCAAAAAGTTTGGAGTCATCGGCTTAGGAAGTATTGGCGCCAGAACGGCCGAGCTGGCTTTGGGGTTTGGGGCAAAAGTTTTCTACTGGTCAAGAAACAGAAAGAAAAATTACGAAAGAAAAAGAATAAAATACAGGACAATTGCTAACCTGCTAAAAGAGTCGGATATTATCACTCTTAATTTGGCGCTTAATCCAAAAACTAACGGGTTTTTGGGCCGAACAAGATTGAGCCTAATTAAGAAAGGGGCCTTACTGGTAAATCCAAGCCCGATGGAATTGATAGGTCTTAAGGCTTTGGTTTCAAGGCTCAAAAAGAAGGCAATTAGCTTTATATTAGACCACTCTGATGAGATGACTAAGGAACAATTAAGACTGCTTAAGCCTTACAAAAACTGTTTGATTTATCCCCCAATCGCCTACACCACCGAGGAAGCGACAGCTTTAAAAAAGGATATTTTTGTAGATAACCTGGAAAACTTTCTTAAAGGAAAGCCGAGTAATAAAGTAAATTAAAGTTGCCCCTAAGGACAGACCTTCCAGCTTCGCTGTCCCGGCTTGGCCGTTGGCCACGCCTCCTGTTAAGGTCTGGCCTTATTGGCTATAATACTGCCATGGATAAGCGTTACCAGCCGGACCTGTTTGAGGATAAAATTTATCGAGACTGGGAGAAGTCGGGGACTTTTACCCCCAAGGCTAAAGGCGAGGCCTACTCGATCATCATGCCGCCGCCAAATGCCAACGATCCGCTTCATATCGGCCACGCCTGTTTTGTCACTTTAGAGGACATCTACGCCAGGTTTGAAAGGATGCGGGGCAAATCGGTTTTGTGGCTGCCGGGGACAGACCATGCCGGCATCGAAACCCAGTACGTCTTTGAAAAACGCTTGAAAAAAGAGGGTAAGAGCCGATTTGATTTTGACCGGGGAACTCTCTACCGGATGATTTGGGATTACGTTGAGGAAAACTCGGGAACGGCGATAAAACAGATGAAAAAATTGGGGGCAAGCGCCGATTGGAGCCGGACCAAGTTTACTTTAGATAAAGACGTGGTCGCGATGGTGGTGGACACTTTCAAAAAACTCTACGATGACGGCTTGGTGTACCGGGAAGTGCGCTTGGTTAACTACTGTACTTCTTGCGGCACGGCCTTCTCTAACCTGGAGGTGAAGCACGTCGAAAGAGTAAGTCCCCTTTACTACATGAAGTACGGGCCGTTTACCCTGGCGACCACCAGGCCGGAGACCAAGTTCGGTGATACGGCCATCGAGGTTCACCCCGACGACAAACGTTACCAAAAATGGATCGGCCAAGAAGTCGAGGTCAAAGGTTTGGCGGGTAAGTTCAAGATGCGGGTGATTGCCGACAGAAGAGTAGACCGGAAGTTTGGCACCGGGGTGGTCAAGGTGACGCCGGCTCACGACTTTAATGATTTTGACGTTTACCTCAAACACAAGAAAGAGGTGCCGGGGCCAAAGCAGGTCATCGGCTTTGACGGCCGGATGAACCAGCTTGCCGGAAAGTACCAAGGACTAAAGGTGATGGAGGCAAGAAAAGCGGTGGTGGCCGACTTGACCAAGCGGGGCTTAATGGAAAAGGTGGATGAAACCTACCGGAATACCATCGGCGTCTGTTACCGCTGTGGCACAACGATCGAGCCTTTACCCCTGCCCCAGTTTTATATCAAGGTAAAACCCCTAACCCAAAGGGCTTTGCGGGCATTAAAAGAGAAAAAAGTGAAGATCTTTGGCGCCGGCTACGACAAAATTTTGAACCACTGGCTCAAGAGCCTTGACGACTGGAACGTCAGCCGCCAAATCGTTTGGGGCATTCGCTTGCCTATATGGTATGAGGCTGATAAAAATCCGGAGGTTGAAGTTAAGTTTTTGAACAAAGACAAAAAACTCATAAGCGACCAGGTGGGCGAGTTGTTGAAAAATTATTCGTTGGCAGAGATAAAACGGGGCTTGCAAAGCCTGCGGGCGCCGCTCACGGCCAAGTTTACCGTCTCCCCTACCTCGCCGGGAGAAAATTTCCTCCAAGAAACCGATACCTTTGACACTTGGTTTTCCAGTTCCCAGTGGCCGTTGGTTACCCTGAAGACAAGCAGATTTAAAGATGACTTTAAACGCTTTTACCCCACTAGCCTCATGGAGACGGCTTACGACATTTTGATTTTCTGGGTGATGCGGATGCTTTTTATGGGACTTTACTTAACCGGCAAGGTACCTTTTGAAAAGGTTTATCTTCACGGCTTGATCCGCGACGAAAAGGGGCAGAAGATGAGTAAGTCTAAGGGAAACGTGGTCGATCCGGTCGAGGTAATCCAAAAATACGGCGCCGACGCCTTAAGGATGGCTTTGGTAATTCGGTCAACGGCAGGCCGAGACAAAAACGTCGGCGACGATGATATCAGAGGCATGCGCAACTTGACTAACAAGATCTGGAATGCGGCCCGGTTTGTGATCGTGTCCAATAATACCCACTCAGAACACTCCCGGAGTGGGGTTGCGCCTGCGGCACACTCCGGGAGTGATAGCGACCTGAAAGATGAAAAATTTAAGAAGGAGCTGTCCGGCGTGGTGAAGCAAATCACCGACCAGCTTGAAGCGATGAAGCCGGGGCTGGCGGCGGAAACGGTTTATTTCTACTTCTGGCACTGGTTTTGCGATGAATGTATTGAGCAGAACAAGCAGGGTAAAATTTCGCCACTAGCTTTGATCAAAGGTTTGCGGGTGTTTTTGAAGCTTTTACATCCTTTTGTGCCGTTTGTAACCGAGGCAGTCTGGAGGCAGTTGCCCAAGACCGAGGAAAAATTACTGATTGGCGCCCAATGGCCCGCCTGAACCCTTACGTCAAAGTTTTGGGGGCGAGAATTTATCGGCCGGTAAAACCGCTGCTTGATCCCCTATTTTCCCGAGTAAAACCGGTACATATATTGATTCTGTTGCTGGTGGTGGGACTCGGGGGAAGTTTTTGGCCTGTCGTGGACGGCAGATTAAACTTGGCGCCGTCGGCTCAAGAAAAAGCGGCGTGGTGGCCGGGGTCAAAAGAAACCGAAGAATGGGTGAGCCGCCCCGATAGACTGCGAGCAGAAATTTTAAAATGGGAAAAGGTTTTGCAAGACAGGCCCTACGACCAGGGAGTGCTACTCCAACTGGCAGTTCTAAATTGGCAGGTGTACGAAGAGCAAAAAGCGCTGGAGTACTTTGCCAGGGCAAAATACCTTGACCCAAATAACGCTGAAGTCCGAAGGCTGGGAGAATCTATTTTTCTTTTTTAGGTTCAGGCTTGGGCTTGTCGGCGGGTTTTTCTTCCTCTTTCTTCTCCCCTTCTTTTTCAGCCTCGCCTTCGGCGGGAGCGGTTTCTGCCTCGGCGGCGGCTTCGCCTTCTGCCGGAGCGGCCTCGACGGGTTTTTCTTCCTCTTTAGCCGGTTCTTCGATCTGGACGACAATCTCCTCTGGGTTTTCGGTAACCAGTTTGACTTTGGCGGCGTCAACTTTGATGTCTTTTAAGGTCAAGCCCTGGCCGATTTCTTCAAGGGTAGAAACGTCTAAAACAAATTTATCAGGCAAATCGGTAGGCAGGGCTTCGACTTCGATCTCGTCTAAGACTTGAACCAGCACCCCACCCTTGTTGACTCCGGGGGCTTCGCCGGTTAATTCAATAGGAATATCGACGGTGACTTTCTTGGTCAGGTCGACCTGGTGGAAGTCAACGTGCAACAGTTCGTCGGTGACGGGGTGAAGGTGGACGTTGTGGATCAAAGCCGGACGGGCCTTGGTTTCTTTGTCGACCTTGAGTTCAATAATGCCGGTCTCCCCTGCCTGATCAAAGGCGGCTTTGAAGTCCTTGGCGGGCACCTGGACAGCCAAAGATTTAACGTCCTTGCCGTAGATGTTGCCGGGCAACACCCCCTCGCGGCGGAGCTTTTTAACTTTTCTACCGGTAAGGTCTCTTTTTATGACGGAAAGCTTGATTTTATCAGTGGCCATGATTCACGCATGGTAGCACATTTCCTTTTACTTCTCAATAAAGTCGACGGTGAAGACACGGTCGTAGGAAAGATCGGACTCGAAGGTGGTTACTTGGGCAGAAGTGAGGGCCCGGGGAGAAGTGGAGGTGGCTAGTAAGAAAGATGGATGGTTGACGATGACCTTGACCGGATCGGCGATGATGCCCGGCTGCTTGGGAATGACGACCGCCAGTTTGCCCTCGCGCGACCCCTCTTGGGGAGCGGTAGCCAGCTTACCCGGCAAGCGGTAGGTCATCTCCACCGCCAAGGTGTGCTTGACCGGAACGGTAACGGGGAAGCCTAAAACGAGTTTGTCACCCACCTGGGAGGCATCGATGTCGGCCTCGGGGTCAAGCTTGGTCTCGCCTACTTTGACCGAGATGACTCGCGAACCGGCGGGAATGTAAGCTCTTAAATAGCTTCGGTAATTTCCTCCGGGCCAGGCGTCCGCCGGGCTTTGGTTTTGGTAGGTAATGGTAGCAGTAGATAGAATTTCCTTAGTCTTTAGAATGGTCAGCTGGTATTCCAGCTCTCGGTTTAAGAAGTAGTTGGCTTTATTGATGCCCAAGTTGGCCTCGACGGGATAAAAGTAGTCGACGATCGGGGCGGGGTTGGCGGCGATTAAGGGGGCATAGAGAGCGCCGGCCCAGTTTTGTTCTAAAAGAATTTTTTGGCTGCCCTCGTCGTGGAGATTGAGAAGAATTTGTTTTTGGGTCATGGCGGTTTCGAGGGCTTGGGTAAACTGGAGTAGTTCGCCGGCAGAGGCGTTTTGGGCTCGGTCGAAAAGTTCACGGGCAAGAGACCCCAAAAAGTCTTTCTTTTGAGTTGAGCCGGGGAAAAAGTCGATTTCAGTGCGGTATTCGGCACGCTCAAACAAGTTGGTGGCGGTGATTTCCTCGTTGAAGTCGGGCAGTTTAACCGGGCCGGTGACTTTAAGAAATTCTCTGGCGGCCGGGAGGTTGACGGCGATCACCCCATCGACGTTTCTGCCGGTGGATTTGTTGAGAAACCACTCGGCGCGGGGGCCGGAGACGGTAAAATCGGGGTCCCAGTTCGAGTCCCTAAAAAACCACGAGTTCTGGCCTAAAAACTCCTTGAGGGGTTCGGGGGGTTCGACAAAACCAGACAGCTGGCCGTCGGCGGCGTAGATGTCTTCGACAGTGAAGTCTAAAAGCTTCCCTTTTTCAAAGGTGAGTAAACCATAGGAACCGATGAATCCCCCTGTAGGACGGATCTCGGCGTTGTTTTGAAACAAAATTAGGTAGGTTTTTTTGGAGTTTTGAGCGATTAGATCGGGAACCAACGGCAGCATCACCCGAGCCTGGTTGACTTTTTGGCGAATGGCGGGAAAGTCGGTGGTCAACTGGTGGAGTTTTTGGCTTAAAGGAGTAGACAGGTTCAGACTCAACTGCCTGCCGCTTTGGAGTTCGGACTCAACAAAAGAGAGTTCGGAGTAGGCTTGGTCGAGGTTAACCTTGATACGATTTAGGGCTAAATCGAGGTTGCCGTCTTGGTGCTTGAGGACGATTGAGGCTAACAAGGTACCGTCTTGGGCGGCGGCGGCTAGGTGGAGAGTCCCCTGGCTTAGTTTGCCGCCGATGAACAGGAGTTGATCAAGGTTGGTAGCCAACTCCCCTGCCCCAACTGCGCTTAAGACCGCGTGGCGGCTTCGCAGTAACCGGCGGGAAGATTGAAAGTGTCTGTCGGCCGAGGTGGTGAGTTTTTCCAGTCGGTCCAGGTGGGTAAGGTCGGTCGATGAGGCAGCCTGGTTTAAGTAACTGACACCCAAAAGGGTATGGCCTATCATTAAAACCAGGGGTCCGAGGACAAGAACCAGGGCGAGAGCGAGGGTGAGGACGGCGGTTTTGGTCCGACGAGAAAGTTTGCTGAAGCCGGGAAATTGGGGAAGCTTGGGAAGTTTGGAAAGTTTGGGATGTTTGGGAAGTTTGAATTTAGGCAAGGCCGGAAACTTAGGTATAGTAATATTTTTTTTGGGAGCATCGGGGAAGGCTGGCTTAATCCCCAACTCTTCCAAAGAAAGCTGGTCTTCCCGGCGGGGTGTTTCTGGGGGGGGTGGTTGTTTAATTTCTTCAGGTAGTTTGGCCTGGCCGCTTTGGAGCCATTCTAAGGTGCGGGTAATCCCCTCTTCAAGGTCTACCTTGGATGTCCAACCTAGGTTTTGTTGAGAATTTAAGGTTTCCTTAGGAAGGCTCATTGGGCCGAGAGTGTCTTCGCCTTTGACGAAGTCAATTTTCAAACCCTTGTCGGCTAAAACCTCTTTGATTTTGTAGGCCACGTTTAGAAGAGTAATTTTCTCCGGATTTAGCAGGGTGTAGATCTCGCCGGTGGAGCTTTGGGTGAACATGGCCTTGGTGAGGCCGTAGACGATATCGGATACAAAAGTGGGGTAAAGAGGGGTGAGGCCGTTGCCGGGGATTTCCAGGGTATCTCCCTTTTTGGCGGCAAGAAAGAGTTTGGCCAGACCGGTGCCGGTGGCAAGATCCATGCGGGGGCCGTAGACGTGGGCGAGGCGGACGACGCGGGCGTCAAGCTGGTGGCGGTTGACGTATTCAAAAGTTAGAGCCTCGCTGAAACGCTTGGCTTCGTGGTGAGAATAGAGTTCTTGGGCGACGTGGTCGGAGCCAAAATAATGAGTCAAGTCGCTAGTGGCGAGGCGAGCGGAAAAAATATCGGTGGTGGAGGCGAGAAGAAACTTAGCTTGGTGTTTTTTGGCTATTTCTAAAAGCTCGCGGCTGCCCAGGGAGTTGACCAAAAGCGTGTCCAGGCTGACGTCGAGGCCATTGACATAGGCTTCGATGCCGGCCAAGTGAAAGACGTAGTCGACCTGGGGCAGATTGGTTTTTAAAGGTTTGTTTAGGTCGTGCTCAAAAAAAACAAAGTTCTTTTGGTCAAGCAAGTGGTTGAGGTTTTGTTTTTTGCCGCTTAAAAAATTGTCGATGCCATAGACCAAACAGTTTTGCAAAATTAAAGCGTCGCAGAGATGGGAGCCAATAAAGCCGGCGGCGCCGGCGACCAGGGCGGTGGGGAGGTGAGAAGACGACTTAACTTGTTGGACAGATTTTTTGGCAGGCATAGCTTGAACCAATTCATGTTACTTGATAAACGGCCTGGCGGCAACTCTGTACTGCGGTAAATCCGAAGCTTTGTCTTCGGTCACTTTACTCTGGAAATTCGGGGTTTAAACTTCGTCCAAGGCCTGGTTGACCAGTAAATCGGCTTCGAAGTTTTTGGCGCGGGGAATGGCGGTATAAGAAACAGCAAGGCCGAGTTTACCTTCAAGCTCCCTGACTTCAATGACTTTTTGGCGCAAGGAAGCGTCTTTAACTTTCCAGTTGCCGTTTAATTGGTTGACGACTAGGGTGGAATCCAAAAAAAATTTACAATTTTTGAATTTAGATTTTCGAATTGTTTCCCGGTGACTGGTCAACCACTCCAGGGCGACGATGACGGCTTGGTACTCGGCTTGGTTGTTGGTGGTTTTGCCGATATATTTGCCAAACCGGTGGAGGGTTTTTTGGTTTTGATCTTTGATGACGACGCCGGTGGCGGCTGGGCCGGGGTTGCCGCGGGCACCGCCGTCAACAAAGATATTAAGATTGTTCATCGGCCAAGCGAACTATCAGGTGGCGGTTTTTACCCTCGCCTTGGGACTCGGTGGTGACTTCGGGGGTAGCACTTAAAAACTGGTGGATGAGGCGGCGCTCGTAGGGGTTTAAGTTAAAAAGAGCAATGGGCTCGCCGGAGTAGATGACTTTCTCGGCGGTGGCCTGGGCCATTTGCTCTAAGTCTTGGGACCTTTTTTGGCGGTAGTCGCCGACGTTAACGACCACTTTGACCCACTGGCCTTGATCTTTATAAAGGAGCAGGCCCAAAATCAGCTGGAGGGCGGAAATAGTTTCGCCGTGGTAGCCGATGAGCACCCCCGCGTCCTCATCGGAGGCAACGATGTCGACTTGATAGCCATCGTCCGGGTTCTTTTTAACACTGATTTTTTCCGGCTTGATGTCCAGGTGGTCAAGAAGGTCGCCAAGGAGAGATTTAATTTTTTTGTCCATTTTTTAGTCTCATCTGCTGGATAAGCATAAAGATAGAAAAGGTTAGCCAGTATAGTACCAGGCCCGAAGGAAAACGCAAGCCGACAAACAGGGTCATGATGGGAAAGAGATAAAGCATCTGTTCCTGCATGGCGGCGGCGATGTCGTCGGATTTGGCTTCGGTCTTTTTGGCTTTGGCCTGGGTGCCCTTGGTGGCGGTGAGCATTAAACGAGAGGAAAAGAATTGGATGATGGCGGCGGCGATCAAAAAGGGGCCGGGGAGGCTAGAAAACTTTATCGGCCCGAGGTTAACTTGGGGGACAGGAATTAAGTCGGGGCGGGTGAGGTCAAGGTAGAAAAATTTAGAGTTGATGGTGGCGTCGGCGGCCAGTTTTAGGGGTTGATAAAGCAGTTGGTTTAAGCTGTCGACGACGTTGCCGCCATTTTGGAGGACTTGGTTAAAAGCTTGAAAAAGGGCGATAAGGATGACGATTTGGACGATTTGGGGTAAGCAGCCGGCGGCGGGGTTGACGCCTTCTTTTTGGTAGAACTTTAGTTGGGCCTGGGCGAAGGCTTGGCGGTCTTGGCCGTATTTTTCTTTGAGTTTGGCCAGTTCCGGCTGAAGCTCTTTTAACTTTTGGGCGGATTTAATCGACGGAGCGGTTAAGGGGTTTAAAGCGCCTCTAATGACGGCGGTCAGGCCGATGATCGCCAGGCCTAAATTTTGGCCTAAAACCTGGTAGAAGAAAATCAGGGCATTGACCAGCGGCTGGAAAAAAATAAGTTTCCACATAGTGTTATTTTAATGGGTCGGAGCCTCCGGCTGACCAGGGGTGACAGCGAACTATTCGCCTCAGCCCGAACCACGAACCTTTTAATATACCATACTTTTTGATGGCCTCATAAGAGTATTGGCTGCAGCTGGGAGTAAACCTACAGCCGCCTTCGACCAGATGAAACCAGCGGTTTTTTTGGTATGTCTTAATCAGCTTTAAAATGAGGCGCTTCATAAACTAAAAACAAATAATCTTTTCCGGGCTCATAAGCTCCTATTTGCTTTTCAATTGCTATCATGGTTTGTCGTTTCATGTTGTTGCGCTGGACGGCGCCGCGAGCTGCCTTTTTGGTGATGACTACGCCGAAACGGGGGCGGTCCAAGTGGTTTGCCGCGGCCTTGACGGTTAGCCCGGGCTCGCGTTTAACCACCGGCGCTGACAGCAGTTGTCTAACGCGGTAGCCGGGGAGGCGGTGAACTCGGGGAAGCATAACAAAATTTCTAATTTCTAATTAACCTAAGTGCTATCGGTTATACCGCCAACCTCTGGCGTTTTTTGGCGCGGCGGCGCGCCAGCACCTTTCTGCCGGCGGCTGTGCTTTGTTTTTTTCTAAAGCCGTAGCGGCGGCTGCGGCGGCGCTTGGAGGGTTGATAAGTGCGTTTAGGCATAATTTAGCCAAGTATATATTACTTTGCTTTTCCCAACAAGGTCCGACCTTGTTGTTAATTTTCGTGTATTGTTGGTGTTGACGGGGTGTGGATAAGTGGGTATGGTGGTAATACTCCTGCCTAATGTAACATGAATAATGAGTCGTTGTGGTCGGCGGTGAGAAGCGAGCTTGAGTTAAACTTGTCGCCGGGAAACTTTGCTACTTGGATTGCGCCTCTGGCGCTTTTATCGCTTAAAGAAAGCGGTGGTAAGTCAATATTGACGATCGCCTGCCCGTCGGTGTTTCATAAAAACCAGATTAGCGAGCGGTATTTGGGCCAGATAGCGGCAGTGGCGGAAAAGGCATTAAAGAAAAAGTGTGAGATTAAACTAGCGGTGAAGCAGCGGGCGGTAAAGCAAAAAAAGGGCCGGCGGGGGAGCGGTGAGGGCGAAGATTTGTTTTCGGTAGACATAGCCAAAATGGAAAGGGAGGCTTATCTTGAGGCGGCGGCCAGGGTGGGCTTGTCTGCCGCGCTGACTTTCAAAAACTTTGCCGTCTCCGGCTCCAACGAGGTGGCTCACGCGGCGGCGAGAACTGCGGCCAAAAGCCCGGGGCAAGTGTATCGGCTCGTCTTTGTTTATGGCGGGGTGGGGGTGGGCAAAACCCACCTGATGCAAGCGGTGGGGCACGAGATTCTAGCCAAAAACCCTGACGCGGCGGTGGTGTATTGCACCGGCGAGGAATTTACCAACGAGATCATTGAAGCGATCAGAAATAAAACCACGGCCAACTTTCGCCACAAGTACCGCCAGGCTAGGGTGCTACTTTTAGATGACGTCCAGTTTATCGGAGGAAAAGAAACGGTTCAGGAAGAGTTTTTCCACACTTTTAACGCGGTCCATAAAGAGGGGGGCCAGGTGGTTTTGACCAGCGATCGGCTGCCAAATGAAATCGCCGGGCTTGAGGATAGGCTTAGGTCGCGGTTTGAGGGGGGGCTGACGGTAGATATCCAACCGCCGGGGTTTGAGTTGAGGACGGCAATTTTACTGATTAAGGCCCAGCAGCTCAATATGGAACTGCCAATGAGGGTGGCCCAGGTGGTGGCGGCCAACGTAGAATCAACCCGAAAACTTGAGGGGGTGCTTCTAAGGCTTAGCGGAGAACAGGTGGCTAAAAAAGAGGCCCTGACCGAAGAGCTGGCGATGGCGCTACTTAATAAAATCAACGGCGAGACGGTAAGACTTAAAAGCCGGGTGACGGCGACGCAGGTGGTGCGCCTGGTGGCGGAATACTACCAGCTAAAGACTACCGACATTCGGGGAGAACGACGGCTTAAAACGGTGGCCTTGCCGCGGCAGGTCGTGATGTACCTTTTGCGTAAGGAGCTGCGGCTGTCTTTGAAAGAAGTGGGTCGGGTTTTGGGCGGAAGGGACCATTCGACGGTGCTTCACGGACAAGAAAAAGTCTCCCGGCTTCTTTCCGAGTCGGAAGATTTGCGCCTCGATGTTATCAACATTAGAAAGCAAATTTATCAAAACAGGGGAAAGGTTTAATGAGTTGTCCACTGTTTTTAGGTTATCAACAAGATATTCACAAAAACATCCACCGCCGGAGCGGGGGTTATCAACAGGAAAAAAAGGCAAAGATTTTAGGGGAAAAATCGATTATAATGAACATATCAAAGCCGCCTACTAAAACTACTACTAATACTAAATAATTGTAGGAGAAGAGAATGAAACTATCCATACTTCAGGAGAATTTGGCCCACGGGGTAACTGCAGTAAGCCGGGCGGTAGCCGCCAAAGCGCAATTGCCGGTTTTGGCTAACATTTTATTGGCCACAGAAGGAGGAAAACTTAAACTTTCGGCGACAAACCTAGAAACAGGAATTACCGTTTGGCTTAACGCCAAGGTGGAGAGAGCAGGCAAAGTGACGGTGCCGGGGAGGGTTTTTGGGGAGCTGGTGACCAGCTTGCCGCAGGAGGCGGTGGAACTAACAGTATCGGAAGAAAAGGTTCAGGTAAAAAGCGGCGCTTACCGCGCGACGGTTAATGGGATTAGTGCCGAGGAGTTTCCGGAGGTGCCGACCCTAGCCGGCAAGAAAGCGGCGGGAGAGTTGGGGCTTGATGGGGCGGCTTTATCGGAGGCGGTCAGCCTGGTGGCGTTTGCGGCGGGGACAGATGAGGCCAGGCCGATATTTACCGGAGTAAAAATGGAGTTTAGCAAAAAAGGCCTGCGGCTGGCGGCGACCGACGGCTATCGCTTGAGCGTTAAAAGCTTGCCCGGGTCAAAAATTAAAGGAGCGGGCAAAGAGATGGTGGTGCCGGCCAGAGCCCTAACCGAGCTAACCAAGATGCTTAAAGATGAGGAGGGGGAGGAAGTGCGGCTGGCGGCGACCGACAAGGAAAAGCAGCTGATTATGAGTCTTGATGGGGTGGAGGTGGTGACCAGATTACTCGAGGGTGATTTTCCGGACTTTGACAAGATCGTTCCAGGCAGCAGCAAAACCAAGCTGGAGCTGGAAACGGAAGAATTACACCAGGCGGTCAGAGCCGCGGCGATTTTTGCCCGAGACAGCGCCAACATTGTCAAGTTTAAGATAGAAAAAGACAAGCTGACGGTGACGGCCAACGCGCCCCAGGTGGGCGAAAACGAAATAGGCGTGGCGATTAAAAAAACGGGCGAGGACAGCGAGGTGGCGTTTAACAGCCGCTACTTACTGGAAATGTTGTCGGCGGTGACGGCGGAGAGGTTGGGGTTGGAGCTGTCAGGGCCGCTTTCACCAGGGATGTTTCGGGCGGCGGGGGACGACTCCTGGCTTCATATCATCATGCCGGTGAGGGTGCAGGGGTAGGGGCGGTTTTCTGCTTTTGGGCGATTAGTTCCTCGGGGCTAGAGGTAATCAAGGCGTGCTCTTCGGGCGAGGCGACGACTTCCAGCGCCACGTGGTTGGCGCCGGCAAAGATCAGGCCGTGGCCGACGCCCGAGGCTAGAAGCAGATGTTTTTCTCCTTCAGAAAGGTAAAAGACTTGAGCCAGTTTGTCGATGGCGGCGGAGGACTGCTTCATCAAAATCTGGATCGAAGAGTTGGTGACGATGGCCTTGCCGTAGTCGGAGTTTAAAAAGTCTTCGACGTCCTGGGTGATGGTGGTTAAACCTAAGTAATATTTTCTGGCGCGTTTGGCCATGGAGAACATGAACGAGGCAGAGTCGGGGTAGCGCATCATATACCAGGCCTCGTCGACGATAAGCAATCGGCGTTTTAAATCCTTTTTAATTCTGGTCCAGATGTAATCTAAGATCATGAACATGGCGATGGGCCGGAGAGCGTCTTCAAGTTCTTTGATGGAAAAGACGGTGAAGGTGTTACTAAGGTCGACGTTGGTGTGCTGGTCAAAGATGCCCCGGAAAGAACCCTTGACGTATTTTTCCAAGCGGGCGGCCAGGTTTAAGGCCACGTCCTCTTCCATGCCGACCAAGACCTTGTAAAGGTCTTCTAAAAGCGGCGGTTCTTTTTTCTGGGTGGCAGGATCCGGGGTGATGCCCTTTTGCTTGTAAGTCAAAATAATCGCCCGGTCCAGAAGCGCCTCTTCCTGGGGAGCCAGGTCGCCCATCATGGTTTTGAAAAGCGAGTGGAGCGACAAAACTTTTTGCCCCAGTTCGTTTTGGCCTTCTTCGTAGACTTGGGATAGGTCGAAGGGGTTGATTTTAGCTTTGGACTGGTAGGAGAAAACAATGTACTCGCCGCCGACAGCGTTGCACAGAGCTTGATACTCGTTTTCCGGGTCGATGACGAGGACTTCGGTGTCAAACATCAGGGAGCGTAAGGCCTCTAATTTTATTAAATAGCTTTTTCCCGAACCCGACTTGGCAAAAACAACCGAGTTGGCGTTCTCCAAAGAAAAGCGGTCGAGGATCACCAGAGAGCCGTTGTGTTCGTTTAAGCCGTAGAGGACGCCGCGGTTTTGGGTTAGCTCCGAGCTGGTGAAAGGAAAGGTAGTGGCCAAGCTGGTGGTGTCCATGTTGCGGTTGATCATGAGTCTGTCCTGGGCCAAGGGCAGGGTGGTTTTAAAGGCGTCTTCCATTTGGAGGGCCGCGACCTTGGAGATGATTAAGAGCGACCCCAAAGTGGACTGGACTTGTTGGGTGATTTTGTTTAGTTCGTCGACAGAGTTTGAGGGAATGGTGACGTAGAGGCCGAACTGGTAGAAACGCTCGGCGCCTTTGGCCAGCTGCTCCTGGAGGGTTTTGGCGTCTTCGAGTTTGACCTTGGTTGACACTTGGGCGATGCGGCCGCGCTCGACGTCGGATTGAACCTCGGCCTCCATTTCGCCGATTTTTCTTCTTAAATCGTCCATAATGCCTTTACCTTCGACCGGGTAGATGAACATGGAGATATTAAGCGAACGCTCGAAGTTGATTAGGGGCGCCAGCCAGTTGGCGTTGACGAAGCGGGGGTAGCCGGAGATAAACAGGGTTCTGAAATAAGTGTTGCCGATTTTGACGTGAGAAAAGTCGACTTCAAGCGCCGCCGGGGCGATGATGTCCGCCACAGAAGTGATGCCCCGGGCGAGTTGGTCGACTTTAGTCGGGGCGGGTCCCGGCGCCCCGGTGGTCACCGGGGCTGCCGTGGATCCTCGGTCCGGCTCCTGGCGGGACCGGGGAGAGTCTTCGGGGACCTTTTTAGGCTTAAGAAATGGCAGGTTTAACTTCATAGTTTTTTATTGCCCTCATCTTCGGAAACGGCGGCTTCGATGATGGGAGCGTCGTAGCCGGCTTTGTCGGCAAAGTCTGCCGACCCGGCGTCGGGGTTGTAGTAGCCAAAAAGGAGTTTGATTAGCTCCGGGGTGGTTAGTTGTTTGGCTTTTAGCCCCAAGCGGGTCAATTGGCCGACCAGGTGGTCTCTTTTGGGCACCAGAGCGGTGGCGGCTTTTTGGATGATGTAGTCTTTGTCAAAGGGGAGGCCTTTTGATTTTCTGACTACAGAAGAAAGGGTGGAGCTGACGCCCAGTTCCAAAGCCGAAAAAGGGATGACGATGTAGAATTTTTTATCCAAAACGTCGTTTTCCTTAACGGTTTGGGTGATAAAGTCGCGGTATTTTACCAGCTGGCCTTTGAGTAACGGGTTTTTGATTTTTTGCTCCTGGGTGTTTAAAAGGGCCAGATAGCTTTGGATGTTTTTTTTCTGGGAGTGGATTAAGATTTGTACCGGAAAAGTCAACGAGTTTAACATTCCGGCATAAGCGTAGATGGTGGCGTCTTGTTCGCCTTCGGACAGAAGCGAAAAGTTGACGGCGGTGGTTTGAAGAATTAGGCAACAAGAGCCGTCTTTTAAAATCACCAGGTCGTTTCTGATGTCCTCGATGTCGAGGTGGTCTTGGGTGCTGGCTTTGATGGGGGCAGGGGGCATGTTATTGGGCTTGAATTTTTAATGGCGGTATTACTTCGCCTTTGGCTTCGAGTTTGATTATAGCAAAGGCGTGGTCAGGGTGGTCGGCCTCGATCTGGTAGATGCCGTCGGGTAAGGGGGTGGCGATAAAAAATTGGCCGAGCTTATTTGATTTTAGAGCCCGGACGGGGTGACCCTGGTTGTCTTTTATTTCCAAAATGACGTTGGGGGCGATTTTGCCAAGTTTGTCTAAAGTGACACCGGCCAGCAGGTTGGGTTTTTCCGGGGTTTGGGGCAGGATGACGTCTTTGGCAAAAGTAGGAGTAGTGGTGGGTTGAGGTTGCGGCGCTGGTCCCGACCCGACTGTAGTCGTGGCCGTGGATCCTCGGTCCGGCTTCTGCCGAGACCGGGGAGGGTTTTTAGCCGGAAGTTTTTTAACAGGTTTAGCTGGTTTGGCGGGAGCCGCCGCCGTGGAAGCGGTAGGGGGTTTGGTGGTTGCTGGGGGCGGAGGAATTGGAGTGGGGGCCCCGACGTTGCGGTCGGGGTAAACAGGCATGGCGGCCGTTTTTGGCTCGGCGGGGGCCTGGTAAAGGCTGGCGTGGGGTAGTAGGCACATTTGCGGGTGCAAAAGCTTTCGGACTCGAACGCCTTTAAGGCCGGGTTTGACCGGAGTTTGGGGTTGGCCGGGGTGGCTCGGTTCTGCCGGCGACGATGGCGGCAGGCCCAGGGCGCCAAACAAACTGGCGATGTGTTGGAGGTACTTTTTTTCGGCTTGTTCGAAGCTGGTTTCCGGAGTTTGGGGCAGGGTTTTTAAGTATTCAGCTAGTTTTTCCGGGTGGCCGCGTAAAGTCCCAGTGTCTACTGGGACACGCGGTAAACCCTTACTTGGGGCAAAGAAGTCGAGTTTTTTGGGTTTTTGGCGCCATAAGTATTGGGTGGGGGCGTAGATGGAGCGGAAGAAGTTAATAATCCACTGGTCAAGCGGCCGGTCTTCGATAGGTAAAAAAGCCAGGGCAAAGCCAAAAAAGGCTAAGATCGGTCCCAAGGTCCAGCGGAGAAGCAGGTTCCAGCTGGAGTTGAAAACAAGGTAGGCAGTAACGACGCCGGAAGCCAGCTCCAAAAACTGCTTCAAGGTCATGTCACCTACCAACCGGAATTGGTAGGTGGTGATGTTTTGGGGGACGGGGTGTTGTTCCATTAGAGTCATTATAGAGTTGATTAAGGGAAGATGACAAGGAACGGGTTGAGTGATAGATTAATATATATGGATGCCGTAGGAGTAGAGTTGCCACCAGGAAGAGGCCCGGATATTAAAGAGAAAATAACTAGAACTGCCCCGCGGAGCAGAGTAGGAATATTGGCTCAAGCCTTGTTTGCTAAAGAATCAGAACACCTGACTTTAATCAAAAGACAAAAAGGTAAAGAAAAAGGCGGAGTTAATTTAGAACGTGTTGGGGCCAGCAAATTAGTGATAGGACCCATGGTGGCGGAGATGGATCGACTAAAAAACGTCGCCAGAGCCGAAAAACAGGATAAAAGTGACCAACTAGTCAGGAAGGGCGGAGCATACGAGATGGTAACCCGGAATTCTGGTGAGGGAGTCGTTTTATCTAATGAAGCCACGGTGGCGCTTGACGCCTGGACTCCAGAAGGGATGGCGACTTGGTTTAACCAGGCTCTTAGCAGTTACCAGATGCCTCCTAGACTGGTGGATGTGTGGGGATACCCTGGAGAGTGGAAGTTTGACTTCTCAGCTTTCTCTAAAGGGGGGGGTATGAAGGTTGAGATCAACGGACAGGAGTTAAAGCTTAGTTATAAAGAGGCAACCAATTTAAGACGGGTGTTTTACACCAGGCTGGGAGTGGCTTTGGCTCACTATATTTTTGCCGCCCGGGGAGAAGTAGAAGGGGCCATCGCCCAGAGTTATAAAAAAACTCTAGAACGTTTAACTGAAGGGGGAGAATTAAGTTGGTGGAACTTAAACCAGAATGCGGCCCTGACAGCCGGGATTCAATGGCCGGACCTACCCGGTGACTGGTTAACTTGCGACCCCGTTCAACTTAAGGATTGGAAAGAGTTGGCTTCGACCAGTCGTTCGTTCGGCAACAAGGCCGACAAGTTATTAAAACCTAAAGGCGAGCAGGCTAAAAAAGAAATTAGACCAGTGGCCTATACTAAAAAACAACAGCGCCAAGCTGGAAGAAAACTTTTGGAGCTGTTGGCAGTTTACCCAGAAGATTTTAAGAGCGTTTTAGAAGAAGTTAGGGTCGGTGACACTCCCGAATCAAAAGGCATGGATTGGTTAGTGGAGATGAAACCAGAAGTCTTGAGGGTTCTTTCGGAAGGGCGTTTAGCTCAATTAAAACAGGAGGTGGCCAAGTTGTCTGGGTCAGAAGCGGTGGAGAAACTGGATGAAGAGTTAACCAGGAGGGTCGAGCTGTTGCGTTCTTTAGCGAATGACCTTGAGTCGATTTCGACTGACCTGGAGGATAAAAAGCTTCAACTTCAGTTTGCTGAGGCTCAAAGGGAAAGAGGGGCGTTGGAAAGTGAGCTTAATAAAAAAAAGAGCGGGAAATACAAAGATGTAGAAGTTGACGTAGAGGATTTAGAGGCTCAAATTGCTGGCGTTGACCGAGAGATTTCTCGGTTAGGGCAAAGACTAGAGCAACCAAGAGAGGAAGAGGTGGAGAAGGATAAAAGCAGCAGGAAGGATATGAGTTTTTAAAAATTAATATGGCAGACGAAGCTAAAGAAATACAAATTTTAAGAGAAACTAATAAAGTGTTGGCCGATGAAGCTGAATTGTGGGGTAGTTACGAAAAATTGTTGGCCGATCCAACAGCCAATCCAGCCGGATTCAAGCGCTATCTGAACGGAGTTAACCAGTTGTTTCGGGCGTGGCAACTAGATAGTTATTCAGAAGGGGAAACCGGGATGACCGGGCCAGACTTATACTGGGTAAAACCAGAACAGGGGTTGACGCGGCAAGAATTTGAGCGTCAGTTGAAGGAAGACTTAGAGATGGAAGAGGAAAAAATAAAAGAGGTGACCGAAACTATGTTTGGGCCCAAGGAGGGCAAAGAGGCCTTAACAGAAACAGAAATCAAAGAATTTAACAGTGATCAACTAGGAAAATTTTTAAAAGAGTTAACTGGTTTAGACGTTGTCAGCCAAGGATCTAAAAAGGACCAATTGGGTTTAGACGAAGTTTGGAAAGATTATATTGGTAATAGGATAAAGGCGATAAGACAAATAGAACAGCCGAGTAAAGACAGGCAGGAGTTGGTGGGCAGGTGGCTTCAATTCTTTGAGGCAGCCAAGGTTGAAGCCGAAGGGGGTAGCTATAAGCATATGAAAAGACTACAAGAGTATTTAGGTATTGGCAGATCACCAGTCGACCAATCAAATTGGCAGCAGCGGGCAGAGTTAGTTAAAAAACAGGTTGACAAGGGTGTGACCCGAGAAGAAGAACTGGTTCGGGAAATAGACGGGTACTTAAGGAAGCCATTACAAGGAGGAAGGCACACAGAAAAATTGATAAGAGAATTTAAACAGAGTGTTGAGTTAAAAGGAGAGGCGGCGACCCCAGAAGAAAAGCAGTATCTTAGTTTTTTAAATACTCGTTTCGATCTACAGCAAAGATTTCCCCCCAAAACTTTTATAGAAAAAATAAAACAGGTTTTTCCCAACCGTTGGCTAAAAGGTGAGAACTTAACCGAAAGATTAGATAGAGCAGCAGAATTGTTTTATTGGGCTGATATTGATCCGGAAAGCTTGTTAACCGGAGAGGGGGCAAAAAGCCTTGATGGTCAGCATATTTTCCTTGCCCGAAATCGGCAGACGTGGCCGTTGATGCAGTTTTTACTGACGCAGGCACAAGAAAGAAAAGTTACCCTGGTGAGGAAGTTCGTCGACGAACTGGTGGCAAAGGGGAGAATCGCTTTTGAGGTTAAGGGTAGCGATATTATCATGGCCAATATTAGCCGAGAAGCGGGCGGGGTGGGTCCTGATAGTGAGGGTTTGGCGGTGCAGGATCTGTTAGATGAGATCAGCAAGGCTAAAGAGATGCAGCAAAGGCACAAGCTAGGGAATATAGATTACGACTGGTTAGAGCTTTTGGCAAGGCTGACGACAGCAAACGAAATTAATAAACAGATGATTGACGATTTTGGTCTTTATCGGGACGAAAGCAGGCTTCCTGACGTAGGCACTTTGGTTGACGGAAAAACTATTGGTCGGCTTCTGGCTGACGAGGGGTTTGTACAGATCATCAACGAAGAGGTTTGGTATCCCCAAAAAGACCCCCTTACCGGGGAAATTTCCCTAAAGAAATACGATCAAGTTATAGAAGAGGCCACAAGAGAGCTTCAGGGGAAATACCCTGGTTTCAAAATTAAAGCGGCGGGGATGTTTTTAGAACAGGCTAGTTCGGTGAGAGCCAGTTATTGGAACTTAATCAAAATGAAAGATTTGGAAGATTATTACTCAAGAAACATGGGAATTTTAGGCTCCGGTCTGCCAATTGTTGAGTTACCGGATGGTTGGACTGATTCGGAAAAAAGGGTTGGCAAGTCATTTTTAAAACTAATGTCGGTGTTTTCTTTGCAGGACAGGTCTTGGAACTTGATGTTTCAAAGAAGTGTTTTAAACCCCGAAGAGATAGAAGCGGGCGTGAGAAGACATGGAGTGCCTTACGTAACGATGAAAAAATGGGATTGGGAAAAAGGGGGCGCGATTTTAGATTTAGAAGAAAGCCTTGATCAAGACAAGGTTTTGGAGGTAGCTGACTTAGCGGGCAAGGAAGTTGGGGTGGACGCAGAGGCGGTACTAGATAAAGTAAAAATTTTAGCCATAAGAAGAGAGCAGCTTAAATGGCAGGTATTTTCGTGGTTGACCGGCAAGCATGGCAAAAGAGTGATCGGGGAAAATGTGTTTATCGGCGAAGAAGGGGGGACGAGGCTGCCTTTTGGTTATACCCAGAAAGACCATCGGGAGAGGTTGCTTAGTTTTTTGAGAGACGAGAAGGAAAAGGGTAGGGCCAACTTAGAGAAAGTTGATTTTGACACAGACTTTATCGATGGCGGATGGTTGGAAGCAACCTTGATGGACATTTTTAGGCATGAGTATAGGGAGGGGGAAAAGACGAAAGAGCTAAGAAACCACTTAGTTGCTTGGGTGGGCATGGGATTAAGGGCCTCAAGACAGGAAGCCCATGATAAAAAGGCGGAAATTCCAGGGAAGCGAGAGCGGCTAAGAAGTGCCAGAGAAGAAGCGGGCAATGGCAACTTTACCGTCTTAAGCCAAATGGTCAGCGACCACAAGTTTGCCGACAAAGAAGTTGACGTTGGCAATTGGCAGAGACAAGCTAGGGAGTTGGAAGATTTATTTAACAGGATTGAGCAAGGTTCGGAAATAACTTTGGATGATGTCAGAATTGCCGGACTTGAGGCATTTACTTTGGGGCTAGCGTATTTGTTGCGTCCGGAAAACGAGGCAACGTTAAGGCAGTTGGGGCTAGACAGCGAGGCGGGAAGAAGATGGTTGGAGCAACTTCAATCCGACCCCCGCGAAGCAGACGAGGCGACGAAATTGGAACAAGAAAGGTTCGTTCGGGCAGTAAAACTTGAATTAACCCTTGAAGACATAACCACTTTTGGCATCGGTAGTAAATGGCAAAGATATGTGCCGGCGGACGAAGGAGAGAAAGACATTGATTCTTATTTGAAAGAAGCTAAAAAAGAAACTGGTTGGCCAGGTTTACGCCGGTTGCATTACTATCAGGCTTATCTAGAGGATTATTTTAAATATATCGCTAAGAATTTAAGGGGTTGGCGGCCGCAGGTAAGAATTCCCAGAAGAAAAGGAACGGCGCCGCGCTACACAAACATAAAACCCTGGGAATGGGTGAAAGAAGCGATGGGGCATATGAGAGACACCTCGCCCCATGACGATATTTATTTTCAGCCCCACTTTACCACCGGTTACGCTTTGTCAAAGCTGTGGGCTAACGTAGCTAAAAAAGATATTGCCGAAGATCCAGTATCGGTCACCCAAAAAATGGTTGATCAATGGTTGAATGACGGTATGTTTACCGAAGCCATGGTGCCGGTGCCGTGGTTGATCGGCGAGGGGGTGGAAAATCGCGGAGAAGACCCCGAAGGCTATCTTAAATCAACAGAAAGATTTTTAACCCTGCAGAAGAACCTGTTGAGGGTTACAGTATCTCAAGGTTTCTTTAGGGAGCTGGCGACTCTACCGGTGGTGACAGCCGAACAGGCTTACGGCCGGCTGATTAATGACCGGATGTTTTTCCATGCGGCGCCACTATTAAATGAAGGCTTGTTGCGACCGATGGAGAGAACGCCTTATATATTAGGGATTATCGACATTGAAGATGAAGTTAGAAACGGCAACATTCAAATTATTTCCGATGAGCGGCTGACCAAAGATAATGAGGGGAACTTGATTGAGGTGTATGACTCGAGGTTTAGAAAAGTCCAAATGGAGTTAATAGGCGGTTTGCTAACAGCGGGGAGCGATCGGGTGTTTGCCCAGATACATTTGTTCGGCTGGAACAAAATGCAGATGCCCTGGGACGAGTCGGAGCAGCCGTTAAACCAAGGGTTGTATTTGTGGGAAACGATGCAAAACTGGGCCGGATTGGACAACTTAACTAACCCTCGGGTACAACTGCAGAGCATTAGGCAACAGTTGTTTGAGGCAGCCTCAGACCCCTTTATTTGGGACACGGAAATAATCGACGGTAAAGTGCAGTATTCCTTTGTGCCGGAGGCGTGGGTAGCGATTTGTGAGCGGTTTTATGGCTTCAACTTAAGAGACCACGAATCACTAGTTGAGAGATTTGGTGAAAATGGGGTTCAAGAGTTTAGGAGCAGGTTTGAAGAGGCGATGTTTGCTTATCAAGAGGGAGTAATGAAGGCGGTGTGGGGGGTGGATTTCGAAGGCCTTGAAGGAACGCCAGAGCTTTTAGGCGTATTTTCTACCTACATAAAAGGAGTGGTGTGGAGAATTTTGGGTTATTATGGAGCGGAAACAGAGTTTGGTCAGAAACCATCAGAAGCGCCTGAAAGGATAGTTATTCCGCCAGTCGAGTTAAGATGGGTTGACGAGAACGGAAACCAAAGGAGTGACAGTTTGCCTGCGATTATCATGGGGTCAACCCCAAACCCAGCAGAGATCGCTAAGGACGTAGCCGAGGGGGAAGACAGAAAGTTAGTAGATATAGAGATTGACGGGCGTATTCAAAAGGCTGTTGAAGTAAGATACGCTTTGGCCCGGGTTTATCACCGGGATCCTTATTATCGAGAACTGCCGGTTTTCTCAGGACAAGAGTATGAAGAAGCGGCTAAATTGGCATTTTTGAATTTGCCTCAGCCAAGATCAAGGAATAGGGAAGAGCGCGAGCCGGGTACGGTTGCAGAACAGTTGGTACGAAAGTTGGCCCTTATTGCCAAATTGTTAGATAAAGATATGGTCCCGGACCGGGAGGCGGCAGTAGCGGATGAAGACCAAAACATGGTTAGATTGGTGGAAGAACTAGAACAATTTGCCATTAATATCGGCATTGGCAGAGAGCCGGCGGTGTTGGCAAATTTGATTTACGGGGCCTTAGAAAGCGAAAAAGTAATAGATCCAAGGACTAATGAGGAGAAGGTAGTTAGGTACAGGAAGAGCAACTTGGAGATGCGGGGGCGGGCCTTTGAAGCAATTAGAGAGTTTTTGGCAAAACCCGAGGGCTTAAGAGCCTATTTGAAGCTGATGTACTTTTATGATATTGGGCAAATGGCCTCCGAAGTTGTGGACGGAGCAGTAATAGAAAGAGCGATGAATCTTGTAGGTCAAGAAAGGCCGCTACAGATGAAAGTTGAAGACTGGTTGGGGGCGGTGGAGTTCATGAACGTTGTGCCTAATAAGCCGGAAGAGTTGAAGTTGATTACACATGAAATGGTGAAGCGCGCCAACTGGCGGCGGGAAGGGCTAGTTGACATGGTGGATGAGAAATGGGAGTCGGTGGGGATTCTGTTTAAGATGAAGCGGGTGGTGCAAAAGCGGCTGTATTACTATTTGACCCAAGAGCCGGTGAGGAGGATTAAGGCCTTAGGGATAGGCATAAGTATAAAACTCAAGCGCGATATTTTAAAAACAGCCATTGAGGCCCAAGATCCGGAATCTGCCAGAATGGCCACCAGACAGCTATCGGAAAAAATCGGCACAATTAAACAGATGTTTGAATTAATGTCCGAACTAGCAGAGGCACGGCTAGGAGATTTAGCCAAGGAAGTGTTTACCTTAAAGGGTAAAGAGATATTTATTGGTTGGTTGGAAAAGAAGGATGTGCAGACTTTAAGGGCAGACTTGGTGCCTTATTTCTGGAGCACGTTGGGGGAAAGGTTGGCTAAGAGAGGAGAGAAGGGTCTGGTTAGGGTGTTCTTGGAAACATTTTGGCATTGGAGAGAGGGTTGGGATGGTTTGAACTGGAAAGCTCACCTATGGCGACACGGGAGATATCCGATTTGGTCTACGATTTTCGGTTGGCCTTTTGAAAAGATGGGAGCACCTGGAGTCAAAGAGTGGATAAAGAAGGTGTGGGATCCCGTCCGGGGGCCGTTGGCATTCTTTGAGTTTGTCCCGCCTACTACTACTTTGGTACAACTTTTATCAACGGCTGAGGCAGTAAGCCAAAACTTTGCTTATTTAACTACCCTTGAGAAGTTTCTCCAAAATGCCGACCTAGTGACATTGGCCAAAGTGGCCGAGGGTATTAATGGAGTTTTATCAAGTGCTGGGGGTCCGGTTTTGGGGTTTGTCATCGCCTACATCCCCTGGCACTTCGGGGTTAAGTTGGTTAACTATTTAGCCTATAATTTAATTGAGCACGTGGTGAGAAACGGTGGGATTAATATAAACTTGAGAGATATCCCAATTCAGATTCCAATATTGAATAAGATTAAAATTCAGATCCCAATTCGGAAGTTATTCAGGCCAGGTGGACAGCCACCCGATTGGACTAAGGGCAATCCGGATTATAATATGAAAAACTCCGACGAGTTTGTGGAGATTGAGAAAGAGCATAAGCTTTAAAATGGCGGAAGATATAGGAGCAAGAATAGAGGGCGAGGGTGGGTGGGGAGAAAAACCATTGCAGCCGATTAATTTGTCTAGGATAGACGTGAGCGAATTTCGGGATTTAGGTTTAGGCGATGAGGGTGAGGTTGGTGAGGGCAGCCTAGAGATGATTAGGCCCGGGGAGGTGATTGATGAGGCAGTTGAAACTGTAAAAGATGCCTTGAAGACCAAAAAGGCCACCGTTGGTCAGTTAAAATCAATGGTTCCGCTTATGGCTCAAGTTTTTTTACAAGAAGGTGGTAATTCATCTTCTTGGAGCGAACCAAAATCAAGCGAGGAGTTTGTGCCGTGGGTGTTGATGGCGGCGGCGGGGATCGGTTTGGCTTTGGCGTTGTGGAAAAAAGATGAGATTGGACAGTTTATGAATAAACTAAGTCAGAGGGGGGCGATAAAAGAACTAAAAAGAGCGGGCCTAGAAGAGATTGCGGGAGGACCGGCTGGTCGAGTTGAAATTCAAGAACCGGCGGGGTTGGAAACTAAAGAAGAGAAAGCGCGAAAAAAGAAAGAAAAAAGAAAGAAAAGGGTAAAAGCGATAAAGAAAGCGACACGACAGGCGATGATTCTTATTACAATAGCAGGCAGCGTGGGGGGCGCATTCTGGTTAGGAGTAGATAAGGTTATGGGGATGATTGATGTTTGGAACGAAGTTAACCCTGTTAGGGAGCAAGCAGTGGAAGAAGGGTTGATCTCCGGCATTCCCGGGGTGGACGAGATTAGCCCCCAAGCTACAGGGGAGATGATTCAAAAAAGTCTCGAGATGAGAAAAATGCTGGCTTATTATGATGATTATAGCGAGCCCTCGACGTGGGGAGGAGAAATGGCGTGGGGGGTAAATAAAAGCGAACCGCTTTTAAAACTGGAAAATATCGATGACGAGAAAACCCAACAGTTTTCTGCCTGGAAAGGGGCGAGTTGGATTTTTGGGGTTTATACCGAAGGCTATTTGTCGGAACCAAACCCTTTACTGGTTGACTATTGGTCTGAGCAGTGGCAGCTTAGTGCGATTGAGAGGTTTGATTTGGAAAATAGCTGGTTAGAATTTAGCCGAGACCGAAAGGCAGCCTATGGTTACTTAGAGGAGTTGAATATAAAAAACAGGCTTGGCGATAAAGGCGAGGAGATAATTAAATTTTATAGCGAGGCCAACAGGTTGTTTGAGGTTTATCCGGGAGAAGCCGGCTGGGAACAAAGATGGCAAGCTTTGAAAGCATGGGTGGAACAGCAAAAACAGACAGAGCCAACTCCGACAGCAGAGGCTTCGACAGGAGAAACTGTCTCTTTGTCCAGGATGCTGGCGTTGGCGGGGTTGGCTCACATGGGAGGAACCAGGAGGGATTTTTTAAATGGGTTGACGTTGTTGGTAGGAGCGGCGGCGCTAGGGCCGTTGGGGAAAACACAGATAAAGGCTGACGAAGAAGAGATTTAACCCAAGAGGCTGCCGATAATAGGAATTTTTCGCAGAGTGCCGGAAACATCGGGTGCGGCGGCGCTGGTGATGCCGGCTTTAACGCTTAAGAGTTGGTCGAGAGCCTGGGGGATTTGGGCGGAGGCCATGAGGATGCCTAGGCCGATAAGTGGCTCGAGAACTCTTGGGTCGGCAGTAGTAATGACTTGGGCTGACCCAGGAGCAAGAACGCCAGTCTTATTTAATGGAGGAAGGCTCGGGAGGTTTAAGCCGATATTAGAATCGACAATATAGGCGGCCAAATAGAACATAAAAGCCATGGCTGGGAAAGTAAGGGCGGCAGAAAGCATTTGCCGGAAAAAGTTACTGACTACTTCTTGGCGACCCGGAATGGCAGAAAAAAGAAAGACAAAAGGAGAAAAGATGGTTTGAAGAATTAGGGTGACGTATTTAGTAATCAGGGCAAAGAAGATTTTGATGCCGGTGCCAAGAAGCGTAAAGGCAAAAATCAAGGGAATAATTTTGTCGGTGATGGTTAAAGTGGTCTTGGCGCACTTACTGCCCGGAAGTTTATTTATTCCAGGTATTTCACAAATAAGTGCAAAAAGGGTTCTACCCAGACCACCGATAAACTCGCCCAATTTGTTAATAACGCCTGCTCCGCCAAAACTCCTTCCGGTTAAAAGGTCACCGACAAAGTCAAGGGTATAAGGATCTGGATTGGGATCAAGTTGGTTTAAAGGAAATTCTTTATAGTAGATGGTGTTGATTAGGTTGTGACCAAGATAAACCGTGTCGATAATCAGGCCGGCAATGGCAAAGCTAAAGGTGACTAAAATGAGCCCAACGACGATTCGGGGTAGGGCGAGTTGGACATTGATGACGGTTTGAGGGTTTAAGCGGGTGCGGAACATGATCATCAAGCCGATAACCACTAAAACGACTACAAACAAAAGATAGGCGACGTTGCGGCTGATAGTCCAGAGTTCAAGGATGGCCTGGTCAGAGTCACCGGTGAGAAACTTACTGCCTTCACCGATGGCAATGGCCGGTTTGGCTATGCCGGCATTTTTTCTTAAGTAGGCTAAATAGTCCAGAGAAGATAGGGGGCGTTGGTCGTAGAGTTTGGCAATGAGGCTGGCTGTTACGCCAGTGGCCCCCCCGGCGATGGGGTTGCCGTTTTCGTCATAAGCGCCAACAATGGCAACGTTAAGCGAATCCATTAAGATGGGGATCATGCCCGAGCTGCCGTTGGGGGTGAGCTTGCCTGCCATAAAGCTTTCCAGGTTCATTTCCGGCGAGGTGACGGCCTGGATGAAAGTATCGGAGGAGGGGGCAGTTTGGGCGTGAACCGCGACCGTAAAGCGTAAGCCATAAACCGCAATCAGCAAAACCAAGAAAAATTTGAGCAGGCGGGACATAAGCTTAGGTTAGCACAATTACTGGTTAAAGTTAATAGTTTCGTTGGCGCGGCAGACGCCGGAACCAATCGGTTGAGCTAAGTAAACGCTGTTGGTAATGGAAAAGGGCTGGTCGGTGAGCGAGTGGGCGGTGTAGCAGACTTCGTAGATGGTGCCGCCGGGGATAAAGTAGAGGAGTTGGTCAAAAAGATATGGGAAGAACTCGGCCAGAGCGGCGTTGATTTGTTCCTGGGTGAGGGTAAAGAAATTTTTAAACGGCTCAAGCAGCGAGCTGTCAACGTCGATGTCTTTGATGGCCTCGATATCCTGTTTGAGTTGGTTTTTGACCGCTTCGTCGTCGGTAGCTTCAAGCTGGGCTTCAAGTTCATCGATAATCGCTTGTTTTTCTTGTTCGGGGTCGGCGGCTGTGGCGATGCGGACCAGGATACCGACATAGTATTGAGTGATTTGGGTGGCGACGCCAGGGAGTTCGGTAAGGGGCTTTGGCCCTTCGGGGGCAGACAGGGCAACGTCGAGAGTATTCCAGATAAAGCCGGCCAAATTAAATTCCGGCCAGCCGGCGACATAGTATTCGTCGTTCTCCAGGGTCGGGGCGGATTTGCTTTGAACAAAAGTGGGGTTGGGGCGGAGCTTTAGGGGAATAAGCGACGGGTCGGTGGGAGTTTGGCGGGAGGCCGCGACCGAGTTTCTGTCGATTTCAACCAGCTGAGGATCAACAAAGGCCTCAAACATGATGTAGGAGTATTGGATGATCTGATCGTTGGTGACGACAAACTGAGGGCAAAGCCTGGCCGATTCAGAGGCGGTCAGGGAAGTGGGAGCTTCGGTATCAAGGTTAAAACAGGCAGAAACAGGGCCGGTAGCCAGTTCCTGTTGGGCGCTCCAGAATGAGGAAAAGATGATAAAGCCGGCAATGACGGTAACGGCGACAACCGAAGCCACGGCTAGGGCGGTAGATAAGACAGCCATGGTGATGGCGCCTGCGCCCAAGCCTGCCAGGACGAAGTTGATGCCTGAAAGAACGGCTTGGCCGACAAAAGCCCCCAGGCTTCCCAAGAAAGCGCCGATGGAGGGAATCAGGGCGGACAAAAGAGGCAGGCCGATAGTCCAGGCAAAGACGTACCAGGAAGGCAGGGCGACTCCAAAAAGGCCTAAGACAAATTGGGAAATGGTGCCGATGAAGAAGCCAGCCCAAGCAATGTAGTTGGCTTGGGCAAAGGGGAGTTTAAGAGTTGACTGGAGAGCTTTGTAAAACAGCAAGAAGCTGGCAGAGCCGGCCAGCGGTCCGGCGATCCAGGCCAGGGGAGCCGGCACGCCGGCGGCGATTAAGGGCTGGATCAGGCCAAAGCCGGCAAAAAAACCAGGGTTGAAGAAGTTTTGAAAGTAGGGACTAATTCGGGCCCAGGAGTTTTTAAGAAAGCGGGTCACGTCTTGGGCAATTCTGAACCAAGCTCTTTCCGAGCCAGCACGAATGACGCCTTCCGGAGCGCCGTAGGCGATTCTAAGCCAAGTACGATAAATGACATTTTGGTAAAAACGCGAGAAAACAGAGCTGGGGTTTTTCAGGCTTAAATAGCGCCAGTGGGGAGAGGAGAAGGTTTTGCCAAGAATATTCCACTGCCTTTGAGTCAACTTTTCTACTAAGAGCTTAAAAAGGTTGCCTTTGACTTGCCAGAGATAGTCGGCGGCGGCAAAAGTGGCGGTAGTTCTAAATGGACTCCAGCCGAAAAATTCCTGAAATAAAGGGCTTAGTAGGCTGCCGATAGCCAGACCGTTAAAAGGAACTCTTAGCCACCAGTTGTTGTAAAGAAAGTTGGCAAGACGGTTGATGGGGCCGGGTTTTAAACCGGGAACGTAGCCTCTGCGAATGGCTTGTAATTCCGTTTGTCTTAATTCTAGTGACGCTTGTTTTAACTGTTGACCGAATTGTCTGGTGTAGGGAGATTCCATTAAAGTTTTTGATTCGAGCAGCATGGCTTCGGATTTGACCCCGCGGATAAGGTCAAGATATTCTTTGGTCCAGGCAACTGGAGTTGGACCGAACTTGGGGTGAACGTAATTACCTAGTCTGGCGATTCTGGCGGCGGTGTTATAAAAAGCGCCGACGCCGGTGCCTAGTCCGGCAAAGCCAGCCCCGGCGGCATTTACCGGCAACCCAAACCAGCTGGTGAAAACGGCGTTGGGGAAAAGAGCGCTGCCGAGTTGGTAGCCGAGATAACCGGCAGAGACAGTGGTGGGGCTGAAGACACCGCGGGCAAATTGGGAAGCAGTGGTGCCGCCAACGCGATAGGCATTAAGCCAGCGGTTGGAGGTAAAGAATTCTAAAACCTTGGCTCTTAAAATTTTGACGCCGGGGATGTAGTCCAGAAGAGAAGTCAGACCCAGGCCAACGGTGTTGATAGCCAAGCCGAGGGTAAGATCGATTAAAAAGCCGGCCAGAAGCTGGGCGGCAAAGCTGAAAGGATCTTTATCGGTGTCTCGCAGTCTTTTGGCGGTGTTTCTAAAGAACTTACCGAAAATGTTTCTGAAGCCGGGGGTATCGTGTTTGGCTAAAAGCCCGGTGAGTTGTCCGTCGATTTGGCCCAGAGTTTTTTTGTCGTTTTTTTTGACTGCCTCTTGGCGGTTTTTAAACAGTTGATTGAGGCGGTAGTTTAGTTGCCTGGTGTCTTCGTCGGTTCTGCCCGATAACTTGTCCAAAAAGTCGGCGGCCGAGTGGCTGGCTTGGGAAGCGGCAAGAATGGGGGTGAAGACGGCTTTGGTGACATTTTCTCCGTTGTAACCTGCGTAGGTGATTCTTGACAGTAGCGGGGCACCGCCTTTGGATAGGACCGCCATAACGCCCCGGGTAGGCAGAGCCAAAAACTCAAAGGCGCTTGTTTCCGGCAAGGTTTTCATGTAGTAGTAAATCGACATGGCGTTTAAAGGGTTTTTCATCCAGGCCATTTCAAAGGCGATTTTTTTGTGTTCCATTTGTTTCATCAGGTCGCCAGCCGGGCCAAGAAGGGTGAAAAGAAACAAGTTAGTGGCTTGGTGAAGTTGAAAGTTTAATAGCCCGGCGCGATAGAGTTTGAGGTAAGCCCAGGTGTTTTGACCGAATCTGGCTGCGCCGAGTTTGGCATCTGGTGAAGCAAAATGTTCAAAGTAGCCAGTTTTAAAAGAGTTAAGGTACTTTTCGATTTTTTCTTGGTTGTTTTTGAGGTCTTCTTGGATGGTTTGCCATTTTTGCTGGGGGGTCTGTTCGGCGGCGGGCTCGACAAGCTCTTCGGCGGTTTTAACCGGAGGCGCTTCGGGCAGGGCCTCGGGCTGGGGTTGACGCTGAAAGGGTGGGGCGTTTAGGGTTCGGTCGAGAAGGGGCTTTAGGTCTGGATTTTTTTCGATGAGGCGATCAAGGCGGCGTTTTTGGGCGCTGTCGCGTTCCTGCCACCGAATTCGGTCTAAGACGTAGTAAGGGTCGGAGCGAAAAGCGGCGATTAACTCGTTGTCTTTAACTTGAGATAGACGACGTCTTTCGAGAGCTTGAGAGGCAGGGGTGACGGCCACTCTTTGACCAAAGAGGCCCTCTTCTAAGCTGCTTGGTTGAAACGGTGCGGCAGCTGGGGCGCCTTTGGGCGGTTTTTGCGGAGGTTCTCCAGGTGGTGTGGCGGTAGCGGTCTTTTGGTCCGGCGGCTTTTGCGGCGGCGGCACGGCCGTGCCGGTTTGGGTTTTGGTGGTTTGATCGGTGTCGGGCAGAGCGGCCATAAGATTATCTTAGCAAGGATTAAATCTGGGGGCTAGCGGCGGGCTTGCCCGCCATAGCTTTAGCGGCGGCGAGGGGTGAGGAATCTAAGCGGCAGGAGAAGAGCGAGATTGAGAATAAGGATAAGGGCGAAAAGAGAAGCTAAAAGCCAAAACAGGTTGGCGGTGAATTGGGGGATGGCGGCTGGTAGGTTTAAGTTGGCGAGCTTGAAAACGCCGAGGAGAATTAAGATTAAAACCACGGGGACGCCGGCGGCTTGAAGGTCGGAGGGGGAGGAGAACATGGTGTTGGCGATGGCAAAGACCAAGTAAAGGGTGAGGGCGAGGCGGTAGAAGGGGAGAAAGGCAGAAAGGGTTTGGAGTTGGGACAGGAGGTTTTCGGCCAGATTCAGATTTAGCCCCACACGGATTAAAAGGTAGAGGACAATTAGGCCGACGACAAAGGGCGCGGTGCCGATGAGGGTGAGGCGGATCGGGTCGGTGGCGGCGATTTGAGCCGAGCCCAAGCGGAGCTCCCCCTCACGAAGCTGGGGTTTTAAGGATAGCTCGCCGGTGGGGACGCGCAGGAGTTCAGCAGATAAAATATGGGAGAATTCGTGCAAAAAAACTCCGGGCAAAAGGAAGAAAAACAGCAAATTGACGGTGGCTTCCTGGGAGTGAGTCAGGCGCATCAAGAGCTTGATCAAGTGGCCGATGAGAGCGCGGGAGGAAAGATAAAGGAGAATGGCGGTGAGGATGAAGGCGAGAAGAGATAAAAGCATAGAGATTATCGTTTCCTTTCTCGGCTATCAAGGTAGCGTTTTACCGCTGCCAGCGAAGTCAACCAGTTGCGTTTTTCTTTGTATGCCGCCAGCTTGCCTTGGCGGGCCAGCAAATTAAGATACTTGGCGGAAAAAGAGGTTTTTTTAGCAATAATGGCTAAGGGGTAAAATTTTTCTCTGGGTTTAGTCGTCGGCGTTAGGGTTTTCAAATAAATGTCTAAAGACCTTTCCACCGTTTGAGCAGCAAAACGGATTAAAGGCTGATAATTATTCTTGTCTGCCTCCTGTAGTACCCGATAATATTTTTGGCGGTCGTTTTTCAAAATGACAGCTAAAGGGTAAGCTTTTCTCATTAAGATTAGATTCATCACTAGTCTGGCAGTCCGGCCGTTCCCGTCTAAAAAAGGATGGATAAAGACCAACTGGTGGTGGAGTCTTGCCGCCAGCTCAATTGGGTGGAGGCGATGGCGGTTTTTTCCAAGCCAGCTGATTAATTTATTCATGGCTGCGGAAACCGCGCTGGCATCCGGCGGGGTGTGGTTACTACCGGCAATGAAGACATTAGTTTTACGGTAGCGTCCAGCCCAATCAGCCTCGGTTTTTTTCATGATTAGACTGTGGAGCTCGCGGACTAATTTTTCGGAAACAGTCACCTTTTTTTGCGGCCGAACCAGTTCATATAAAAACTCCAGGGCCTCGTGATGATCTTTGGCTTCCAAGTGATCTTTTAGAGGTTTGTTTTTAACGGTAATGCCCTCATTGATCACCCAAAAGGTTTCTTTAAGAGTTAAGCTGTTACCTTCAATAGCGTTGGAGTTGTAGGTCATTTCTATCTGGAATTTTTCCTGGAGTTTTTTAACGGCCACTGGCGGCAAGGGGCGTAGTCGGCGCAGTCTTACTAGTTTTTGGTCAACTCTGGAGAATAAAGCATTAATATGGTTTACCATAGTTTTAATGATATACCATATTAAGAGTTTGTCAAGGACTAGGATTATTGGGTTTTGATGGCGGAGAGAAAATCGTTCGGTTCTTGGAGCTTAAAAAAAGGCCGGGTCCAGGCGAGGCGGGTGCCGATTAAAGTCAGCAGAGTAACCAGGCCGAAGAGGAAGGGTTTTAAAGTTTTTAAAAAATAGAGGCTGGCGTAAGCCGCACCCGATAAAATCGACAAAAAGGAAAAGGCAATAAGGCCGGAGACAGTGGTCGACAGGGTGGACTGATTAAGGCCGGTTAGGGTCTGGATGATGCCCGGGCCGGAAGGTTCTCTCCACCTCGCAGGAGTCGGCTCCGGCTGGAAGCCGGCCGTCACCTCCGAGGAGGATCCAGTTGTTTGGGGAGAGAGTTGGCCGACCATGGATTTTAATTTTTGCAGCTGGTCGGCGGCGACCCTAACCTTGCCGGTACCCTGGCAGGTGGGGCAGCCAACGCCGTTACAATTTGGGCAAGTTAGGATCTGATAATCTGCCATATTAATTTCTAATTGATCTAATTTCTAACTAATGTCTAATAACTCAATGTCAAATTAACTATTAGTTATTGATATTTGTGAATTGGTATTTGTTTAGGTCAATTAGGTTAATTAGTAATTAGGTTAATTTTACTATTTAATCTTTTCAGCTCCCCATTCAATCTTATCACCGCTTTTAAGCTTGCCGGCGATAATTAGTTCGGCGATGGGCTCTTCGATGTGATTTTGGATCAGGCGTTTTAAAGGCCGGGCGCCGAACTCGGCGACGTTGCCTAAGTTGGCCAACTTTTCCAAAGTGGCATCGGGGACTTCGAGGTTGACGCCTTTTTCTTTAAGGCGGTTTTGGACTTGGGTGAGCTGGAGGCGGGCGATTTGCTTGATGGCGGCAAGGTTTAACTGGTTCATCAAAATGATGTCATCGATGCGGTTTAAAAACTCGGGGCGGAGGTGGTGGGAGAGAGCCTTCATCAGGTCGGTGCGATTGACTTTTTCATTAAGGTCTGACCTTTCGCCTGCCGGCGAGCCCTTCTCGGCTTGCAGCCGGGAATTCCTGTTAAGGTCAGACCTTGGTAGGACGCTTGGTAAAAACTCGGAAACGTCGATGTTCGAGGTCATGATGATGATGGTGTTTTTAAAGTCGGCGGTGTGGCCTTGGGAGTCGGTCAAGCGACCGTCTTCCAGGACTTGAAGAAAAATATCAAAAACTTTGGGGTGGGCTTTTTCCAGCTCGTCAAGAAGAATCAAAGAGTAAGGATGGCGGCGGATGGGGTTGGTCAGCTGGCCGCCCTCTTCGTAGCCGACGTAGCCCGGCGGGGCGCCGATTAACTTATCGGCGGTGTGGGCTTCGGTGAACTCGGACATGTCGAGGCGCACCATGGCTTTTTCGCTGTTGTAGACGGTGCGGGCCAAGGCTTTAGCTAGTTCGGTTTTACCGACACCGGTAGGGCCCAAAAGTAGAAACGAGCCGATGGGGCGGTTGGGGTCTTTGAGGCCGGCGCGGGATCTTTTGATGACGTCGGCGACAGCCTTGACGGCTTGAGCCTGGCCGATGATTTGTTGTTTTAATTTGTCTTCGAGACCCAAAAGTTCGAGCGATTCTTTTTCGGTCAAAGAAGTCACCGGAATGCCGGTTCGCTGGGACAAAACAGCTTTGATGTCTTCGACGCTGACGGAAGTTTTGCCGGCGACTTTGGCGCCGGAGGTGGCCTCATCTAATAAGTCGATGGCCTTGTCGGGAAGGAAGCGATCGGCAATGTAGCGGCTACTAAGGTCAATGGCGGCCTGAAGCACCGGCTGGTCGAGGGCAACGCCGTGGTGCTTTTGAAGTTTTTCGGCGACGCTAGCCAAGATTTTAAGAGTGTCTTGGCTGCTGGGCTCGTCGACTTTGACCGGTTCAAAGCGCCGCTCAAGCGCCGCGTCTTTTTCAATGTACTGGCGGTATTCGTCGGCGGTAGTGGCGCCGATGACGTTGATGTCGCCCCGGGCCAGGGCGGGTTTTAAAATGTTGGCGGCAGTCATCGCTCCGGCAGCAGAGCCCGCGCCCATGATCATGTGGAGTTCGTCGATAAACAAAATCACTTGGCCTTGTTTTTTGATGTCTTTTACGAGGTTTTGCAGGCGTTCTTCCAGTTCGCCCTGATAGGAGGTGCCGGCGAGCATCGAGGTTAAATTGAGGCTGTAGATTTGAACGTCGGCGAGTAGTTTAGGGACGTCGTTTTGGGAAATTTTTAGGGCCAGGCCCTCGACGATGGCGGTCTTGCCCACTCCCGGGTCGCCCAAAAGGACGGCGTTTGATTTGGTGCGGCGGGCCAGAATCCGAATCAACTGGTCGATTTCTTTTTGGCGGCCGATGACCGGGTCGAGTTTGCCGGTCTGGGCTTTTAAAGTTAGGTTTTCGGCGTATTGCTCCAGGGTTGAAGTCTTTTTGGAGCCGGTTTTTTTGGCGGCCGAACCGGCGTGACGGATAAAGACTCTGACGTCCTGGGCGTCTAAAGGGGGTTTTAAATAGTCGTTTAGGGGGATTAAAAAGTGAAGCAGGGTTACTTGTGGGTGGTTGGTGATTAAACTTTCGCCGTAGGCCAGATAGAGAATTTTTTTAAGGTCCGCTCCCAGGCTGACGCGGTTTACCCCGACCGTAGCGTCGGGGCCGGCGGCATCACTTTTCCCAGCCAGCTCGGCCTTGAGGCTAGTGAGCAGCGAACGGATTTGAGCCTGCCGGTTTAGGACCTCGATTAAGTGGGCCGGCTGGGCGTGGGCATAGCCATTTTTGGCGGCCAGCATCAGGGTGTCGGCGAGAATTTCAAGCGCTTCTTGAGAAAAGGCGGCGGAGATGTCGGCGGCTTGAAGCATAATTTCTAATTGACCTAATTTCTAAGTAATATTTGATAAGAAAAAAGAATAATGCCTACGGCAACGGACAGAAGAATGGCGCGTTTGATTAAGAAAAAACGCTTCAAAAACTTTCTGGTTTTAAGGTCGATAAAGTCGGGGAGGTTGAAGACAATCGGTTGGTCTTCCTGGAGGGCGTAGACGCCGTGGCCGTCGCAGGTTTGGCAGGCTTGACCGCCGGTTTGGCCCGTTCCCTGGCAGGCCTCGCAAGTGACGACGGCGATCGGTAGGGCAGGCTCGAAACTCATGAGTTTATGATAGCACAGAAGCTAGGGGGTGGCGGGGAGATAGGCGGTGATTTCGGCTGTGTTACCAGTTTCTAGCTGGGCGGTGCCGGTGAGCTGAAAGACGGGTAAAAGCATCCCTTGATTGGCTTGGGCTTGGTAGCCGAGGTTTAGGTGTTGGTAATCAGCGGAGGTAACTTTAGTAGCGGTGGTAGGATAGGCGCGGGGGCCGGTTTTTAATAAAGTGACGGTGGGGAGGCCGGCTTGAATGTCTTGACTAACTTGGTCGGCGGTTTTTAAAGGATAGGTAGTGGTTTTGAGTTCGCCCGGATTGGTTAGGTAAGTAGAGTAAAGCAGGGCGGGGAGTTGATAGTCAACGATAAAGATGTTGCCGGCGCTGGTGACGGAAATAGCGATGGGAGCGTTATCGAGGTTGGTAGAAAAAAGCGGCAGGCGGTTTAAGGTGGGGAAAAAGGAAAATTGGTAAGTGTCGGCAAGAGCAGGATCAGCGACCGGTTCTAGCTGACCTTCATGGCTTTGGTAGTAGCTGGTTTGGTGGGGCGTATCTTGATCCATCAGGCGGTGGTCGGCCAGCCAAGTTTTGGCTATGGTGAGAGCATCTGGTTCTATCACCGGAGTAGAGTCGGAAAATTCAGAGGCAGAGACTTTTATGTAAAACTGGCCGGTTTGGAGATTGAGGCTTAGGGTGCTGGTGCCTTTTTTCCAGACAAGGTGGGGAACGGAGTTAAAAACCATTTCCTGGGGGGGTTCGATAAAGTTTAAGCTTTGGGCCATGGGGTTAAAAAAGTTTTGCAGGTCGAGGGAGGAGGCAGAATGTTGATAGACGGCGATGCTGGTTTGATCGCTTGGCGGGGGAGCTTGAAGTTGGTTTTGCCCAGGGCGAGAGAATTGATAAATGGGGTTATATGATGGTGGTGGCAGAAGTCCTTGTTGACTGGGTTTGGATTGGCGCAGGGCCGGAAGCAAAATAACCAAGGCTATCAGGAGAACTCCCAAACCGATACCGAGGGCGGTTTTGGGTTTGGCTTTGAGCCAAGAGGTAAGCTGGTTCATGGTGTCAGATAATTTTAGCATCAGTTGCATAAGGGTTCTCCGGTGTTACAGGAGCAGCCTGGGATGGCGGCGCAAGGGTCGGCGGTCAAGCCAGAGTAGTAGAAGTTGTAATAAGCACCGCCTTGGGATAGGCCGAGGTGGAGGTGAGATTCAGAGCTTTGACCAGTATTGTCTTGGATGCCGACTTGGGTGGCGGTATCGACCTGCTGGCCGACGCTGACAAACTGGCCGTCGGAGAAGCTGTCCATGTGGCCATAGAGGGTAAACGAGCCGTTGCAGTGGTCGATGATGACGCAGGCGCCAAAGTCGCCGCAGCCATTGGGCGAGCCATTGGTATAGTAGATTTGCCCGGAGCCGGCGGCGTAGACAGGTAAGGTGAAGGGAACATTGTCTTTAGCGTTGGGGCCACCCGGGTCCATGTCCAGGCCGCCGTGGCAGTAGGCACCGCGTTCTTCTTTATAGCAGGAGGTAAGGTAGGCGTTGTCGACGTCAAAAGCGTAGGGCCAGTCGAGCCAGGTTCCTGACGGGTTGGGGCCGCCGCTGCAGGTGGGCGGAGTCGGGCTGCCTCCGCCTGGAGGCGGGCTGCCTCCGCCAGGCGGAGAAGAGGCGCCAGGAGTTTGGGCCAAATCGCCGGCGGTGCCAAAGCCGCACTGGTCGCTGAAGGGTTGATAGGCTTGGCCGGTAACGAAGGGTTGGAGTTTAGCCAGGATGCGTTCCTTTTGGCAATGAATGTAGCCTAAGTATTTGTAGTAGAATTTGGCTGGTTTGGGCGGTTCGCGGTAGCCGGCTTCGGCCCTGCCGGGGGTAAAGTCATACTCAATGTTGGTTTCGGTGGGGTTGCCGACTCCAAGCCAGTTTTCCGGAGGCGGGTTGTCTTCAAGTAAAGGTTTAAAGATGCCAAAAAGAGCTCCGGGGCCGGTAACTAAGCGAGTCATGAGAGTGTCTAGAAACGGGGTGTAGGTTTTAAAGTAAGTCGGATCATAGCGGAGGTCTTGTTTGATAAGGCAACCGGTGTAGTCAATGCCGGCGATTCCTGCTATTGGGTTGACGCACCTTTCGCACGAGTAGAGGTCACCGCAGGCAGAAGGTTGACTAGCCGGGCCGACGTATTCGGGGTTATCAATAGTTTTATACACCAGAGTGGTGACGACGTCTTCTTGGGCAAAGTCACCCGACGAGGGGATTTGGGTATTGCCGGGATCGCAGACCGGGCCGAGGCCATCCCATTGAGACTGGTTTTCATCGGAAATGATCCACCAGGGTTCCTCTGATTTAAGATACCAAGGGGCGGGGGTGAACCACTGGTCTGCCAGTTGGGGATCTTGGTCGTAATCGTGGGTTTCTTGAGGAGAAAGTAAAAAAGCCAAGGAGCTGCCGACTTCATAAGCGCGGGACAGATGAGGAAAAATTACGTCCTTGGTGTCGGCGTTGCTGATCTGACCCGGTTCGTCGATGACCTCGATGAAGCCCTTGGTGTCTTCGCGGGTAAACATGGGTACATACTCCCAGAGTTTAAACCATTTGCCGTTGTCTTTTTGCTGCCACTCGGCAGAGGCAGAGGCGTAGGCTTGAGCCGTGTCAAACTCTTCCGGCAATGGCGCCCAGTTTTTGTCATAGTCGTTGAGATAAATTTCTTGCCCGGCGCCGTAAGGAGCAACCTCGTTATTAACAGGGTTCCAATAACCGACTAAGTAGTCGTGGACTTCTTGGGTAGCGGGCTCAAAGCCGTAGGGGTTGTCGTTCAAGTCAAATTGGCCGGTGGCGCGTTTAATCAGGGCGCGGCGGAGGCGGTCTTGATAGGTTTTGGGGGCAAGCTCTCTGAAGACTCCTAAACGGGAAGGGATAAAGGCATTATAGATAGTGTTAAGAATGGGGTTGCCGGGGACGATGGGGTATTGTTGGCGCTGAAAATCTTCCTGAAAAGCGGGGTCGGCAGGGTCTTCGGCAAACTCTTCATAGTAGGCGCGGCCTTCAAAGTAGTCAAGAAGATAGCGTCTGATTTTTTCGTCGTTGGGTAGAGTAAAGTCGTACTTGCTGTCGTCGGTGATCGATAAAAGCGGAGTGACAAAACTTTGAAAGTTAGAAACGAGGATGCCGGCGGCGGTGAGCTTTTGGCTGCGGCGATCGACGACGTTAAAAGTTGGGGGGCGACCGACGACGGCGTTTACCGGCGGCGGCTGGACGATAGTCGGGCGTTGGGCGCAGTAGAGAGTCAGCGTGGGGTCGTCGATGGTTTTGGCTTCTTCTTCGGCAACCAACTCGAATGGGTTGGGCCGAAGAGGGTGGGGGTTTTGAGATGGGGTTTGGGCGGAGACGGAGCCACTAAAAACCAAAAACAAAAGACCAAATAAAAATAGTATTGTGGGTATCAGCCAGAGGCTGATCGTCCTGTGGACGAGGCGGGACATGATGCTTCTAGTATATAGAAGTTTATTGGGGAACGGCAAACTGTAATAGGTCCAGGCCAGTGATGGTGTTTAAAAGCCTAAAGATAAACCAGACGCCGACGGTGGCGGCAATTCCGATGATAGCGCCGGTGATGATTGATTGAGCTTTTTGAGTTTGTTTGGGGTCGCCGGCGGAAGTTAAGTATTGAAAACCCCCGACGATCAAAACGACAAAGGCGGCGACTCCGGCCAGGGGGATGATAAGGCGGAGGAGGTTGGCGACGATTTGCTCAAAACATTGAAGAGTAGCAGCGCCTTGCTCGATACAATCTTGAGGCCAAGGTTCGGTTTGGGCGTGGGCCGCAGTAGCGGCAGATCGTAGATAGTAGATCGTCGACAGTAGAAAGAAGAGAAGTTTTTGGGGGCGTTTGGGCATGGGCTAGCCGCCGGCAGAGGGGATGTTGAAGGAGAAGACATCAATGCCGAAAAAGAAGCCGATGACTTTCATCAGGGCCCAGGCGGCGGCGACGATGCCTAAACCCACCAAGGCCATGGTGATGCGGTCACGGGCTGCCTGGGTTTGTTGTTTGTCGCCTCCGGACAGAATCCACTGGATGCCGCCCCAAACCAGGAAAGCAAAGGTTAAAATGGCGGCGATGATCATAGCCACTTGGATTAAGCCGGAAAGGAGTTTGCTGATGTCCTTGATACCGGTGGGGGGTTCCTGGATGGTGATGGCTTCCTGGGCGCGGGCGATAAAGTTAAACATCATTACTATTATGAAAACGTTGCTCGAGTTTGTCAATCCCGGTGGCCACAGGGATTAGGCTAGGGGGAAGGGATGATAAAGTCTAACGGGCCTTGGGCAGACTCGGATAGGCCTAAGAAAAAGATAATTAGGCGCCAGATGATCCAGACGGCGGCTAAAATGACCAGGCCGAAGGTGGAGCTGGTGATTTTGGATTTGGCGGATTTGGCGCTTTCTTGGTTGCCGCCGGAGGTAATGAACTCGACGGCGCCCCAAATGAGGTAGAAGAGGGCGGCGATGGAACCGACGAAAAGGGCGACTTGGATGAGGTTTTGGAGGAATTGACCTAAGGAATCGAATTTAAAAAAATTAAAACCTTGGATTTGGTGTCTGATGTTGGTGTTGACTGCCATAGTTTATAGCGTGGGCCAAGGAGGATTTAGTATGTCTAAACCAGTGAAAAGACTGACGAGTTGAATGATAAGATATGAGAGCACCAGGATGGCCAATCCAAAGATACCGTTGCCCATTTTTTCTTTGGCGCGTTTGAGGCGCTCTTGGTTGGAGCCGGACAAAATCCAGTCGAGAGCCCCCCAGATAAGGTTTAAGAGGACGGCGAGCCCGCCGACGATGACTAGAACTTGCCAGATAATGGCTAAATAGCGGGCAAAGGCAACGTCGCCTTGAGTGCCGATTTTGGGGATAGCTTTGTTGACGATGGCCATGTCTATCTAATAGTATATAGCATTAATTTTATTCTGGTTTGAGACTGTTAATCAGCCTTTCAAGGTTGATAATGTCTAGACCGGTGACGGCGCTTAAGATAAAGGTGATGGCGTAGGCGGCGACGAGCACGGCCAAGCCGGCGATAGCAGTGCTGATTTGCTTTTTAGCTTTGTCGAGTTGTTCGGGGTTGCCGGAAGAGGTGACCCAGGTGACGGCGCCGATGACAAACCAGGTTAGAAAAGCCAGGCCGCCAAAAATGGTAAAGACGGTGATGATGTTGCTAATAATGGCGGTAAAGCGGTTTTCCGGGTTGGCTCCGGGCGCGGCGGAGAAGCCGGAAAGAAAGCCTTGGATTTGGCCGAGGGTTTGGGCAGAGTCGGCGAGTAGTTTAGGGTCCATAGATAGTGGGCGAGATAATGGCGGTGGCGCTGCCAAAGAATATCAAGCCGATGACGGCAGCGGCAACGGTTGAAGCGGCAATAAGCAGTAGTCCTAGCATCGAGATCCAGATGCGCGAAGAGGCTTTTTTGGCGACCTCCGGGTTTCCGGCAGAGCCGATATATTGAATACCTGATATGGCGAAGTTAATTACGGCCAAAAGCCCGCCGCCATAAATGGCGACCCTGAAAATGTTATTTAGAAGCAGGATGAGACCTTGAGGGTCAGAGCCGTAAGTTTCTACTCCCGGAGGGGGTTCTAAGTTGGAGCCGAAAAAATCAGAAAGGCCGGGAACGGGCATAGTTAAAAGATTAAGTTATTAATAAATTCGGCGGGCTCGGCAAAGGGAATGCCGACGAGTTGGGCTAAAACAAAAGCCATGGGATAGGCTAAGACGGAAACGGTGAGGCCGATTAGGGCGCTGGTGATCATGGCCCGGGCTTTTTGGGCCTTTTGGGCTTCACCGCCGGCGGTGATCCAGTTGATGGCGCCGAGCATAAAATAAATTAAAAAAACCACCCCGGCTACCAAGGAGATGATACCGATAAGGTTGGAAAAGATATTAGAAATGTTGCCGGCCAGTCCAGATCCGGAAAAGCTATAGCCTTGGGGGTTTCTCGAGAAAAAATCGCCGATTGATTTGGGTTCTGAAGCCATATTATTTTAGCTTGAATAAAGTGGGGCTAAGCAGGCTAGCGGCGTCGCCGTAGAGCACAAAGCCGACCAGGCCGGCAATAATAAAGGCGGCGGCGATGACCACGAGACCGATAATCGACTGGAGAATTTTGTTGCCGGCGGCGGCCAACCTTTGGGGGTCGCCCGAAGCAGACATATATTGGTAACCGGCGATAATGAAGTTGATTAAGGTGAAAATGCCAGCCAAAGTGATGATTAAAGCCACTAAGTTGTTTAGAAATGAAACCAGACCGCCCTCCAGAAGTTTACCGTAAGGGTTTTGACTGGTCTCGAGTTGACCGACGACGTTTGCCATAAGTTATAAACCTTGAATTAAGTTGATACCGGTTAAAAATTCGATAATGCGGATGACCCAAAAGGAGGAAAAAAGAATTAAAAAGCCGATGACGGCAGAGGAGAGGGTTTTGGAGGAGTTTTTTAATTTTTCGGCGTTGCCGGCGTTTAAGATCATTCCCAGTCCACCGACGACGATAAAGATAAATAAGATGATGCCGGCAATGACAAAAACGTTTCTTAAAACCACAGACAAAACAGCAAACAAGCCCTCCTTGGTATAGGCTGTGCCGGCGATAGGGATGGGATTGCCGCCAGGGTCGGTGCCAAGAGAGAATTCGTCCTTGAAGATTACTGGCATAGTAAGTATTAGGATAGCACAGAAATGGTACAATAGGCGACATGGATAAAAAGGAAGCGAGGCGGTTTTGTTTAGAATGGCGGCCGCGATTGATGAGGTTTGTAGCCCAAAAAGTAGGCAGGCACGAGGACGTGGAAGAGATAGCCCAGGATACTCTGATGAGCGTTTTGGTAAGTTTGCCCCGGTTTAAGGGAAAAAGCAAGCTGTCCACTTTTGTCTTTGCCATTGCCCGGCACGAGATCGCCGATTTTTACCGAAAGCAAAAGATTAAAAAAGTGCTGTTTTCTAAACTGCCGTTTTTGAAAGAATTGGTCAGCAAAGCCTTGGGCCCGGAACTGGCTTTTCAGGAATTGGAGACCAAAAGGCGGATTTTGGCGACTTTGAAAGATATTCGCGAAGGATATGCCCAGGTTTTACGACTAAAGTATATGGAGGGACTATCGATGCGCCAGATAGCCGACAGACTAAACATCACGGTTAAGGCGGTAGAGTCGCGACTCACCCGAGCCCGAGCAGCCTTTCAAGAAGTTTATGGAGATAACGCAAAACTCAAAACGCAAAACTCAAAGTTTTTTGAAGAGATGGAGCCGGATTGGGCTGCTGTTGGCGATTAAGGAAAGCTACTTACTGACCAAAAACGTCTTGGGTCTTTGGTTTCACCCTTATAAAACCTTAAAGCTGATTTTTACTGAAAAAGACCGGTCCCAGCAGCTTTTGGTTTTGGGGTTGCCGGCTTATCTTTTGGCGGTGGGGACGTTTGTGGTCTGGTTGGGAAGAAGGCTTTGGGCTACCACGCCCGAGTGGGGCCGGCCGGCCAAGCTGACCGCGGCAGGGGTAATCGGCCTTACTGCCGCTCTGGGAATATATTTGGTTTTCTGGCTGATGGAGATGGTTCGCACCGAGAGGCGCTATGGCAAGTCTTAAACCCAAACAAGTCGAGGGGAGAAACATCGAGAACATGATCGGCGTCACAGAGGTGCCTTTGGGTCTGGCCGGGCCCCTAAAGATTAAAACCCGCAACTATAGCCTTCCCTTGGCGACGACCGAAGGAGCCTTGGTAGCCAGCATCAACCGGGGGTGTAAGGCAACCAGGCTGGCGGGGACAGTTACAGTTAAAGTCGAAGAGGTGGGAGCCACCCGAGGACCGGTGTTTAAAGTGAAGGATTTGGCTCAAGCCGAAAAGCTGGTAGCTTGGCTTGACCAGCACTTTAATCACTTAAAGCGGTTGGCTAGTGCCAAAGAAAAACACCTCAAGCTAGTGGCGTTTCAGCCTCAAGTGGTTGGCAGGAGCGTTTACGTCCGTTTTGTCTTTGACACCCAAGAGGCCATGGGCATGAACATGGTGACAATGGCCACCGACGCCATCAGCCGCGAAATTAAAAAGAAACTTGGTATCGACTGTGTGGCTTTGTCCGGTAATTTTTGCGTGGATAAAAAGGGAAGCTGGCTCAACTTTGTCGGGGGCAGGGGCAAAAAGGTTTGGGCCGAGGTGGTTCTGCCCAGAAAGGTAGTAAGGTTGGTGTTAAAGACTACGCCGGAGAAGATCGTCGAGGTGGTGTATCGCAAGCAGCTTTTGGGGTCGGTGGTGTCCGGGTCGATGGGTGCCAACGGCCATTATGCCAACATTGTCGCGGCGCTGTTTTTAGCCACCGGCCAGGACATGGCTCATGTGGTCGAGGGGAGCTTGGGCATAACCACGGCCGAGATTACTCCTCGGAAGGTGGCGCGAAGCGACCCCTCCGAGGTGGAATCGGCTTTATATTTCTCCGTCTATCTGCCGGATGTGATGGTGGGGACGGTGGGGGGAGGGACGCACCTGCCGTCACAGCAGAAGGCACTGAAAATGTTGGGTTTGGGGAATAAAAAAGGCGATGCAGTCAGACTTGCCGAAGTCGTCGGCGGGGCGGTTTTGGCCGGGGAACTATCATTGACGGCGGCGTTGGCGTCGGGGGATTTAGCCCGAGCGCACCAGAGATTGGGCAGAGGGAAAAAATAATATGTTAAATAAGTTTAAATTTAAAAACGTCGGGGTGATCGGTTTTGGGGCGCACGTGCCAACTTACAGGATCACGGTTGACGAGATAGCTAAGGTGCACGAGAAAGACGGCCGGGCCATTGCCGCGTCTTTGGGGGTAAAAGAAAAAGCGGTGGCCGACCGCGACGAGGATACGGTCAGTTTGGCGGCGGCGGCGGCCCTTCACTCGCTCAAGCGAGTTCAGGGTAAACTTTTTAAGCCGAAAGATTTGGGGGCGGTGTTGGTGGGCAGTGAGAGCCATCCTTACGCGGTCAAGCCGACGGGGTCGGTGGTGGCCGAGATTTTGGGAGTGGGTAGAGAGTATCTGACGGCAGATTTGGAGTTTGCCTGCAAGGCCGGGACAACGGCGATGATTGTGATCGCCTCTTTAATCGAGGCGGGTTTAATCGAGGCGGGGTTGGCGATCGGCGCCGATGTGGCTCAAAGCCGGCGGGGGGACGCCTTGGAGTACACGGCCGGGGCAGGAGCGGCGGCAGTGGTCTTGGGCAGTAAAAAATATCCCTGGCAGGCAAAATTTGAGGCGGCGAGCAGCTTTAACTCGGACACGCCGGACTTTTGGAGGAGGGCAGGGCAGAAGTTTCCGGCCCACGCGGGCAGATTCACCGGCGAGCCGGCTTACTTTGCTCATGTAGAAGAGGGTACCAGGCAGTTTTTGAAAAAATTCAGGCAGAAGATAGGCTGGTTTAACCATGTGGTGCTGCATATGCCCAACGGCAAGTTTCCCAAAAAAGCCGCTGCCAGGTTAGGGGTAACGGCTGGGCAGCTTAAAACAGGTTTTATCGTCGAAAAGATCGGCAATCCTTACTGCGCTTCGGCGATGACTGGGTTGGTGAAAGTTTTGGAAGAGGGGAGAAAAAACCAGAAGATTCTGATGACCAGCTATGGCTCGGGGGCGGGCTCAGACAGCATCAGTTTGACGATTTTGCAGAAAAACTCGATTGGTAAAGATACTGATGTTTCAGAGCAAATAAAGAAGTTTGAGTATATTAGCTATTCAAAGCTATGTTAATTACCGGAGCCTATCAAACCAAGTTCGGCGAGCTGTGGGATAAGAGTTTGTCCGACCTGATTTTTGAAGCCGGAAGTAACGCGATGAAGGACGCGGGGGTTAAGCCGGCGGAAGTTGATTTGGTGCTGGTAGGAAACATGCTTTCCGGCCAGCTTGAAGGGCAGGAACATTTGGGGGCGGTGGCGGCGGAAGCGCTCGGAATAAATCAGGCGGCGGCGATGCGGGTGGAGGCGGCTTGTGCTTCGGGAGGGGTGGCGGTCAACCAGGCAGTCAACGCCATCAAGGCAGGGGCGGCCAAAACGGCGCTGGTGATCGGGGCGGAAAAAATGACGGATAAATCAAGCGGCGAGGTGGCTTTGAGTTTGATGGGGGCGGCAAGCGAGGCGGAGCGGCAGGCGGGGTTGACTTTTGTGGGGCTTTACGGCCTGATGGCCCGGGTTTATTTTGACCGCTTTGGTTTGAAAAAGGACGATTTGGCGCACGTGGCGGTGAAAAATCATAGGCATGCCAGTTTGAACCCCAAGGCGCAGTACCCGTACGCGGTGGATTTGGAGACGGTGTTGAAGTCGAGCTGTGTGGCCTCGCCTTTACACCTTTTTGATTGTGCCCCGATTACCGACGGGGCGGCGGCAGTGGTGATCCAAAATCGACGATCCACAAGCCACGATCAGAAAAGAGTCGTCGCCATCGCTGCCAGCCAGGTGGCGACAGACAGCGTCAGCCTGACCAAGAGGCAGTCTTTAGTGGAAATTGGCGCCACCAAGACAGCGGTAAAGAAAGCTTATCTTGAGGCCGGAGTCGAGGCAAGCGAGGTTGATGTGGCTGAAGTCCATGATTGTTTTTCGATTGCCGAGATTATGGCGGTGGAGGATTTGGGGTTTTGCAAAAAAGGCGAGGGGGCCAAAGCGATAAAACGGGGTGAGTTTGACTTTGGCGGCAGGCTGCCGGTGAATTTATCGGGCGGGCTTAAGGCTTGCGGACACCCGGTGGGGGCAACCGGGGTCAAGCAGGTGGTGGAGTTGGCGTTGCAGCTTCGGGGTGAGGCGGGAGAACGTCAAGTAAAAGGAGCCAAAGTGGGTTTGGCTCACAATGTCGGAGGCAGCGGGGGGACGGCGGTCGTCCACCTGTTAAAGAAGATATGAAAGCAGTCAGCGTTTGGCGCAGGCAAAAAACTAACTACCAAAATTTGGGGATAGTCGGCAAGGTAGTTTCTAAAACCAGGATTATCGAAGCGCCCCAAGGATTTGTCGGGCCTTACTGGGTGGTGATGGTGGCCGCCCCACTTCGCTCGGAGAGCTTCGAGGGGCAAGAGAGGGTGGTGGGGCAGTGGGCGGATGTGGTGGAGCCAAAGATTGGGATGAAAGTAGTCGGGGTGTTGCGCCGGATTGGCGAGGCGGGGAGTTCAGGAGTGATTGAGTACGGAGTCAAATGGAAACAGCTATGAAGTCTTGGCTCGACAGAGGGCACTGCGACGTGCTCACTCCTCTTCGTTCTATTTTAAATCTTAAAGGTACTCGAGATCTTGCGCGCGACGTTGCCCGTCTGTCTGCGCCAACTATATGACCAAAATTATAGTATCAGCGCCAGGGAAGGTGATTCTTGCCGGCGAGCACGCGGTCGTTTACGGTTACCCGGCGCTGGTGGCGGCCATAGACAAGAGGTTAACCTTGGCGGCTCGATTCGGGCCGACAAAAAAGCGTTACTCCGGTTTGGTTAAGTACGCCTTGAGCCAAATTTTGTCTCCAGGGGAAAAGGCGGATATAAAGATAGACTCCCAAATACCCGTTGGCAGCGGCCTGGGCAGCTCGGCGGCATTGGCGACGGGCTTGGTTTGGGCACTATTGCCGGATCAGTCGGAAGCAATAAAAAACAGCGTGGTGAGAAAAATAGAAGACAAGCAACACGGCCAGTCGAGCGGAGTAGACCAGACGGTGGTAAGGGAGGGTGGGGCAATAAAGTATGTTAAGGGGGAGGGGTTTGAGAAGGTGGAGCTTAATTTAGCAAAAGCGGTTTTGGTAGACAGCGGCCGGCCGGTGGAAACAACCGGAGAGATGGTGGCTGCGGTAAGGCGCAAGCTCGAAACTCGAAACTCGAAACTCGAAACTATTTTTAAACGCATTGGCGAAATTGCCGAGGATTGGCGGCCGGAGTTAATCCGGGAAAATCAGAGATTGTTGGAAGCGATCGGCGTGGTGGGGGAGAAAGCCAAAAAAGTGGCGCGAGAGATTGAGGCGATTGGCGGGGCGGCCAAGGTGTGCGGGGGAGGGGGAGTGAAAAGGGGCTCGGGAATGATGCTTGCCTATCATGAAGATCCGAATAAGCTGGCGGAGTTTTTAAAGGAGAAGAAATGGTCGTTTATGGAAGTTGGCTTGGGGGCAGAAGGGGTAAGACATGAAAGTGTTTAAAGCCACGGCTGTGGCGCCGGGGAAACTGTTACTTTTAGGCGACCACGCGGTGGTGTATAACCGGCCGTGTTTGACGGCGGCGGTTAACCGGTGGGTGAAGGTGGGGGTGGTGGGAAGAAAGGGTAAAGAGTCGGTTTTTGTGGCCGGAGTGAGGCGGTTGTTTGAACGCCTTTACGGTTCGGTAGCAGAGGGTTTTGCGGTCGAAGGGTTTGACAGCTATTTGGGTTTAGGGTCGTCAGCGGCCACCACGGTGGCGGTAGCCAAAGCCATGTTTAAACTAAAAAAAATCAAAGTGAGCCAAAGAGAGCTATTTGATTTTTGTTATCAGGTGGTGAGGCAAGTTCAAGAGCTGGGAAGTGGTTTTGACGTGGCTGCCAGCATCTATGGTGGAGTGATTTACTTTGTTACCGGAGGTAAAAAAATTAATCGTTTAAAAGTTGACAGTTTACCCTTAGTGGTGGGTTACAGCGGGGTTAAGGCCGAAACGGCGACCATGGTTAAAAAGGCCGCCGCCAAAGTGACGGAGCGGTTTTTACATAGTTCAGAGCAGATTGTTAAGCAAGGGAAGCGGGAGATGGAAGATAAAAATTGGCCCAAGTTGGGAAAACTAATGAACCAAAACCAAAAACTTTTAAGACAGCTGGGAGTGAGCACGGTCAAGTTGGATAAAATGATCGAAGCGAGTTTAAGGGCGGGCGCGTATGGAGCCAAGCTATCAGGAGCCGGCGGGGGCGACTGTATGATTGCTCTTCACCCTGACGGGATTCAGGGTAAACGCTTAGTGGAAAAGGCAATAGAGCGAGTCGGCGGTCAAGTTTTAAAGGTAAAATTAGCTTTATGAAAGCGACTGCTTTTGCACCGGTCAATGTTGCCGCGATCAAATATTGGGGTAAAGCCGATGCTGACTTAAGATTGCCGGCCAATAGTTCACTATCGGTAAATTTAACTAATTTGGGTACAACGACTACGGTCGAGTGGGATAAAAACTTAACTGCAGACATTGCTGATAATAGAATGGTTGAACATTTAGACAGAGTAAGAGAAATTGCCAAGTTTAATTTAAAAGCCCGGGTCGAAACCAAAAACAATTTTCCGGCCTCGGTAGGATTGTCCTCTTCGGCTTCGGGAATGGCCGCTCTGACTCTGGCGGCGACTGCTGCCGCCAACTTAAAACTTAAAACTAAAGACTTAAGTCGTTTGGCTAGACTAGCTTCTGGTTCGGCCTGCCGGAGTATTCCTGATGGTTGGGTCGAGTGGGTTAAAGGTAATGATAAAACTTCTTATTCAAAGACCATTTTTCCAACCAACCATTGGGATTTGAGAATTTTGGTGGTGATTTTAAGTCAAGAAAAAAAGAAGGTCAGCTCCACCGCAGGTCAGAAAATGGCCTTTACCAGTCCGTTTTATAAGGCGAGGGTTGCCGCTATTCCAGCAAAAATTACCAAGATCAAGCAAGCAATAGCCAAAAAGAATTTTTCCTTGCTGGGTCAAATTATGGAAGAGGACTGTTTAAATATGCACGCGGTGATGTTGACGCAACGGCCGCCCTTAGTCTACTGGTTGCCGGAAACGGTGAGGGTAATGCAGGCAGTAAGGCAATGGCGGCGGCAGGGTTTAGAAAGTTACTTTACGGTTAACACCGGCCAGAATGTGTTTGTTTTTTGCCGCCCGCGCGATGAAGTCAGGTTGACGGCGAGACTAAGAAGGCTTGAAGGAGTGAAAGAGGTGCGACGTGATCAGATCGGCTCCGGGGCGAAGTTGCTTTAGT